>NZ_MUXZ01000001.1 GCF_002015075.1 Canicola haemoglobinophilus
TCGAACAGGTGTGGTGTCCACACGGGTGCCCCAGTTTTTATAAGAGCTGTAAGAATATTATCGCTCGTATAAATTGAGTTCTAGCATGGTAATCAATATGCTATATCAACATCTAATACAGCTATCAAGTCACAATAATTTCTTGCACTGCTATATTTCCATTCCCAGCTTTCAGAAACAAATCCACTTGTAACAGGATTTTGATGAATATAGTTTAATTTTTCTTCAAAGAACTTTTGTGAATAAATTTCTATTGGTTGATTATGATGTTGCCAAAATTGATATTTTTGGATATTTGCTTGTTTCTTTCCTGCTCGTTCAAACATCCATAAAAGCCATTCTTTGCGACTTTCTTGTGGATTATCTTTAATTAGTTTCAATATAGTTTTAGCTGTTACCTGTTTGAAACTTTGTAATAATTCTGTCGGATTTTGATTTTTAGTTTGGAATAGCAAATGGACATGGCTTGGCATGATACAGTAACTATATAAAATCATCCCCTTTTCTTTTCGACAAAATTCCAGAGATTGAATAATTGCTTCAAAATATATTTCTCGAATAAAAACATCTATCCAATATACAGTTGCAAAACTAACGAAGTAAGCACCATCAGGATTTTTCATTTTGTATTTTCTACTCATATTTTCACACCTCTGCTAAAACTAAATGCACTTTAGTGGAATATGCTGAATTGGATAGTTATTTGTGCTTATTTTTCGATAGAGATCGCAAAAATATCATGATTATATATTGTTTTTCATGCGATCAATTATTTGTGAAAGGGGCTTGCGTTGCCCTATCGTGATGTTTTGTTCTGTTTGTGAATGTGAAGATGAAGTAGATAAATAACAGCACCCGTGTGGACACGGGCGCTATCAAAAGAAATTGAAGATAACAATTTCCGCTTTTTGTTTAACTGTTTATTTTATTTGAATTTATCTGCGTAAGCAGGGCTGTTAACCCATTGGTGATCCTGTTCCCAAGTGAATTTCCATTTACGCACAGGACCTGCCATTACATTCAGATAATAGTTATTATAGCCCGCGATAGTTGCAACTGGGTGATAGCCTCTTGGTACTTGTACCACATCACCATCATATACCGCCATACATTCGTCTAAAGTGCGGTCGTCCGTATAAACACGTTGCATCGCAAATCCTTGTGGTGGATCGAAACGATGATAATAAGTTTCCTCTAAGTAAGTTTCATTTGGGCTATCTTTTTGATCATGTTTATGACTTGGATAAGAGCTGGTGTTTCCCTCGTCAGTAAATACCTCAACAACCAATAACGCATCTGCGGTTTCTGTTTCTGGCAGAATATTATGCACTAGTCGTTTGTTGTTGCCGAAACCACGTTGTTCCACACCAACTTGTTCTGGTGTAATTAAACGGACAGGCAAGTTGCCATTACTTGGCGCACGACAAACTGCCAGTTCTAAATAAGTTTCAGCTTTAATTTCTACTTGTTGATGATGAGGTACATAAACTGAATATGGTGGAATTTTTTCAAATGGTGTTGCTCGATTACCAATGTTGTTATATGTTTCACCACCAGCTACGATAGTTGCTTTACCACCAAGTAGAACAAAACAAGCTTCGGTTGTTTCAGTGTTAAAACTTAATGTTTGGCCTTCTTGTAAATGGTAGGTTTCAAAGCCAACATATTCCCAACCAGCGCTTTCTGGTGTCACTTTTTGTACTTCGCCATTAGCGGCTGGATTATTTTTGCGTGATTTAGATAATAAATAACTCATCTTTCCCCCTATGTGATCATGTTCAAAAAATTTAGCCGAAATCATACCGCACTTAGTAAATTTCGCTATGAGAAATATATAAAAATCAAATGTAGATCACAAAATAATTATTTTATTTTTTGTAGAATTTGATAAATATTTTTCATTTCTGATTTTATTATGTGATTTTTGCTGTACATAACAAGGCGTTTTACAGAATTTAGTGGTATAGACATCCTATCAACCAAAATAAGGAGTTTTGTATGAACAACTTTTTGCAAAAATATGGTTTTACCCCCGCCTCATTTTTCCAACTCATTTTGATTACCGTCAATGCACAATTAATTTATGCCTTCTGGGATATTCGTAATAGTGTGCCTGGTGGTTTCCCTGCTGCTTTAGGTGTTACCGATCAACAAGCGGGTTATTTATACTCTATGCAAGGGCTAGTTATTATTTTAGGAACTATTGCTTTAGGCTGGGTTGGTGATCGTTTTTCTATTCGCTCCATTATGTTGTTATCTACTGTTGGTGTTGGTGGAATTTCGTTATTCCTGACACTTTCATCTCCGGGTTTAAGTATGCCAGTGTTACTTGCCTGTTTCTTCTCCATGTTATTTTTTAGTGAGGTGTTGTTTAAACCAGCCAACTTCAAAGCCCTAAGAATTTCTACCACAGAAAAACATCAAGGTATGGTATTTGGTTTATTTGAATTCGGTCGTGGTTTACTTGCCTTCCTTATTTCATTGCTATGGACAGTGATGCTCTATTATAAAGTAGGTCCAAAAGCGATGATGATGACCAGCTGTATTATCGTGATTATTACTGGTATTGCCGTATTCTTTATCGTGCCTAAAGATCAAAAAGTGGGAGATGAAGATACTCAAGTGAATACCACTAAAGAGGCTATTCAAGGTGTTGCTCGTGTGGCTAAGTTACCTGTTGTATGGATTGCTGGAATTAATGTGTTCTGTATTTATGGTGCCTTTGTTGCAGCAGGAACCTATTTTGCGCGTTTCTTACAAGGTGGATACGGTACAAGTGCGGTGGCGGCTGCGGTTTTTGCCACAGTAGTCATTGCCTTGAGAATGTTACCTTTAGTTTCTTCTGTGCTAGTGGAAAAAGTGTTTTCTTCAACCGCACATTTTATGCGAGTAATGCAAATTATCTTAGTGGTTATTTTGACTGTGATTGGCATTATCTTCTTTACAAATCACCCAGATATTTCTTTATATGCTGATGGTTATGTTCCAGATAATACACCAGTCGGCTTAATTT
Source organism: Canicola haemoglobinophilus (assembly GCF_002015075.1). Lineage (GTDB taxonomy): Bacteria > Pseudomonadota > Gammaproteobacteria > Enterobacterales > Pasteurellaceae > Canicola > Canicola haemoglobinophilus. The sequence goes on from NZ_MUXZ01000001.1 coordinate 3,014, forward strand.
CTTCTGGTATGTTCTGGACGCTTGTCGTTCTTATGTTATGTGCATCTGCTTGTATTTTTATGATTCGAGGTGTTTATTATGCGCCAATTGGTGAAATGGGCGTGGATAAAAAACATTCATCAGCAGCTATGTCATTCGCGATTACTATCGGTTATATCCCTGCTTTATTGGCACCAATCGTATTGGGTGGCTTGGTCAAATCGCCTGCAAAAGATGCAACAGGACAAATTATTCGCTCTTATTTAACTGATACACAAGTGTTAGCCTGTGCTTTCTTTGGTCTTGCTGTTCTAGCATTAATTTCTGTTTTCATGTCTCATACTTTAATCAAAATGAAACAGAAACAAGCAGAAACTAAGAATTAATAGGTGGTTGTGATGAATAGCCAAAATATAGTTGGAAGTCGGTGGATCACAGAATGTGATCCCGATCTTCGCATCACTGAGTTAATGATTCCAGGTACTCATGATTCTGCCACATCAACTTGTTATGAGCGCTATTATCGAACGCAAGATCTATCTCTTGCGGAGCAATTGGATTGTGGCGTGCGATTTTTAGATATTCGTTTACGTAGGGAAATGGTGGCAGCACATCGAGAATGGATTAGCGATATTAGTGCAGAGGAAATTTTTGAAAAGTGCGGTGAGTTTTTACAAAAAAATCCGCAAGAGTTTGTGTTAATGCGTATTCAAAATGCCAATGAGCAGAAAGATGATTTTCCTGAATATGCAGAAGCTTTATTATCCAAGGTACAGCAATATAAATCGTTGTTTTATGCTTGGGATAAATCACAAATTGCACAAGATGGTAATCCAATATGGCCAAGGATTGCACAAGCGGCTGGAAAGATTATTCCTATTGAATGTGCCCCACCAAATATGTTGGTAAATAAAATCAATGGAGATCTATGGGCAGCTAATTGGCATGAAAATGCCCAAATTTTGTTGCAGGATTTATGGAATGGACCGACATTGGAAGAAAAATCCCTTGCAATTAAAAGTCTAGTTGAACAAAGTGGAATAGTGGATTTAGACAAGTTATTGCTAAATCATATTAGTGCAACCAATGGGGAATTACAGTATCCCGATGCTTATGCAGAACAGTTAAATAAATATGCGAGCCAATTATGGCAGCAATTAGCAAAACGTAGTTTTAGAGGGATACAAATTTACGATTTTATTAATCCTTCTATTTGCCAAGAGTTGCTACGATTAAATTTTGCTTAGTTAAGTAGATAGATTTAACAAAAAATCCAATCTAGATCACAAAAATGAAATAAATGTTTCGTTTTTATTGAAATGAATTGAAAATTTTATTTCATTGATCTACCCTAGACACATAGCAAAAATGCTTTGTAATTGATCCAAAATACATAAGGAGAAAATAATGGAAACGGTTTTAAACTTTATTAATGGTAAACAAGTAGCAAGTAAAGGTACTAAAGCTTGGCCTATTTATAACCCAGCAACTGGTGAGCAAATTCGTCAAGTAATGATGAGTACTGCTGAAGAAGTGAATGAAGCAGTTGAAGTTGCACAAAAAGCATTTCCAGCTTGGGCGTCAACATCTCCACTTCGTCGTGCTCGTGTAATGTTTAAATTTAAACAATTATTAGAGCGTGATTGGGATGATTTAGCACGTTTAATTACCGAAGAACATGGTAAAGTTTTCTCTGATGCACAAGGCGAATTAACTCGTGGTTTAGAAGTTGTCGAGTTTGCTTGCGGTATTCCACACTTAGTAAAAGGTGAGTTCTCTGAGCAAGCTGGTCGTGGTATTGATATTCACTCAGCAATGCAACCTCTTGGTGTTTGTGTTGGTATTACACCATTTAACTTCCCAGCAATGGTGCCAATGTGGATGTTCCCAATTGCACTTGCTTGCGGTAACACATTTATTTTAAAACCAGCGAAAGCTGACCCATCTTTATCAATTCGTTTAGCTGAGTTATTAAAAGAAGCTGGACTTCCAGACGGTGTATTTAACGTTGTGCATGGCGACCGTCAAGATAATGAAATTTTATTACGTGATCCACGTGTGAAAGCAGTCAGTTTCGTAGGTTCAACTACAGCAGCAGCACACGTTCATGCGATTGGTTCTGCACATGGTAAACGTGTTCAAGCATTAGGTGCGGCGAAAAACCATGGCTTAGTTATGCCAGATGTAGATATTGAAGCAACAGCTAACGCATTATTAGGTGCAGCATTCGGTGCAGCGGGCGAACGTTGCATGGCATTACCTTTAGCAGTAACTATTGATGATGAAACTGCAGATAAATTAGTTGCAGCGTTAAAACCAAAAGTAGAAGCATTACGTTATGGTTCAGGCTTAACTAAAGAAGGCGAAAAAGAAAATGACTTTGGTCCATTAATTACTCGTCAACATCGTGATAACGTTAAACGTTATGTGGATATTGGTGTGGAAGAAGGCGCAACCTTAGTTGTTGATGGTCGTGATAAATTCCCTGCTGGCTATGAAAATGGTTTCTTCATCGGTGGTTGCTTATTCGATCATGTAACCCCTGAAATGACCATTTACAAAGAAGAAATCTTTGGTCCTGTGTTAGGTATTGTCCGTGCGAAAAGCTTCCAAGAAGCAATGAAACTTATTAACGAACATCAATTCGGTAATGGTGCGGCAATCTTTACTAACAATGGTGCGGCGGCTCGTGAATTTACATATCAAGTACAAGCAGGTATGGTGGGCGTGAACGTTCCAATTCCAGTTCCGATGGCATTCCATTGCTTCGGTGGTTGGAAAGACTCTGCTTATGGCGCATTAAATGCTTATGGTCCAGACGGTGTTCGTTTCTATACGAAGATGAAAACTGTGACAACTCGTTGGCCAGAAAAAGAAATTGAATCAAAAGCTGCATTTAGTATGCCAACCCTATAATTAGGTTACAGGATAAAAAGTTGAGTTAATGTAAAAGAAGATAGTTTTTTAACTATCTTCTTTTGTAATAGAAGGAAATTTAATATGAAAAAAGTCAGAGTGGGTTTAATTGGAACAGGTTATATTGGGCGTTGTCATGCTATTGCTTATGCTCAAGCACCAACTGTTTTTCCGCTTGAAGCGGAATTAGTTTTAGAGTATCTAGCTGAAATAACCCCAGAACTTGCACAACAAAAGGCACAAGAATTTGGCTTTAATCGTTCAACAGGGGACTGGCGAGATGTGGTTTCAGATCCAAATGTTGATGTAGTTGATATTTGCACACCAAACTTCTTACATAAAGAAATCGCTTTAGCTGCTATTGCGAATGGTAAACACGTTTATTCTGAAAAACCACTTGCACTTACAGCAGCTGATGCAAAAGTCATGTATGAAGCAGCAGAAAAAGCAGGCGTAAAAACCCTTGTCGGCTTTAATTACATCAAAAACCCAACCACCCAACTTGCTCGTGAAATTATTGAACGTGGCGAAATTGGTGAAGTAATCCATTTCTATGGAACCCATAACGAAGACTACTTAGCATCAGATAAAACGCCATTAGATTGGCATTGTGTGCGTGAAAAAGCAGGATTGGGAGCATTAGGCGATTTAGCTGCACATATTGTGCAAATGTCACAATACTTGGTAGGCAGTGATATTGAAAAAGTGATTGGCGATATGGAAACAGTGATTAAAGATCGTCCAAATCCCAAAAATCTTGCTGAACGTTTACCAGTAGAAAATGAAGACCAAGCCACTGCTATGGTTCGTTTTGCTAATGGCTGTATGGGTACAATCGAAACCTCTCGTATTGCGTGTGGACGCAAAATGGGCTTGAGCTATGTCATTACAGGAACAAAAGGCACCATTACTTATACACAAGAACGTATGGCGGAGTTAAAACTTTACATTCATGATGAAGATCCAGCTCGCCAAGGCTTTAAAACTATTTTAACTGGGCCACTACATCCAGATTATAAAAACTTCTGTGTAAGTGCTGGTCATGGTATTGGTTTTAATGATCAAAAAACCGTTGAAATCCGTGATTTAGTCAATGGTCTAGCGAATAATCGCAATATGTATCCTGACTTTGAAGAAGGCTTCAAAGTTTCTCGTGTACTTGATGCTATAGCACAATCTTGCGAAGAAAAACGCTGGATTAATGTAGAAGAAATTGCGTAATTTTATACCGCACTTTTGTGATGGTTTAAGAAGGGTCGAGTTTAAGAACTCGACCTTTTTTGTTGTATAAATTCAAAATGTTATCTAGCTCTAATTTTCAAAAAAAATTGCTCAAAAAGGCGATCTTGTTCACAAAATTTTAACTTCATCATTGCTCAATATATTGAAAAATGTTACATATTGTTTTAAACAATTTATTTCAAATTGTTTTAATTTTGGAATTTATATTTCTTCAATTGGAATATAGTTGTATTTCAGAATGTAGTGATTAACTCAACTTTCTAGGAGTAGCATTATTATGAAGAAAACACTATTAGCTATGTTATGTGGCGGTCTCTTATTAACCTCTCAAGCTGTAACAGCAAAAAATTATGTTATTGGTGCCCCAATGAATTCTTTTGCTGATAAATGGCAAACCTATCTTCAAGATGCGGTTCGTGATTTTGATAAAAAACATGATGATGTAGAAATCAAATTAGCGGACTCAAATAGCGACCCAAACATCCAAGTAAATTTAGTTCAGAACTTTATTGATCAAAATGTTGATGCTTTACTTATTGTTCCAACAGATCCAACCGTAGTAAAACGTATTGGTGTATTAGCGAAAAAAGCAGGTATTCCTTTAATCGTGGTAAACCGTAAACCAAATGATGAACATATGCAGTATGTCACCAGTTTCGTTGGTTCTGATGAAATTGAAGGTGGTCGTATTCAAGGCAACTTCGTCGTTGATACCTTAGCGGGCAAAAATGCAGAAAGTCTTATTTTACTTGGACCATTGGGACAAGATGCAGTAACTAAACGTACTCAAGGTAACAAAGAAATTTTTGCACAACACAAAAATATTAAAGTGGCGAGTGAACAAGAAGGTAAATGGGAGCGTGACCGTGGGTTAGCTATTGCAGAAAACGTATTAGCTGGACACAAAGACATTAATGTTGTTGTAAGTAACAACGATGAAATGGCTATTGGTGCAATCCTTGCAACTCGTAAGTTAGGTATCAAAGATGAAGACATCACTATTGTTGGTTTAGATGCTACTCCTGATGCTTTAGAGTATTTAGGTAAAGGTTTAGATGCAACAGTATTCCAATCTGCTCAAGGTCAAGGCTACACTGGTGCAGAAATGGCTTATTTAGCTGCTAAAGGCGAAAAAGTGCCAAATGTTAAATGGGTTCCATTTGAGCTAGTGACTCCAGATAAAAAAGAAGAATATCAAGCGAAATATAAATAATCTTTTTTAACAAATATAAAGGGTAGAGCAGTACCTACCCTTTTATCTTAATCAAATAATGCAGTATTGATAGCTATTATTTAGAGGACAAGGCGATGTTAAAAAAATTATTACCTTTTTTATTAGGTGTGACTTTATTTTCTCCAATTGCTGCGGCTAAGCATTTAACCATTGGCGTTGCTATGTATAGCCTATCAGATAAATATCCTACTTATTTACAAGACTCCATGAAGAAATTTGATCAGGAAAAAGCTGATGTTAATTTCCGTTATGCAGATGCAAATTCAGATCCAGCAAGAATGCTAAGTGATATTGAAACCTTCATTGATTCAGGCGTTGATGCGTTATTAGTTATGCCGACAGATAGCGATATTATTAAAGCTATTGGTGTTAAAGCTAGAAAGGCGAAGATTCCGTTAGTGGTGGTAACTAATAAACCTAAAGATGAAGATATGAAATATATTGCTAGCTATGTCGGCTCAGAAGAAATTACTGGTGGAGAAATGCAAGCAAAATTTATTGTTGAGCAGTTAAAGGGTAAGCCAGCAAATGCCATTATTTTAATGGGACCTTTGGGTTGGGATGCACAAATCAAGCGTACCGAGGGAAATGAAAATATTCTGAAGAACCATCCTGAAATTCGAGTGCTTAGTAAGCAAGAAGGTAAGTGGGATAGAGCAAAAGCCATTGATATTACAGAGAATTTATTATCTGGTAGTCAAAAAATTGATGTAGTAATTAGCAATAATGATGAAATGGCAATTGGTGCGTTGCTTGCTGCTCGTAAAAAAGGCATTGCAGATAAGGATATGTTGATTGTTGGGTTAGATGCTACTCCTGATGCTTTAGAGTATTTAGGTAAAGGTTTAGATGCAACCATTTACCAATCGGCATCAGGTCAAGGGTATGCTAGTGCAGAAATGGCATATAAAGCGGCGAAAGGTGAGGCAGTACCTAAATTTAATTTTATTCCTTTTGAATTAGTTACACCTGATAAAAAAGCTCAATATATTGATAAATATAAATAGTTTAAAACAGTAAGAAAAGACACCGCACTTTTCTACATCACTCACCTCAATTATTGATACGACAATAAAAATAAACTGATTTTGAGTTGTAAGATAAGGAGTTATAAATGAATGATTTGAGTCGTTCTCCGTACATTCTAGAAATGCGGAATGTATCTAAAACATTCCCTGGGGTTAAGGCATTAGATGGCATTAACTTAAAAGTTAAACGTGGGACAATCCATGCGTTAATGGGCGAAAATGGCGCAGGTAAATCAACTCTAATGAAAATTCTCTACGGTATTTATATCCCAGATGCCGGTGGAGAACTTATTTTAGATGATAAACCTTTTAAACCAAGTGCACCTATTGATGCTATTCGTACTGGTTTGACAATGGTGCCACAAGAAATTTCTCCAGCGGGTAATTTAACTATCGCAGATAACTTCTATCTTGGACGAGAAATCACAAGCGGTAAGTTCTTTTTAAACCAAAAGGAAATGGATCGTAAAGCAGAGGAAATCTTAAACGAATTAGGAATTCCGATGGATGTTACCGCAAAAATGTCAGATGTTTCTGTGGCAAAAGCACAATTAGTTGCGATTGCGACTGCTGTCTCTAATGATGCCAAAGTCATTATTATGGACGAGCCAACAACGGCATTAACAGAAGTTGAAGTTGAGCAACTTTATAAAATTATTGAAACCGTAAAACGACGTGGAATTGCTATCATCTTTATTTCTCATAAGTTAGATGAAGTGTTCCGTGTTTCTGATGAAATAACCGTTATTCGTGATGGTCAATATGTAGGCACTAAACCTGCATCAGAAGTTACCAAAGATGAATTAATCTCTATGATGGTTGGGCGTGATATGTCAGAAATGTTCAAACGTGAGCGTATTGATATTTCTGATGAAGTTGTACTTGAAATTAAAAACTTTACTCGAGAAGGTAAATATTATGATGTTAATTTCCAAGTACGAAAAGGGGAGATCTTTGGTATTGCTGGGCTTGTAGGTGCAGGGCGTTCTGAAATTGTAGAAGGCTTATTTGGATATAAACCAGCAGATAGCGGAGAAATTTATATTCATGGCAAAAAAGCCAATATTAAAACCCCACTAGATGCAATGGATTATAAGATTGGTTTTGTAACAGAAGACCGTAAGCTAACAGGATTATTCTTAAATTTAAGTATTACTGACAACATGATCATGCCGAAAATGTCACCTTATTTGGAAAACTTTTTGGTGTCAGTTATAAAAGCACAAAAATCAGCAAACGATCAGAAAGAGAAATTAAAAATCAAAGCGCCAAATGTTGAAGTGATTACCAATAATTTATCTGGGGGAAATCAACAAAAAGTGTTATTGGCTCGTTGGTTACTACTTGAGCCAGATATTTTAATTTTAGATGAACCAACAAAAGGTATTGATGTTGGGGCAAAAGCTGAGCTTTATAAATTAATGGTGGAATTAGCAAAACAAGGTAAGACTATCATTATGATTACTTCAGATATGCTAGAACTTCTTTCAATGAGTGACAGAGTGATGGTAATGCATGAGGGTCATATTGCAGGAATTATTCCACAACAAGAATTAACCCAAGAACGTGTGCTTGAATTAGCGTCTGGTTTAGGTCAAGCGTAACAAGATTTCTCTTAGAATAACAAATTGAGGTATTTATTATGTCAAATGCTACTCTTAAAAAAATATTGAACGCCTATGGAATGGTGTTTATTTTAATTGCTTTATTTTTAGCATTATCTGCATCTATTGATGGTTTCTTCTCTGCTCGTACTGTTTGGAGCATTATTGAACAAGTTTCAATGTTCGGGATCATTGCAATCGGGGTAACTTTCGCCATTATCACAACAGGTATCGATTTATCTTCTGGTTCTATGGTGGCGATGACTTCTGTTGTGGCGGCGTCAATCGTAACTGGGGGCGATGCAGTAAGTTCAGCCTTACTTGCTTTCGCGATTTCAATTGCGTTAGGTGCACTATTGGGAGCAATTAACGGTGGTTTAACTGCGTTCGGTTCTATTCCTCCATTTATCGCAACCTTAGGTATGATGATTATTGCCCGTGGTGGTGCTCAACTTTACTCATCAGGTCGTCCAATTGATGCCTCTTCAGAAGCATTTACTTGGATTTCTGATGTGGATTTCTTTGGTTTACCGGGCTTAGTGTTAGTTTATATTGTGATTGTTATTGGCTCACATATCTTACTTAGCCGCTCAACTTTCGGACGTCATGTTTATGCGGTTGGTGGAAACTTAAATGCAGCGAAAATTTGTGGTATCAACACTACTAAAACATTAATCTGGGTTTATGTTTTCGCAGGCGCATTATCTGGTTTAGTGGGCGCATTATTAGCAGCTCGTACTTACGCGGGTAACCCTTCTTATGGTTTGGCTTGGGAGCTTGATGCGATTGCGGCGGCAGTTATCGGTGGCGTATCTTTAAGTGGTGGTATTGGTACAATCCCAATGTGTGTAATCGGTGCGTTAATTATCGGTACAACAAACAAAGGCTTAAATATGCTTGGTGTTGACCCATACTGGCAACAAATTATCAAAGGTTTGATTATCGTTGTTGCGGTATTAATTGATACCTTAAAACGTCGTAGAAAAGCGAGTTAATCAATCATCTAGAGAAAAAATAGCAACTTCCGTAGTTGCTATTTTTTTGTCTAAGAATTGTCATGCTAATACTCGTGACCACACAAGTGCTTTATAGTTAATTGAAAGAGCGGTACCAATTTAAAAATAATTTGCACTTGTTACAAAGCAGCGTCATTAGCATAGCTATTTTTTGTTTTGAATATAGGACACAATTTTCAATAATAGCCAATCAGGTGTCAAATGTGCGCTAAAAGCTAACAGCTTATTGAAGAATTTTGGAATGATGACGAGTTTTTTTCCTAAGTGCTGAATAGCATAATCAGCTACTTCTTTGGCTGTTTGAGCCTTTAAGCGCTCAAATAAATTTGAGTTAGCTAAATTTGCGGATTTAACAAATTCCGTATCTGTTGGGCCGGGAGCCAAAATTGATAGGCGAATATTGGTGTCTTTTAGCTCGTAGCTTAAAGCTTTTGAAAAAGAAGTTACGAATGCCTTTGTTGCATAATATACCGCCATTTGTGGTCCGGGCATAAAACCAGCAATGGAAGATACATTAAGAATTTCCCCTCGATTTCTTGCTTTCATTGGTTGCAAATAGCATTTTGTCAAAATCATCAATGCTTGAATATTAAGATTTACCATTGCAATTTCTCTCTCTAAATCGCTATGACAAAACTCGCCAAATTCGCCAAAGCCTGCATTATTGATTAGTCGATGTACAAATAATGCTTTTTCTTCCGTTTGTTTAAAAATGAGTTTTGCATTCTCAGGCATTGAGAGATCCATTTTAATAATTTCAATCTTGGTGTGAGGATATTGCTGTTGTAGTTCTTGCAAAATGTCTTCACGGCGAGCAACTAAAATCAATGGCTCGCCTTGCTTTGCATAATGTTTCGCCATTTCATAACCAATACCAGAGCTTGCCCCTGTAATTAATGTATATTGCATTTCTTTTTCCTTCTTTTCATTAATAGTATGCCGTATTTATGGTGTGCTAAAGTGCATTTATATGTTAGGTATTTTACCTTTAAATCCTCATTTAAATTTCAAAAATTTGATCGGCTCCACAAAAATGAAATTTATTTTTCATTTTTATTTTATTTGAAATGGAAATGTGATTATATAGTCAAAAAATTTCAATAACCTGATTAGGAGATGAAGATGAAGACTGTGAGATTAACGGTTGCACAAGCCTTAGTAAAATTCCTTGATAACCAATATATCGAGTTTGATGGCAAAGTAACAAAATTCGTTGAAGGTATTTTCGGGATTTTTGGTCATGGTAATGTGCTCGGTTTAGGACAAGCCCTTGAACAAGATAGTGGCGAGTTAATTGTGCGTCAAGGACGTAATGAGCAAGGCATGGCTCACGTTGCGATGGGATTTGCAAAACAAAAATTACGTAAACAAATCTATGCTTGTACTTCTTCTGTTGGACCAGGTGCAGCAAATATGATTACCGCAGCAGCAACAGCGACAGCAAACCGTATTCCACTTCTTCTTTTACCTGGTGACGTTTTTGCAACGCGTCAGCCAGATCCTGTGCTACAACAAATTGAGCAAACTTATGATTTAAGTATTAGCACCAATGACGCTTTCCGTGCAGTGAGCAAATACTGGGATCGTGTGAGTCGTCCAGAGCAATTAATGACAGCTTGTATCAATGCAATGCGTGTATTAACTGACCCAGCGGAAACAGGGGCGGTTACAATTGCTTTACCACAAGATGTACAAGCTGAGGCTTATGACTTCCCTGAGCATTTCTTACAAAAACGTATTCATCGTATTGAGCGTACGCCACCAACAGAGGCAATGTTACAAGATGCCTTAACCTTAATTCAAAATGCGAAAAAACCATTGATTATTTGTGGTGGTGGTGTGCGTTATTCTGAGGCAGCAGAACAATTAAAAGCCTTTGCGGAAATCTATAATATTCCATTTGCAGAAACACAAGCAGGTAAAAGTGCGGTGGTTTCTGAGCATTATTTGAATATGGGCGGCGTTGGTGTAACTGGTTGTGTGGCAGCTAACTTATTAGCACCAGAAGCAGATTTAGTCATTGGTATAGGTACAAGATATACAGACTTCACTACGGGCTCTAAATGGATTTTCAATACTGACGAAGCAAAATTCTTAAATATCAACATAGCGCGTTTTGATGCTTATAAATTAGATGGCGTTCAAGTAACAGCTGATGCGAAAGAAACATTAGAGAAATTGACCGCACTTTTAGCTACAACAGGCTATCAATCTCAATGGGGCGATAAAATTGCTCAAGCAAAACAAGCATTAGCTACTGAATTAGCACGTGTTCATAACGTGACTTATACCGGTAAAGATTTCGTGCCTGAAATTGACGACCGTTTAGATCGTGATGCGGTTTATGCTGAGTTTATGGATATGACAAATTCTTGTTTAGCACAAACAAGAGTGCTTGGTATTTTAAATGAAACTTTAGGTAACGATGACGTGATCGTTGCAGCAGCAGGTAGTTTACCAGGCGATTTACAACGTATTTGGCAATCTAAAGGCGAAAATACTTACCACTTAGAATATGGCTATTCTTGTATGGGCTATGAGGTAAACGCAGCGCTTGGGGTTAAAATTGCAGAACCACATCGTGAAGTTTATACCTTATTAGGCGATGGCTCTTACATGATGCTACATTCTGAGTTAGTGACTTCCATTCAAGAAAACAGAAAAATTAACGTAGTGTTATTTGATAACATGACAAATGGCTGTATCAATAATCTACAAATTGGTCATGGTATGGATAGCTTTGCTACGGAGTTCCGTTTCAGAAACGAGAAAACTAATAAATTAGATGGTGGCTTTGTTCCAGTTAACTTTGCCATGAACGCAGCATCTTATGGCTGTAAAACTTATCAAGTCACTACTGAAGAAGAATTGCGTGCAGCTTTAGCCGATGCAAAACAACAACAAGTTTCTACTTTAATTGATATTAAAGTATTGCCGAAAACGATGGCAAAAGGCTATGACAGTTGGTGGCACGTTGGTGTGGCGGAAGTGTCAAACAAAGAGGAAATCAAAGCTGCTTATGAAGATGCAGTTGAGCATATTGATGCGGCAAGACGTTACTAATTTAACCTGATGGGCTCAATAGAGCCTATCTTCCCAAATAATCCGAGATTTATTCATTCTTTTTAAGAAGGACAACAATATGAAAGCTGAAAATGTAAAATTGGGTATTGCACCAATTGGTTGGACAAATGACGATTTACCAGAAATTGGTAAAGAGAATACATTTGAACAATGTGTAAGTGAAATGGCATTAGCTGGTTTCACTGGCAGTGAAGTAGGAAGTAAATATCCGCGTGATATTGAAGTATTAAAACGTAAATTAGATTTACGTGGTATCCAAATTTGTAATGCTTGGTTTAGTACCTTCTTTGTTGACGGTAAAAAAGAGGAAACTATCAAAGGTTTTATTGAACACCGTGATTTCTTGCACGCAATGGGTGCGAAAGTGATTGGTTGTTCTGAGCAAAGCCGCAGTATTCAAGGTCAGAAAAAAGCGATTTTCAAAGAGAAAACAGTATTCACTGAAGCTGAATGGCAATTACTTGCAGAAGGCTATAATGAACTTGCGAAATTAGCTGCAGAAAAAGGCATGAAAGTATGCTTACATCACCACATGGGTACTGGTATTCAAACTCCAGCAGAAATTGATAAATATATGGAAATCACTAATGATGATGTGTATTTATTATTCGATTCTGGTCACCTTTATTATTCAGAAGGCTCACAACAAGTGATGTTAGATGTATTAGAAAAATACATTGATCGTGTTGTACATGTTCACTTAAAAGACGTACGTGATGAAGTTGTGGCAGAAGTAAAAGCAAATGATCTCAGTTTCTTAGAAGGTGTTGTAAAAGGTACATTTACTGTTCCGGGCGACGGCGTTATCGATTTCAAACCAATCTTTGATATTTTAGAAAAACATGATTACAAAGGTTGGATGGTTGTTGAAGCTGAACAAGATCCAGCAATTGCAAACCCATTAGAGTATGCAATTAAAGGTCGTAAATATATTAAAGAAGTGGCAGGAGTTTAACATGATTAAAGTAGGTATTATTGGTGCTGGCCGTATCGGTCGTGTACATTCAGAAAGTATTACAAAATACGTAAAAGGTGCTGAAATCAAAGCAATTTCTGATGTTCGTGTAACAGAAGAATTAAAAGAATGGGCAAAAGGAATGGGAATTCCAAATGTCTATGAAGATTACAAATTAATTCTACAAGATCCAGAAATTGATGCGGTTTTAGTCTGTTCTTCAACCAATACTCATGCGCCAATTTCTATTGAAGCAGCACAAGCGGGCAAACATATTTTCTGTGAAAAACCAATTGATGCAGATGTAGGTCGTATTCAACAAGTATTAGCAGAAGTTGAAAAAGCTGGCGTTAAATTCCAAGTTGGTTTTAACCGCCGTTTTGATCACAACTTCAAAGCGATTAAAGATGCGGTAGTGAATGGTGATATTGGCGAACCTCATGTTATTCGTGTTACTTCTCGTGACCCAGATGCGCCACCAATTGAATATGTGAAAGTGTCTGGCGGTATGTTCTTTGATATGACTATCCATGATTTTGACATGGTGCGTTATTTATCAGGCAGCGAAGTAACAGAAGTTTATGCCGCTGGTGGTGTGCTTGTTAATCCAGAAATTGGTAAAGCAGGCGATATTGATACCGCAGTGATTACTTTAAAACTAGCAAATGGTGCAATCGCAGTGATCGACAATAGCCGTAAAGCTGTTTATGGTTATGATCAACGTGCTGAAGTATTTGGTTCTAAAGGTGCTATCCAAACTGCTAACGATACCCCGTCAACAGCGATTTTATCCAATGTAAATGGTGTGATTGCAGAAAAACCTAAATACTTCTTCTTAGAACGCTATATGCAATCTTTTGCAGATGAAATGGCGTGTTTCGTTGACTCAGTGGTAAATGACAAACCAACTTTAGTTAACGGAAACGATGGTTTACAACCAGTATTAATCGCTATTGCAGCGAAAAAATCCTTGGATGAAGGTCGTCCAGTGAAATTAAGTGAAGTAGCTTAGTTGATTAAGTAACAACAAAAAGAGCGGTGTTTTTTTACCGCTCTTTTGCTTTGTGAAGATGTTAAATTTACATTCCTTTATATTGGAAATATAAAACTGTTGCAGCAACTCGGGAATGTACATTGAGTTTACGCAATAAGTTGCGAATATGTACTTTTACTGTCTCTTCAGAAATAAATAATTGACCTGCAATTTGCTTGTTTGATAATCCTGTAGCGATGAGTTCTAAGACATTCATTTCTCGGTCGGTAAGAGAATAAATTGGGTCCTCATCATTTTTGCGTTCTAATAATAAATTTTTTATAGAGTCACTGAGGATGACTTCACCTTGCGAAATACGTTTGATTTGTGAGAGTAAGGTATCTGGTTCAGTATCTTTTAGTAAATAGCCATCAGCTCCAGCATCAATTAAATTAAAAATATCATTTTTCGCATCAGATACTGTCAATATTAAAATTCTTGCATCAATTCCTTCTGTGCGTAGCGCTTTTAATGTATCTAGTCCTGATAATCCTTTCATATTTAAATCTAAAATGATTAAATCTGGCTCAAGTTGCAATGCCAAATTTACACCTTCACTTCCACTTCCTGCGTCACCTATCACTTCAAAAGACTCATCTAGCTCAAGTAGTTGTTTGATACCTCGACGCATCAAAGGATGATCGTCAATTAATATCACTTTTGTTTTGTCAGACATTGATTATCCCCCCTTATTATGAGAGTGCAAGGCGACTGTGGAAAGGCACGATTTTTGTTCCACCATTGCAATCTGGTAATAATTGATAAAATTGTGGATAGTTAAAATTATGTTGCACGATTTTATATGGATTGTTGTGTTGATCCAAGCTTGCTGATTGATAAATTTGATTTATCTCATGAATTTTCTGTTCTTTAGAACCCTCACAACGTCGATAAATTTCAATATGGTTTTGTTCATCTAAAATATACACGTTAAAACTTTTATCCTCGTTATCTTCAAAGAAAAATTGTAGGAAACCTTCACTTGCAAAAGCATCCATCTCATAAGGATAATGTTTTTGCTCTGATAAAAGTGCGGTTTCTTTTTCTTCAATTGTATTGCGTAGCTCATTATCAAAGACGCTATTATTAATTGAGGCATTGTGCATTTCTTGTAAACTTAAACCACGCTCCTCAAAGAAGAATTGCCAGTTTTTACCAGCTACTCGTAGCATGTTGTTTTTTGGTGCATCAGCATCACCAATACGTATTTCAATGCATTTTTTGAACAATACTTGGACAATATTGCGTAGCGTTTTTTGGTAATGTTGGCTATAACAAAAAACGTTAATTGACTGAGGTGGTGTCGATCCAGGATAAATTTTATTTGATAGCACTTTTAGGGCTAATAAAATGGCATTTGCACCTTCAAAATGTAAAGTGCGGATCTCATTCCAGATATTTCTATAAGTGAGATCAATACTTCCTACAAGACTTTCCTCTGAAGGTCCGAAACTGAATAAATCACTTGGTAAAATCGTGGATTTACTTTGTAGTAAATGCCTTGTTGGGTCGTTAGTTAAATTAACAGTGACAAAGAGATTTTTAATTTCGCATTGTTGTGTTAATTCTTCGTTAGTCGCCTTTGTAGCCCTTGTGGCAGGAAAAGATAAGCGTAAATCTGCAACAAAATGGCGCAGAGTTTCTACTGATACGCTATTGCTATGAATATACAATGAAGTGGTTGGTGTAAGTAGACCATTGAAATAAGCCCATGCGACAAGTTTATTTAGATTTTCGCCATACTCCATATAACGTTTTTGACAAAATCCTTGCACATCTGGTTTTTGTGTTACTAGATACCACCCAGCTTTAAAGAATTTACTTTGTTTTACTTCAATAAAAGTTAAGTGGGGTTCTGATAAATCCAAGGAAATGGCCTGATTTAGCAAAGTTATTTTTCCTGGCAGCTCTTCAAATGCTGTATAAAGTTTTCTGGTCAATATCGAAATATCTTGCGGCATGATGCTCGCATTCACATTATATTTGCGCCCGAAATTGATGAGATTTCGGTAGCTAAACATAAGGTATTGCATCAGGTCGTTATGACTTTCCTTAACTTTTTTTATTTTCCATGTTTTGCGTTGGTTTAAGTTCTGAATAAGTCTGTCAGACCAGTTCCACTGCTGTATGAGTTGATTCAGTTTTTCTACACGCCAATTGTTTTCTTGTTTTTGAGAGCTGTATTCACTGGCTTTCATATAAAAGCAACGTCTGACAAAATCTAGTCTTTTGAATTCTTTTAAATGAGTTAAAAATGCACTCACACGGTCTAGCATGGCTAAATAAGGGTCATAATGATAGTTAAGATCATTATTGAGTAAGCGGCGCTTGAATTCTTGTGCAATTAAGTGCGTATTTGGATATTCATAAGAATAGCTTTCTAGCAGCAAGATTTTGAGAACAGACTTATAAGGCGAGTCGATACCTTTGTATAATTGCCATAAACTTGCACCGAAATATTCGTTTGCCGAAAAAGCACTAAGGCAACCAAAGTCTACCCAGTCTTCTATATTTATCTGTTTGGTTTTTATTAAGCGATTGACTTCGGAACCATAATCTTGTTCATTTTCTACTTTTAGATGTAACCAAAGAAGTGGTTTACCAGCAAGGCGAATAACGGAGCGATAAAACTCCTCTAGTAAGAGCATATATTGTGCAGAGCCACTGTTTTCTGAGGTTAGCGCATCGGCATAACGAAAACTACGAAAGCGTTGTTGATCCATTAAGTAGAGATTAATTTCCACGCCAAGATTTTTTGCCCATTGTTGTAGTTTATTGTTTTTTTGCGTGAGTTGTTCTTTTTCTTCTAGGCTAAGATCTTCTCTGTGGCAGATCCAAATATCTAAGTCTGAATTTGGTGTTTGGCTGATAGAGCCGATACTCCCCATAACATAAACACCTAAAATAGGCGTATAAGTTAGGTTTTCTAATTGTGCTAAATGATCGCTCAGGTGCTCAAAATCGCTATGGGTAAGATGAGTTGCTAGAAATTTTTGCTGATAGTCTGACAACTCAAAGTCAGCGATACCATGTGGTGCCTCTGGGATGTAACCAGCCATTGATGGATGATTAATATGTAGTAATAAGGTAATGAGTTGTAATACTTGTTGGAAATTTACTGAAGTTGAGGCCAATGCTCTTTCTAAACGTAATTGATCAATAAATTCAACTTGTTTCTTCGCTGTTTGGAGATCGTATTTCAAGTTATTCCCTACTTGGATAAATTAATCGCGCTTACTCTATCACTCCCCTTGTGTGAAAGCAAAAAATTCGAGCAAAAATTTAAATCTACACTGACATTTAATAGCAACAGTGATAGGATATTGCGGTTACAAGTCTAATCTAAATTTCTATGCGATGAATATTAAAAAGACCGTAAAAATTGCTACTCGACAAAGTCCATTAGCATTATGGTAAGCAACTTATGTCAAAGATTGCTTGCAACGATTTTATCCTCTTTTAAGCGTAGAGCTCATTCCTATCGTCACAAAGGGGGATGTCATTTTAGATACTCCATTAGCCAAAATTGGTGGAAAGGGATTATTTGTAAATTACATTATCTTCAGAGCTTGAATTATCTCAAAGTGCGGTACAAAAAGCGGAAGAATTAGGCATTAATATTGCAGAGCAATTATTACAACAGGGTGCAGATAAGATTTTACAAGCTATTTGTCAATCATAGTTGAGAGAAAGATAGAAAGGAGAGTCAATGGCAGTTTTAATTACGCGTCCCGGTGAGCGAGGAAAACAGCTTGTTGATATGCTTAATAAAACAGGGGCTATGGCAATCCACTTACCACTTATTTCTATCGTCGCAGGACAAGAATTAAATCAACTACCCAATAAATTACAACAATTGAACGCTGGTGATTATGTCTTTGTCGTATCTCAACACGCTGTGGAATATGCACAGCGAACTTTAAGTTCAGCAGGTTTCTATTGGCGTGCAGATTTACATTACTTTACCGTTGGACAACGAACTGCAGAATATTTTGCGAGTCAAACGGGAAATTCAGTGCATTATCCTATTGAGCAAGAAAATAGTGAAGGTTTGTTGGATTTGCCACAAATGCAGGATTTACAAGGTAAAAATGTGCTGATTTTGCGTGGTAATGGTGGTCGCGAATTCGTTGCTGAACAAGTCGTTTTGCGAGGCGCTAAAGTTGAAATGTTAGAATGCTATCAACGAACACCTGTTGAATATAATAATTTAGAACAGATTAGTCTATGTCAGCGTATTGGTGTAGATACAATTGTTGTAACAAGCTTAGAGATTTTAAATTATTTAGTGGCGCTTGTGCCAAATGCGGAGGCAAGTTGGTTATTAAATTGTCGTTTAGTGACAGTAAGTCAACGTATTGCAGCATTGGCCAAAAGTATTGGCTGGACCCATATTGTTGTATCTGAGAAGGCAGATAATTCGAGTATTTTCAAAGCATTACAAAATAATGGCTAAAAATTCATTTGATTAAGGAATAAAAATTATGGCTAAAAAACATTCATCTTCTTCAAAGTTAAGTGAAGAAAAAAAGGATAATGTATTAATACAAGAGCCAGTTTTAGAGGCTGAATTACAACATGAGGAAGTGCCTGCAAATAATATTTCTGAGCAAGAAAATCAAGCTCAACGGGAAACTTTCTTAAATAAGGAGCATGTGATGGAAAGAGAAGATGAACAGGTTGTAGAAAAGGCAGTTGAAACTAAAGTTGAACCTAGAGTAGAAACTGTGGTAGTGAAAAAAGGTGGGACTGCAATTGCACTGTTAGCCTTGTTGGTTGCCTTGGGGATTGGTGGTACAGGCTATTATTTTGGTCAACAAAAAGTAGACGAAATTCAACAAAAACTGACCGCACTTGGTCAGCCAGAAAGCTCTGTCCAAACAGAAAATCATGAGAAGTTGCAGGCAGCCTTTGAGGAATATAAAAATTCTGTCACTCAGAAGATTGATCTGTTAGAGAATGAAATTGCTAGAAAAGATCATTCAATCCAAGGCTTACAGGCTCAAGTAAATAAATTAGATGCTGTAGGTAAGGTTGAGCAACCAACTGATTGGTTATTATCTGAAACAGATTTCTTGCTAAATAATGCCTTGCGTAAACTTGTATTGGATAATGATGTGGATACTGCTATTTCATTATTAAAAGTTGCAGATGAAACTCTTGCGAAAGTGAATGATCCAAAAGTCATCAGTGCCCGTCAGGCAATTAATGCAGATTTAAAACAACTGTTATCCGTCAATAACGTTGATCAAAATGCCATCATGCAGCATTTATCACAATTAGCTAATGGTGTTGATGAATTGGTTGTATTAAATGTGAATTTTGATGAGCAAGAGAATGTGCAATTAAGTGACTCTGTAGAAGATTGGAAAGCAAATGCAGAAAAAAGTGCACTCTCTTTTTTGAATCATTTTATTCGCGTAAAACCTCGCAATGTGAATTCAAAAGAATTGCTTGCGCCAAATCAAGATATTTATTTGCGTGAAAATATTCGTTTACGTTTACAAATTGCGATTATGGCAGTTCCTCGTCAGCAAAATGATTTATACAAGCAATCACTTGAAATGGTGAGTTCTTGGGTAAGAAGTTATTTTGATACGAATACTGAAGTGGCGCAAAACTTCTTAAAAGAGATTGATGAGTTGGCTGAGCAGTCTATTTATGTGGATGTGCCAAATCAATTAACTAGTCTTGTTGTGTTAGATAAGTTACTCAATAAACAACCATTGCCAGTACAGAAAATTGAAATTGCAGTGGATAAGGATTTAGTGGGGACTCCTGAAACTAAAGAAAGTAAGGTAAGTGAAGAAAGCAAAGATGCTCAGGAAACAAGTTCTGAGCCAAAAACTGATGAGCAACCAGCTCAAGAGCAAGCACAGTAAGAGGAGAATAGGGTATGTTTAGAGCGCTATTTTTAATGCTGGTCTTGCTAGGTGGATTGATTGGTGGACCTTATTTATCTGGTAAACAAGGTTATGTGTTAATTCAAACAGCAGGTTATAACATCGAAATGTCAATTACGATGTTAGTAGTTTTCTTCGTTATTTTAATGGCGGTGGTTTATCTCATTGAATGGGTAATTACACGTTTCTTCCGTTTGAGCAGCAATACATACGGTTGGTTCTCTCGCCGTAAACGCCTCAAAGCACAACGTCAAACTTTAGAGGGTTTGGTGAAGATGAACGAAGGCGATTATTCTAAAGCAGAAAAATTGATTGGTAAAAATGCAAAACATTCAGATGAGCCTGTATTGAATTTAATTAAAGCAGCAGAGGCTGCACAAAATCGAGGTGATGATTTTGCTGCAAACCGTTATTTAATTGAAGCAACAGACTTAGCTGGTACAGATAGTTTAATTGTTGAAATTGCTCGTACCCGAATTTTATTGCAACAAAATAAACTTCCAGCCGCACGCAGTTCTGTAGATAGTTTATTGGAGATGACTTCTCGTAATAAGGAAGTATTAAAACTTGCAGTAAAAATTTACTTAAAATCCAATGCGTTCCATGCATTAGATAAAATTTTAGATCAAATTGAAAAAGCAGGTCTTTACTCTTCCGAAGAATTTACCGCACTTCAACGCAAAGTCGAAGATGGTTTATTAGATGAGAAGATGAATGAAGAAGGTGTTGATGGTCTATTACGTTGGTGGGATGAGCAACCTCGTAAACGTCGCAATGATTTATATGTGAAAGTGGGCTTAATTCGCCGCTTACTTGATAGTGACGATCACGAAAGTGCTTATGCATTAGCGATTGAAGCATTGAAAAAAGCGGAAACTGGTAGTGAAATTAATACCGCACTTTGTGCTCAAATCACACGTTTACAGCCAGAAGATAATAGTAAATTATTAAAACTTCTAGAAAAACGAGTAAAACAAGCAAATGATAAAGATTGTTGCTGTGTCAATCGTGCTTTAGGTTATCTGTATGTGCGCAATGATAATTTTGCTAAAGCCGCGGATGTCTTTAAGAAAGTGTTGGAGAATAAAGCGAGCTTACAGGGAAATGACATTACAATGGCAGGTTATGTGTTTGAGCAAGCAGGTGAACTTGAATTAGCCCAAAAAGTTCGAGCTGAAGGTTTAAGATCTGCGATGTCAATCAAGGAGCAGGAAGTTGAGGTCGCTGAAAAAATAGCGGAAAATCCAACCGCTCTTTTAGAAAAATAATCCTAAAATAAAGATAAATGAATGCCCTTAGTTATGAATAATTAAGGGCATTTTTTATGCGTTATTTTTCTTCAACGAAAGAGAGCGCTTTTTCAATCACTTCTACACCAGCATGAGCTTTATGCGCATTTTCGCTAATATAACGACGCCATTGTCGAGCGCCTTTACATTGCTGGAAAGCCCCTAACATGTGTCGAGCAATATGGTTAAGATAAACACCTTGGCTAAGCTGCTGCTCTATATAAGGGAACATTTTTTCGACCGCTTGTCTTGGTGTAACAATTGCGCAAGTTGGATCAAATAAGGCTTGGTCAATATAACCTAATAAAGCGGGGTTTTGATAAGCCTCACGCCCAACCATTATACCATCCACATGATGAAGATGTTGTTGAATTTCCTCAATGGTTTTAATCCCACCGTTAATGCTAATCAACAAATGAGGAAAGTCTTTTTTCAATTGATAGACTCGTTCATAGTTGAGCGGTGGAATTTCGCGATTTTCCTTTGGACTCAATCCAGATAACCAAGCTTTTCTAGCGTGAACAATGAACTCTTGGCAACCAGCGCTATGTACTTTTTGTACGAAATCACACAAAAATTCATAGCTATCAAATTCATCAATACCAATACGAGTTTTTACCGTAACAGGAATATTGACCGCACTTTGCATTTGCGTTACACATTGTGCAACTAAATCTGCTTTCCCCATAAGACAAGCACCAAACATGCCATTTTGTACTCGATCAGAAGGACAACCAACATTTAAATTGATTTCTTGATAGCCACGTTCTTCAGCTTTTTTTGCACAATATTGCAACTGTCCAGGATCGCTACCGCCAAGTTGTAATGCGACCGGGTTTTCAGCAACATCATAATCAAGATGATCATATTTGGCATGAATGATGGCTCCCGTTGTGACCATTTCCGTATAGAGCAAAGTGTGTTGGGTAAATTGGCGATGAAAATAACGGCAATGACGGGTTGTCCAATCTAACATGGGGGCAACAGAAAAACGACCTCGATAAAAATGATTGGATGAGGTAGAAGATGCAGAAAAGTGCGGTAGATTTTTTTCTTGTTTCATTAAGTATTTTCTAGGTTAAGTTGAGATAAATATCACAGTGGCAGAAATTATAGCTTGAATTGCTTATTTTTTGAAAAAACATTTGCAAGATAGGCACGATCCCAGTATAATCCACGAGCTTTCGATATGAGAGCCGTTTAATGTAATCATTTATTAAACGAGTATTACGATATGTAATGCATAACAATGTTCTCGATTTGAGGACTAAATAAGGTATGACTGTGCCCCCTTGATGTAGTTTATCGAGCGGTGGTTCGGTTTTTTTATTAGCTAATTTTTAATGGAGCTCTGGTCTAATGCAGAACCAAAGAATCCGTATCCGCTTAAAAGCATTTGATCATCGTTTAATCGATCAATCTACAGCGGAGATCGTAGAAACAGCTAAACGTACTGGTGCACAAGTTCGTGGTCCAATACCTTTACCAACTCGTAAAGAGCGTTTTACCGTGTTGATTTCTCCACACGTAAACAAAGACGCACGTGACCAATACGAAATTCGTACACACAAACGTTTAGTAGATATCGTAGAGCCAACAGAAAAAACTGTTGATGCATTAATGCGTTTAGATTTGGCTGCCGGCGTTGACGTGCAGATCAGCCTAGGTTAATTAAGAGGTTATTACAATGATTGGTTTAGTCGGTCGTAAAGTTGGTATGACCCGTATCTTCAATGAAGATGGCGTGTCAGTTCCAGTTACCGTAATCGAAATCGAAGCCAACCGTGTGACTCAAGTTAAAACTCTTGAAAACGATGGCTATACTGCAATTCAAGTTACTACTGGTACTAAAAAAGCTAGTCGTGTAACTAAGCCTGAAGCAGGTCATTTCGTTAAAGCAGGTGTTGAAGCTGGTCGCGGTTTATGGGAATTTCGTACTGAAGGTGAAGAATTCACTTTAGGTCAAGAAATCAACGTAGACATCTTCACTGATGTTAAAAAAGTAGATGTTACTGGTACATCAAAAGGTAAAGGTTTCCAAGGTGGTGTTAAACGTTGGAACTTCCGTACTCAAGATGCTACTCATGGTAACTCTTTATCACACCGTGTTCTTGGTTCTATTGGTCAAAACCAAACTCCAGGTCGTGTGTTTAAAGGTAAAAAAATGGCTGGACACTTAGGTGCTGAGCGTGTAACTGTTCAATCACTTGAAGTTGTTCGTGTAGATGCTGAGCGTAAATTATTATTAGTTAAAGGTTCTGTACCTGGTGCAACTAATAGTGATGTTATCGTTAAACCAGCAGTTAAAGCATAAGTCTAGGAGATAGAGATGGAATTACAAGTTGTAGGTGCAAACGCACTAGCTGTTTCTGAAACTACCTTCGGACGTGAGTTTAATGAAGCGTTAATCCACCAAGTAGTTGTTGCTTATGCAGCAGGTGCTCGTCAAGGTTCTCGTGCACAAAAAACTCGTGCTGAAGTGTCTGGTTCAGGTAAAAAACCTTGGCGTCAAAAAGGTACTGGCCGTGCTCGTTCAGGTGATGTTAAATCACCAATCTGGCGTTCTGGTGGTGTGACTTTCGCAGCTAAACCACAAGATCACAGCCAAAAAGTGAACAAGAAAATGTACCGTGGTGCAATCAAAAGCATTCTTTCTGAATTAGTTCGTCAAGACCGTTTAGTGGTTGTTGAGAAATTTGAAATCGATGCACCAAAAACTAAAGTTTTAGTACAAAAATTAAAAGAATTAGCACTTGAAGATGTGTTAATTATCACAGCAAGCTTAGATGAAAATCTATTCTTAGCAGCACGTAACCTTTACAAAGTAGATGTGCGTGATGTTCAAGCTATCGATCCAGTGAGCTTAATCGCATTCGATAAAGTTGTTGTAACTGTAGATGCTGTGAAACAAATTGAGGAGATGTTCGCATGATTCAACAAGAACGTTTGTTAAAAGTGTTAAGAGCACCTCACGTATCAGAAAAAGCAACAAATAACGCTGAAAAATCAAATACAATTGTTTTCAAAGTTGCTTTAGACGCAAATAAAGTCGAAATTGCAAATGCTGTTGAGCAATTATTTGAAGTGAAAGTGGACTCAGTTCGTACAGTGGTTGTTAAAGGTAAAACTAAACGCCGTGGTACTAAAATGGGTCAGCGTAGTGACTGGAAAAAAGCTTATGTTACTCTTCAAGAAGGTCAATCACTTGACTTCGTTGAAGGTGCGGCTGAGTAATTTCGGAGGAGAAGATATAAATGGCTATCGTTAAATGTAAGCCGACCTCCGCTGGTCGTCGTCACGTTGTTAAAATCGTAAACCCTGAATTACACAAGGGCAAACCTTACGCACCATTACTAGATACTAAATCTAAAACTGGTGGTCGTAATAATTTAGGACGTATCACTACTCGTCATATTGGTGGTGGTCATAAACAACATTACCGTTTAATCGATTTCAAACGTAACAAGTTAGATATCCCAGCGGTTGTTGAGCGTCTTGAATATGATCCAAATCGTTCTGCAAACATCGCTTTAGTGCTTTATAAAGATGGTGAGCGTCGCTACATCTTAGCACCTAAAGGTTTAGCAGCAGGCGATCAAATCCAATCTGGTGTTAATGCGCCAATTAAAGTTGGTAACTCATTACCAATGCGTAACATCCCAGTTGGTTCAACAGTACATAACGTTGAATTAAAACCAGGTAAAGGCGGACAAATCGCTCGTTCTGCTGGTGCTTATGTACAAATTATCGCTCGTGAAGGTAACTATGTAACTTTACGTCTTCGTTCAGGCGAAATACGTAAAGTATTATCTGAATGTACAGCTACTATTGGTGAAGTTGGTAACTCAGAACATATGCTTCGCGTACTTGGTAAAGCTGGTGCTAACCGCTGGAGAGGCGTTCGCCCTACAGTTCGTGGTACAGCAATGAACCCAGTAGATCACCCACACGGTGGTGGTGAAGGTCGTAACTTCGGTAAACATCCTGTTACACCTTGGGGCGTTCAAACCAAAGGTAAGAAAACTCGTCACAACAAACGTACTGATAAATATATCGTACGTCGTCGTGGCAAATAATATTAATTAAATTAAGAGGATAAGCCATGCCACGTTCTCTCAAGAAGGGTCCTTTCCTTGACCTACACTTGTTGAAGAAGGTAGAGAAGGCGGTGGAAAGCGGGGATAAAAAACCAATCAAAACTTGGTCCCGTCGTTCAATGATCATTCCTTCAATGATCGGATTGACCATCGCAGTCCATAATGGTCGTCAGCACGTTCCTGTTTATGTTTCTGATGAAATGATCGGCCATAAATTAGGTGAATTTGCACCGACTCGTACATACCGCGGTCACGCTGCGGATAAGAAAGCTAAGAAGTAAGGGGTAAAAGATGGAAACTATTGCTAAACATCGTTACGCTCGCACTTCAGCGCAAAAAGCTCGCTTAGTTGCGGATTTAATCCGTGGTAAGAAAGTTGCACAAGCATTAGAAATTTTAACTTTCACAAACAAAAAAGCAGCTGCTTTAGTGAAAAAAGTGCTTGAGTCTGCAATCGCTAACGCAGAGCACAATGACGGTGCAGATATCGATGATCTTAAAGTTGCGAAGATTTTCGTTGATGAAGGTCCAAGCATGAAACGTGTTATGCCACGTGCTAAAGGTCGTGCAGATCGTATTTTAAAACGTACAAGCCACATCACAGTGGTTGTGTCAGATCGTTAATCGTAGAGGAATAACAATGGGTCAAAAAGTACATCCACATGGTATTCGCCTAGGTATTGTTAAGCCTTGGAGCTCTACTTGGTTCGCGAATACACAAGACTTCGCTGATAATTTAGACGGCGATTTCAAAGTACGTAAATTCTTAAACAAAGAATTAGCGAATGCTTCAGTTTCACGCATCACTATTGAGCGTCCAGCGAAAAGCATCCGTGTAACTATTCACACAGCTCGTCCTGGTATCGTAATCGGTAAAAAAGGTGAAGATGTTGAAAAATTACGTAACGCAGTAGCGGCTATCGCAGGCGTTCCAGCACAAATCAACATTGCTGAAGTGAAAAAACCTGAATTAGATGCAAAATTAGTTGCAGACAGCATTGCTTCTCAACTTGAACGTCGTGTAATGTTCCGCCGTGCTATGAAAAAAGCGGTACAAAACGCAATGCGTTTAGGTGCTAAAGGTATCAAAGTTGAAGTAAGCGGTCGTTTAGGTGGTGCAGAGATTGCACGTTCTGAGTGGTATCGTGAAGGTCGCGTACCATTACATACATTACGTGCGGACATCGATTATAACACCTCAGAAGCTCATACTACATACGGCGTAATCGGCGTTAAAGTATGGATCTTCAAAGGTGAAATTCTTGGTGGAATGGCTGCAATTGCACAACAACCAGAACAACAACCTGCCGCGCCTAAAAAGGCACCACGCGGTAAAGGTCGTAAGTAAGGAGATTTGCTAAATGTTGCAACCAAAACGTACAAAATTCCGTAAAGTCCACAAAGGTCGTAACCGTGGTATTGCAGGTGGTACAGAAGTTAGCTTCGGTACCTTCGGTTTAAAAGCAGTTGGTCGTGGCCGTTTAACAGCTCGTCAAATCGAGGCAGCACGTCGTGCAATGACTCGTGCAGTTAAACGTCAAGGTAAAATCTGGATTCGTGTATTCCCAGACAAACCAATTACTGAAAAACCATTAGAAGTCCGTATGGGTAAAGGTAAAGGTAACGTTGAGTACTGGGTAGCTTTAATCCAGCCGGGTAAAGTAATGTATGAAATGGATGGTGTGTCTGAAGAAGTTGCTCGTCACGCATTTGCATTGGCAGCAGCAAAACTTCCAATCAAGACCACATTCGTAACTAAAACGGTGATGTAATGAAAGCTCAAGAACTACGTACAAAAACTGTTGAAGAGCTGAATGCTGAATTGGTTAACTTGTTAGGTGAGCAATTCAAATTGCGTATGCAAGCAGCCACCGGTCAGCTTCAACAAACCCATCAGTTAAAACAAGTGCGTCGCAGTATTGCACAAGTAAAAACTGTATTAACCGAAAAGGCGGGTGAGTAATGACTGATAAAATTCGTAGCGTGCAAGGTAAAGTTGTTAGCGACAAAATGGACAAATCATTTGTCGTTGCTATCGAACGCAAGGTTAAACACCCTCTTTATGGTAAGTTTATCCGTCGCACAACTAAACTACATGTGCACGATGAAAATAACGAAGCTAAATTAGGTGATGTTGTAGAGGTTCGCGAATGTCGTCCAATCTCTAAAACTAAATCTTGGACTTTAGTTCGTGTTGTTGAAAAAGCAATCGTTGCTTAATTAACAAAAGATAAAAAGAAAAGCCCTAGCAGAAATGTTAGGGCTTTTGTTTTAAGCAAAACTTTTTTAAATTTGACCGCACTTTTAACATTTTTAAATCAATTCCATTCTACAGTAGCTTATTTTTCAAAGGAGTATACTCCTTTTACTTGTTATTGACATAACAAGTAAATATCGTGTAGAACCCCCTAGAATTATTTAAAGAGTCACTTATGTCTAAAACAGAAATTAAGAGACTAGTAGTTTATGAATACCTCATTATTTTATTGAATGCGTAGCGTAGACAAAAAGTTTTTTTAGTTTAGATCATTGCAAATTTATAATTAATTATAAGAGGATTAAAATGGCAAAGAGAAAAAGATCATCTGATAATGGTGGTTGTGGTGGTTGTTTAGCAATTATTATTATTCCTGTTTTGATTGTATTTATTACGCCTGTCGCCTTACTAAGTATTTTTATTTATTCATTATTTAAGTATTTCTCAATTACTCGTTATTATCATCCATTTAAGAAAACGTATGATGATTTTTGGCTTAATAAGGAAGATAAAGATGAATATAAATATTATAATGATGTTTGGATTAAAAATTATAAGTTGCTCGAGGATATTGATAGTGCTGTTGAGGAACAAGGTATTTC
Organism: Canicola haemoglobinophilus; assembly: GCF_002015075.1. Lineage (GTDB taxonomy): Bacteria > Pseudomonadota > Gammaproteobacteria > Enterobacterales > Pasteurellaceae > Canicola > Canicola haemoglobinophilus. Next base: position 31,253 of record NZ_MUXZ01000001.1, read on the forward strand.
TAGAAATAATGATGGCGCAATCAGTACAAGAAGTAAGGCAGGTAAAAAGTTAAAAGCAGATTTTGATAAAGCAAAATTAAAAGAAGAAAATGCTTCTAATCGTATTTACGACCTACAGTATATTCCACAGACGCGTTGGGAAGAATGCAATAAATATCTGAAAAATAGCTGGGCTTCTTTCATTGGAATAATTGGCTATGGTATCGGATATACTTATTTACAATTAACTCACCAAGCAGGAATCAGTTGGAGGGAAATGGGATTCGATATCGACACTATAAATATTATTATAACATCTATGCTTAGAATTAACTGGTTTAATATTGCACTTATAGATAAAGTAGAGCTATTTATATTATCTATTTGTATTGCTATTATTAGTTGGGTATTAACTTTAATTTGCAGTAAACCATTAGCTATGCTTACACCTTATCCTCCAGAAGTCGATATAGAGAATATTGATTTATATGAAGGGAAACATTAATTAGGTACAATTTATGAAAAGAAATATCACTAAAATTATTGATTCATTTAATAGTGAAGCAGAAGAACAAACACATCGCTATTACAGCTTTGATCTTTGTTATTCCCATTTTCGTTCTTCAAAAGAGACGGGCAATATTGATATTGAAAAAAGTTGCCAAGTTTTATGGAGTTATTTGGCAAGTTGGGGAATGTTGCGTGGTTCAAGTTTCTTATTGAAGAAAAATCCTACTTATTTAAGGGATTTGGTTGAATGGATCTATCAACAGCCAATAAGCAATTGGGAAATGGATATAGAGCATTATGATATCGAAGCCCAGACTATTTTGAATTTATATGCTCAGGTAAAAGAGCATTTATTAAAAGGTCAGAAACATCAAGCTGTTACATTAACAACAAAAGTTTTGTTAGGTGTTTTTGCGATCACTCCAGCCTATGATTGTTTCTTTAAACAAACGTTTAGTGGAATTGCTGGCGATCTTTGTGGTTTTAGTATTCCAAATAAAAAATCTTTGGCGATTATTTATCAATTTTATATGGAAAATAAAGAAGAAATAGATAAGTTAAGCGAAGAACGTAAAGTGATCGATTTTAACGGAAAAATAACCAAATACCATTATTCAAAAGTTAAAATTGTTGATATGTACGGTTTTCGATTTAGCCAAGAATAACATCACAAGCCTTGCTAAAAACGCAAGGCTTTTATTTTTCCTCATAATATCACTTGACAAATTTTTGTTGATAATTTAGTCATTTCTCATTTATTAAACCTAAATTTCAACTTAAATTACACCGCACTTTAACTTAAAGTGCGGTTATTTTTTTGGACTTATTTATTCAAAGTAATTTGAGCTTGTTCAGGTAAGTGAATATCTAATTGGTTATATGGGATACTAATTTCAGCGTTATCAAATTCAATTTTAATTTTTTCCAATAATGCAATTTGAGTGGAGAAATAGTTAGAAGTTTGAACCCAAGGGCGGACAAATAGTTGTACGCTACTTGCAGCAAGGTTCCCTACACCAATAACAGGTTCTGGATTTTTTAATACATTTGCTTCATTGGCGAGTACTTGTGCAACTACGGCTTAGCCTTTTCAATATCTGATTCGTAACTAATATCTAAAATAAGATCAATGCGGCGAGTTTCATTGCGAGAATAGTTTGTAATACTGTCAGCAAAGACTTTGCCATTTGGTACTAAGATAGTTTTGTTATCGCCTGTTCGTAGCTCTAACATCAGCAATCCCATTTGTTCAACTTTACCACTGGTGCCACCGGCCTCAATAAAATCGCCTTTTTTAAAGGGTTTGAAAATTAAGATCATCACGCCAGCTGCGAAGTTTTGTAATGAGTTTTGTAATGCTAAACCAACAGCTAAACCCGCAGCCCCGATTAATGCCACAAGAGAGCTTGTGTTTATTCCGAGTTGTGAGAGTGAAGCAATGACAACAATGAGTAAAAAGAGGAAATAACTAATAGAAGATACGAAACTTTGTAGCATCTCATCTTTACTTGAAGTAAGTACGATTTTTCCGAGAAGATTACTTAATATTCTGGCTAAAAGTTTGCCAAATATATAAATCGCTACAGCAAGAAGGATTTTTGTTCCGTAAGGAATGATCCATTGCTCTAGAATATCTTGAAAGTTCATTGAACCCACTTCTTTTATTACCTGTGTCGCTTCTTTAATATCTAAGCTTGGTACAATTGTTGTATTTTCTGTTGTCATTGTTGGTTCTCCTGATATTTATAGAAAAGGGAAATATTCTAGCATAATTACACTGGTGCTAGATAAAGATAAGGGAAAAGAGCGGTGGTAATTTAAGAATTATTTATGGCACATATCCTTTTAAGAAGATTAATTAAATAGCCCCATATTTTCAAGCAATATTCTGCATAAAAATGTTGCCTTATATCGATGAATAATGATACACTCTGCGCCCTATTTACATTGGGTAAATAGGTTCGTCCCGAAAGGGTGTTATTAATTTTAGCGGAGTACTAAGATGATCCAAGAACAGACTATGCTCGACGTAGCTGATAACTCAGGCGCTCGCAGTGTAATGTGTATCAAGGTTCTAGGTGGATCGCACCGTCGTTACGCTGCTATTGGTGATATCATCAAAGTTACTGTGAAAGAAGCAATTCCTCGCGGTAAAGTAAAAAAAGGTGATGTTTTAAAAGCAGTTGTTGTGCGCACCAAGAAGGGTGTTCGTCGCCCAGACGGATCAGTCATTCGTTTCGATGGTAACGCTTGTGTTATGTTAAACAATAACTCAGAGCAACCAATCGGTACTCGTATTTTTGGTTCAGTGACTCGTGAACTTCGTTCAGAGAAGTTTATGAAGATCATTTCTTTGGCACCAGAAGTACTGTAAGGAGAAGTGAGATATGGCTGCAAAAATTCGTCAAAATGATGAAGTGATTGTTCTTGCTGGTAAAGACAAGGGCAAACGTGGTAAGGTAACTAAAGTGTTACCAAATGGTAAAGTTTTTGTTGAAGGTGTAAATATCATCACTAAACATGAAAAACCTGTTCCTGCTTTAGGCAAAGAAGGTGGTTTAGTGAAGAAAGAAGCGGCAATTGATGTTTCAAATGTTGCTATTTACAACGCTAAAACAAACAAAGCTGACCGTGTAGGTTTTAGATTTGAAGACGGTAAAAAAGTACGTTTCTTCAAGTCTAATAATGAAATTATCTAACAAACTGGAGTAATGCGATGGCGAAACTGCATGATTACTACAGAGATCAAGTAGTGAATGAATTAAAATCTAAATTCAACTACACATCTGTCATGCAAGTCCCACGAATCGAAAAGATTACCCTGAATATGGGGGTGGGTGAAGCATTGACCGATAAGAAATTGCTAGACAATGCAGTTGCAGATCTAGCAGCGATTAGCGGTCAAAAACCTTTAATTACTAAAGCTCGCAAATCTGTTGCAGGCTTTAAAATCCGTCAGGGATATCCAATCGGTTGTAAAGTAACACTACGCGGTGAGCGTATGTGGGAGTTCTTTGAACGTTTAATTACAATTGCTGTTCCACGTATCCGTGACTTCCGTGGTTTAAGTGCGAAGTCATTTGATGGTCGTGGTAACTACAGCATGGGTGTGCGTGAGCAAATCATCTTCCCTGAAATCGACTACGATAAAGTAGATCGTGTACGTGGTTTAGATATTACTATCACAACTACGGCAAAGAGTGATGAAGAAGGTCAAGCACTATTAGCTGCCTTTAATTTCCCATTCCGTAAGTAAGGCAGGTTACAAATGGCTAAACAATCAATGAAAGTACGCGATGTAAAACGCATTAAATTGGCTGAAAAATTCTATGCAAAACGCGTAGAGTTGAAAAAGATCATTTCTGATGTGAATTCATCTGATGAAGAACGCTGGAATGCTGTGTTAAAGTTACAAACTTTGCCACGTGATTCAAGCCCAAGCCGTCAACGTAACCGTTGCCGTCAAACTGGTCGTCCACATGGCGTTTTAAGTAAGTTTGGCTTAAGCCGTATTAAGGTTCGCGAAGCAGCAATGCGTGGCGAAATCCCAGGTCTTAAGAAAGCAAGTTGGTAATTTACCACTTTATTTTGGAATCGGAGTAAAAGCACAATGAGTATGCAAGATCCAATCGCAGATATGTTGACTCGTATTCGTAACGGTCAAGCTGCGAACAAAGTTGTGATCAGTATGCCTTCATCCAAGCTAAAAGTGGCTATTGCCAATGTATTAGCGGAAGAAGGTTATATTGCTAGCGTTAAAGTTTCAGAAGGCGCTAAGCCTGAATTGGAAATCACATTAAAGTATTTCCAAGAAAAACCAGTTGTAGAAAGTATCCAACGTGTAAGCCGTCCTGGTCTTCGTATTTATAAACGTAAAGACGAATTACCTAAAGTAATGGGTGGTTTAGGTGTTGCTGTTATCTCTACATCTAAAGGTATCATGACTGACCGTAAAGCTCGCCAAGCGGGTTTAGGCGGTGAGATCATTTGTTACGTAGCTTAATAAGAGAGGTAGGAAAATGTCTCGTGTTGCAAAAGCACCTGTTAGTATTCCTGCCGGCGTTGAGGTTAAACTTGACGGTCAGCTACTAACAGTAAAAGGTAAAAATGGTGAGTTATCTCGCACCATTCATAACTCAGTTGAAGTTAAACAAGATAATAATGAATTAACATTCTCTCCTCGTGAGGGTATTGTTGGTGCTGATGCACAAGCAGGTACAGCACGCGCATTAGTTAATGCGATGGTTATCGGTGTTACTGAAGGCTTCACTAAGAAGTTACAATTGGTGGGTGTTGGTTATAGAGCACAAATGAAAGGCAATGCAGTTGCACTAAGTTTAGGTTTTTCACACCCTGTTGAGCATGTATTACCAGCTGGTGTCACTGCTGAATGTCCATCACAAACAGAAATCGTTCTGAAAAGTGCGGACAAGCAATTAATCGGTCAAGTTGCAGCTGATATTCGTGCTTATCGCCGTCCTGAACCTTACAAAGGTAAAGGTGTACGTTATGCTGATGAAGTTGTACGTATGAAAGAGGCTAAGAAGAAATAATTAAGGTAACACTATGGATAAGAAATCAGCTCGTATCCGTCGTGCAGCTCGTGCACGTCATATGATGAAAGAGCAAGGTGTAACTCGTTTAGTTATTCACCGCACTCCACGTCATATTTATGCACAAGTTATTGCGCCAAACGGTTCAGAAGTGCTTGCTGCAGCTTCCACAGTTGAGAAAGCTATCAGCGAGCAAGTTAAATATACCGGAAATAAAGATGCAGCAGCAGTAGTTGGTAAAATTGTTGCTGAGCGTGCGTTAGAGAAAGGCGTTAAAAGCGTTGCTTTCGATCGTTCCGGTTTTAAATATCATGGTCGTGTCCAGTCTTTAGCGGATGCTGCACGTGAAGCTGGTCTACAGTTCTAATAGAGGTAATTTTAGATGGCAAACATCGAAAAACAAGCTGGTGAACTGCAAGAGAAGCTAATCGCGGTAAACCGTGTATCAAAAACTGTAAAAGGTGGTCGTATAATGAGCTTTACTGCGTTAACCGTAGTAGGTGATGGTAACGGCCGAGTAGGTTTTGGTTATGGTAAAGCGCGCGAAGTTCCGGCAGCGATCCAAAAAGCGATGGAAAAAGCACGTCGCAATATGATTACTGTGGCTTTAAATGAAGGCACATTACAACATCCGATCAAAGGTTCTCACACTGGTTCTCGTGTATTTATGCAACCGGCAAGTGAAGGTACGGGTATCATCGCTGGTGGTGCTATGCGTGCAGTATTAGAAGTTGCGGGTGTTCATAACGTTCTTTCTAAAGCATACGGTTCAACTAACCCAATTAACGTTGTTCGTGCAACTATTGATGCATTAGCAAATATGAAATCACCAGAAATGGTTGCTGCTAAACGTGGCAAAACCGTTGATGAAATTTTGGGGTAATTGACAATGGCAAAAACTATTAAAGTAACACAAGTGCGTAGCTCTATTGCTCGTTTACCAAAACACAAAGCTACACTACGTGGTCTTGGTCTTCGCCATATGCACCATACTGTTGAGTTAATTGATACTCCAGCTGTACGCGGTATGATTAACCAAGTTTCATATATGGTTAAAGTGGAGGAGTAAGAGAATGCGTTTAAATACTCTATCTCCGGCTGAAGGTGCTAAGCACAGTGCAAAACGCCTAGGTCGTGGTATTGGTTCTGGTTTAGGTAAAACTGGTGGTCGTGGTCATAAAGGTCAAAAATCTCGTACAGGTGGCGGTGTTCGTCGTGGTTTCGAGGGTGGTCAAATGCCTTTATATCGTCGTTTACCAAAATTTGGTTTTACTTCAATGAAATCAGCTGTAACAGCAGAAGTTCGTTTAAATGACTTAACCAAAGTAGAAGGTAATGTTATCACTTTAGATACATTGAAAGCTGCGAATGTTTTAACAAAAGATATCCAATTTGCAAAAGTAATTCTTGCTGGTGAAGTTAAAGCAGCAGTGACTGTTCGTGGTCTACGTGTAACTAAAGGTGCAAAAGCAGCAATTGAAGCTGCTGGCGGTTCAGTTGAGGAATAATTAACAAATGGCTAAGCAACCAGGTTATCAAAGTAGAAGTACTCAAAGCGGTACTGGTGAACTAAAAAGCAGATTATTATTTGTGCTAGGTGCACTGATTGTTTTCCGTATTGGTTCTTTCATTCCGGTTCCTGGTATTGATGCGGCCGTATTAGCTCAATTGCTTGAACAGCAAAAAGGTACCATCATTGATATGTTTAATATGTTCTCTGGTGGTGCATTGAGTCGTGCGTCAATTTTTGCATTAGGTATTATGCCTTATATTTCGGCATCGATTATCATCCAACTGTTGACCACGGTTCATCCTGCTTTGGCAGAGTTAAAGAAAGAGGGTGAGGCAGGACGTCGTAAAATTAGTAAATATACGCGTTATTCTACCCTTGTATTAGCAACTATTCAGGCGATTGGTATTTCTACCGGATTGCCTAATATGCTACCAGGTTTAGTCCCTAATTTAGGCTTTGGTTTCTACTTTACAGCTGTTATTAGCTTAGTAACAGGGACAATGTTCTTAATGTGGTTAGGAGAACAAATTACAGAGCGTGGAATAGGTAATGGTATTTCTTTAATTATCTTTGCCGGTATTGTTGCAGGTTTACCTTCGGCAATAGGTCAAACTATTGAGCAGGCTCGTCAAGGGCAAATGCATCTATTAGTTCTTTTATTGATCGCAGTAATTGTTTTTGCAGTAACTTATTTTGTTGTTTTCTTTGAAAGAGGTCAAAGAAGAATTAAAGTTGAATACGCAAAACGTCAACAAGGTCGTCAAATAGTAGGTGGTCATTCAACTCATCTACCATTGAAAGTAAATATGGCGGGTGTTATCCCAGCAATTTTTGCTTCAAGTATTATTCTTTTCCCGGCCACATTAACATCTTGGTTTGGTCAAAGTTCTAGCTTGGAGTGGTTAACTGATTTATCGCTATTATTACATCCAGGGCAGCCTTTATATTTGATTGTTTATGCAGTGGCTATTATATTCTTTAGTTTCTTTTATACTGCAATGCAATATAATCCGCGTGATACAGCAGATAATTTGAAAAAATCTGGCGCATTTATACCCGGAATTAGACCAGGTGAACAAACATCGCGTTATATTGATAAAATTATGACCCGCCTTACACTAATTGGTGGTTTATATATTACGTTTGTATGTTTGGTTCCTTATATTATGACTTCTGCTTGGAATGTTCAGTTTTATTTTGGTGGAACTTCCTTGCTGATTGTTGTAGTGGTAATTATGGATTTCATCGTACAGGTTCAAAGTCATTTAATGTCAACTAAATATGAATCTGCGCTGAAAAAAGCAAACCTTAAAGGTTTTGGACAGTAAGTTGTCCATATAGTAGAAAGGGATAAGCAATGAAAGTTCGTGCTTCAGTTAAGAAAATGTGTCGTAACTGTAAAATTGTTAAACGTGAAGGGGTTGTTCGTGTATTATGTAGCGATCCTAAGCATAAACAACGTCAAGGTTAGTTGATATTTTTTCTTGCAAAGAACCGGCTGGGCATATATAATGCTCAGCTCATTTATGTCCTTGATATGCTGTTTGAGTATCCTGAAACGGGCTTTTCAAGATCAGTATATCAAATTTAATCAATAAAATAGGAGTGCATAGTGGCCCGTATTGCAGGCATTAACATTCCTGATCAAAAACACACTGTAATCGCTTTAACAGCAATTTACGGTATCGGTAAAACTCGAGCTAAAGCAATTTGTGCTGCTACGGGAATTGCTGAGGATGTAAAGATCAGAGAATTGTCTGAAGAGCAGATTGATAAACTGCGTGACGAAGTTGGTAAATTTACCGTTGAAGGTGACTTACGCCGTGAAGTAACACTTAACATTAAACGCCTATTAGATTTAGGTTGTTATCGTGGTTTGCGTCATCGTCGTAGTTTACCGGTACGTGGTCAACGTACTAAAACTAATGCGCGTACCCGGAAGGGTCCTCGTAAGCCGATCAAAAAATAGTCGGGGTAAGTTAAATGGCTAAAACACCAGTTCGTGCACGTAAACGTGTAAAAAAACAAGTTGTAGATGGCGTAGCTCATATTCACGCATCTTTCAATAATACAATCGTTACAATTACTGACCGTCAAGGTAATGCTCTAGCGTGGGCAACCGCTGGTGGTTCAGGTTTCCGTGGTTCTCGTAAATCTACCCCGTTTGCTGCGCAAGTTGCAGCAGAACGTTGTGCTGAAGTTGTAAAAGAATTCGGCTTAAAGAACTTGGAAGTTATGGTTAAAGGGCCGGGTCCTGGTCGTGAATCTACAATCCGTGCATTAAATGCAGCAGGATTCCGTATCACGAATATTACTGATGTGACTCCGATTCCACATAACGGTTGTCGTCCACCGAAAAAACGTCGTGTTTAATGGCGTCATAGGATAGTTGGAGAAAGAAAATGGCAAGATATTTGGGTCCTAAACTCAAGCTAAGCCGTCGTGAAGGCACTGACTTATTCCTTAAGTCAGGTGTGCGTGCGATTGATACAAAATGTAAAATTGATACAGCGCCTGGTCAACATGGTGCTCGTAAACTGCGTTTGTCAGACTATGGTAGTCAATTACGTGAGAAACAAAAAGTTCGCCGTATTTACGGTATTTTAGAGCGTCAATTCCGTAACTACTATAAAGAAGCAAACCGCTTAAAAGGTAATACTGGGGAAAATTTACTAGTATTATTAGAAGGTCGATTGGATAACGTTGTTTATCGCATGGGCTTTGCTGCAACTCGTGCTGAGGCTCGTCAATTAGTGAGTCACAAAGCGATTGTTGTAAATGGTCGTGTAGTTAATATCCCATCTTTCCAAGTTTCAGTAGATGATGTTATTGCTGTTCGTGAAAAATCTAAAAAACAAGCACGTATTAAAGCATCATTAGAATTAGCAGAGCAAAGAGAAAAACCAACTTGGTTAGAAATCGATGCAGCTAAAATGGAAGGTGTGTTCAAACGTGTTCCTGAACGTTCTGATTTATCAGCAGACATTAACGAACATCTGATCGTAGAGCTTTACTCTAAATAATAGTTAAAGCTTCGTAGCAAAGAGAGGATAAAATGCAGGGTTCTGTTACAGAATTTTTAAAACCACGTTTAGTTGATATTGAACAAATTAGTTCTACTCATGCTAAAGTGATCTTAGAACCGTTAGAGCGTGGCTTTGGTCATACTCTAGGTAATGCATTACGTCGAATTCTTCTATCTTCAATGCCAGGTTGTGCAGTTACAGAAGTAGAAATAGACGGCGTTTTGCATGAGTATAGTAGTAAAGAAGGTGTTCAAGAAGACATTATCGAAGTGCTTCTGAACTTAAAAGGTCTAGCGGTTAAAGTACAGAATAAAGATAATGTTTTTCTGACTCTAAGCAAATCTGGAATTGGCCCTGTTGTTGCAGCTGACATCACACATGATGGTGATGTTGAAATCGTAAATCCTGACCACGTCATCTGTCACTTAACAGACGAAAATGCATCAATTAATATGCGCATTCGTGTACAACGTGGCAGAGGATATGTACCAGCATCGTCTAGAGTTCATTCCGTAGATGAAGAGCGCCCAATTGGTCGTTTATTAGTTGATGCATGTTATAGTCCAGTTGATCGTATTGCTTATAATGTACAAGCAGCACGTGTTGAGCAACGTACTGACTTAGATAAGTTAGTTATTGAACTAGAAACAAATGGTACAATTGAGCCAGAAGAAGCGATTCGTCGCGCAGCAACAATTTTAGCAGAGCAACTAGATGCATTCGTTGATTTGCGAGATGTTCGTCAACCAGAAGTTAAGGAAGAAAAACCGGAATTTGATCCGATTTTATTACGTCCTGTTGATGACTTAGAGTTGACAGTTCGTTCTGCTAACTGTTTGAAAGCAGAAACAATTCACTATATCGGTGATTTAGTACAGCGTACAGAAGTTGAGTTATTGAAAACCCCTAACTTGGGTAAAAAATCTCTTACAGAGATTAAAGACGTGCTTGCTTCACGCGGTCTATCACTTGGTATGCGCCTTGAAAATTGGCCACCAGCAAGTATTGCTGAAGACTAGTTTGGTCATAGGTTAAAGATTTTTCTGAGAAGGATAAGGTCATGCGCCATCGTAAGAGTGGACGTCAACTAAACCGTAATAGCAGCCATCGTCAGGCTCTATTCCGTAATTTAGCTAGCGCATTAGTTAGTCACGAAATTATCAAAACTACTTTGCCTAAAGCAAAAGAATTACGTCGTGTAGTTGAACCGTTAATTACATTAGCAAAAGTAGATAGCGTTGCAAATCGCCGCTTAGCTTTCGCTCGTACACGCAACATCGAAACAGTTGCAAAATTATTTAATGAATTAGGTCCACGTTTTGCACAACGTGCGGGTGGTTATACTCGTATTTTAAAATGTGGTTTCCGTGCTGGTGATAACGCTCCAATGGCATACATTGAGTTAGTAGATCGTCCAGCAGTAGCTGAAGAAGCTAAAGCAGAGTAATTCATAACTTATTGAAAAGCCCACATGATTGTGGGCTTTTTTATGAAAAGAATTTGCTATTTTTTATCTCTATCATCAACACCAATCAATAAATAATTTCCTTCTATATCACACAAACTTCTAAAGCCAACATTAGTAATTTGAAATGTATTTCGACTATGTTGTTGCTTATAGTCAAAATTATCATGATGATGTCCATGGAAGATATGCTTGACTTGCATAGATTTTGCTAATTGGTTAATTACAGCAAAGCCAGAGGGGTGAGGTTTTGGTGCTTCGTGGCAGATTAATATGTCTGCATGTTGTTTTTCTAATTCTTCAATATCAGAAGGAAATATTGATGTTCGATGACGTAAAGGAATTTCACCTCTCCAGATTTTTTCTGGCAAAGCATACTGGCAATAATGGATGGGATCAAAAAAGAGCGGTTTATTTGGCGGCATCCAAATTTGTCCACGAAAAACTCCTCCTAATCCTGCAATTTTAACTCCTTGAACATCAGTAACTTTTCCATGTAGGTTACGGGATTTCCATTCTGTTCCCCATAAAGATTCAAATGCAGCTACTGTTTTACTATCATGATTTCCATGAATAAACCAAATATCACAAAATTTCGCTAATTTATCTAATTCCTCTGCTGTGGTTAATTGCAGATCACCTAGAATGATCAAGGATACATTTTCATTTTCTTGTACAAAAGGATAAAGGTGAGAGTAGCTACCATGTGGGTCACCTGCAAATAAAATCATAATACTATTCCTCAAAAATTGAATGATTGCCTGTTTCCGTGGTTAAGCCTGAAATTTCTTCATCATTGAGTACTTTCTCAATAATTGCTTTTACTTGATTGTATCGCTCTAAGTAACTTGGAGAGTCAATTTCAATATAAGATACATTATATTTATCTAGTAATTTTTTTAAAAGTTGCTGGAACCGTTGGCGTTGCTTATTGTTTCCTAAACTGCGTAGCCCATCGTCAACCCATTGAGTATTATTATTTAATAAAATAGTGACATCAAAGGGATACTCTTTGATCATTGAATCTAAAAAAGGATGCGCTTTTCCTTCATACTGGATACAAAATGCTTGAGTTGTAATGAAGTCAGTATCTACAATTGCAATTTTATGCGCATGTCTTACTGCATAATCAATATAACGCTGATGCCCTAAAGCCATTTGTGGATAATCAGAATATTGCATAGCTTGTTCATTACCGCCTAACTGCTCAAACACAAACTCACGCCCATATTCCCATGCTGATGTTGTATTAAATACAGTAGCTAATTTATTAACAAGCGTAGTTTTACCGCTGCTTTCTCCTCCCAAAATAGCAATTGTCTTAGCAAAAAATGGACGCACTTCTTTAGGAATAAATTTCCAATAATGAAATGGATTGTTACGGATTTTTGTTGCTGACACATTCAGGAATTGTCGTTCAGGATCAACTAATTCAACCTGCAAATTCAGATATTTCTCATAAGGTGCTTTGTCTTGAATTTCACTACTAAAAACAATGCTAGGGTTGACATTTTTTTCCTTGAATAGATATTTGACCTGTTCCGCCCATGCAGCCCATCCATTTGGATAACTTGGTAATCCATCTTCTACAAGGTGATGAATAAATATTTGATTTTTCTGATATTTAAAAATCTGTTGCATCCAACGTAAACGATCTTGAACTGTTGGCATTCGTTTCATTTTGCTATCGTAAAATAACTTCAAATCTCGCTCTGTATCGCTACAAACAATCACATGAAGTTCATCTACTTTACTAAATGCCTCGTAGATCATATTAATATGACCCGTATGCACAGGGTAAAACTTACCAAAAATAACACCTATTTTTTTGTTATCGTCCTCGGTTATCTGCAACACTTTATGTAAGGCGGAAAGTTTTGTTGCACTTGGATTTTTGATTTTTCCACTAACCAATTGGTTAAAATAAGCACGAGTGATATTTGCTTGAGTGCAAATATCATTCACTTTTAAATTTAATTGCTTACGTTTTTGTTGCAAATAACTGAAATTCGACATTATTTCTCTCCTTTTATATTAAGGGAAAATGGTGCTACGAGTAACATTAAAAAGTGCGGTAATAAATTGGAAAATTTTTATTTTTCTTGTAATTGTTCTAAACGTTTTTCTAATTCAACAAGTTTTTCACGCGTTCTCATTAAAACTTGTGTTTGCACATCAAATTCTTCTCTTGTAACAATATCGAGTTTAGACAATTGTGCTTGTAACACTTGTTTTAGCTTCATTTCTGCATCTTGCCCTAACTCTTTTACACCTTGTGGCAAAGCATCTTGAATTTGTTGCATGATTTGTTCTATTTTCTTTGGATTTAGCATAATTAAGCTCCATTTTGATATAAATTGCCCCTATTGTATGTAATCTTGCTACAAATAAAAACATTTTTTCTCATTAAACTTTCAGATATACTATATAGGCATTCTCAGGGCAGGGCGAAATTCCCTACCGGTGGTAAGTATTTTAAATATAAGCCCACGAGCGTTTACTTTTAGTAAAGTCAGCAGATTTGGTGAAAATCCAAAGCCGACAGTGATAGTCTGGATGAAAGAGAATAGAGCGAAATGCTATGCTTATCGTTGTTGTTTTTCTATTTATCTAATAGAAAATAGTCTTTTTATCATCAGCCCTGGTTCTGGTATCTATTAATTTATTTAAAGGAATTTACTATGAATCAGTCATTATTATCCCAATTTGGTACATCAGAAGAACGTGTTGAACGTGCCATTGCAGCCTTCAAGAAAGGTAATGGAGTGCTCGTTCTTGATGATGAAGATCGTGAAAATGAAGGCGATCTTATTTTCCCAGCAGAAACAATCACGCCTGAACAAATGGCAAAATTAATCCGCTATGGTAGTGGTATTGTTTGTTTGTGCATTACCGATGAACGCTGTCAACAGCTCGATTTAGCACCAATGGTGAAAGATAATACTAGTGTCAATCAAACAGCGTTTACGGTGACGATTGAAGCCGCACAAGGTGTATCTACAGGTGTGTCAGCACAAGATCGTGTAACCACTATTAGAGCGGCAATAGCTGATAATGCTAAGCCACAAGATCTTAGCCGTCCTGGTCATGTATTCCCACTAAGAGCAAAGAAAGGTGGAGTGTTAGAGCGTAGAGGGCATACAGAAGCTGCAGTTGATTTAGCTTCTTGGTCTGGATATAAGCCTGCAGGAGTTATCTGCGAAATAACAAATGATGATGGCACGATGGCAAGAACACCAGAAATTGTAGAGTTTGGTAAAAAATTTAATTATCCAGTGGTAACCATTGAAGATCTTGTTCATTATGCTACAACAAAATAGTTAATAATATATCAGCACTGCACAGTCAGTGCTGATTAACCTAACTAAAAATTTACCGCACTTTTTTATATTAAATCCCTAATCTTCTTTGATAGAATAGTCGTCCATTTTTCTCAATAAAATCCTATTTATGTACAACTCATTTTCTGCTTTATTTGAACAATTTCTCCAATCGCCGAACTTTACTATTTTGATTAAAATGTCTTTTGCCATGTTATTAGGTGGTGCAATTGGTTTGGAGCGAGAGTTAAAACATAAGCCTGTTGGAGTAAAAACTTGCGTAATTATTGCAGTAACTACTTGTATTCTTACTATTGTGTCGATTAAAGCAGCAGAACATTATGCACAAGTATCGGAAAATATCAGAACGGATCCCATGCGTTTAGCTGCACAGGTCATCAGTGGTATCGATTTTCTTGGCGCTGGGGTAATTTTACGCAAAAATAATGATGCGATTTCTGGTTTAACCACCGCAGCTATTATCTGGGCTGCGGCAGGAATTGGTATTGCAACGGGGGCAGGTTTCTTTTTTGATGCATCAATTGCCACAATTATGATTCTAATCGCTGTTCGAGTTGGTCCTGCTTTACAGCAAATTATTCGCCGTAGCACACGTAGAACCCGTAAAACGAAAATTTATATTCAACTTAGCTCGCCAACAGTGATTAGTAGAATTACGGACATTTTAGTAAATAATAATTACCGAATTGATAGTTTATCCGTTAAGGATTTACAAAATGGCGAAGTGCGTTTAACTATTCGAGGGTTAATCACGGATAAATCAAAAGTACAAAGCGTATATTTATTGTTAAAAGATGAAGAAGGTGTAGTAACTATTGATTTGGCACATTAAACAATAAAAAAGCTAAATGGTTAATTTCATCTAGCTTTTTAAATGTTCTGAATAGATTATGCTTTTACTTGTTGTGCAAGAAACTCTAATAATTGTTCTTTAGCAATCATTTGTTTTTCACCTGTGCGACGATTTTTATATTCAATTTCGCCTTTTTCCAAGTTTTTCTCGCCAATCACAAGCATGTGAGGCACTCCAATTAATTCCATATCAGCAAACATCACTCCTGGGCGTTCTTTGCGATCATCAAAGATAACATCCACACCTTTTGCCAATAAAGTGCGGTATAAATCTTCAGAGAATTGTTGCACTGTTTCAGATTTATGCATATTCATTGGTACGATAGCGACAGTAAAAGGTGCAATTGCATCTGAAGGCCAAATAATACCACGTTCATCATGATGTTGTTCGATAGCCGCAGCAACAACACGGCTCACACCGATACCATAGCAACCCATAATCATCGTTTGTGGACGACCATCTTCACCTTGTACTGTTGCTTTCATTGCTTCTGAATATTTTGTACCTAATTGGAAAATATGCCCAACTTCGATGCCTCGTTTAATTTGTAACGTACCTTGACCATCTGGACTTGGATCGCCTTCCACTACATTACGCAAATCAGCCACTTTAGGCAGTGCAACATCACGCTCCCAGTTAACATTAAAGTAATGTTTACCATCAATATTCGCTCCCGTACTAAAATCATTCATCAATGCCACTGAGCGATCAATAATGGCAGGAATTGGTAAATTTACTGGTCCTAAAGATCCTACTCCTGCGCCAATTTTTGCTTTAATTTCATCTTCATTAGCAAATTCTAGCGGTTCTGCAACTTCAGCTAATTTCTGTGCTTTTACTTCATTTAGCTCATGGTCACCACGAATAATCAAGGCAATAAGAGGTTGTTCCTCAGTTGCACCTTTGACAATCAATGTTTTAACTGTTTTTTCCACTGGCAAATTAAATTGCTCGACTAACTCATTGATTGTTTTCGCATTTGGTGTATCAACTAATTCCATTGTCGCGGTTGCTGCTTGGCGCTCGCCAGTAGCAATTGCTTCGGCTAATTCAATATTCGCAGCGTAGTCAGACTGAGTTGAAAATACAATATCGTCTTCGCCACTTTGTGCTAACACTTGAAACTCATGAGATGCACTACCGCCGATAGATCCTGTATCCGCTTGAACTGCACGGAAATCTAATCCTAAACGAGTAAAAATATTACTGTAAGTTTGATACATGACATCATAAGTATCTTGTAAACATTCTTTGCTAGTGTGGAAAGAATAAGCATCTTTCATTAAAAACTCACGTCCACGCATTACGCCAAAACGAGGGCGCACTTCATCACGGAATTTCGTTTGGATTTGATATAAATTTAATGGTAACTGTTTATAAGAACTGACCTCACGGCGTACTAAGTCAGTGATAACTTCTTCATGGGTTGGTCCTAATACAAAATCACGATTTCCACGATCTACGAAACGTAGTAACTCAGGTCCGTATTGCTCCCAACGTTGAGATTCTTGCCAGAGTTCAGCTGGTTGAACAACGGGCATTTCAACCTCAATTGCACCGCTCTTATTCATTTCTTCACGAACAATATTTTCAACTTTCTTTAACACTCGTAAACCTGTAGGCAACCAGTTATATAGGCCTGATGCCAAAGGGCGCACAATGCCTGCTCGCAACATCAATTGATGACTGACTACTTGAGCATCATTTGGGGTTTCTTTGAGTGTTGATAATAAATATTTACTTGTACGCATTTTTATTCCTATATTTCATAATTTTGAATGAAAAAATTGGCGATAGTGTATCACTGAGTACTGTTAGAACAAAGTAAAAGGGGCAAGAAAGCAAGATTTTTTAGTCAAGAAAATAATCATCATCTCCGCAACCAATATAATTTGTAAATTCATCATGACTAAAACCATGTGAAAGCATGTAGCGCCAGATTTTTTGTTTTGTTTTTAAGTCTTGTTTTTCCCGATATTGTGGAAATTTTTTGCGTAAAACCTGTAATGCGATTTCGCTCCAATCAATTTCGCTTTCCTGTTCAACTTCATAAATAAGTTCTGCTTGAATGCCTTTTAATTGCTGTAACTCTTGTTTAATGCGAATCAGACCATAGCCACGCTGTGCACGATGATAGAAATAGTTTTCAGCAAAACGTTTATCATTTTGCCAATTTTTTTGTTGGCAATGGGCAAGCGTTTGTTCAATTTCTTGCTCTGTAAAATTTTTTTCCTGCATTTTGCAACGAAGTTCAAATTCGCTATATTCACGCCGTGCGAGTAAACTCATTACATAGCCTAATGCAAGTGAGGACATATATTTTTCCTTAATAGCTAGAAATGTCGATAAAGAAAATTGAGATAAAGAAAAGTGCGGTAGTTTTTACCGCACTTTCGATGATGAGAGTTAAACTCTCGGTACTAATTAAAAGTCGCTTTCAGTTTCGGAAATATCTTGATCTGCTTCTGACTCAATGTCTGCTAATAAGGCTTTTTCTGGGTTAGCTAATAATTCTGCACGCAATTTTTGTTCTAAAATAGCAGCTTGTTCAGGATGTTCAGTTAGCCATTTCATTGCATTTGCTTTACCTTGCCCGATTTTTTCTCCTTCATAAGAGAACCAAGAACCAGATTTATTTACTAATTTGTGTTTCACACCAAGTTCAATAAGCTCGCCATTTCTGGAAATGCCTTCGCCATATAAAATTTGGAAGTCAACTTGGCGGAATGGCGGTGCAACTTTGTTTTTAACCACTTTCACTCGAGTTTCATTACCAATCACTTCGTCGCCACTTTTCACGCTACCAACACGACGAATATCAAGACGAACAGATGCGTAGAATTTTAGTGCATTACCTCCCGTGGTTGTTTCTGGGTTACCAAATAATACACCTATTTTCATCCGAATTTGATTGATAAATACTACTAAACAATTTGAGTTTTTAATTTGACCTGTTAATTTACGCAAGGCTTGTGACATTAATCTTGCTTGTAAGCCCACATGGGGATCTCCCATTTCCCCTTCAATTTCTGCTTTTGGCGTTAAAGCAGCAACAGAGTCAACGATAACCACATCAACAGCGCCAGAACGAACTAAAGCATCACAAATTTCTAAGGCTTGTTCTCCATTATCTGGTTGAGAAATTAATAATTCTTTAACATCCACGCCTAACTTGGCGGCATAAATTGGATCTAAGGCATGTTCTGCATCAATAAAAGCACAGACTTTGCCTGCTTTTTGTGCTTGAGCAATAACAGATAAAGTTAATGTTGTTTTACCAGAAGATTCAGGTCCGAAAATTTCAACGATACGTCCCATAGGTAAACCGCCAATTCCCAACGCCACATCTAGACTAAGGGAACCTGTGGAAATGGATTCAATATCTAATTTTTGGGTTTCCCCTAATTTCATAATTGCACCTTTACCAAATTGCTTTTCAATTTGTCCAAGTGCGGCTTCAAGTGCTTTTGCTTTTTCTTCTGGGGTTGCCATTTTATACCTCAAATAAATTATTTATCAGAATTTATATACAATATTATACTGTATTCACATACAGTGCAATTTAAAATTTGATCTTTTTAGAAATTTTGCGATCCAATGCATAAAAACAGAAAATTATTCCATATTATTGATTAAATTTTCTAGTTCCTCTTGCAATGTGAACCATGACATTTCCACTTCTTCTAAGTCTTTTTTAAGCTGCACTTGTTCATTTAAAAGTGCGGTCAGTTTTGCCTTATTTTCTGCTTGATAAAGTGCGGTGTCAGAAAGTTGCATTTCAATATCTTGTAACTGTTGCTGATAGTTTTCCATTTTGCTTTCAAAGTTAGCAATTTTTTTGCGCAATGGTGCACTTTGCTGGCGTAGCTCCGCTTCTCTACGTTTTTGCTCTTTACGATGATTACTGCTGTTTTCGTTGTTATTGGTGCTTTTTTCACTATTCTTTGCTGTGCTATTAATTTCATTTAACCACTTTTGATAATCTTCCAAATCGCCTTTAAACTCTTCCACTTGTTTATCATGTACCAAATAAAATTCTTCCACGGTATTGCGCAATAAATGGCGATCATGAGAAACCACTACCAACGAACCTTGATAATCCACTAATGCCTCGGTTAAGGCTTGGCGCATATCTAAATCTAAATGGTTAGTCGGTTCATCTAACAACAATAAATTTGGGCGTTGCCAAACAATAATGGCGAGCACTAAACGTGCTTTCTCACCTCCAGAAAAAGAAGATACAGCTTGATTGACTTTATCGCCATGGAAAGCAAAGCTCCCCAAATAATCACGCAATTGTTGTTCCGTCTGCTGTGGGGCAATTTTTTGCATATGCCATAAGGCGCTTTCTTCTGCTCGCAACGTATCTAATTGATGTTGAGCAAAATAGCCTAATTGCACGCCTTTGGCTAATTGAATATTGCCTGAAAGTGCGGTCAATTCTCCCGCTAATAATTTAATTAAGGTAGATTTTCCCGCACCATTTTTCCCAAGCAAGCCGATACGAGAGCCCGGTACTAAATTGAGCTTAATTTTTTGCAAAATTTCCACCGCACTTTCACCCTCGCCATAGCCAGCGCTCGCTTTTTCAATAGATACTAAAGGATTAGGCAAGGCTAAAGGCTCACGAAATTCAAAAGTAAAAGGATTGTCCACATAAGCTGGTGCAATAAGTTCCATGCGCTCTAATGCCTTCACTCGACTTTGCGCTTGTTTTGCTTTGCTGGCTTTAGCTTTAAAACGATCAATATATTTTTGTAGATGACTGATTTTTTGTTGCTGTTGGCGATAAAGTGCGGTTTGTTGTGCTAATTTTGTGGCACGTTGCACCTCAAAAGAAGAATAGTCACCGCTATATTCATGCAATTTCTGTTGTTCAATGTGGATAATCTTATTCACAATAGGATCAAGAAAATCACGGTCATGAGAAATTAAAATCAAGGTGCCTTGATATTGCACTAACCAGAGTTCTAACCAAATTACCGCATCTAAATCCAAATGGTTGGTTGGCTCATCTAATAACAGCAAATCGGAACGGCAAAGTAACGCTTGGGCAAGATTAAGGCGCATACGCCAACCACCAGAGAAAGATTTTACTGCTTTGCTTAAATCTTCTTGGTTAAAACCTAAACCATGTAAAAGAGAAGCCGCTCTTGCTTGAATTGTCCAAGCGTCAATAGTATCTAATTGAGCATGAATACGTGCAATATCATTGCCATTATTATTTTCGTTAGCCTCTTTTAAGGCTTGCTGTAATTGACAATATTCACGATCGCCCTCGATAACATAATCCAAAGCGCTGATTTCTAAAGCGGGAGTTTCTTGATTTACCCAAGCCATTGCCCAATTATTTGGAAAGCTAACTTCTCCCCCCTCCGCACTCATTTCTTTTTTGAGCAAGGCAAATAAAGAAGATTTACCACAGCCGTTTTTCCCCACTAAGCCGACTTTTTGACCGGGATTAATGCTTGCGCTGGCGTTTTCTAAGAGCAAAGTTTGCCCACGTTTTAAGGTTAAATTTGTAAAAAGGATCATTTGATTTTGAATATTATTAATGAGGTTAGATGTTATCTCAGCAAAAGTATGGGCTATTTTACTGAATTAGAGAAAAAAATCATTGCACTTTTTCAGATCTTAACGTTTGAGTATGAGTTAGTGATAAATCGTATTAAGGGGTTACTGCTTTTCGGTTAGAAAAAAGTAATTCTTTATAGCTTTTGAGAAAGTATCAATAACGGGGCTAACAACATTTTTGGAATGCTCTAAAAAAGCAGAAAATCATAAAATGTCAGGTAATTCTTTCTTAAAAATCAAGAATAAAGCTAGGTACTTAAGAGATATAAAAAGCCAGTGCATTACTGATGATGAGTACGAGAGGCTAGTAAGTGAGCTTTTAGAGCAGAAAGATGAATTAAATTCAATTAGCTTGGCTATTCCTGATTTTGCATATAAGAAAGCAAAAGCTGAGATTGAGGAAGGGTTCGCAGATTATAGTATTGATAAGAAATAAGGATTCAAAATGACAGTAAGTTCATATTTAAATAATTTAGCTGACAATCTGATGATTAGAGATAATGAGAAAGACTCTATTAGAAAATCTTTTGATGTATTAGTGTATCGTTTAAATAACTATTTTGGGGAGGATATTGGCTTTGTAAGAACATTTGGTTCATCTCACAGAGAAACTATATTACCAAGAGAGTATGATCCAAATTCTGATGTTGATGTATTGGTTAAATTTACGAATAGATTATATAAGCCTCAGACATATCTAAATAAACTAAGAGAATTTGCTGAGTATTGGTATTCACGTTCAGAAATTTATCAATCAAATCCTACTATTGTTTTAGAGTTAAATCATATCAAGTTTGAATTAGTTCCGTGTCTTGATGCTTCATGGTATGAAAATGGTAATTATAAAATACCATCCAAGGCCAGTGATTATCAAGAGTGGTTATTAACATCTCCATTTGATTTTCATGATGAGCTTATAAAAATAAACAAAAAATTTGACTATAAAATCAAGCCTTTGATTAGGGTTATAAAAAGATGGAATACCAATACTAGATATTCAAAAATTTATGATTCTTTTAAGTCAGAAGAAAAAATTGTAAATTATGGCTTTTCTTATGTGAATAATAGCCTAAAAGATTATTTTTTTGATTTTGTCATAAATATGAATATTTCTGATTTGATCTATAAATATCAACGAGAAGAGGTTAAAAAACTTGTTGCTAAAATAAAAGAAATACAGCGTTATGAAAAAGAATATCCTAATTGGGCTGAGAGTGAATTAAGAAAGTTTTTTGATTAGTGTTTGCTAATAGTTTTCAGGGTAGTCTGAATAACTAATTATTTCACCCAAAAGTGCGATCAAATTTTTAGGAATTTTAACCATGCGCAAACTCCAAAACACTCTCTACATTACCACCCAAGGTACTTACTTACACAAAGAACGTGAAACCTTGGTGGTGGAACAGGATCGTAAAAAGGTCGCTCAGCTGCCCATTCATTCGATTGGGCATATTTTCTGTTTTGGCAATGTGCTAGTGTCGCCATTTTTGATGGGATTTTGTGGCGAAAATAACGTCAATTTGACATTTTTTACTGAAAATGGACGTTATTTAGGGCGCTTGCAAGGGCGACAAAGTGGGAATGTCTTGCTACGTCGTGCCCAATATAAAATGTCTGAGTTAAATCCCATTCCTGTAGCTCGCAATATTATCGCAGCCAAAATTCAAGCCTCTAAACGTGTATTGCAACGCCAAATTCGTAATCATGGCGAAAATACGGAGCTGGAAAAAGCAATTAATGCGTTAAATTACAGTTTGCAACAGTTGAAAACGGCAGATAATTTAGAGCTTATTAGAGGAATTGAAGGCGATGCTGCCTCACGTTATTTTGCGGTATTTTCCCATTTGATTAAACAAAATAGCGGTTTTCATTTTGATGGACGCAATCGTCGTCCACCGCATGATGGGGTGAATGCCTTGCTATCTTTCCTTTATAGCATTGTCGGAAAAGATATTAGTGGGGCGTTGCAAGGTGTCGGTCTAGATCCGCAAATTGGCTTTTTGCATGCCGATCGTCCAGGGCGAGATAGCTTAGCACAAGATATTTTGGAAGAGTTTCGAGCTTGGTGGGTGGATAGAATGGTGTTGTCACTAATCAATCGCGGGCAAATTAAACCTGATGATTTTGTCACAGAAGCAAGCGGTGCAGTGACTCTCAAGCCTGATGCTCGCAAATTGTTATTCCAAACCTTACAAGCGAAAAAACAAGAAAAAATTAAGCATCCTTTTCTTGATGAAGAGGTTGAAATCGGCTTGTTACCTTATATTCAAGCCATGTTGCTCGCTCGCCATTTGCGGGGAGATTTAGCTGAATATCCACCATTCTTAATGCGTTAAAATTTGCAAAAAATTGCTAAAATCCGACCGCTCTTTATTGTAAGGAACGAGATTATGCTGATGTTAATTACTTATGATATTTCCTTTGATGGTTCGATAAGCTCGGGTTCTCCCTCGCTTTCCTGTGCAGCCGCCTTCGCGCGGCTGTGAATTGAAACCGATCATATTTTAGTTACGTCGGCCAAGGATGACGCAGCCGCCTTCGCACGGCTGTGAATTGAAACAGCGGCGTGATCCAGCTTGGTTTATGACACCGACTGAACAACGCAACAGCTTACGTTTGCGTGATGGTTCAGTTACAGGTATTGAGTTACAGAAATTTGGCTGGATTACACATATTGCGAAAGCAAAAACTGGTTATCTTTCTCGCATTGGTCTAGTTCGCACTCTCGTGTGGCCGTTTCTTTATAAAAACTATTCAGCACGAGATTTTGCTGAGTTTTTGGAGATTTATGGCTTACCTATGCGATTGGGTAAATATCCTGAAGGGGCAACGCCAACAGAAAAAAACACCTTATTACGTGCAGTAATGAGCATTGGTCATAATGCAGGAGGGATTATTCCACGAGGAATGGAGATTGAATTTCAGAATGCAGCTGATGGTGACAGTTCATCATTTATGGCAATGATTGAATGGGCTGAAAAATCCATGTCTAAGGCGATTTTAGGGGGGACATTAACCTCACAAGCAGATGGTGCAACCTCAACTAATGCTTTAGGCAATGTACACAACGAAGTGCGGTCAGAATTGCGTGATGCCGATTTAAAACGCCTACAAGCAACGCTAACCCGTGATTTGATCTATCCGCTGTATGATTGAACTGTAAGTCTTTTAATGATGCACGCCGCATTCCTCGCTTAGAATTTGATGTATCTGAGAGTGAAGACATTAATAGCTTTGCTGATGGATTAAATAAGTTAGTGGATATTGGTTTTAAAATTCCTACACAGTGGGCACATGATAAATTACAAGTGCCAATTGCCGCCGATGATGAGCCTGTCTTGGAACGTAAAACGACACCAGAAATGACTGCACTTTTATCCGCTCAACACAAACCTCATCAGAAAATAGCGGTGTTAAGTGCCACTCGTGATCCTGATGACTTGCTTGATGAGTTAGAACCAACGCCAGAGCAATATCAAGAAGTGATTGATCCTATATTAAAGCCTGTTGTTGAGGCATTGCCAACTGGATTAGCCAAATGCTTAGTAAAAATAAACACGATAATAAATATATGTCGGTGGGGATTATTACCTCAAAAATTGCAGAGGCTGTTAAAAATCTATCAGGTAAACGTGGTTCAGAATTGTTGTTAGTGATGAGCGAGCGTAATTTTACGCACGCAAATAGCCCTAAACATATTCAAAAAGGCATTGCACTTACGCAAGAAGAATATGCCAAGCTGCCGATGATTATTGCCGAACCACACTTGTTGCTATTTGATAAATCAGATAAACATCACAACCTGATTTACATTAACCGAGAGGAAAATATCAAAGTGATCGTGGATTTGCCTATTAAACAGCAGAAATTGAAACCACAGAAAGATGTTGATGTGCTTATCAACACTTACAAAATCAAAGACTATTCGGATATTTTAGGCAAGATTAAGAAAGGCGATTATGTGGTTATTGAAGGGACTCCATAAAAAATTAAAGGGGCGTAAGCCCCTACGCAAGCCACAGGAGTCGAACCTATTGCTCCCCCATACAAATCTTGTATGACGTAGACTTACCGTTAGTCGATACTTGCCTGAATAAAATCTACTCTTGTTTTTACAGGAAGTCAAATGCAAATGCAGCCGCCTTAGCGCTGCTGTGAATTGAGATTTATGCTGCTTATATATGATGCTGGTTTTTTTATCACATAGATTGACTTTTAATTTTTTGTTTCTTAATTAGTACGTTTGTGTTTTTTTCTTCCCTATGCATTATTCCCTTAAAAAAGCCCATAAAAACGGGTAGAATAAGCTCACTTTTTAACTTATATAAAAAAGATGAAAGGAACTTATGGCATTATTAAATGTATTAATTTATCCCGATGAGCGTTTAAAAACGGTGGCAGAGCCGGTAAGCGTTTTTGACGAGGAATTACAGACTTTTATTGATAATATGTTTGAAACTATGTATCACGAAGAAGGTATTGGTTTAGCAGCAACACAAGTGGATGTACATAAACGTGTGATTACTATCGATATTGAAGGAACGAAAGAAAATCAAATTGTGTTGATTAATCCTGAAATCCTTGAAGGTTGTGGCGAAACCGGTATCGAAGAAGGTTGTTTATCTTTACCGGGTTTGCGTGGTTTTGTGCCTCGTAAAGAAACGGTAAAAGTGAAAGCGCTAAATCGCCAAGGTGAAGAGTTTATTTTAGATGCTGATGGCTTGTTGGCTATTTGTATTCAACATGAAATCGATCATTTAAATGGCATCGTTTTTGCTGATTACTTGTCACCATTAAAACGTCAGCGCATGAAGGAAAAACTGGTCAAATTACAAAAACAGATTGCAAAAAATCGCTAAATTAAACTATAGGTGGACGGATTGTCCGCCTTTTGTTTTATTCCTCAATCCCATAACGTAGAACATTATCTTATGAAACCATTAAATATTATTTTTGCTGGCACGCCAGATTTTGCTGCACAGCATCTACAAGCTCTACTTCAATCTCAACACAATGTTATTGCTGTTTACACTCAACCAGATAAACCCGCTGGGCGTGGGCAAAGTTTGCAAGCAAGTGCGGTGAAAATTTTAGCCGAAAAACATCAAATCCCTGTTTATCAACCGAAATCCTTACGCAAATCTGAAGCGCAAGAAGAACTGCGAGCATTAAATGCTGATGTCATGGTAGTCGTGGCTTATGGTTTGATTTTGCCTTTGGCTGTATTGCAAGCGCCTCGTTTGGGTTGTTTAAATGTGCATGGTTCACTGCTACCACGTTGGCGTGGCGCAGCCCCTATTCAGCGTGCAATTTGGGCTGGCGATAAGCAAACTGGTGTGACGATTATGCAGATGAATGAGGGCTTAGACACGGGCGATATGTTGCACAAAGTGTATTGCGATATTGCACCAACGGAAACCTCCACTTCCCTCTACAATAAATTAGCGGAAATTGCACCAAGTGCATTAATTGAAGTATTAGACGGTTTAGAGCAAGGCTTGTTTAAAGCAGAGGTACAAGAGGAAAGTTTGAGTAATTATGCGGAAAAACTTTCTAAGGAAGAAGCAAAACTAGATTGGACTTTATCCGCAGAGCAATTAGAGCGTTGTATTCGTGCTTTTAATCCATGGCCAATTAGTTATTTTGTTACACAAGATAGTCAAGGTAAGCCACAAACCTTAAAGGTTTATCAAGCCTCCGTTTTACCTCATCAAGATAAACCTTGTGGCACCATTCTTGCAGCGGATAAGAAAGGTATTCAAGTGGCAACGGCAAAGGGTGTTTTAAACTTAGAGCAATTACAACCAGCAGGCAAAAAGCCAATGTCAGCACAAGATTTATTAAATGGGCGAGCAGATTGGTTTAAAGTGGGGCAAGTGCTATGAACAAGGCGAAACCCATGAATAAGATTGGCAAAAACAAAAGAGCGGTAAAATCTACCGCACTTTTAACCTCTCGTTCCGTGCGTGCCCTTGCCGCTGAAATGATTTTACAAGTATTGGATCAAGGCAAATCCCTTTCCGCCTTATTGCCAGAACAACAAAGTGCGGTAAAACCACAGGATTTTCCTTTGTTACAAGAAATTTGTTTTGGGATTTGTCGAGTTTTACCTCGCTTAGAGCGCATTACTCAGTTTTTGTTGGATAAACAATTGAAAGGTAAAACCCGAATTGTGCATTGCTTGTTATTGGTTGGGTTATATCAAATTTTATACACACGTATCCCTGCACATGCTGCAGTTGATGAAGTGGTTTCAGCAGCCAAAGGGTTAAAATCAGACAGTTTTCGTGGTTTGCTAAATGCAGTGTTGCGCCGTTTTTTACGTGAACAAGAGCAAATTCTTGCTGTAGTAGATAAACATTGGCAGACCTTGCACCCAGAATGGTTGGTCAATAAATTAAAGAAATCTTATCCAAATTGGCGAGAAATTGTTGAGGAAAATAATCAAAAACCGCCGATGTGGTTACGTGTGAATTTGCAGCATTGTTCAGTTGTAGATTATCAGCAACTTTTAGCAGCGCAGGAAATCGCAGCCTCAAGCACAAATCACCCACAAGCATTACGTTTGCATCAAGCAAGTGCGGTCAATTTATTACCTCATTTTGAGCAAGGCTGGGTGACGGTTCAGGATTTACATGCACAATGGTCAGCTTTATTGCTTGAGCCAGAAGATAACGAACTCATTTTAGATGCTTGTGCAGCACCGGGTGGAAAAACAACCCATATTTTAGAAAAGGCACCGAAAGCAAAAGTTGTGGCTTTAGATATTGAGCCAGCTCGTTTACAACGAGTCAGTGAAAATTTAGATCGTATGCAACAGCAAGCTACTGTTGTGCGTGGCGATGCAACTCAGCCTGAACAGTGGTTAGAAAAAATTGATTTTGCGGCTATGGGGTTAGAGGTTAAGAGCAAAAGTGCGGTGCAATTTGACCGAATTTTATTAGATGCGCCTTGTTCTGCCACTGGGGTTATTCGCCGCCACCCTGATATAAAATGGCTTCGCCAAGAAACAGATATTGCGCCTTTGGTGCAATTACAAGGACAAATTTTAGAAGCACTTTGGGCAAAATTAAAACCAGAAGGCATTTTAGTTTATGCCACTTGTTCTTTGTTACCAGAAGAAAATAGCCAACAAATTCAGCATTTCTTAGCCAAACATTCAGATGCAAAATTAGAGCCATTACCTTTTGCTCATAATGATGAAATTGGTCACCAATTTGTACCAACAGAACAAGGTGGAGATGGCTTTTATTATGCAAAATTGAGAAAAATACGAGCATAAGCCCATGAATTTTCCCAACATTGATGTGATTATTCCCTGTTTTAATGCCATAGCGACTTTAGAACGGACACTAATATCCGTGATTAATCAAGCGAATTTAGGCAAAATTTGGCTGATTGATGATTGCTCTACAGATCAAACTTATGAATATATGCAACTCTGGGCAAGATCTTACCCTGATAAAATTAGGGTTGAGAAAATGCCACAAAATAGTGGTGTCGCTAAAACTCGAAATTGGGGCGCATTACAATCTGAAGCAGAGTTTATCGCATTTTTAGATGCCGATGATGCTTATGAAGTTGGAGCTTTGGAGGTTGCGAGTAGTGTTTTTCATTTTCGCCCAGAAGTAAATGTGGTTCGTTTAGCATTGAAACCAATTAACCTTGCAGAACGTTATGCTCAGCATCCTAATTTTGCTTATGCTTGGCGACACATGGAAATGACATGTGGTGGGAATACGGTTTTTCGCCGTAGTTTCTTCTTAGCTTGTGGAGGTTTTCCACAACATCAGCTATTTCGTGAATTAGGGGGCGAAGATGGCGCTTTAGGCATCGCAACAACAAAAGTAGGTGTTGTCGCCACATTATTTAATGATATTGGCGTATTACATTATTGCCGAGAAGGCATGCATGCCCAACGATTACTTGATGCTATTTTATTTAACCAAAGATCTAGTCAAATTACGGAAGAAAAAATAGCTTATGCAGACCAAGTTACAGAAAATATCTGTCAGCAAATCAAACAGTTAAAGCAAAGTTTAAATAGCGAGGATATAGGTATTAGGCCCTTGCAAATTGAGAGAGGAAATTTATGAAAATTATTATCTTAGGTGCAGGACAAGTAGGAACTACCCTTGCTGAAAGTTTAGTGAGTGAAGATAACGATATTACTTTAGTGGATAATAATGAGGCACGTTTAGAGCATTTACAGGATAAGCATGATTTAAGAGTGCTAAATGGATCTGCATCTTCGCCACGAGTTTTGCGTGAGGCGGGTGCACCTGATGCGGATTTGTTAGTAGCAGTAACAAGTTCAGATGAAACCAATATGATCTCTTGCCAAATTGCTTATACCTTATTTAATACGCCGACTAAAATTGCGCGTATTCGTGATGCGGAATATTGGCGTGAAAAAGACAAATTATTTCAACCGCACATGATCCCAATTGATCAT
Organism: Canicola haemoglobinophilus; assembly: GCF_002015075.1. Taxonomy (GTDB): domain Bacteria; phylum Pseudomonadota; class Gammaproteobacteria; order Enterobacterales; family Pasteurellaceae; genus Canicola; species Canicola haemoglobinophilus. The sequence continues at coordinate 60,522 of NZ_MUXZ01000001.1, forward strand.
ATTATTTCGCCAGAACAGCTTGTTACAGCTGAAATCACTCGCTTAATTGATTATCCCGGCGCATTGCAGGTAGCCCATTTAGCTGATGAAAATATTAGTATTGTAGTCGTCAAAGCCTATTATGGTGGACCTTTAGTTGGTTATGCACTTTCCGCATTAAAAGATCATATGCCGCATATTGATTGCCGTATTTTATCTATTTTGCGTCAAGATAAAGTTATTCGCCCACAAGGTTCGACAATTATTGAGGCTGGCGATGAAGTGACTTTTATTTGTGCCACCATTCATATTAAAGCGGTTATGTCAGAGCTACAACGCTTAGAAAAACCTTATAAGCGAGTAATGATTATTGGCGGTGGAAATATTGCTGTTGGTGTTGCTAAGAAACTAGAAAATCATTGCACAGTAAAACTTATTGAACGTAATGCAGAAAGAGCTACTTTACTCGCAGAAAAATTATCTAAAACCCTAGTATTCCATGGCGATCCTTCAGATCAATCTCTCTTATTTGAAGAACATATTGAAAATGTGGATGTGTTCTTGTGTTTAACGAGCGATGATGAGGCAAATATTATGTCTGCATTATTAGCTAAACGCCTTGGGGCAAAAAAAGCGATGGTGTTGATACAACGCATGGCATACATTAATTTAGTGCAGGGCGGTACTATCGATATTGCTGTTTCACCACAACAAGCAACTATTTCTGCATTGCTAGGACATGTGAGAAAAGGAGATATCGCCAATGCGCTTTCGTTACGCCATGGCATCGCTGAAGTATTGGAAATAATCGTACATGGTGATGAAACCACATCACAGGTGATTGGGCGTAAAATTCGAGAACTCAAATTACCAAATGGGGCGGTTATCGGGGCTATCTTACATCAAGGTGCGGTCATTATTGCGCAAAAAAATATTATGATTGAAAGTGGCGATCATGTGATTGTTTATTTAAGTGATAAAAAATATGTGCCAGAAATTGAGAAATTATTTCAACCGAATGCCTTTTTTATTTAAAGAAATGTAAATTTTCTGTACTTCAAAAAGAAACTCTCTATAATCTGCGTTCCTTATATCAGTCTATTTAAAATTAGGAGTATTTTATGAGGTTTTATTAAGGAATTCCGCGAGTTTGCAATGCGTGGCAATGTTGTTGACATGGCTGTGGGTGTGATTATCGGTGGCGCATTCGGTAAGATTGTGAGTTCGTTAGTTTCAGATGTAGTAATGCCTGTGTTAGGTATTTTCCCTGGTGGCGTGGATTTCAAAGATTTACATATTGTTTTAAAAGAGGCTGTTGGAGAAGCACCAGCAGTAACTTTAAAATACGGTATGTTTATCCAAAATGTGTTTGATTTTATTATTATTGCATTTGCAATTTTCTTAATGATCAAAGCATTAAATAAATTGAAGAAAGAAGAACCAAAAGTAGAAAAAGTGGTTGAACCTTCAAACGAAGAAAAATTATTAACAGAAATTCGTGATTTATTGAAAAAATAATCTGATTTGCAGTTGTTTAAAAAGGCTCATTTGAGCCTTTTTTTATACCGCACTTTTCTCTCTCTTTTACAATAAAGAAAAATGTAAGAACTCGACAAAATGATCAGCCCAATGTTTTTCATGATGAATTTCATTTGCCATTAGGCGTAGGCGAATATGATCTAATGGATGACCTGTGCGTAATAAGGCTTGGTAATAATGTAGAGTACAATCAATATAGGCTTGGTTCATATTTGAGATAAACAATGAATCCACCTCATCGCCTTCTTTCGTTCCTACCTGAATAAAGACTTTGCTATTTTTATCAATGGGATTGTGATGGATAAAATGTAGAAAATCTTTTTCACTAAACCAAGATGCAAGAGAGAAAACCCCTAAATGCCCGAAAACTTGTGGATAAGCCGAGCCCATGTAAGCAGTAATGATGCCCCCCATAGAGCTGCCGGCAAGTAAAGTATGTTCTCTTTGTGGCTTGGTGCGGTAATGTTGATCAATGAAGGGCTTAACCACATCAACCACCCATTTGCCATATTCCATACCTTTGCCGCCAGAGTTTCTAATTTCTGGTGTAGAGCCTACGTCAGTGCGCCAAGGTCCGTATTCATCTAAACGATCTGCACCAGCATTATCTATGCCAACAATAATAATTTTCGGGAATTCTTTGTGGTGTTTAATGGTTGGAATAATTTTCCAAGAATAGCCAGAATAGGACTCTTTGCTATAAAAAATATTTTGCCCGTCATGCATATAGAGCACGGGATAGCTGTCCCAAGTATCTTTGTGGTAATCCTTTGGTAATAAAACACGAATGCGGCGAGTGCGGTTGTAGTAGGGAACATAAAGGAAATGTTCTTCCATTTTTAAGTAATAATAATCTGTATTTTTCACAACAAAAAACCTTATAAAAATAGACGAGGTATTTTAAATACTCTCACCCAAATGAATATTATATCCAAGATTAATCATGCAATTTTCAGGTGCGATACCTTCGATTCGATTAAGTAGTTCTTTGGCAGCCACTTCACCAATTGCCAAGCGCGGTGTGCGTACTGTTGCAATTTGTGTGGTTAAAGATAAACCTACATTTAATCCATGAAAACCAGCAATACCAATTTGTTTAGGCACATCAATGCCCTGACGTTGACATTCAAATAGGGCGCCAATAGCTAAGTCATCATTGGTACAAAAAATACCGTCAATTTGTGGGTATTTCTCTAACGCAAGTTTTAATTGTTCTGCGCCTAAAGTAAAGGAGGAAGGTTCTTCAGTAAGAAGACTATGTGGCGTAAGTTGATGCTTTCTCATGGCTTGCTCGTAACCTTGCATTTTTAAACGAGTACGTTTATCCATACGGGCAGAGAAATAAACAATATTTTTGTAGCCACGCTTAATCATAGTTTCTACCATAGATTGTGCAGCAGCCACATTATCAAAACCAATCACTTGCTGTAAGCCAAATTCGCTAGTATCCATGATTTCAATGACGGGGATATTCGCTACTTCTAGCATTTTGAGCGTTTTCGGCGAATGTTCTGTTTCCGATAAAATCAGCCCATCGATATTGTAAGATAAGAGCGATTCAATACGCTTTTCCTCTTTATCTTGGCAATAACCATAATGTGCCAACATGGTTTGATAGCCAGCTTGATCGGTAATATTTTCAATCCCTTTAATCACATCAGCAAATACATGATTAGTTAAAGAAGGAACAAGTACGCCAATGGCTCGACTTTTGGCATTAGATAAAATTTCTGGCGCACGATTAGGAATATAGCCAAAATGCTCAATAGCTTCTGCAATACGCTTCCCTGTTTCAGCTGCTACAAGATTAGGATCACGCAAATAACGACTAACCGTCATTTTTGTAATTCCTAAATGAGAGGCAATATCTTGTAAAGTAGGGCGTTTGCGCTTGTTGTTCATTTTATTATCCTGAAACAGCCTTATTTCATCGCCCATTTAGCGAGTAATACACCCGTTGCCACTGACACATTTAAGCCATGTTTTAATGGATTAGCTAAAGACAAATTAACCACTTCATCATGCTTATCGACTAATGTTTCTGTACTGGTTTCACTTAGTACAAAGGCAACTTTGTCATTTAACACAAGTTTATCCACATTCTTCGCCTGTTTATTTTGGCTTAAATGCACAATTTGATAGCCAGCTTGGCGTAATTTAGCCAATGCACTTTCAGTTTGGTCAATTTCTAGTGGATGAATATATTCCATTCCACCTTCTGCTACACGCATTGCCATCGCAGAATGAAGTAGCTCAACATCATCAATCACTACCGCACTTACCCCATAAAATGCACAAGTGCGGATAATTCCACCAACATTATGCGAATTACGCACGCCGTCTAATACCAAAACACAGTTCTCTTTGCGAGGAATATATAAATAGCCATTTAAGGTAAATGGACGGCGTTTTTTCACGAGCATACAAATGCCACCATGATGTTCGGTGCCACTGACTAATGCCAATTCATTATGATCAACTACATGGTAAACTTTTTTATTACTAGCTAAATAGCTAAACAAATCGCCCACTTTATGCGCCATTTCTACCGTTGTCCAAACTCGAACAATGCTTTCTGGGCGTTGAGCAAATAGGGCTAAACAAGCATTTTCTCCATAAACTTTCATTTCCTCGGCACGATTTTTCTTAATCTTCTCTGGCGCTCGTGGCGATAAAGGTCCTGTTTTCTTCTCTGTCTTAGCTGCTAAAGTTGAGCGTTTTACCACAACTTGAACTTGCCCCGTGCCACTTGGTTTTTCCATTGTGGTATTAATCAGGCTGGTTTGAGGTGCTAGGTTTTGGGTATGTTTAGAGAAAGGCGGTTTAGATGTAGAGCGCTTATTTGAGTTATTGTCAAAGTGCGGTCGTTTTGGCGCAGATTTTTCATATTTTTTTTCGCCTACAGCGCGCTCAGTAAAACGTTTTTCATTATTTGCTTGTTGGAAAGTTGGTTTTTTTGTCTTCATTTTAGCTATTAATTTAGGGTTAAAGAGGGATAAAGTGAGCAAAAAAACACCGCACTTTATAGAAATTTGTGACCATTATAACGAAAAAATACCTTTTTTCTACCAAGTCACTTGTTAAATATTGTAAACTAGCCAACTAAACACAAACTCGTAGAGAAGTGAATTATGTTGATCAATAAAACAAAACGAGCGCAACAAAATTTGGAGCGTTTACCTTGTATTCCTTTACAAGCAGAACAAGTTGAGTTTATTTATCATTCTTCAGATTTTAAACAACAGATTATTCAACTCATTCGCCAAGCAAAATCACGAATTTATTTCACCGCACTTTACTGGCAAAACGATGAAGCAGGCCAGCAAATCCTAGATGAAATTTATCGTGCTAAACAGGAAAATCCTGAATTGGATGTAAAAATTCTGGTTGATTGGCATCGAGCACAACGTAATTTACTGGGTGCGGAGAAAAGTGCTACTAATGCAGATTGGTATTGTGATGAACGCAGTAAATATCAGCTAGCTGATGATCCTAATATGTTTTTTGGTGTTTCAATTAATACCAGAGAAGTATTTGGTGTCTTGCATATTAAAGGTTTTGTGTTTGATGATACCGTTTTATATAGCGGAGCAAGCATCAATAATGTGTATTTACACCAACAAACCAAATACCGCTACGATCGCTATCATAAAATCGAAAACAAAATGCTGGCAGATACGCTAGTCAATTTCACTAAAACTTATCTACTTGAACCAAGCGTAGTTTATCCACTTGATTCAATTCATCGTCCAAAAACGAAAGAAATTCGCCAACAAATTCGTACATTCCGCAAGCATCTTGCGACTGAAGCGCAATATCATGTGGAATCGTCCATTACCTTAAATGATAGTTTGACGGTTTGTCCATTATTTGGCTTGGGCGCTCATCAAAATTTACTAAATCAAACCATTGAAGATCTATTTCAACTTGTGGAAGATAAATTAACGATTTGTACGCCTTATTTTAATTTTCCACGTCCCTTACAACAAAAAATACGCCGTTTATTAGCTAAAGGAAAACAGATAGAAATTATTGTAGGCGATAAAACTGCCAATGATTTTTATATTCCGCCTTCTGAGCCTTTTAAAATGGCGGGAGCATTACCTTATTTATATGAGAAAAATTTGCGCCATTTTAGTAAAAAATTTACTAAGCAAATTGAACAAGGTCAGTTAGTGGTTCGCACTTGGAAAGACGGCGACAATAGCTACCATTTGAAAGGTATTTGGGTAGATAACCGCTATATGTTGTTAACTGGTAATAATTTAAACCCGCGTGCTTGGCGTTTAGATGCGGAAAATGGCTTATTTATCCATGATCCTAAGCAGCAATTACAAGCTCAAATTCAACAAGAGTTAAACTGTATTCGTCAGAACACAACGATATTAAAACATTATACTGAATTAGAAGAATTGGCTCAGTACCCTGAGCCAGTGCAAAAACTCTTGAAAAAATTTGCTCGCATTAAAGCGGACAAATTAGTGAAGATGATTTTGTAAAATTCGTTCTCATCGCAAGAATTTTCTTGCTTGTTTTAACTCACAGATCGGCGATAAATTTCGCCGATTTCTTTTGGTGTTTTACCAAAAACCTTTGCCAATTGAGCAAGAAAAAGTTCGCCAGCAGAGATTGCATCAATCAACGCATTATGCCCCACATATTCAGGCAAATTATATTTATTGCGCACATGAGTAAGCTGATAGTTATGTTCGCTATCTTGCAATAATGAGCGTTCAATTTTTAATGTATCTAACCACAGCAATGGGAATTGCGACAAGTTATAACGCACATTCAGATAATGTAAGATAAAACGCTTTTCGATACTGGAACCATGGGCAATAAGAATTCGTCCTTGCATTAACTCAAAGAGTTTATTCATCGTATCATCTAGGGTTTCTGCCCCGTTCAACATTTGTGGCAAAATATGGTTAATTACTACCGTATCTTCTTTAATTTCCTGCTGTTCTGCCACAAATTGATGCCATGCTTTTGAAATATCTAAGGTTAAATTATCAATGGGCACGGCGGCAACACTCAAAATATTATCCATCATTGAATTAAGACCTGTAGTTTCAAAATCAATGACCAGATAAGAAAGTGCGGTCAAATCTGCAGAAGTTTTAGGATAAGGCGTTGCAAATAAGGATCTCCATTGTTCAGGTAAATTATCTTGGCAAAGAAAGGCTTGCCGTTGCTTTTCTAATTTATTCAATGGATGAAATTGGTTGAAGAAACTTTTGATCATCGCATTATTCCTCGTTGTGAAAAGCGTAGCTCTGCAGCCTCTTGGAATTTCGCAATTAAACGGAAAGCATCTTTCAGATGATTACGCTCAAGCGCACTCAATTCACTTGGGTCAATATGATTAGTCAATTCTTGCTGTTGTTGCCATGCTTCAGCTTGATATTTAAAACGCATATCACAAACAAATTGATATACCTCTAAGGCATTATCAAGAGTTTCTTTATTCAGAATACCTTGCTTATAACAATGCTCAAATCGTTGTTCCGTTGACATTGTTTGTGGTAAGCCTGCGGCAAGTGCATAAATGCGGGCAAGATCTACTAATAAACTAATAGCACGTTTTTTCAAGTTAAGTTTATTTTTATGTTCGCCTTCTTTTACCAGAACGAAATTGCGGAAAATACTTAATGGTGGTTTTACTCGAATACTGTTCGCCACAAGGAAAGCCAAGAAACGTTTATTGTTTGCCACTAAATCAACAAAATATTGTTGTAGTCCATCAACTAGCTCAAGATCACCATAAATGCCACGCATATCCATAAATACGCTAGCATTCAACAAACCTTCTAGCTCAGGGGAAACAATCCAGCTACGGAAGTTTGCTCTCCATTCCGTTAGAGATACTCTCCAACGAGGATTAGATGCCATGTAATGACCTGTACAATAAGGGTAGCCGCATTGGCGTAAACCTTCATTGACAAAGTCGGTAAGTTGCGCAAAATATTTTCGTTCAAGTGCGGTCAGTTTTTTCTCTAAAATAATCCCATTATCTTGATCAGATAAAGGGTGCATTTCATAGCGCGCTTGTGAGCCAGCCACAAACCAAGCATAGCGGCAAGGTGGTTTACCGAGTTTATGCTCTGCCATCATTAATAGCTTACGTGCAAAGGCATCAGCAATAAGCGTCATTACGTGCATGATATTGCTATAAGCAACGCCACTTTCTAGTAAGGCTTGGAATAAATCCTGTTGTTGTTTTGCAATTTCTACGAGTAAAGGTAAGGTATTAGCTTGGAAAATTCGGTTGATAATAAATACAGATTGAATACTGTTTTGTTTAACTAAATCTGTAGCGGTCAAAATACCTTGCACCTTGTCATCAAGCATAACTGGCAAACTACGAATATTATGTTGCATCATCATAGATACGGCATTGAGGACCAATTCATTGCCACTAATTACGGGCGGATTAAGGCTCATAATTTCTGTTACCAGAGTATTTACGTCTAAACCTTGTGCCACCACTTTTTTAGTCATATCTCGATCATGGATAATTCCAATCAGCTTGTTTTCTTGCATCACTAAAGCAGAAGAACGGCGTTGCTCACACATTCTTATTGCAGCTTGTTGTAATGTGGTATTAGCATCAACAAGGGCAATTTTAGGATTGGCAATATCTATCACTTTTTTCATAAAAATATCATTTTGATTTTTCAAAAAGTTATTTTTTGCCAAACTGTTTAGTCTTTTTCCTGCATCAGTAGAAAAATAGGATGCATATTCAGGAAATTGTTTTAATAGTTCATTCAAGCGCTGAAAAGGAATTTGATAAATCAGCGTATTTTCTAAGGCGTAGGCTTGATATTTATCTTGTTCTTGGTGGTTAAAAATACTAAAACCAAAACAATCGCCACTTTCCAATCTTGCTCTGAGTTGCCCTGATTTATTGACTTGTTCCACTGCTCCCATGCGCACAATATACAAATTTTCATTGTTATTGAGACTATCTGTTTGATCGTTAGTAATTAGTTCCCCTTTGGGAATATAGCGAATTTCAATATTTTGCGCAGCAATGCGAATGAGATCTTGCGGTAGATGAGTAAAAGGAGGAACTTGTGCAATAAAAAGTTCGATATTAGGAATAAGAGAACTATCCATAATGATGCCTTTGAGATGTGATAAATGATGTATAACTATAACAGAAATTAACCCGACACAAATGTATCGGGTTAATGAAGTTTAGTATTTTTTTAAAGAAGATAATTAGTTTTTACGATTTTTCCATAATTTGATTAATCTTCTGTAACGCTCAGAGGTTTCTTTGATGAGTTGTTCATCATCAATTTTACCTGCTAACCAATCCGCTGAAGGTTGTCCAAAGATCGTTCTTCCTACTGCAAAACCTTTTACTAAAGGTGCATTAGCTGATGCTTTGAAGACATTTTCAAAGACAGCTTCTGGTGCGTCTAAACCAAGGATTAAGATACCACGGCAATGTTTGTCATTTGCCTCAATCACTTTGCTTATTTTTGCCCAAGTTTCTGCGGAAACACCCGGTAATTTCCACCAGTCTGGTTTGATACCAAGAGAATAGAAGTGCGCAATCATATCAGTGTAGTAGCTTTCTTTTTGTTCCATATCCGCAGGTAAGATGATTTCTAACAACAATTCATGACCTGTACGGCAGCAAGCACGATAGACTTCTTTTAGAGTTGCATCTTGATCTGCTTTTAACTCGGCTTTATCTGTTGGATGATAGAAGGCTAAACATTTAACTACATGCTCTGCTGGCCAATTAATGAGCTGACTGCCTAAATCGCCATGCTCTAAACGTAATGGGCGAGAAGATGGCATTTCAATTGGGCGACCAATCCACCATTTTTTACCGGTAATTTCATTGAGCGCAGCTTGACCAAAAGTGGTGTCTGCTAAAATTCCCGCATTGCCATTGTAAATACCTTCCTCTTGTGCAGTTTGTTCTGCTGCTTTGAGTAACAAGGTTTTAAGTTGTGGAATTCGTTTCGGATCTGCACCGCACTTCTCAGCCATATCCACCAATTGTTTGCGATGGTCAAAGGCAAAAATACATAAATCATGCCATTCTTGTTTGCGTGTAGTCACACGATGTAAATGGTTTAATTTTTCATCTAAATCTGGACGAGGTACAGATTCTGCACGAGCAAGATAATCATCCAATTCTTCTTTAGTTGGCATTGCTGGTGCACAGCCATGACGAGAAACGACTAACGCACCACAAGCATTTGCATAACGGCAACATTGTTCCCAGCTTTCGCCATTAATATAGCCACGTAATAAACCTGACATAAAGGCATCACCTGCTCCTAGCACATTTAATACTTCAACACGCACACCGTACACATTAATTCCACCATCAATATGATCTGGAATATCACCCTCAAAGACTGAACAACCTAATGCTCCACGTTTACAAACTAAAGTGGCATTACTGACTTTGCGTACATTTTTAAGTGCGGTCAATGTATCGGTTGAACCACCAGCAATATGGAATTCTTCTTCTGTGCCCACTAATACGTCAAAATGATGTAATACTTCTTGTAGCGATTTGGTGACCTCTTCAGAGTCAATAAAACGAGTCTCACCATCACCTAATGAAGTTAATCCCCAAAGTACTGGACGATAATCAAGATCAAGTAAACGTTTTGTTCCATTGCGACCAGCATATTCAAGTGCGGTCAAAACTGCGTGACGAGTTTTAGGATGAGAGAGATGAGTTCCTGTGATAGCAAGAGCCTTAGCGGATGCAATATACTCTTCGTCAAAGTCATCTGACGTAATCGCCATATCAGCACAATTATCACGATAGAAAATTAATGGGAAAGTATCTTGATCTTTAATACCTAGAATAACTAAGGCGGTCAAACGCTCTTTGTCCGTAATCAAATGACTTGTGTCCACACCTATACGCTGTAATTCCTCACGTAGGAAACGCCCCATGTGCTCATCACCAACACGGGCTAACATTGAGGATTTAACACCTTGCACCGCCGTACCATAAGCCACATTACCAGATGAGCCACCGAGATATTTAGCAAAAGAGCTCACATCTTCTAAGCGTGAACCAATTTGTTGTGCGTATAAATCTACAGCAACTCGTCCAAGACAAATAAGATCTAATGTTTTTTCTTTTTTCATTGTGCTTTTCCTTAGTGATGAAGTGATCACAAAAACTGGATATGGAATAAATCATGGTTAAATTGAAACATATATTTCAAAAATGTCTAGAAATAAAATTAATATTTGAGATATTGATCACAAAGATTAGCGAGTGTTCTAGCAAATAAGGCATTTTTAGGTAAAATAAAAATGAAATTTTTCTTTCAAAATGGTATAAATTTGAATTCATTGTAGAGAGAAAATATAACAAGATATAGGAAATATTATGCAAGAACATTCTCAGCTTGTGACATTACAAAATGAAGTCCGAGCACGCTATTCAACCTTGAGCAAACGTCTAAAACAAGTTGCCCAATATGTTCTCGATAATCATAACAGTGTGGTTTTTGACACAGTTGCGACAATTTCTGAACGCACAGGTGTTCCGCCTTCAACATTAATTCGTTTTGCTAATGCCTTTGGTTTTAGTGGTTTTAATGAAATGAAACAAATTTTTCGTGAAAATTTGATTGAGGAAACCGCCAATTACACCGAGCGTTTACAAGTTTTCCGTCAATTAGAACCAGAAAAAAGCAGACAAAATAATCCTCAAGATATTTTAAATATTTTTGCTCAAGCTAATACTCAATCCTTGCAACAGCTGAGTAGCCAAACTTCAGCGAAACAGCTAAAAAGTGCGGTGGAAATTTTAAATAATGCACAAAATATTTTTATCATCGGGTTAAAACGTTCCTTTAGTATTGCTTGCTACTTGGATTATGCCTTACACCATTTAGATTGCCGTTCTTTCTTAATTAATGGATTAGGCGGAATGTTTGATGAGCAATTAGGTCAAGTGAAAAGTGGCGATGTTATCGTAGCAGTGAGTTTTTCGCCTTATGCTAAAGAAACTTTAGAGATTGTGAATGCGACCTCACCAAAAGGTGTAAAACATATAGCTATTACTGATAGCCAGATTAGTCCATTAATTGCTTCAAGTGATGTTGCTTTTGTCGTAAAAGAAGCGCAAGTAAGTGGTTTCCGTTCACAATGTGCCACCATGACATTGGTGCAAACCTTAGCGATTTTATTAGGCTTAGAGAAAGAAAAAGAGAAGGAAAAAGCCAAAGAGAAATAAAAAATTTAAAAAAGCCTTAGCTATTCTGATCTGACCCCAAAAAG
>NZ_MUXZ01000002.1 GCF_002015075.1 Canicola haemoglobinophilus
AAGCTATGTCGTTGTCCTGTATGTCATAGCGACATACATTTAGACCAACTGTTAGAGGGTGATGCAGGGCGTGAAATTTTAACCATTTTAACCCAGTTAAAAGGTAATAACGCACGAGCTATTGTGAGTTATATTGCCCTTTTTCGCCCTGAAAAATCCGCCCTCTCTAACAGCCGAGCATTAAAATTAATGCAAGAGGTGTTAGCGCTTTACAAACCAAGTCCACTACTTGCCCACGCACTAAGCGAAACGGCAAACAGCGTGATGAAAAAACGCAGAGACAAGCAAAATACCGCCCCTTTGAGCAATCATAATTACTTAAAACAAGTGTATGAAAGTGCTAAACCACTGTTTACCGTAGTGCGAAATGAGCAAAACGAAGAAGAAATACAAAGCCAAGCCCAGCAAGCCAAAGCGCAAGAAGATAAGCGTATTGATGATATTCAGTATGTGGATCGCTTTGTGCGCATGGGACGGACAGATATAGTGCAGGACACGCCTGAATATCAAGTTTGGTTAAAATGGAAAGAGGAGCAACAACAATGAACAACAAGCAAAAATACATACAGCTCATTCATATCGCCAAACAACAACTCAACATGGATGAATACAGCTACAGAAGTATGCTAGAACGCCTAACCGCCAAAAACAGTACGGCAAAAATGACTGTTGTGGAGTTGTTGAAAGTATTACATGAGCTTGAACAAAAAGGGTTTAAAGTGCGGTCAAGAAGGGGATATAGTCCGAAAACAGAAAGTGCGGTGGTTAAAAGTAATATTACTAATAAGATCCGTGCGGTTTGGATTGCTATGGGGCAAGATAATGTGATTGAGGATAGTAGTGAGAGAGCATTAAATGCCTATATGCATAAAATCATCAATAAAAACCGTAATATATTGATGCTAAATGTACAAAGTCTTGAGCAATATGAGGCAGGGCGTTTGCTTGAAATCTTGAAAAACTGGCACAAACGAGTATTAATTGAACGCATTGAAAGTAAAACAGGGGAAAAAATGCCACGAAAAATAGGCTATGATAATGTAATTGAGTGCTATCAAGAATTGTTCTAACAAACTTTTTTAATTGCCTAAATTGTTCATTTTTCATAGTTAAATCAATATGTTAAATTTATAGCTATAAATCTATCGCAAAAATTTTTTACCTTTCTTAAACTCTACTCTCTATAATCCTCTTATTTTATGTCCTGAATAAGGGGGTTATATGTATCAACAAAACGATTTATTTGCAGATGATCACTCTATTATTGGTCAGCTATTCGATAATCTAGATAAAATTCCAGATGATGAAATTTTGCATAAATGGCCCCGTACATTGACAGAGATTATTGCGGTAATGCAAGCAGAGTTAGAGCGACAAGGCTTTGCAGAAACTGATGCAAAACAAACCTCTTGTAAGTTGGTGGGGGTAATGGCACATTATTTTGGTGGTCAGTCATTTTATTTACCCACAGGTAATATCCTCAAAGATGCATTGCGAAATGTGATGATCTTCAAAGATTTTAAAGGAAATAATGTACCCGAATTAATTCGCAAGTATAATCTGTCAGAGTCGCATATTTATGCTATTATCCGTGAACAGATGGCGTTGCAACGCAAACGGCATCAGCCTGAGTTTAAATTTGATTAAAAGAGGTGCTAAATGAATATTAAACGATTTATTTCCCTATGTGCAATCACATTATTTGTTAGTCATTTTGCGAATGCAGAACAATGGCCACCAGCAAATGAAACACCTGAAAGAGCTGCAATTTTCCTTGAAAAAACTTATGAACACCCTGAAAAAGTTAAAGTTGGCGTAACGTTATTTATTGCTGGCTGGAATAATCGTTTAAAAGCTTGGAATGAGCCTTTCTTATATGGAAAAATTGCAGCAATTCAAAAAAATAAGCAAGTTGATGGTAAAAAATGTGATGCTTTTACTATCGACTCAACCAAGAAAACTTCTTGGCGTTGCTTAGACAGATTATTAGACACGCCGAAGAATTATAATGGCGTTTACAATTCTTACTATGTTCGCTTTGATGATCCTGCATTGAATGGCGGTAAACCATTTAAACCAGCAGAACCCAAAGACGAATTCACAGATTTTGCAGAGAAATAGGTCTGAACCATCACAAACTCAATAATATCCAGTATTAATTAAACTCCCTGATAGAGATAAATATCAGGGAGTTTTTTTATGTCTTTACCTATCCTAAAAATCGTAATCCACTGCTCCGCAACTCGCAATGGGAAATCCCTTAAAACAAATAATCAAAGTGCAGCTCAAGTGATTGATGGTTGGCATAAAGATCGTGGCTACAGCCGTATTGGTTATCACTTTGTGATTGATACCGACGGCACTGTTGAAACGGGTCGCAAAGTAGGTGAGATTGGGGCACACGTCAAAGGGCATAACCGTAACTCAGTGGGAATTTGCTTGGTGGGCGGCATTACTGAAAAGGGTAAAAACCATGGCGAATACACCGAAGCACAGTGGCACGCCTTGCACAATTTACTCCGTCAATTAGAGAGCCAACACCCCAAAGCCAAAATTTATGGACACAGAGATTTATCACCTGATCTCAATGGCGACGGCTCAATCACCCCTAATGAGTGGCTTAAAGCCTGCCCTTGTTTTGATGTGTGGGAATGGTTGGATAGTGAAGAAATCATCAACCACAACCATTTATTTCAATAAATGATATGTAGGGACACCACGCTGGTGTCCGTAGGAGAACTAATGAGAATTTCAGAATTAATAACCAACGACAACGGTCGCTTATCAACCACCGCTTTTATCCAGTTTTTCGGAGCGTTGTTAATGGCGTTTATTTTAGGTTATTGCGTTTATTTAGACCGCTCTTACACCCCAGAATTATTTATGACCTTTGCTATTTTTTGTGGTGGTGGTGTGGCGACTAAAGGCTTTGCTAATGCCATGCGAGGCAATCGCTATGAATACCATACCAAGAGGGAGTTAAACGATGATCAATAGTTTACAAGCAGGCGTTGCTATTATGCTGATTATTGCAGTTTTGTTAGTAGTTGTGCGTTTTCAGCAACGCAAAATCCAACAACAAGAACAGCAAATTGAACAAGAGAAAGCAGATAAAGCACGTTTATCGATGGAGTTAAAAAATGCAAAAACCAAACAAAAAGTGGAAGAAAATCACCGCACTTTGTCTGCTAGTGATGTTGATGAGCGCTTGCAGTCAGCCAATTATTTCCGCAACGAGTGAGTGTTCAGCCTTTGGTTTGATTTATCCAAGCCGTAAGGACACGGAAGAAACGAAACGGCAAGTGCTAAATCATAATGTAATTTATGAGAAAGTCTGTAGTGACAGGGATAAGAAGGAAAAATGAGCGATATTGCAGATATTACACAAGAGCGTGAAGAGCGCATGATGACGGATTTTTTATCAAAATTTAGACCTCAAACTTCAGCTGCAATCATCGGCAGAGATTGTATTGATTGCGGTATTGAAATCCCACTTGCTCGTATTAAGGCTGTGCCCTATTGCACTCGTTGCGTACATTGTCAGGAAATAGCAGAAAAATGATGGATATTTTAACGATTTTAAAAGCCCACTGGGGCATTATTTTAACCCTTGCAGGCTTATTGGCCTCTGTCTTTTGGCTCAAGATGGATAGTCGCTATGTGAAAAAAAGTGATTTTTCGGCATTGCGTGAAGAGGTCAATAAAACTAATCATCGGGTCGATGAGATTGATAATGAGTTATTGCATTTGCCAAGCGCGAAAGATGTGACCGATTTGCGCATTGCGGTAGTCGAGATGAAAGGCGAAACCCAAGCTTTACGAACTGAAGTAAAAGGCTTAGCACACCAAGTACAGTTATTGATTGAAAAGGAAGTAAGTAAAAAATGATGAAAGATATTTTTACCCAAGACCAACGACTTGTGATTTTACGTTCCCTTGCGGATGCTGGCTATGATGCCAACGAAAGTATTTTAGATGAATGTTTAGCGTTATATGGGCATAAAATCAGCCGAGATTTAGTGCGTAATCATTTAAACTGGCTTGAAGAGCAAGGCTTGGTGCGTATTGAGCGGTTAAGTGGTGGTTTTATGGTGGCAACCATTACCCAGCGTGGACTTGATGTAGCGAATGGCGAAGCGGTTGTAGATGGCGTTAAACGCCCAAGACCAAAGATTTAAACGATTTTTAAACGAAATTTAAGGAGCGTTTAAATGACAGAAAAAACAACCCGAGGGCGTGCCAGTAAAGTTGATTTACTGCCACCGAACATCAAAACACAGCTTGCGGTGATGTTGCGTGATAAGCAATTTTCGCAAGCTGAAATTTTAGAAGAAATTAACGATTTAATCCGAGATTGTGGACTGCCTGAAACGGCATTATTAAGCAAAACAGGGCTAAACCGCTATGCAAGCCGAATGGAAAAAATGGGGGCAAAAATTCGACAAGCTCGGGAAGTAGCTGAAGTTTGGACAAAACAGTTTGGGGAAATGCCACAAACCGATATAGGCAAAACCTTAATGGAAATGGTTAAACAAATTGCTTTTGAAACATCTCTTAAACTAGGTGAACAAGAGGGTGGAATTGAACCAAAGCAACTTGCATTACTCTCATCAGCTATCCAACGCCTAGAACAAGCAGAAAGCCTAAGCTATAAGCGTGAGCAAGCCATTCGCAAAGAAGTGGCACAGCTTGCCGCAGAAACCGCAGAAAAAGCAGTGGTGCAAGCGGGGCTATCAAAAGAAACCGTAGATAGTATTAAGGCACAAATTTTAGGAATTGCCTAATGAACGCAAAATTACCTGATTTTATCCCCTTTGATCCGAATGAGTTATTACTTGGCTATCAAAAACGCTGGATTGCCGATGATAGCCAACTCAAAATTGCGGAAAAATCTCGTCGAACAGGTTTAACTTGGGCGGAAGCGGCAGATGATGTGCTGATTGCTAGCCGAGCCAAATCTGAAGGTGGCTCGGATGTGTTTTATATCGGCTCAAACAAAGAAATGGCTCGTGAATTTATTGATGCTTGTGCAATGTGGGCGAGCAAGTTCAATCGTGCAAGTGGTCAAATTCAAGAGGAAATTTTCAATGATGAAGATAAAGACATTCTGACCTACGTTATCTATTTTGCTTCGGGCTTTAAAATTAAAGCGTTATCTAGCAACCCGAAAAACTTGCGTGGTATGCAAGGGGTGGTTTGTATTGATGAAGCGGCTTTCCACGAGAAACTCGCCGAAGTGCTGAAAGCTGCTCTTGCTCTTACGATGTGGGGTGCAAAAGTGCGGTTGATTTCTACTCACAACGGCGTGAACAACCTCTTTAATCAGCTTATTCAAGATAGCCGAGCGGGGCGTAAAAGTTATTCTATTCACACTATTACGCTTGATGATGCGTGCCATGAGGGGCTTTATCAGCGTATTTGTCAGGTAAGTAAAAAAGAATGGTCGCCCGCTTTAGAAGATGCTTGGAAAAAAGGCTTGTTGCGAGAAACAGCCACAGAAGAAGACGCACTAGAAGAGTATTTTTGTGTGCCAAAACAAAGCTCTGGCGGTTATATCCCTCGTCCATTGGTAGATCGTGCGGCAGATAATTCAAAGGTTAAACTTGCCTTTGAATGTGATACCGCATTTATGCGTTGGACAGAAGAAGAACGAGAGGTAACAACACTTGAGTGGTTACTCAAAGAGGTATTGCCCCACCTAGAAAACCTCAATAAAGACTATCGTCATAGTTTCGGTGTGGACTTTGCTCGCACGGGCGATTTGAGTGTGTTTTCGGTGTGTGCTTGTTTGCCAAATACGGCACGACACATTGAAATCACCCTTGAAATTCGTAATTGTCCTTATAACCAGCAACGGCAAATTATGTTGTTTGTGTTGAAACATCTCCCTCGTTTTATTGGGGCGGCATTTGATGCCACAGGTAACGGTGGCTATTTAGCGGAAGCAGCACTTATTCGCTATGGGGTATCAATGGTTGAAACCGTACAGCTTAATGATAAATGGTATCGAGAGTGGATGCCAAAATATAAAGCTCTGTATGAGGCAGACTTAATTCGTATCCCACAAGATGAAGAGATTATTTTAGACCAGGGGCATATTGTGGTGATTAACGGTGTGCCAAAAATTGATAAAAACCGCTCACAAGGGAAATCAGGCAAACGCCACGGCGACAGTGCGGTGGCGTATTGTATGGCCGTGCGTGCCAGTTATATGACAGGAGGCGAGATTGAGTTTACTCCCCTACCTAGTCGACATCAATCAACCTCTGGCAGTAATTTTTTTAAATCCAATACAGAGTACGAAGATTTACCTAGTCAATTTCATTCAGATTGGGACGGAGTTTAGAGATGAGTAGAATCGTAGATATTCATGGTAATCCATTTAAGTTTAACGACGAAGTGCAAACGGAAAATGATAGCCGTTTGGCAATGTTACAAAAACATTATTCAGAGCATCCTGTTTCTGGACTTTCGCCTATGCGTGCTGCACATATTTTAAGAGCGGCAGAGTTAGGAGATTTAGTAGCTCAAGCCGAACTTGCAGAAGATATGGAAGAAAAAGATGCCCATTTGCAATCAGAGCTAGGTAAAAGACGCTCAGCTTTGCTTACGGTAGATTGGCAAATTCAACCGCCAACCAGTGCTAGTGCAGCAGAAATTCGTGATGCGGAAATGTTAGATGAAATCTTACGTGATGCCACTTGGTTTGATGATTGTATTTTTGATGCCACAGATGCCATTTTAAAGGGTTTTAGTTGTCAGGAAATTCAATGGGAGCCTAATTTAATTGGTGGGCTAAAACTTATTCGTAATGTGCAATGGCGTGATCCAGCTTGGTTTATGACACCGACTGAACAACGCAACAGCTTACGTTTGCGTGATGGTTCAGTTACAGGTATTGAGTTACAAAAATTTGGTTGGATTACGCATATTGCGAAAGCAAAAACAGGCTATCTTTCTCGCATTGGTTTGGTAAGAACATTAGTGTGGCCGTTTCTTTATAAAAACTATTCAGCACGAGATTTTGCCGAATTTTTGGAGATTTATGGCTTACCTATGCGATTGGGTAAATATCCTGAAGGAGCAACGCCAACAGAGAAGAATACGCTTTTGCGTGCAGTAATGAGTATTGGACATAACGCAGGGGGAATTATTCCTCGTGGTATGGAGATTGAATTTCAGAATGCAGCTGATGGTGACAGTTCATCATTTATGGCAATGATTGAATGGGCTGAAAAATCCATGTCTAAGGCGATTTTAGGGGGGACATTAACCTCACAAGCAGATGGTGCAACCTCAACTAACGCTTTAGGTAATGTACATAATGAAGTGCGGTCAGAATTGCGTGATGCTGATTTAAAACGCCTACAAGCGACTTTAACCAGAGATTTAATTTATCCACTCTATGCATTGAACTGTAAGTCTTTTAATGATGCACGCCGCATTCCTCGCTTAGAATTTGATGTATCCGAAAGCGAGGATATTAACAGCTTTGCTGATGGATTAAATAAGCTAGTGGATATTGGTTTTAAAATCCCTGCACAATGGGCGCATGATAAATTACAAGTGCCGATTGCCTCTGATAACGAACCAATTTTAGAACGTAAAACGCCAGCAGACCCTACTGCACTTTTATCTGCCAAAGCTAGTCCTAAAGGCTTTGCGGTGCTTTCTGCACGTCCTGATCCTGATGACTTGCTTGATGAGTTAGAGCCAACGCCAGAGCAATATCAAGAGGTGATTGATCCAATGTTAAAGCCTGTTGTTGAGGCATTGCAAACGTGCGGTTATGAATTTGCTCAAGAGCGTATTGCGACACTTTATGCAGATTTAGATGATAGTGCTTTTGAGCAATTACTTACTCGTGCGATTTTTGTCAGTGATTTGTTGGGGCGTTTAAATGGCGGACGTTAATGATCTTGATATGGGCTATGTGCTACGTCTTGAGCCAAAATTGGCGGTAGATTATCTCAAAGCCAAAGGCTATAACATTACATGGAACTGGCAAGAGCAATTAGAAGAGGCTCATGCAAGGGCTTTTACGGTAGCAAAAGCCACTCGTACAGAAATTTTAGAAACCTTGCATCAGGCAACTGTTCAGGCGATTGAGCAAGGGATTTCTGAGCGTGATTTTATTAAAAACCTGACACCAAAATTGCAAGAATTAGGTTGGTGGGGTAAACAAGTCGTTGTTGATAGTAAGGGCAATGCGGAGCAAGTTCAACTTGGTTCTCCTCGCCGTTTACGCACGATTTTACGCACCAACAAAATCACAGCCTATCACGCAGGTAGATACGCTTCACAAATGGAAAATGCCGATGAACAACCTTATTGGCAATATGTAGCAGTGAAAGATAGCCGTACGAGAGCAAGTCATTTAGCCTTGCATGGTAAGGTGTATCGCTATGATGATCCAATTTGGGAGCGGTTTTATCCACCGAATGATTGGGGTTGTCGTTGTCGTGTGCGTGCATTAAGTGAATATCATTTAGCAAGCCAAGGGCTAACAGTGAGTAATAGCCATGGGAAGATTAAAACGGACTGGGCATTAGCGGGGGTAGATAAGTCTTCAGGGGAAGAAACCCACGCTAAAATCAGTGTGTTTAATACAGGCTCTGGCACGATTAAGACGGGTGCTGGTTGGAATTATAACGTGGGTAAAGCTGCTGTTGGTTCTGATATTGCTGTATTACGAAAATTACAACAGGTTCAAAATAGAGAATTACGGCAGCAGACTATTCAGGCAATTAATAATAGCGAGGCTCGTCACAATGCTTTTGCAAATTGGGTCAAGGCTCATTTAGGTAAGCGAGGAGCAAGCTCAAGATATATTTCAGCGGGTATTATGACCACTGAGATTGCAGAAAAGGTTGCGGAATTATCAGGTGGAACAAAGCAGGCAGAAATGTTGTTGGTGATGAGTGAAAAGAGCTTGGAACACGCTAATAGTAAAAAGCATCATAAAGGTGGAGTTGGCTTAACAAAAGAGCAATATGCTCAACTATCCCGAATTATTGCAGAAGAAAATCTCGTTTTACTTGATAAGTTTGAAGGACATAACAACCTGATTTATTTTAGTACTGATAGACAGATAAAAATTGTGGTTGAACCAAGAATTAATCCAAAACGGTTAAAACCAAAAGAAAATGCTGATGGGATAATTAATGCATATAAAGTCTTAAATTATCAAGATGTGTTAGAAGCAATAAAAGGAGGGCAATATGTAGTACTTAAAGGAAAACCTTAGATACCAAGGTGTCGTGGTGAGGGGTCGAACCTCACAATATATGCAATCATTAATGATTACACCGCGTTACCATTTCGCCACACGACACCTTAAGATAGTTGAAATTTACGCCTAGTCGGAAAAAAAGTCAAATGCATTTAGAATATAAATTTGAAACCAAGGCTATTCAGGATAAATTTAAAAAATTAAAAGCCTTAGGCAAATCTGAAGGCTTAACCCGAAAAATTGCCAATGTGTTATGGCAAGAAACAGAAAAAGCCTTTGATAATGAGCGCTCTCCCGAAGGGGAAAAATGGGCGGCTTTAAATCCGAGTTATAAATTAAATCGTCATGCTAGAGGTTATGATGGTAATATATTGCAAGTGCGAGGCGATCTTGTGGCGAGTTTAAATATTGATTATGGCGATAGTTTTGCAGTAATCGGTGCAGCAGAGTCTTATGGGCAATATCATCAGCAAGGTACAAGCAAGATGAAAGCTCGTCCATTTTTAGGGTTGGGCGATGCTGGTGTAGAAGAAATTAAAGATATTTTAAATAAGGCTCTCAGTGGCTCGCTAAGCGATTAAAACAATAAACCCTAATGATGATACTAATTCAAAAATTTAAACGCACTTAAACGCATTTAAACGCACCTTAAACGATGTTTTAGTTTTAGATTTTCTTGTTTTGCTGTTTTTGGGGAAATTTTCTCTCTTTTTTATCCTTTTCTTTCTGACTTCCTTTCTCTTTTAATGGTCTGAAACTTCACAAACTCACATTCCCTCTTTCTTATCGCATTATGGCGATATGAAAACGACAAAAACACCTTTAGCGGTACTTACCGCTCAAATCAATCCCACAGCAGACGGTTGGCAACAGCTTTTACCGAGTGGCGAGTTTCGCTCTCGTGATGGTAGTCCAACCGATGTTCCTCATTGGTTCTTGAATGGCGAGATTGCACAGCGTCTTATTGATAAAGTGCGGTCTTTAAAACAAGACATTCTTGTGGATTACGAACACGAAACGATTTTTAAAGCGAAACGTGGCGTAGATGCTGGGGCTGTTTTAGCGGCAGGTTGGTTTAATGCTGATGAAATCAAATGGTTTGATGATGAAGAGCGTCAAGGTTTATTTATTAAACCTCGCTGGACTGATAAAGCCTATGAACACATTAAAAAAGGTGAATTTGCGTTTTTAAGTGCCGTTTTTCCATACGACGAAAACGGTATTCCTTTAGAAATCCGAATGGCAGCACTAACCAATGATCCAGGTGTTACAGGTATGCAGCGTTTAGCGGTGCTTTCGGCAACTATTGATTCAGAAGAGGATTATCAAATGCCTGAAATTTTGCGAAAACTGTTGGCAAAACTTGGGGTAGATATTGCTGAGGGTGCGGAGGCTTCAGATGAGCAACTGCAATCCGCTTTATCTACGCTAGAAACCTTGCAAGCAGATAAAACCGCTGCCGATGAACAGGTGGCAACCTTGAGTGCGAAAAGCACAGATGTTGATTTAAGCAAATATGTGCCGAAAGCCACTTACGATGCCACTGTACAACAATTGGCGGTGCTGTCTGCCAAAACAAACGAAACCGAAGTAGATCAGGTTATCGAAAAAGCACGCAATGAAGGCCGTGCATTAGAAGCGGAAGTAGATTACTTAAAAGGCTTTGGTAAGCAACAAGGCGTGGCTGCGTTATCTGCAATGCTGGCACAACGTCCACAAATTGCGGTGCTCTCAGCTCAACAAACGCAAACCGCAAAAGTGGAAAAAACAGAAAATGGTGTGGCTGTCTTGTCTGCTCACGATAAAGAGGCTGCAAAATTACTTGGTATGTCTGAAGAAGATTACGCAAAAGAATTGGAGGCGAAATAATGGCAAATGTAACCCCAGAACTGGTCAAAGCTCTGTTTGTTGGCTTTGGTAAAAACTTTAAAGAAGGGCTTGCAAAAGCACCTAGTCAATACAGCAAAATCGCAACGGCGGTGAAATCAACCACAGCAAGCAATACTTATGCCTGGCTTGGTCAAATGCCAGGGCTTAAAGAATGGGTGGGTGATCGTGCGATTACGGCAATTCAATCTCACGGTTATTCGATTGTGAATAAGAGCTTTGCAAGTGCGGTAGAAATTAAGCGTACTGATATTGAAGATGACAATGTAGGTGTTTATAGCCCGTTAATTGAAGAACTTGGGCGTGCTGCAGGTGAATTACCTGATGAACTGGTGTTTGGTGCATTAAAGGCTGGTTTTAAAACCGCTTGCTATGACGGGCAATATTTCTTCGATACAGACCACCCTGTAGGTGCGAATGTTGATGGCACAAGTCCTCAATCTGTGAGCAATATTACCGATGATAGCACTTCAACTACTGAGGCTGATGCTTGGTATTTATTAGATTGCTCTCGCTCACTTAAGCCGATTATTTTCCAAGAGCGTAAGCCTGCGACACCTGCATCAATTACTGATGACAGTGCGGAAAAAGTCTTTATTAAAGATGTTTATACCTATGGTGTAGATGCTCGTGCAAATGTGGGTTATGGCTTCTGGCAAATGGCACATGCGGTAAAAGGCAAACTTACCGCGGAAAACCTTTGGAAAGCGATTAAGGCGATGCGTGCGGTACAGGGTGATGGTGGTCGTCGCTTGGGCATTCGTCCAACGCATTTAGTGGTTCCTCCTCAATTGGAAGAAGCTGCTGTGAAGTTATTAGAGCGTGAATTCCGTGTGGAAGGCGGTGCTACAGTAGATAACGAATTTAAAGGTCGCTTAGAACTTATCGTTGCAGACTATCTGTAAGCTCAAAAGTGCGGTGTTATCTACCGCACTTTAAATAGCGTTTAAATTGGGTTTAAAGGGAGAAAAAATGCGATGTCTGATAAGCAAGATGAAAATTTGTATCAAGTGGTGGTGTTCAATAAGACGGGTAAAGAAGGCTATCGCCGTGCTGGTGTTAGTTTGCTCAAGGGGGCTAACTTACTTAAGAATGTTACGCAAGCTCAAATTGAGCAATTCAAAGCCGATCCACGTTTGGTGTTTGGTTCGCAAGATCCGATGCCGACTGAGTCAACTGAAGAGACTGAACAACGGTTGTTATCCGAAGTCCATTCGGATCATTCGTCGCCGCAGGGGGCGAGTAATACAGCATTACCAGATGATTTAACCGTAGAGCAGATTAAAGCGTTACTTACTGAACAGGGGGTTCATTTTAGCAAATCCGCTAAAAAAGCCGAGCTTATTGCGTTGTGGAATGCAACACAAAATGGAGCTGATAAGTAATGTACGCTACGCAAGACAGTTTAATTAAGCGCTATACCGCTGATGTGCTTTTGTCCGTTGCCATGACAAAAGAAAGAACATTAGATGAGGCAAAAGTGCAAGAGGCATTGGAAGATGCCTCTCAAACCATTGATAGCTATCTTGCAGGACGTTACTCATTACCACTTAGACAGGTACCAGCCGTACTTGAACGTCATTGTTGTTATATCGCACGCTATTTTCTTGAAAAGAACCGTGCCACAAATCAGTCTCGCCAAGACTATGAGGATAGCATTCGCTATTTAGAAAAAGTGGCGGCTGGCACTATCTCGCTTGGTATATCAGAGCAAGGCGAAACAGTAGAAAGTGACAATACAGCCATGATTGAATCCGCTGGTTCGGTGTGGGCTCGTGATAAATCTAAGGGGTTTATTTAATGAGTATTGTGGCACAAACCTCAGAAAAACTGATTGAAAAAATCCAGTCAATCTGTGGCGACTATTTGCAAGAAGTCGCTGAACACCCAGGGCAATGGGACGAAAGTTCTGTTATGCGTTTAGTGCGTAATCCACCCGCTGTTTACATTGCGTGGCTTGGGCAAACACCAAGCTCTCGCCCAAACAGCGTGATAGCCAAATGGGGCGTGTTTGTGGTGTGTGATGTGCTGAACGGTCAGCGAAAAGACAGCATTGGTATTTATCAAGTGGTGGAAGCATTGACCGCTGGTATTCATCAAACACAAATTGCACCAAGTGGAATGTTTGAACTGCAATCTGTGCAAAATCTTTGGTCTGACACACAAAGCGGAATGGGTGTGGCGGTGTATGGTATGTATTTTGATGCCTTACAGCCTTTGCCTGAGCCTACCGATGAAACCTCACTTGATGATTTTATTGTGTATCACCACCAGTTTAATCAATCAAAAGATGAAAAACGAGTTGATGATAAAACCCAATTGACTGTGATTTTACCCAAGCAAGGAGAATAGAAATGTTCAAACTTAAGCCAAAAAAGGGGCTTATTATCCGTGACCCAGAAACCTTTGAACCTTTAGCGGAAACAGGCGAAGAAAAGCCACGTACAAGCTATTGGCTTAATCATTTAAAAAATGGCGATGTTGAAATCGTTGAACCAAAATCTCGTAAAGGAGAGAAATAATGGCTATTTCTTACAACGAAATTCCAAATGCAATTCGTGTGCCGTTAGCGTATATCGAATTTGATAACAGCAAAGCAACCTCAGGCACACCTGCAATGTTGCATAAGGTGCTTATGTTGGGGACTAAATTATCTTCAGGTAGTGCAACTGCAGGACAAGCGGTGCGTGTGTTAAACGTATCGCAAGCTAAACAATTATTTGGGCGAGGCTCGCAATTGGCTCGTATGGTTGAGGTGTTTAAAAAGCACAATACGATGTTAGATCTTTGGGTATTGCCTTTAGATGAAAATAGTTCAGGTGCAAAGGCAACGGGCAAAATTAAGTTAGTGGGCACAGCCACGGGTTCTGGTGTGCTAAATGTGATGATTGCGGGAGTGAACTTTAAGCAAGCAGTCAGCATTGGCGATACAGCACAGGCATTGGCAACGAAATTGCAAAAACTAATTGCCGCTAATCAAGATATTGTAGTGACTTCAGAAGTTGATCCTTCTCAACAAGATACCATTAATTTGACTTGTCGCTTTAAAGGTGAATGCGGTAACGATATTGATATTCGCACCAATTACTATACAGGCGAAGTCTTTCCTACTGGTATTTCTGCACAAATTACCAAAATGAGCGGCGGTTCAGTAAATCCTGATATGGCAACAGCGATTACTGGCTTTGGGGCAGAATGGTGGAATTACCTTGTTAATCCATTTACAGATACAGAAAGTCTAAATGCTTTACGTACGGAGCTTGTTAAGCGTTGGGGGCCAATGCAGCAGATTGATGGACTTTGTTTTATGGCAAAAGGCGGTACGCACGCTCAAGCAAGCACTTTTGCCGAGCAACGCAATGACTATTTATTTAGCGTTTTGGCGACCAATAATACACCACAACCTGCTTATGAATGGGCTTGTGCTTATTGTGCGGTAGCGGCTGGCTCTCTCTCAATTGATCCTGCTCGTCCTGTGCAAACCTTGGTGTTGGATTTGTTGCCACCTGTAATGAGTGAGCGTTGGGATTTACCTTCCCGTAACACTTTACTTTATAGCGGATTAAGTACTTATACAGTTAATGCGAATAATCAGCCACAGCTTGAAACGGCAATTACGATGTATCGCAAAAATGCTTTTGGCGAGATGGACGAAAGCTATTTGTATATTGAGACCATTGCGACATTAAGTTATATCCGTTACGCCATTCGTCAACGTATTACCAGCAAATACCCTCGTCACAAATTGGCAGATGATGGCATCCGAGTGAGTCCAGGTCAGGCAATAGTGACACCAAAAGTGATCCGCAATGAATTGCTCGCCTTATTTACAGAGCTAGAGTTTAAAGGGCTGGTAGAAGATTTTGATAGCTTTAGCAATGAGCTAATCGTTGAGCGTGATCAAGACAATAAATGCCGCTTGAATGTGTTATCAAGTGAAAACTTGGTAAACCAATTCCGTGTTTATGCTCATGCTATTCAATATCGTTTATAGGAGTAAATCATAATGAAATATCAAGGTATTGCTCGAATTCGTATTAATGGGGCGGAATATCCAACGGGTGATGATTCTACTTTAGATCCTGGTGGTTTTACTCGTGAAACCGTTAAAGGGGCTCGGGTGTATGGTTATCAGGAAACCCCAACAGAAGCGACTGTTGAGTGTAAGGTGTTTAACTGTGCTGACATTGACATTTTCACTTTAAAAAATATGACCAATGCTACGGTGGAATTTGAGACTGATGTAGGTCAAACCTACTTATTGGCAAATGCTTGGACGGTTGATGCCGTTACTCTTACAGCTAAAGGGGAAATTAGTTTAAAAATCGCTGCAGTTGAATGTAAAAAGGTATAGGGGGAATAAATGGAACTTAGATTAAAACAAGGGTTAATGTATGGCGATGAGCCACAATATGATGTGGTTTTACGTGATTTAACTACGGGTGATTTAATTGATGCGGAGCTTGCCTCTGAGCGTTTGATGTTAGATAAGCAAGGTAATCCTGTGCTGGTGACTAGTCAAACCTTGTTTAGTTACGAGCTATTACGCCGTCAAATTGCTAGTATCGGTAAGTTAAATGGTCCTATTTCGCTGGCCCAATTACGCTCGCTTAGTCCTGATGATTTAGCCTTAATTAATGCCGCACTTACGGCTATTGATACCGCTAAAGCGGAAAAGGTACTTGAGCGGGGGCGATTGGCAGCAACAAGTGAGAACCTTTGAGAAAACTTGCCTGTTGCTTGCTAAACATTATCAATGCAGCCCTCAGTGGCTGCTTTCTCAACCTCTCTTTCATCTCCCTCGTTATATTAGTTATATAAATTCTGGTGGTCAGAATGGCAAATAATTCAACCTCTTTTTATGTCAACCTTGCAGGCAATGTCGCTAGCCAAGCGGGGCGATTTGGTCAAGCAATACAGGGCATGACTTCTCGTTCAAAGCGTGCATTATCTAGCTTAAAAAGCTCCGTTCAGTCTCTCTCAAACTCTATTGATTCTGTGGGAAATCGTGCTTTTATTGGTTTAACTGCAGGCGGTGCCCTTGCCTCTCGCTCACTAATTAAAACCGCTGCTGAGTTTGAAATGGCGGGTATCCGCATGAAACAGACCTTTAAGGAAGATGGTGATAAGGCGATGGCTTGGCTTAAACAATTTGCCACTGACACACCTATGGCATTCGGTGATGTGCAAAATGCTGCAATGCGGCTAAAAACCGCAGGTATTGATCCAATGAATGGCTCATTGCAAGCCTTGGTGGACTATAACGCTAAAATTGGCGGTGATACAAATCAGTTAAATGATTTTATTAATTCTTTTCAGAAAATGGCAGCAGTCAATAAGATGACCTGGGAAGATGTATTGCCTCTTATACAACGTAATGTACCCGTTTTAAAGATGTTATCAGAGGCAACAGGAGGGAAGTATAGCGAGAAACAAATTCTGCAACTAATAAAAGAAGGGAGGTTGCAAGGAAAGGCAATTGAAGCCTTGTACAGACAAATGGGCAAAGATGCCGCTGGTGCTGCAAAAGAACAAATGAAAACTTGGGATGGCTTGGTTTCTAATCTTGGTGATACGTTCACCTCCATGCAAGCCAGCTTTATGGAAAAAGGCGTATTTGATGAGCTGAAAAACGAACTCGGAGGCATTTTAGATTGGTTAAATCAGAAAATTGATAATGGTGAATTCGATGAGTTTGCTAAACAGGTGAGCGACACTTTAGTCACTGCCTTACGAGATTTAAAAGATGTTTCAAAAGACGTTAAGCCGATTTTAGAGGATATTGGCTCTGTGATGAGTTGGCTATCTGAAAAGGCTGGAGGCTATGGCAATTTAGCGAAATTTGCTGCCGCACTTTATGGGGCAAATAAAATTGCTCGCTCGGGCTTAGGCAAGGCAGCTTTGGGTGTTGGCAAAGGGGCTTTTGGTGCTGGTCGTTGGGGGGTGGGTAAGGTATTTGGTAAAAAAGGAGCAAAAGCTGGCGGTGTTGCAGCGGTTGGTGGTGCATTGGGCTCTGTTTCAGGGGTAACGCCTGTTTTTGTGACTAACTTTGCGGATATGGCAGTAGGTGGGCTTGCCAATACGGTAGGTGGTGCGGTGGATAAAAAGTCTAAAACAAGCACTAAACAAGCTACTCAAAATACAAAAGCGGTTGCTCAGTCAACGAAAAATGCGACTTCTGGTATCAAGCAAACAGCAACCAAGGCAATTAAATCTACAGCCACAGCAACTAAGAATATGGCAAGTACGCTTGCCAAAGGTATGAAAGGCGTGCCAGCCTTGGGAGCTGGGCTTGCACTTGCTGAAGGAGCATCCGTTTTAATGGATGATACGGCAAGCACACAAGAGAAAAGTGAGTCTATTGGTTCTATTGCTGGTGCGACAGCAGGAGCGATTGTGGGGCAGGCGTTAATTCCTATTCCTGTAGTTGGGGCGATGGTCGGCTCTTTTGTGGGAGATTGGCTTGGTGGGTGGCTTGGTAGCGAGGTTGGGGAAATGCTTGCCTCACCTGAACAGCAAGAAGCAAAGCTCGATGCTTCTGTTGAGGTAAAAATTAAAGCAACAGAAGGGTTGGTTGCCTCAGTGGGAAATACAGCAATGAAAAGTAATCGCCCTGATAATTCATTACAGCTACAGACTACGACTGGTTATATGGGGCGTGGTTTATATGGAGGTGATTAATGGCCAAAATTACAGGTAAGGGCAGTTTTGCTGGTGTACCTTTTTTAATTGAAGAAAGTCAATCTGTTGATGGTGGTCGTCGCTTAGTCAAACATGAATATCCTTTGCGTGATGATGGTTTGAATGAGGATTTAGGTAAAAAGGCTCGTACTTATAACGTAGCTTGTTTAGTGATTGGTGATGATCATATTAAACAAGCAGAAAAATTAATTGAGGCATTGGAGAAAGGTAAAGGGGAATTAAAGCACCCTTATTTTAAGCGTATTGAGGTGCGAGTAGAGAGCTACAAGGCAAACTATTCCACGACACATCAACGTGTAACCAGATTTGATATTAATTTTGTTGATGATATTCAAGAAAATGCACCTAAACTTGCTAAAAATACTCAATTTTCGGCATTAACAGAATATGCCAATGCAATTAATGCTTTGTCAGAAGAGTTTGCCCAACATGTTGCAGATATTAATGAGTTTGTTGATTTGTTAGCTGATAATCCGCTCTCTCAACTTGTGGACTCTATGCTTAGCTTTATTGAGGGGACGTTTGGGGCGCTTAATTCAGTTGTTGCTGATATTGGCAGTATTAAGATGGAGGCGGAAGATGTTAAAAATCGAATGGTGAGTTTAATTCGTTCTCCTCGTTTGCTCGCACAAGAATTACAGGGGCTTGTGCAATTTAAGCAGTATAAAGGAATGCGTTCAAAACAAAGCCTAAATGAACATGCGATTACAGTAAGTGTCATTCATAATGCAGTCATTGAAACAACAAAATCAAAAACAGAAATGCCGAAAGCGATGTTTGATGCAATCGTCAATGCAAAACGCAACAACATTAATGCGACAGATATTTTAAAACGTAATGCAACTGGATTACATCAAAAAGAAATTGCTCAATCGTTAATGACAAAAGCACAATTCAGTTGTGCTCGTTTGGTGATTTCAACCCTTGCGGTTGAATATGCCAAAGCAGTGACTGAAGCATTAACTGACTCTTTGAGTCATGAAGTACAAGCAATTGAGTCAAAAGCTGATATTAAGACATTAATTGATGAAATTGATTTACAACTTGAGCAAGTCATTTTAGACAATGCTGATGCAGAAAATTGGCAAAGTTATCAAGCGTTAGAACAATTTAGACTTGCTGTGATTAGTGATTTACGCACGCGAGGGGAGCAACTATCTAACGTGAAATCTGTACACTTAACTGATACTTTCCCTGCACTTGTTGTGCAATATCAGCATAGTGGCAAAAGCCAAAAATGGCAGCAACTGGCACAGCGTAATGCCATTGTTCACCCACTGTTTTGTATTGGCGGCAATGAAATTGAGGTGTTGCAATGACAGAATCTAAAATTGAGCTTTATTTGAATGAGCATATTTTCTCAGGTTGGACGAGGTTGTCTGTATTTCGCTCGCTTGAGTCAATGAGTGGTCAGTTTGATCTGGGTATTGCTATTCGTCCTGAAGATGATGTTTCGCAAATTAAACCTGGTTCAAAAATTCAGTTAAAAATGAATGGGCAGACGGTGATTACTGGGTATTTAGATTCGCTTTCACAGTCTATTTCAGGAGAAAGTAAAGAAATTTCGGTATCTGGGCGAGATAAAACCGCAGATTTAGTGGATTGTTCTGTTATTCATCAAAGTTATCACTTTAAAAATCAGACTTTACAGCAGATTGCAGAGGTGATTTGCAAGCCTTTTGGTATTAAGGTGGTTTGGCAAGCAACAGAGCCTGGTGCCAATGAAAAAATGAATGTATGGCAGGTTGAGCCTGGGGAAACTGCTTTTGATACCTTAAGCAAAGCCGCACGACACAAAGGAGTGTTAGTTACCTCAAATGTTGATGGCGATCTTGTTTTTACAGATCCAAGCGACACTGTGGTCGGTGAGTTTAAGCTGGGAGAGAATATTCTTGAACTTGAACTTAATGACGACTGGACACAGCGTTTTAGTCTTTATCGTGTTATTGGTGATGCTGAGCAAGGTGGGGCAAAAGGTAATGAAAGTGCGGTGCAAGAGGCAGATATTTTTAACGAACAACCACAGAAGGATCACTAAATGAGTGCAAGCGGTTTAAAAGTTGAAGTAAAAGATGCGGAGATTAGTCGTTATCGTCCTATGTTGATTATCGCAGATGACAATATGACGGGCTCCACTGGTTATCAGAGAGCGAATTGGGAAATGCAACGTAATAATGCGGAAGGTAAGCGTTCAACTGTGACTGTACAAGGTTGGCAAAAGCCTGATGGTACGTTGTGGTTGCCTAATGAATTAGTGGTTTTAGATGCCCCTCAACTTGGTATTCATAAAGAGGAACGGCTGATTGTAGATTGTCGTTATTCCCTTGATGACTCAGGCACCAAAACACAGCTTACTTTAATGCACAGAGAGGCATTCAATGAGCCAGCAGAGCAAGCGAAAGGGGCTAAATCTGCTAAAAAATCGAATAAAGATAACGTAAAAGAATTTAGTGATTTTCAGGAATAAATATGCAAGGTTTAAATCGTGTTTTAGCCCCAATTAAACGCAGTTTAAAGCTGCTTGTAAATCGTGGTGTGATGTCTTTTGTTTCTGATGAACATAAGCGACAAAACGTACAAATTCGTTTGCAATCTGATGAGGTAATTGATGATGCAGAACGTTTTCAAAACTACGGTTTTTCTTCTGTACCTACTGCGGGCGAGGTGATTGCTTTGGAGGTCGGCGGTAAACGTTCTCATATTGCGGTATTAGTGGTTGATGATAAGGGTGTTCGTCCTACGGGTTTAAAAGCAGGTGATGTGGTGATTTATCATCAAGAGGGGCATCGACTATTATTAACAGAAAATGGAGAGGCAATCCTTTCTTGTAAAAAATTTACTGTACAGGCAGAACTGCAAGTGCGGTTTGAAACTCCACAAACTCAATTTACTGGTGATGTTGATATTATGGGACAATCAACAGCAAAAGATCACGTTTCAAATGGCATTAGTGGCAAAGACCACGACCATGAAAATAGCGTGGGAAAACCAGTATAGAGGGATTATGTCAGATTTAGCATTAACTTGGGTAAATGGTCACGGGGATTTGGTCGTGATTGATGATGAGTTGGTGCTTGATGATAGTTTGACAACGTCCATTATTATGAGTCTTTTTACGGATTTAAGAGTTGATAATGAGCGTGGTTGGTGGGGTGATGATTTTAATACTGACAATCATAAGATAGGCTCTAAACTTTGGCTTTTAAATCGTGAAAAACAACTTCAATCTGTACTTGATGATGCTCAAGCCTATGCCACACAAGCACTTGCTTGGTTAGTGGAAGATAAGGAAATAAGCGATTATCAAGTGATTGCTTCTAATCCTGAAACTTCAGTGCTGTTGCTAACTATTATTGTGGTGCTGCTTGATGGTAGCCAAGAACAATTTACGTTTTCAACACGCTGGAGTCATTAATGCCATATCAACCCCCTACCCTTTCACAACTTATTCAACAAGGCGAACAGCAATTTCAACATCGTTTACCCAATTTAAAACGCAATAATGTTGTTACGGTGATTAATCGTGTTTGTGCGGCGTTAAGTGCGGGCGAACACGTTCATCTTGATTATCTTGCCAAACAAATCATTCCCACTACGGCGGATGAAGATTATTTAATTGAATATGCACTTTATAAAGGCATTGCCCGAAAACCAGCCAGTAAAGCGGAAGGATTGATTACATTAGATGTCGCTGTGCAAGCGGAAATTCCAGAGGGCACAGCCTTTCAGCATCAGCCCACAGGTTTGAAGTTTTTAACTGTGCAAACACAAATCGCAGCAGTTGGGAAGTTTGATGTTCAAGTGCAATGTGACACAGAAGGCAATGCGGGGAATTTGTCTACAAATACGCCTGTTGCATTAACTTCTTCTATTCTTGGGGTCAAACCTAATGCGGTTGTTAAGTCAATGAGTGGCGGTGCGAATATTGAAAGTCTTTCTCGTTTACTTTCTCGTTTGATTCAGCGTGTACAGTTCCCTCCTGCTGGTGGTGCTCCACACGATTATATTCGTTGGGCTAATGAAGTATCTGGTATTACTCGTGCTTGGTGTTATCCACGTTATAAAGGTGGTGGCACGACAGGTGTTGCGGTGGTTTGTGATGATCGTCTTGATATTCTACCTACTTCTGAAGATATGCAGAAGGTGAAGAAATACATTGAAGGGCATCGTAATGTTGTAACTGGCTTGTGGGAGGGAATGCCTGCAGGTAATGAGTTGTTTGTATTTGCACCAAAAGTGAAAATACAAGACTTTACTATCCGACTTGTTCCAGCATCTACACAGCTTAAAAGTGCGGTGCAAAATGCGTTGGTTTCTTATTTCAAAACCGTTGAGCCTGAGCAAAAAATTTATCTTTCCCACTTGCGAGCCATTGTTTCTAATGTAATTGGCGAGGTGGATAACAGTATTCTTGTTCCTGCTGGGGATATTCAGTTAGCACAAAACGAAATTATTAAGTTGGGTGAAATTACATGGCAAGTATAAAGCAAGCACAATATCTTGATGCTGCACTTAAATTGTTGCCTGTAGGTTTAGCTTGGCATAGAGATTACAACAGTATTCTTGCTCAGTTTTTGGATGTACGAGCTGAACAACTTGAACAAGTGAATGCCAATGCTCACCAACTCATAAATGAACGTATGCCTGGCAATGCATTGATTTTATTAGATGACTGGGAGCAGTTTTTTGGACTGCCTGAATGTTCTGAGATTATCACTATTGAGGCTCGCCGCCAAGCATTGCAAGCAAAAGATAACGAGGTAGGCTCATTTAATAAATTTTACCTTGAGGATATTGCAAGACAAGCAGGTTATGAAATTAACGTAGTCACACATTATCCGCACCATTGTGAAAGAGATTGTATTTATCCGCTCTATCCACAAGAAAATGCGTGGCGTGTGTTTATTTATACTACTTCTAAAGCTATGCGGCGTGCTAGTTGTTTAGATGAGGTGACACAAGAATTGGTGATGTTTGAACGCTCAAAAGTGGAATGCTTTTTAAAGCGTTTTTGTTACTCACATTTAGAAATGATTTTTATCTACCAAGAGGAATGATATGTACGCATTAGATAATGACTCTGGCGTTCAGACGATGCCAGAAGTAAAGGCAAAAAAATTTAATCATACCGAGCCACGCTGGTTTACTGAAGGGGGAAATGGTGTTGCACCAAGTTATCCTGGTGCGGACTGGTTTAATATTGTTCAAGCGGAGTTGTTAAATATTTTAACTGAGGCAAATATTACTCCAGAGAAAGCACAACTTAATCAAATTACACTTGCTATTAAAGAAGTTGTTAAAAATTCAATTTCTGAGTCACTTGAAGACAAAGCAGATAAAACCCACAATCACCCTGTTAGCGATATTACAGGTCTGCAAGAGGCACTTGATGAAGCAGGTAAAAAAGGGTTGCCTGTAGGGGCTGTTATTGGTTTTCCGAAAGAGGTTAGTTATTCGCAAGGTTTCGTGCTTGCTAATGGATCAACATTTAGCGAAAGCACTTATCCCGATTTATACCGCACTTTAGGTAAAAATAAAACCCCTAATTTGCAACGCTCAGACGTAGGTATGACTAGTTATTTTGCAGTCGATAATATCCCTGATGGTTGGCTTGCCTTTGATAGCATTCGCTCTGTTGTTACTCAGCGTTCTTATCCTGAGTTGTATCAGCATTTAGTGGACAAATACGGCTCAATCAATAATGTCCCGTTGGCTGAGGATAGATTTATCCGCAGTGCGCATGGCAGTTTAGCCGTGGGGCAAAAGCAAAATGATGAGATTAAAGCGCATACGCATAAACTCATTTCCTAT
The DNA here is from genome assembly GCF_002015075.1 of Canicola haemoglobinophilus. Taxonomy (GTDB): domain Bacteria; phylum Pseudomonadota; class Gammaproteobacteria; order Enterobacterales; family Pasteurellaceae; genus Canicola; species Canicola haemoglobinophilus. The sequence goes on from NZ_MUXZ01000002.1 coordinate 23,633, forward strand.
TATGGCAGACATAATGAAAACGCCGCGCTATATGGAGAGGGGTTTGAATTTGAGCCACAAACAAATAGATCAACGGTAGATTC
>NZ_MUXZ01000003.1 GCF_002015075.1 Canicola haemoglobinophilus
TTATAAAGATATGAAATTTGATAATACAAGGCTAGAAGCAAATACGGTGGGTACCTCTTATCCAATGAGAAATAGTACTATTGGCGGTGTATTATCAGGAGGATTATATGACCAAGGCTATACAGAGAAAGCAAGTGAACTGTTTAAAGAAGGGAAAGTGAGTTATGCGGTTGCACCGAGGGATAGTGTTGGGACAGGGATAGGATTGCCATTTTTACCGGGTAGATGGAGTTTGCTGATAGGTAATACAGATACGACAGGAAGTAATAATAATGGCATACCTATCTCAGATACTTTGAAAGCACATACTGATGCATATTATAAGGATGAGATGGTTATTGATTTTCTAAATCCTAAAAATTTAAAAATAAGTAAAGAAAATAAAACTGCAGAAAATATAAAAATTTACAATAAAAAAGTATGGGGACAAATAGGACCAAGAACTAAAACTACAGAATTCAATAATGGAAAAATTATAAATAATAAGGAGAAAGAATAGTGAAAAAACTAATTTTATTCTTACCTTTATTTGTAGCAGGGTGTTTTTTGCCTTATATGGGAAATGGTTCTCCACCAGAAACAAAATATTGGCTAAAAAATGGCAAAAAAATGTCTTTTGAGGATATTTCTCATTGTGATAAGCAAGTGTTTCCATATTTAGGTGAACGGTATGAATACCTTTATAGAAAAAGGCAAAAAATAGGGTTTATTGAGTTTTATGAAAATAAAAATGAATCTGAGGAATATGAAAATTATTTAAACAAAGCTTCTAAATTATTGAGTCAATGCTACTATAATTTGGGGTTCCGTTTTAATCCACCTTTAACATGGTGCCTAGCTGAATCAGATAATACAAAAATTTGCTTAGAAAACATGAAGTATAGAAATTGATCTATAGCGGCAGCTACATACGGATTTAAAAGGTGCGGTTATCACTTCAACCAGTCAAGCTGAACAACAAAACAAAAACCGTTTTAGCACAGGTACATTGACGTATTCTGATATTGAAAATCACAGTAGTCATAATGCGAGTGGTTTTGGTATTAGCGGGAGCGTTGCCATGAACTTTGAAGCGCCATTAGGTGATAAAGGTATTGCTCAAAGTAATAAGCAAGCAGTCAATGATAAAGGTGAAAAACTTTATACAAACTCACAAGGTGAGCAAACCACTCAAGCCAAAGGGCAAGATGGTAAAGCAAATAAACCTATATTAGAGACAGGATTGGATTCTTTAACTGGTAGTGTTTCAGCTGGTTTTGGTTCAGATAAAGAAAGTCAGCATTCCCAAACCCAATCAGGTATTGGGACGGCAAATATCCATATTCGAGATGAAAAGTCTCAGTTTGAAAAAACAGGAAAAACAGTTGAGCAAACCTTGTCCGAAATAAAAACAGATACCACAACGGAAACAGCTGAAAGCCGTTCGGGGAAATTGGAAAATACATTTGATAAAGAAAAAGTGATGAAAGAAATTCAAGTGCAAATAAGCACAACTAAAGATTTTCTGGATAATGCTCAAGAAACGAAAGATAAAATTATTGATTATTACCAAGAGCCTAAGCGAAAGGAACTTCGAGAAGCAATAACAGATTGGCATAATGCGAAAACAGAGGATAAAGAACAATATAGAGAAAAGATTGATGAATTAATCAAAGAGATTTACGCACTTGAGCATATTCGCACAGGATTAGATTTAGCAACAGGCATATTAGCTGGAGCCCCAAAAGTGATGTCTGCAAGTACATTGCTTTCAGTTTGGGATGTGGAGGCAAGAAGAGAAACTTTATATAACTCTCTAAAAGCCCCACCAATCGAAGATATTAATGATGAGGGCAGATTATATAGTAATGTCGGACATAATTCAGGGGCATTTGATGGCATTAAGTTGGGCGGAGTGCGAATGAATTATGGTGTGATTTGTGGCACAAATAATGAGCGTTGTGAAACAGATCATCAAGGACATTTGAAATTAAATGAAAGAGGGCATGTGGTGTATAAAGGTGATTCAGGAAAAGAGCCTCGTTATCCTAACATTACTAAACTATTGATGGATAAAAAAGTATCTGGAGGATTGATTGGTGCAACAGGAGGATTCCAAGCAAAAGCTGGAACATTCTTTGGTTTGAGCTATAAGTCAGGTTCTCTTTTAGATAGGGGAATTGAACGTTATGCAGGGCAACATGATTTAGTTGGGGGGCAGTGGCTTTTTTATGATGAAAATGGAAATGGAAAACGAAATTTGACTGAAAAACAACAATTTTGGGTTGACAGAGCATCTGAAGTAGCCGTATTAGGAGTAACTCCAACTGTTCTACCATTAGCCTTACCTATTGAAATAAGATTTTTGTTATTTGGAGTGCGATAAAAATGAAAAAATTAACAGTATTACTTTTTGGTTTTTTACTTAGTGGTTGTTTTATTTATTCAGCTGAAGATGACTGTATTTATGGCTTAACGTCCACACAATGTTTTGGTGATGAATATACGACCATAGCTAGGTTGCAAAAAAGGAATTATTTAGGAAAAACTGATTCGCAACAACGTTGGTATGATTTTGAGAGTTGTGGAGGGAAAGGAAGAGATCCTTATTTAAGGTGGACAAATAGAGAAGAGCATGCTGATCGTGAGGGTATTCTAAGAAATCAGGGAAAAATATTTTGGAATTGTATGGAACAAAAAGGGTATGTTTTTATTGAGGATTGTGGCAGAAAAAACTCTACAACGGATAAAGGAATCTGTAATGAATAGGGTTAGGCTGTAAGGAGTTATATAGCAAAAAATCCACCGCACTTTCAGCGGAAAATGCAATTAACTTACTTGCCAAAGAACAGCATCGTCAAGAACGCAGTAAAAACAAGTCTAGCGGATTTAATGCAGGTGTTGCGGTGAGCTATGGTTCGAATGGCTTTGCTTTTGGCATTACCGCAGGGGGAAATTACGGCAAAGGCTATGGCAATGGCGATGAAACAAGTTGGCTTGCAAGCAAAGTCGGTAGTTTACAAAGTCAAACCTCTTTATCCAGCCAACAAGAAACCAATATCAAAGGCAGTCAAGTATTAGGCAATAAAATCAACCTTACAGCCCAAAATCTCAATATTGAAAGCCTACAAGATACAATGACTTATAAAGGCAAACAAATGAATGCCTCAGGTCAAGTAACGGTAGGCTATGGTTTCTCCGCTAGCGGCAGCTACAACCAATCACAAGTCAATGCAGATTATGCCAGCGTAAAAACACAAGCGGGGTTATTTGCAGGCGATGAAGGTTTTGATGTTGAGGTAGGTAATAAAATAAACCTTATTGGCGGAGCAATCCTTTCTACTGCAGATCAAGAACGAAATTTATTATCTGCTAATAAGTTTAGCTTTACTGATATAAAAAATTATTCAATGGCTAAAGCAAGTTCATCAGGTTTTGGAATGGGATTTTCTATTAATAGAGATCAAACCTCTGCTGAAGATAGAAAAAATAATGAAATCTATCGTTCAAAAAAAGAAAAACAAGGGGAAACATTTGAAAAAGCTAATCCTAATCAAGCGAACCGAAGTCCAGTCCAGTTTGGCTTAGGTACAAACGATGTGCATAGTGCGGATTTTTATGCTCTAGCTAAAATTGGTGTGACAAACTTGTTAAGCAATACTAAAAAATCAGAAAACGATGTAAGTATTACATCATCACTGATTAGTGAAGGTAAGTTTACGATCAAAGATCCTGAAAGTTTGGAGAATACATATCGAATTAACAAATCTACGAAGGAACAAAATAATAGTTTGGAAAAAACTGATTATCATGGATTACAAAAAGAAGTTGAAGGCGATTTATCAATTAAACGAGCATTCTTTTCAAATGTCGCTGGGTTGACCGATGAGGCTTATCGAAAGATGTTTATTGCGGAGCATCGAATGTTAACCGCAAAAGTAGATAAGGAGGGTAATCCAATAAAGGATAAGGATCTTGAAAATGCACTTGATGATGAAGCTCGTAAGTTTGCAGATACACAATTGAAAAAAGGAAAAATTACTAAAGAGGAATACCACCAAACAATTATTAACTATAAAGAGGATCAATTAGGAAAAGGTCGTAATATTTATGAGCTAAGAGAAGTTTCAGACCAAGAGCGTCAAAACCTTAAACAAGTTACTTATACAGATCCTTTAACAGGCAAATCAGAAACCAGATATGTTGTTGCCTTTAATGGTATTTTTAATGATGAAAATGCTGCGGCTAAATTTGCTTGGCAAAACTATGTGGCTCAACAAGGTAAATCAGGCAAAATAGATACTCGTATCTATAAAGATGTGTATTTTGTACATCATCCTGAAGCGAATAATTTTGTTTCAGAATTATTGGTGGCGGGTTATGAAAAAATGTTTGAAGGATCTTTTGGAAATATCTTAGGAATGGATAATTCCAGCCTGCAAGCAAAAGATATAATGACTAGATACGGTAAAGATAATCTATTTATTGGTTCTCACAGCCGAGGGACTTTAACTATTACAAACGCATTAAATGCTTTAGATACACAAGAAAATCGTGATGCGAAACTACTTTCTGGCACAAAAATTAAAATGGTGGGCCCTGCTGCCAATGTAACTCATGCCGATAAGGTTCTGAGCAAATTACAAACAGGTAAAGAAAGAAGTAGCTCTGAGGGTTCAATTCGTATTGAAAATCACGAACAAGATCCTGTTGGTAGTATTCCTCTGATTTTAGGAGGGAATCCAGCAACAATGAATGACAATACCAAAAATCGTCAATGGGGTGAAAGAATAGCTGATATGTTTGGTAATGATTCATCTATGCATAATTGCTATGGTTTAGGACAAAAGCAGTGCGTAAAAGATGGTTATCGTAAAGAAGAGGATTTATTAATGAATAAAGAGCAAACTATTTATGATTTAAATAAGAAACAAGGAGAGAAAAAATGAAAACTATCATAGTTATGATATGTGGTGTAATTTTTTTAAGTGGTTGTTCTTTTGGTGGGTTTCAACCACCAAAAATGTATTATATCTGGTTACCTGGAAAAGGTTTTTATACCGCCACAGGAGAACGTAAGTTTGATGATATATATTCTTTACGTTCCAGACATATGAGAGCTTGCGACATAGATCCTGTCGTGGGAGAAAGTATTGTAGCAGAAGCAAATTTATGTTTAGAACAGAAAGGATGGTATTTAGAAGGTGGTCCAGTTTGTGAAAATGAATTGATGTGGGATCAAGAGGTATGTATAGCTTGGCGTAAAAAACATAGCCGCCCTGATGCTAAACCTTGGGGAACAAAATAGCTGATATGTTTGGCGATGATTCATCTATGCATAATTGCTATGGTTTAGGGCAGCCTCAATGTATAACAGATGGTTATCGTAAAAAAGAAGATTTATTAATGAATAAAGAGCAAACTATTTATGATTTAAATAAGAAACAAGGAGAGAAAAAATGAAAACTATCATAGTTATAATATGTGGTGTAATTTTTTTAAGTGGTTGTTCTTTTGGTGGGTTTCAACCTCCAAAACCCTATTATAGGTGGCGACTTCATAATGCTGTTAATCTATACCCCCCTTCACAAAAAGATAGTTTTCATGAATATTTAACTCGACGAGAGAAGGATATGAGAGCTTGCGACATAGATCCTGTCGTAGGAGAAAGTATTGTAGCAGAAGCAAATTTATGTTTAGAACAGAAAGGATGGTATTTAGAAGGTGGTCCAGTTTGTGAAAATGAATTGATGTGGGATCAAGAGGTATGTATAGCTTGGCGTAAAAAACATAGCCACCCTGATGCTAAACCTTGGGGAACAAAATAGCTGATATGTTTGGTGATGTATAAAGATATTTTTAACGAGTAACGTTTTAGCTTAGTGAAAACTGATGTAAATGCAGGAGAAAGTTCTGATATTAATGTCGTGGGTTCCTACATAAGTGGTAAAAAATCCACCGCACTTTCAGCGGAAAATGCAATTAATTTACTTGCCAAAGGGCAATATCATCAAGAGCGTAGTAAAAACAAATCCAGCGGATTTAATGCAGGTGTTGCTATTGCTTATAACAATGGCTTTGCTTTTGGCATTACCGCAGGGGGAAATTACGGTAAAGGCTATGGTAATGGCGATGAAACAAGTTGGCTTGCAAGTAAAGTCGGCAGTTTACAAAGTCAAACCTCTTTATCTAGCCAAAAAGAAACCAATATCAAAGGCAGTCAAGTGTTAGGCAATAAAATCAACCTCAAAGCCCAAAATCTCAATATTGAAAGCCTACAAGATACAATGACCTACAAAGGCAAACAGCAAAATGTTTCAGCACAGGCTACCGTAGGATATGGAGCCTCAATAAGTGGCAGCTACAACCAATCTAAAGTAAATGCAGATTATACCAGCGTAAAAACACAAGCGGGGTTATTTGCAGGCAATGAAGGTTTTGATGTTGAGGTTAAAAAGCATACTGATTTAAAAGGTGCGGTTATCACTTCAACCAATCAAGCTGAACAACAAAACAAAAACCGTTTTAGCACAGGTACATTGACTTATTCTGATATTGAAAATCACAGTAGTCATAATGCGAGTGGGTTTGGATTAAGTGGTGGTGTTACTGTCAGTGGTGGAGATGCAGCTAAAGAAGTTGGTGGCGTTAAGCTAAAACAAATAGGGCAAAACCACAAAGACGGTTCTTCCAAAGTGGAGTTTAGTGGTGTGGCTGGCGTTGGCTCACAGGGTAACTGGGGAATTGCCAAAGGTTTAGCGACAGCATTAGCAGGCTATGTTAATGACAAAGGCAGTGAAAATGGCTATACCACAAGTGCAATCACTACTTCAAATATCCAAATTCAAGACAATCAAGCTCAACAAAGCTTAACAGGCAAAACAGCAAAACAAACTGCCGAAGAAATTAACCGCACTTATGTTCATCAAGATGTTAATAAGACAGATGTAGCGAAAGTGCGGTCAGATTTAGAGCAAGATTTAGCGATTGCAGGGGATTTTGTGGATAAGTTGAGTGATCGGGGAGATGTAATTCATTACAAGATGGAAAAGAATGAGGATTCTCTCTTTTCTATTCAAAATCAAACGCAAGATTGCAACCATTTATCTTGTTTAGACTTCAATAAGGATAACTCACAAGAGTTAAAAGAAATTATCTATGGAGAAGCTATTTTAACTGATGAGCAAGCTCGATTGTTAAGTAAAGTGGCTACTGCGGGTATGTTGAATTTAGAGAGAAAAGATAAAGTTTCAAGTGCTATTTTGTACGATGATGATTTAGGCTCTTTAAGTGAAACAGGCGTTATTGCTAACAGGGGAAGTGCTGGAAAAGTTAATGAATTTCTGTTTACTATTTTTGAGCGTTTTAGGGCTTGGGCAGATGTTCCAAGTGTTTTTGGTGCATCAAATGCAACAAGAGATAAAGTGCAGATTTTGAAAAAATTAGATGAATATAATGCTTATGTGGAAAAACAACGTAAATCAGCTATTAATGCTACATCCTTGTCTCATAGTTTAGGTGTTTCAGGTGATAAAAACACATTAAATTGGGTAAGACATTTAAACTTAAGCTTTCCTAATACGGAAATGTCCTATTTACATTTAGGTGGTTCTTATCCATCAGAAGAAATTGATAAAGAGGCGAAAGCATTATTTAAGAATGTAAAAACGAGATATATAGGTGTTGATGGCGATACGGTTTATTCAGGTATTTGGGGTTATTTTATTGGAAATAATAAAAATGCTACACCTAATAGGGCTAATTTACCGTTTTTAACGGTTCATACAATCGCAAATCAGAATATTAATAACTTGAAGTTTGTTGATGTGGAAGACCCTGAAGAAGTTAAGAAACTTTTAGAAAGAATATATCCTAATGATGGAATTAGAAAATTTAACTTTTTAGGAGGGGAACAATGAAAAAATGCATAGTTCTTTTTTCTATTTTTTCTTTATGTGGTTGCCTAGATTTTTTCCTTTATAGAGAAAATTATACTATCGATAGGATGGGGTATTGGGTAGATTACAAAACAGAGAAAAAAGTCAAAGCAGGAATTTATAAAATTTGTAGCAACTATTCTAAGATAAAATTAAATGAGAAGGGTATAGTTTTTAATTATGATAATCTTCCACTTTATTATGAAGAATATGGAAAATGTTTATACAACAAAGGATTTAGATTCAGAACGACTAGTTGGCTTTATTGCTACCATAAAAAAGAAAAATGTGAAATATATAATAAATATAGGAAATAAATTGAAACATTACAACTGCTCCTTTTGCAGTATCAGATTTATTATCTTCTGATATGGTAGAAATCCTAATGAAAATTGGAGGAAATTAAAATGAAGTTTCCTAAATTATTTATTTCTGTTCTTTTGTTAAGTGGGTGCCACTATCATGATGGATGTTTTTACAACTTTCAACAAGTTACTTGTTATTATGGCGTTTCAGATATAGGTCAACTGCAAAAAAAAGAAACATTAGGATTTACTGATACTAATGAACGTTGGAAGGATTTAGAGAAATGTGGTGGTTTTAGAGTTGATAATGGCTATTTTTATACTTATTTATCTGAAGACGTAAATACTAATCCTAAAAAATACGAGAAAAAGTATTATGAACTTTTTCGTGAGAGACAACATGATGAAAACGACTTTTCAAAGGAGCCTGTTTTTGTAGAATTTAATTACTTAAAAGAAGTCTACGCTTGTATGAAACGAAAAGGGTATATTCTTATAGATAAGTATGAATGTAAAAAATCAAAAATATGTAATTATCCTTAAGATTATGAATATTCTATCTTGAACAAAGTAGGGCTTTGCCTTCGGCATTACCGCAGGGGGAAATTACGGTAAAGGCTATGGCAATGGCGATGAAACAAGTTGGCTTGCAAGCAAAGTCGGCAGTTTACAAAGTCAAACCTCTTTATCTAGCCAAAAAGAAACCAATATCAAAGGCAGTCAAGTGTTAGGCAATAAAATCAACCTCACAGCCCAAAATCTCAATATTGAAAGCCTACAAGATACAATGACCTACAAAGGCAAGCAGCAAAATGTTTCAGATCAAGTAACGGTAGGTTATGGTTTCTCCGCTAGCGGCAGCTACAACCAATCTAAAGTCAATGCTGATTATACCAGCGTAAAAACACAAGCGGGGTTATTTGCTGGTGATGAAGGTTTTGATGTTGAGATTAAAGCACATACGGATTTAAAAGGTGCGGTAATCACTTCAATCAATCAAGCAGAACAACAAAACAAAAACCGTTGTAGCACAGGTACATTGACGTATTCTGATATTCAAAATCACAGTAGTCATAATGCGAGTGGGTTTGGTATTAACGGAAGCGTTGCTATGAACTTTGAAACACCATTAGGTGATAAAGGTATTGCTCAAAGTAATAAGCAAGCGGTCAATGATAAGGGTGAAAAACTTTATACAAACTCACAAGGTGAGCAAACTAATCAAGCCAAAGGGCAAGATGGTAAAGCAAATAAACCTATATTAGAGACAGGATTGGATTCTTTAACTGGTAGTGTTTCAGCTGGTTTTGGTTCAGATAAAGAAAGTCAGCATTCTCAAACCCAATCAGGTATTGGGACGGCAAATATCTATATTCGAGATGAAAAGGCTCAGCTTGAAAAAACAGGAAAAACGGTTGAGCAAACATTATCTGAAATAAAAACAGATACCACAACTGAAACAGCTGAAAGCCGTTCAGGGAAATTGGAAAATACATTTGATAAAGAAAAGGTCTTGAAAGAGCTAAATATACAGGTAAAAGCTACACAAGATTTTGACCCTATCCCAAATTCTGTGTAA
>NZ_MUXZ01000004.1:0-93019 GCF_002015075.1 Canicola haemoglobinophilus
AGAAATCGTTATTCTCTGTAGTGGAGACCCACATAAGGTTGATGATGTTTGGGCTCCTAGTTAGGGTTTCGAACAGGTGTGGTTACCAATCAGCTTTAATCAACTATTTTATGGCATCTAAATCCGAAGTAGATGTAGGGACGCCACGCTGGCGTCCGTTATAAAATCCGATAGCGTCTGTATTATCTTTAATCATCAAAATGTATAAAAACACCCAAATCAAGTTTAATTTAAGATGCTATCGTAAATTAAACTGAAAAATCCCTATAAATAGGGTTAACTGTTCATTTCCAATTCGGCAATTAACTCATTGAGTTGATGATGTAAGCTAATTTTACGATTAAATTGTTTTTCTTTTGCTAACTTATTTCTTAGAGTAGCGATTTTTTTCTCTAACTCTGTGCGTTTTGCCAAAAGTGCGGTAATTTCTGCCATATTTTGTTGTGGCTGAATATTGGCATCAATCGGCAGTAAGGCTTTGAGCATTGTTTCATAAAGGGATTTGCTATCCGTTGCAATGGGAAGCGGTCTGATTTCAGCATTTTTTTGCAAAACCCAATAGCTCTTGAAATAGTTTGAAATGTGCCATTTTCCGTTATCCATTTTGTGTTTATAACAAGCGAAATAGCATGTTTCCATTTCTTCTGTTTCTTCTTTTTCGATTGGGCGTTGCAGTTGCCATATCACTTGGCGTGGCATTGCTTTATCAATGGCTTCAATCAATGCGATATCTAATTCTTTTTTTCGCAGAGTTATGGTGATGATATTTAGCTCTGGCACTTCTGAATGTGGATTAATGTTGAGTGTTCTTGGTGCAAGAATATTTGTAAGAATGATTTCTTCCACTTCCTCTACAAAAAGTTGTTTAAGTGCGGTATTGGCTTCAAGTTTTTCGTACAGCACATTTTTAGGTATCCGCATTTTGGTTTCTGTTGTTTTTGGAAAATTCCAGCAAAATCCGACCACTTGCATTAGGCATTTTCCTCTTGGATGACGATAAATGCGATTAGCTCAAAGTCTTCTAATCCTTTGATTTGATTAGTTAATGCCGTTGTTTCCCCTTCTGAAAAGAGGCTCAAAACATCTTTCTGCTCTTTGGTTTCAACCATAGAGTGAATGGCTTGATTTAGTAGCTCTGAACAATGTTGCATCTTTTGCCCATCTTTTGTGAGACGGTTAAAAATATTGCAGACTTGCGTGATAGGTTTATTTTTCCCTTTGCAACAGCTACGCAGTAGATCCAACATGGCTTTAATTTCTAAATGATTGGTAATAATTTCGCCATTATTGCCGATATAGACTAAATAATAAGGGTGCAAGCGGTTTTGTTGATCAAGTGGTGTTGTAGCATTGATGTGCTTCAACGCAAAAATGATACCAGCTTGTAAATTTAACTCGTTATTTGTTGGCACAACGGCATGTAAGCCTGTTGGCGCTGTGGTTGGTTCGCCATATTGCTGAATAAAGTTGAGAAGATCCATTCTAAATTCATTTAGCCCTAAATCCATAATGGATACGCCTGTTTTGACATCTTCTAAGTCGATAACCTCTTCTTGTAGACGTTTAAGCTGTTCTTTGCGATAAGCCATTTCATCGGTATGTTGCGAGAGTAGGTTATCATCGCCCGTTGCAGTCATATCAACAATGGTCATTTTCTTCTCAACACGCTCTTTGAGGTTGATATATTCATCTAAATCAACATCAGGCCAGTAATTGACTAGCTGAATTTTTTCATTTGGCGAGCCAATACGGTCAATTCGCCCAAAACGTTGGATAATGCGTACTGGGTTCCAATGAATATCGTAGTTAATTAGATAATCACAATCCTGTAAATTTTGCCCTTCGGAAATACAGTCTGTGGCAATTAATAAATCAATTTCTGCATTTTCTTGAGGTAAAACAGCTGATTTTGATTTAGACATTGGCGAGAAAAGTGTCAGTATTTCCTGCAAGTCATAATGCTGGCGGCGATAATGAGGCTGAAGAGTGCTTTGTGGGTTATCTGAACCTGTGACTAAGGCAGTATGTAGTCCCATTTGTTGTTTAACCAATGGCGATAGATGTTGATACAAATAGTGTGCGGTATCGGCAAAAGCGGTAAAAATGATGATCTTTTTATTATTCGGGTTGATTGGATTTTGCATTTTTTCCAGCACTTTATTCGCCAAATGCTGGAGTTTATAGTCATATTTTTCGGTGATTTGCCCAACAGACATAAGCATTTCTTCAATGATGACAAGATCTACACGCAGTTCTTGCTCCCAAGAGGTAATATCCATATCTGCCAGTTTGATTTTAATTTTGTCACCAATTTCAATGCTACTTGGTAGATCTTCATCTTGATCGTCATAAACAATAGCACTTTCTATTTCGGTATTTGTTTGTTGCTTTTTAAATACTTCAATGGCAGATAGGTTTTGCTTATATTGCGTTAATAATTTTTCTAAGGTTAAACGGAAAGCATAAACTGAGCTTTCTAAACGTTTTAGTAAGTTGGTGGACATTAAAGCCACTAAACTTTTTTCACGATCAGATTGTTTAAATTTTACCTTTTGATTGCTCAACTCCGTATCATACATATCTTCATATTTTGCCAATTGGCTTGGGAAAATATAGTTAATCGGCGTATAGACCGTTAATTTTAATGAGCGTAACAGCTTCGCCAATAAATCATTAAGCTGATCAACATTATCTAAATCCGTTAATTGACAACGATAAGATATTGGTTTTAAACGTGTTGGAAATTCACCAATTTCTTTTGTATCGTAAAATTTTTGGATATGTTTGCGTGAGCGAGCAATGGTTACGCTATCTAAGAGTTCAAAGAAATCAAAATCTAATTTGTCTAAAATCGCTTTGGTTGTGCGGTTTGGTGCTGGTAATTTTGTCCATTCGTTAAAAGCTCGTTGTGCATTACGGAAAATTTCCTCAATACTTCGGGTGGATTTCAATAATTTGCTTAAATTTTGCGAATGTCCTTCATAAGCAAGGGCAAGTTGATTGCGTAAATCCATAAATCGGTTATTTACTGGCGTTGCAGAAAGCATTAGCACTTTGGTTTTTACGCCTGACTTAATCACTTGGTTCATCAGTTTTTGATAGCGGGTTTCTTTTCCTCTTAATGCTTCGCTATTGCGGAAATTGTGCGATTCATCAATGACGACTAGATCATAATTTCCCCAGTTCACTTGATTTAGCTTCATTCCAAAAGATTCACCGCTTGTACGACTTAAATCCGTATGGCATAACACATCATAATTAAAGCGATCTTTAGCAAAAAGATTGGTGGTTAAATTGCGGTTATAAGTTAGCCAGTTATCAGCTAATTTTTTTGGACAAAGCACGAGTACAGCACGATTGCGCAGTTCGTAATATTTGATAACCGCCAATGCAGTGAAAGTTTTACCCAAACCAACACTATCTGCCAAAATACAGCCATTATAAGTTTCAAGTTTATTGATAATGCCATTTACGGCATCTTTTTGATAATCAAATAATTTATTCCAGATTAGTGTGTCTTGATAACCAGTGCGATCATTTGGTAGAACATCAGCATTAATGTCTTCTAAAAAAGTGCTAAAAATTTGATAGATAATTAAAAAATAAAGATATTCTGGGGCATTCTCTTTATATACATTCTCAATTTGCTGGCAGAGCGTTTCTGTGACATCTTGCAATTTTTCATCATCGTGCCAAATTTGTTCAAAAACATTAATGTAGTTTTGTGTTACTGCGATTTCTGCCGGTTCATATTTGTGAGTAAAACTAGAAATAGCATTGCCTTGCTGATAGCCTAAACTTACCGCCGTAAAGCCATCAATGGGAAAAAAGCTCTCTTTGTCTGAATTGTTTTCAATAATTGCAAACTGTTGCATTGAGGCATTTGTTTTATTGGTTTTAAAAATAGCTTTACGTCTAATCCAATCAGCACATTCTTTCGCTATGGCTTTTTGAGTCAGCTTATTTTTAAGTTGAATTTCAAACTCTGTGCCATATAAGCTTTTTTCACGATTTATTTTCGGAATAAAAAATTCACGATGAGTTTTCGGCAAGCTGTCACTAATCGCATCTTTTGTAAAAGTAGGGGAAGTAAAGAGAAATTGAAGTGAGTCAATTTGGGCAAGTTCGTCTCGTAATGCTTCATAAGCATAAATTGAAAAGCAAGAAGCTGAAATTTTGAGTTTGTCTTTCGAGCGTAAGGATTTTTTGATTTCATCGCCAAGCAATGTATTAATGTTATCAATAACTAGCATAGTTTCCTCACTTCAGATTTTTATTTGATCTTCGATAATTATATCTGTTATTAAGCGATCTAAATAGCAGTTTTAAATTTGTATAATTAAAACTTTCTATATTCGAGGTACTTCTTTTATAAAAGTCTAGCCACATTTAAAATGCGTTTTCATATTTTATGCTAAAATGCACCGCACTTTTCTCCCTATTTTTATTGCTATGACCAAGATTAATACTAAGCCTTTTATTTTACATTCTGAATTTCAACCCTCGGGCGATCAGCCACAGGCTATTGAGAAATTAGCGGAAAATCTCAATGATGGGTTAGCACATCAAACTTTACTTGGTGTAACTGGCTCAGGTAAGACTTTTACTATTGCTAATGTGATTGCAAAACTTAATCGTCCAGCGATGTTGTTGGCGCCAAACAAAACTTTAGCAGCACAACTTTATGCAGAGATGAAAGCTTTTTTCCCTGAAAATGCGGTGGAATATTTCGTTTCTTATTATGATTATTATCAACCTGAAGCCTATGTACCAAGTAGCGATACTTTTATTGAAAAAGATGCGTCAATTAATGATCAAATTGAACAAATGCGTTTGTCTGCAACGAAATCTTTCCTTGAGCGCCGAGATACCATTGTAGTCGCCTCTGTTTCTGCTATTTATGGTTTGGGCGATCCTGATAGCTATTTAAAAATGATGTTGCATTTGCAAAGTGGTGCCATTATTAACCAACGTCAGATTTTAGCCAAATTAGCGGAGTTGCAATACACTCGTAATGATCAAGCTTTTCAGCGTGGAACCTTTAGAGTGCGGGGGGAAATTATTGATATTTTCCCAGCCGAATCTGATGATCGTGCTGTGCGTATTGAGTTATTCGATGATGAAATTGAGCGTTTGAGTTTATTTGATCCGCTCACAAATACAAGTTTTGGCGCTGTGCCTCGTTATACCATTTATCCAAAAACTCATTATGTAACGCCAAGAGAACGAATTTTAGATGCCATTGAAAAAATTAAATTGGAGCTTAAAGAGCGGCGTGAATATTTGTTAGCGAATAATCGACTGGTAGAAGAACAACGATTAACTCAGCGCACTCAATTTGATATTGAAATGATGAATGAGCTTGGTTATTGCTCGGGAATTGAAAACTACTCACGCTATTTGTCAGGGCGTGATGAAGGGCAACCGCCACCAACATTATTTGATTATATGCCTTCTGATGCGTTGTTAATTATTGATGAAAGCCATGTTACTGTGCCACAAATTGGTGGAATGTATCGAGGTGACCGTTCTCGTAAAGAAACTCTTGTGGAATATGGTTTTCGTTTGCCATCGGCATTAGATAATCGTCCGTTGCGTTTTGAGGAATTTGAGCGTTTGGCACCGCAAACTATTTATGTGTCTGCAACGCCGGGACCTTATGAGCTAGAAAAATCAGGCAATGAAATTATTGATCAAGTTGTACGTCCAACGGGATTACTTGATCCAGAAATTGAAATACGTCCAGTGGCTATTCAAGTGGATGATCTGTTATCTGAAGCAAGAAAAAGAGCGGATCAAAATGAGCGAGTTTTGGTTACCACTTTGACCAAGCGTATGGCAGAAGATTTAACCGATTATCTGGAAGAGCATGGTGTTCGCGTACGTTATCTACATTCTGATATTGATACGGTTGAACGTGTTGAAATTATTCGTGATTTACGTTTAGGTGAATTTGATGTTTTAGTTGGAATTAACTTGTTGCGAGAAGGGTTGGATATTCCAGAAGTATCGCTGGTGGCAATTTTAGATGCAGATAAAGAAGGTTTTCTACGTTCCGAACGTTCTCTTATTCAAACCATTGGACGTGCGGCACGCAATTTGAAAGGAAAAGCGATTTTATATGCTGATAGCATGACAAAATCCATGCAAAAAGCCATTGATGAAACCCAACGCCGCCGTGAAAAACAAATGAAATACAATGCAGAAAAAGGCATTGTGCCGCAGGCGTTAAACAAAAAAGTGGGTGAGTTATTGGATATTGGACAAGGTGCAACAACCAAAGCTAAGGCAAAATCTCGAGCACAAACTGTGGCAGAACCGACCGCGCTTTATCAAATAAAATCGCCAAAAGACTATCAGCAACAAGTGAAAAAACTTGAGCAACAAATGTATAAATTTGCTCAGGATCTTGAGTTTGAGAAAGCGGCAGCAATAAGAGATCAACTACAAGAATTAAAGGAGAGATTTAAGGTTGAATTTTAACAAAAAAGCCAGCGATAAAATCACTGGCTTATGAATCTGGTTGCGGGGGCTGGATTTGAACCAACGACCTTCGGGTTATGAGCCCGACGAGCTACCAAGCTGCTCCACCCCGCGTCTGTGAGGGCGTAATATACGCTTTTAAAATTTGAATGCAAGTATAAATTTAATGATTTATGTTTGTTTGGCATAAAATTAAACGAATTGTCATTTTTTTGTCCGAACCGAGAGAGAAAACGCTATATATTTTATTGTTTTTTTGCTACCTTACGCCGTTTGCAAACTTTCCTTTTATTTAAGCTCAATATGAATTTTTCTATAAAAACAATATTTAAACCAAGTATTTTATTTTCAGCGGTTATTTTGGCTGCTTGTTCTACTAATCAACCTAAAACAAACTATCAAACTGGTCCTGAGCAGTTTGGGGCAAAATATGCTGGACGTAGCTATCAACAAACCACATTAATGCCAGTTTCTTCTGTTGATAATAAAAGTGCGGTCATAAATCAAGGAGATTTCTTAACTCAGCTTTCTAATATTCGCCAAGCATCAAGCCGTTTAGTAGATAAATTTGCTAATACTTATGGAAAAGTGACTAATTGGGTCTTGTCTGGCGCCAATACGAAAGAACTAGCCAATTATGGTATCCAAGCGCAAATTATGAAGGGACATGATGGCTATCAAAATGTATTAATGACAGGATATTATTCGCCAGTTATTCATGCTCGTCATAAGCCACAAGGCAAATATAACCAACCTATTTATGCCATGCCAAAGAATAAACGTTTTTCTCGTGCACAAATTTATGCTGGTGCATTGCAAGGCAAAGGGCTTGAATTAGCTTATTCCGATTCGATGATTGATAACTTTTTACTCGGAGTGCAAGGTAGTGGTTATGTGGATTTTGGTAATGGCGATTTAAGTTATTTTGCTTACGCAGGACAAAATGGTTTTGATTATGTGGCAGTGGGACGATTGCTGGTGGAAGATGGCGAAATTGCTAAAGAAAAAATGTCTATTCAAGCAATTAAAGATTGGGCAAAGGCAAATCCTTCACGTTTACAAGCCTTATTAGAACGTAATCCTTCTTATGTTTTCTTTAAAAAAGATCCAAATGGTAAAGTACGAGGCTCTGCGGGCGTACCTTTAGTACCAATGGCATCTATTGCAAGTGATAAAAATGTCATTCCTACTGGCTCAGTTGTTTTGGTAGAAGTACCGCAAATTGATGATGCAGGTCATTGGACGGGAGAGCATACATTGCATTTAATGGTGGCATTGGATGTTGGTGGGGCAGTAAAAGGTCATCATTTTGATTTATATCGTGGAATTGGCGATAAAGCTGGGCATATTGCTGGCTTATCAAAACATTATGGTCGAGTGTGGTTGTTACAATAATGACAGAACGTATAGATAATTATGAACAGCGCTTTGGTGGCATTGGGCGCTTATATGGTGTAGAGGCATTAGCACGACTAAAACAGGCACATATTTGTGTGATCGGAATTGGTGGCGTGGGTTCATGGGTGGTGGAGGCGCTTGCTCGATCTGGTATCGGGCAAATTACCATGATTGATATGGACGATATTTGTGTGACCAATATTAATCGTCAATTACCCGCATTAACCGGCAATATTGGCAAGTTAAAAACGGAAGTCATGCAAGAGCGAGTGCAATTAATTAATCCTCATTGCCAAGTGAACATTATTGATGATTTTTTGATGGCGGAAAATTTGGCGGAATATATTCATACTGGCTATGATTATGTAATTGATGCCATTGATAATGTGAGAGTAAAAGCTGCGCTTATTGCCTATTGTAAACGCCACAAAATCAAAATTATTACTATTGGTGGTGCGGGTGGGCAAACGGACCCTAGTCAAATTCAAGTAGCAGATCTTAGCCGAACTATTCAAGATCCATTACTGGCAAAAGTGCGGTCAGTTTTGCGCAAAGAATATAATTTCTCACAAAACCCTAAACGTAAGTTTGCGGTAGATTGTGTTTTTTCTACACAACCTTTAATTTTCCCCAAAATGAGCGGCGATTGTACCATTTCAGCGAGCATGAATTGTGCCAATGGTTTTGGTGCGGCAACCATGATTACTGCGACTTTTGGCTTTTTCGCTGTGGCAAAAGTGATAGACAAATTGACTAAAGCCTAAAAACTTTTGCAAAAATTCTAGTAATTTAATGAAAAAGTGGTAATCTAATCAGCCTTTTGATAATCATTATTAATTATAAAAGGGAGTATTCTGATGTCTAAATTTACTTTTAAAAAAGCCCTAATTAGTACCGCACTTTTTTCTGTATCAGCAGCGGCGAGTGCGAGTGTTGTCACTTCAATTAAACCTTTAGGTTTTATTGCTTCATCTATTGCTGATGGTGTGACTGATACTCAAGTAATTGTGCCACCAGGCGCATCACCACATGATTATAGTTTCCGTCCTTCTGATATCCAAAAGTTAAAATCAGCAGATTTAGTTGTTTGGGTTGGCGAAGATGTGGATATGTTCTTAGATAATGCAACTCTACGTGATATAGATCTTAAAAAAGTAGTGACGATTGCTGAAATTTCAGAAATTGACACTAAAGAACATTTAATTACAGGTCACCATCATGACCATGATCACGGACATGGCCATGACCATGATGACGACAAACATGACCATGATGACCACAAGCATGACCATGACCACAAACATGACCATGACCACAAGCATGACCATGACGACAAACATGACCATGAACACAAACATGAACACGCTCATGATGATTTAGGTATTAACTGGCATATTTGGTATTCACCAGAAATTAGCAAAATCGTTGCACAAAAAGTAGCAGAGAAATTAACCTTACAATATCCAGATAAAAAAGCATTGATTGAACAAAACCTTGCAGAATTTAACCGCACTTTAGCTGAAAAAAATGAAGCAATTAAAAAACAATTAGCACCAGTAAAAGCAAAAGGTTTCTATGTATTCCATGATGCGTACAGCTATTTCAATCATGCTTATGGCTTAAATCAAGTAGGCTATTTCACTATTAATCCATTAGTGGCTCCGGGCGCTAAAACCTTAGCGAAAATCAAAGAAGAAATTACTGAACATAAAGTCAATTGCTTGTTTGCTGAACCACAATTTACGCCAAAAGTTATTGAGAGTTTAAGTAAAGCAACTGGTGTGAAAGTTGGTCGTTTAGATCCAATGGGCGAGGAAGTTAAATTAGGGAAAAATTCTTATGCTAACTTCTTACAATACACAGCAGATAGCTATTTTAGTTGCTTGAAATAAACGACATTGTGTAGTAATACACAAACCTGAAATTTAACCGATAGCGCCCGTGTCCTCATGGGTGCTTTTTTTATTCAAAAGTGCGGTAGTAAATGCGCTATTTTCAGCACTAGTGAGGGCACGAGCGATAGCTGTGGGGTCGCTAGAAAAGAATGAGGGGCGAAAATTTCGCCCCTTTGATATATCTATAGAATTGCATTATTGCTATTGCTATATTCGCCATGAACTTTCATCTAAAATTTGTCCAAAATGACTTTCTACTAGACGTTTTGCGATGTCACTTTGTGGTTGGGTAAAAATAGTTTTTGTATCGCCGTATTCAACCATTTTTCCTTCATCCATCACTAATACATGATCTGCGATATGTTTGATTATGCCTAAATGTTGACCGACATAAATATAAGAGATGCCGAGTTTTTCTTGAATTTTTAACATTAAATTCATCAGCTGGGTTTTAACGGTGGCATCAAGTGAACCAAGGGCATCATCAGCAATAATAATTTCTGGTTCAAGAATGAGTGTCCGAGCAATCGCAACACGTTGTTTTTGACTGACAGACATGGTGTTAATTTTAATGTTAGCATGATCGGGATAAAGTCCCACTAGGCGTAGTGTGTCACCAATTTTAAGATTGCGCTCATCTTCATCTAATGTTGTGGCAAGACGCAGAGGCGCATCCAAAATTTGTCCTACGTTCAGGCGTGGATTAAATGCAGTATTGGGATCTTGAAAGACCATACGGATATGCTGCGAGCGATATTGATAATCGCCATATTCTAAAGGATGGCCTTTAAAACGAATATCACCAGAGGTTTGCTTGATTATGCCCACAATCATTTTGGCTACTGTTGATTTTCCTGAGCCATTTTTACCAATAATCGCCAAGGTTTTTTTGCGTGCTAAAGTAAAACTGATATTTTCTACCGCTTTAAATTGGCTTGCACCAAATAAACCAACATGATCTTTAAAACACTTTGATAAATTGGAAACTTCTAGCAAATTCATTTTTTTTCCTATTTTATTTGGTTGCATTCACAACTAATGGACTAGTTTCTACTTCTTTTTCTCTACGTTGGCTTTCTTTTAAGTTAATTGGGAAATGGCAGCAAAACTCATGTTGTTTAATTCGTTGTGCAATGGGTTTACGAATACATTCTTTTTGAGCAAAAGGGCAACGTGGACCTAAACGACAACCAATAGGCATATCCTCTAGTAGTGGGACTGTGCCTTTTAGTGTACCTAGACGACTTTTGTGCACTAAAGGCAGTTTAAAATCAGGGATAGAATAAAGTAACGCTCTTGTGTAAGGGTGATGAGGCGTATCTAAAATATTTTCTTTTGGTCCAGCTTCAGCATTTTGCCCACAATAGAGTATAGAAAAACTATCACACCACTCGCTAATACTGTTTATGTCATTGCTTGCCAGTAAAATACTTGTTCCTTGATTTTGGTTCATACTTGCTAGCAAGCGAAATATTTGTGCTTTTGTAATGGGCTCAAGAGAGTTTGTGGGTTCATCGGCAATGAGTAAGCGAGGTTGATTCGCTACAGCAAGCGCAATCATTATTTTCTGTCCTTCACCCTCAGTGACTTCATGTGGGTAGCTTTGCATGATGTCTTTATGATCTTTTACCCCTACACGATGTAATAACTCAATGGCTTTGCGCTTTTTCCAGCCAAACCATTGCCACCAACGACCTTTGAATGTCCAAGACGGAATATTCTGAATAAGCTGACGGCCTATTTTTTGGCTTGGATCTAATGAGCTTAGCGGTTCTTGATAAATCATGGAAATTTCTTTACCGACTAATTTTCGTCTTTTTTTGGCGCTGAGTTTCAATAACTCCACATCATTAAAACGAAAACGATCTGCGGTAATAATCCAGGATTCTTTAATTGCATTACAAATGACTTTAGCAATGAGGCTTTTTCCCGATCCAGATTCTCCAACTAGTCCGCAAATTTCCCCTTCATTTAAGGTTAAATTCACATTATCAACAATTTTAACTCGCCCTTTTCCTGTTTCTATTTCAATGCAAAGATTACGAATATCCAGTAAAGCCATGTTAGTTATCCTTATTCATAATATTTTTCAATGGCTTTACACAGCCCATTAGCCATAATGAGAACTATAACAATAGTAATGATAATGGCAACACCCGGTAAGATTGTTGCCCAAGGGGCGAGGTAAATAAGATCCATGTAATCTTTGATCATGACGCCCCATTCTGGTGTTGGGCGCTGTGCGCCTAGAGATATAAAACTCAATGCACTAATATCAACGATTGCAATGATAAAAGCTCGAGTAATTTCGCAAATATAACGAATAGCAATATTTGGCAAAATAGTTTCTTTTACTAATAACCAATCGCTTGCGCCATCAAGTCGTAACATCAAAATATATTCCTTTTTTAGCTCTTGCTGTACAGCTTGATAAATTTCATGAATAAAGTAAGGCAACAGTGCCAGAGTAATAGAAAGCATTGCATTGATTAAACTTGGTTGCATTAATGTAGCAATGATAATAGCAATAAGCAGAATAGGGATAGACAGAAAACTATCAAAAAAATGCCCTAATATTCTGGATTTTAAGCCTTGGGATAATCCAGCACAAATTCCTAGAACTCCGCCTAAGACTGAAGTAAACAAGACAACAAGAAGTGCGGTTCCAAAAGTATAAGTTGTGCCGCCAATTAGCCTGCTTAAAATATCTCGACCAATATCATCAGTTCCTAAGAAATAAGCGATTTTACCGTTTTCAGACCAAGAGGGTGGCAATAATTCAAAACCAATAAACTGCTCATTACTACCATAGGGGGCAATAAATTGATGGAAAAGTGCGGTAATAATTAACAATAAAAAAAGATAAAAACTGGCTAATGCTAATTTGTCTTGATAGAAAATTTGCCAGATATGCCATAATCCGCGTGTTTCACGAAATTCTTCAGGTTCTTTATCTAGCATACCAACCCTTCTTATTAAATGGATCTAAAATGAATGTGATAAATTCAATGAATAAGTTAACTGCAATGATACAAAGTCCTACGACAATAATACCCACTGAGATACTGTTATAATCTTGTAGGCTAACAGCATCAATTAACCAATGCCCAATTCCCGGCCAGCCAAATGTACTTTCAATTAACATACATTGCGCCATAACAAGCGTAAATAATCGACTCATTTGAGGAACTAATATGGGGAGAGTGTTGCGCAAAATATATTTACGCAAGATTTTTCCTTTTGACCAACCTCTTGTTTCCGCAATTTTGACGTAATTTTGGTTAAACAAAAAATCAGCCCGTTGTTGCACAATTCTAATAATGTCCATAGTGGGTAGAATTGTCAGAACTAATGTAGGTAACACAAGGTGCTGTAAAACATTTTGAATGACTTTAATTCTATATGGCTCCTCTATAAACCAAACATCAATGATCGGGAAACCTGTAATCGTTTTTATTTCATACAATAAATTGTATTGGCCGATAGCTGAGATTTCCCAATTTTGAATAGCAGAAAAATACAACAAGATTGGAGCAAGCCAAAATACAGGAATGGAAATCCCCATAATATGCAGCGTACGAATGACTTTACCACAAATATGATCACCGTATAGCGCACTGATCAGTCCAAGTGGAATACCAAAAATGAGCGCTAAAAGAATTGCACTTATGCAAAGTTCTAATGTAGGTGGTAAAACAGCAAAAATTAAGCCTTTTAGCGATTCTCCGCCTTGATAGGTAATACCAAAGTCACCTTGCAATAAATTTTCTAAATAAAACAAATAACCTGAAAAAAAGTGCGGTGTCGCCAACACTTGATTTAACGGATCTTTCAGTAATATGCCATAACTGATTAAAGATAAAATAAATAGCGTAATAATGACTAAAATGCAGTGGCGAAAAAAGGAAGATAGCATTGTTCTATTGTCCAGTTACATAATCTATTATTTTTTAAGAGAAAGTTTTGAAAAGTTGATATTGCCAAAAGGTGTCATTTCTACCCCCTGTACTTTTCCATTTGCGAGCAAAACTCGTTTTACGTTAGCAACAGGAATTATAGGGACCTCAGATAAAATCAGCTCTTGGGCAATATTATAATATCTTGCACGCTCACGTAAATTTGATGCAGTTAATGCTTTATCTAGTGCATTTTCAAAAGGCGCATAACACCAATTTGAAAAATTCGTAATTTCATTTTGTGTTCCACAACTTAAAATGGGGCGCATAAAGCTATCAGGATCTAAATTTCCCGCCAGCCAACCTGTTAAGATCATATCGTAATCTTCAGTTCGTTCTTGTAGCTGTTGTATTAAATAAGTGCGGGTAACATTGCGAACATTTACATTAACTCCCACTTTGGCTAAATCAGCTTTAATTAATTCTGCCATTTTTACTGGAGAAGGGTTATAAACCTGTTCTTCATTTATTACCCACATATCAAGATGAATATTTTTCCCTTCAAAAAATTCTGTTGCTTTTTTTATATTATAGTCATAAGCAAAATCAGGCGTATTTACAACCGCCGCCCAAGAAACTGACGGAATAATATTATTCGCCACGCTTGCAGTATTGTGATAGATCAGGTTGATAATGCGTTGACGATTAATTGCATGAGAAATATAACGGCGCACTTCTAAATCTCGCATCAGCGGTTTTTGAAAGTTAAATGCGAGATAAGATAAATTCATGCCCTCAATGGATTTTATGTAATATTTTTCATTATTTTGTTTTAACAATCCCAATTGGCTTACTTCAGGATAAGAAGAAATATGGCATTCATTATTAAAAAATTTAATTAACCTACCAGAACGATTGGCAGAAAGATCAATAATTACATTCTCGATTTTGGCATCTTTTTGCCAATAATTCGGATTACGAATAAGGCGTACATATTGGTTACGGAAATAATCTTTAACTTGGTATGGACCAGTGCCGACGGGTAAATTATCTAATTGTGCTAAATTATCGTCCGCATTCAATTGTAATGCGTATTCTTGCGAAAAAATAATGGCATACTGACTCGCTAAATGAGAAAGTACAGAGGCATCAGGTTTAAACAACCTAATCTCAACTTGGTAAGGGTTAAGCGCTTTAACTTCTTGAATTTTTTCATTTAACTTAATACTTTCAAAATAAGGAAAATGCACTTTTTTGCTTTGCTCATGATAGACCTTATATTGCGGATTTTTGTAACTAATACTACTTTGATCTAGCTCAGGGAGTGCCATGTTATGACCAAGTACACGATTTAATGAAAAAACTACATCATCCGCATTAAAATCACGACTTGGGGTAAACCAATTTGTATGATGAAACTTAACGCCTTTGCGCAAGTTAATGGTAATGATTTTGCCGTCTGGTGAAACTTCGTAAGATTTAGCCAATACTGGCTCGAGATTAGCGCTGTGATTTTTGATCTCAAATAATTTATTGTAAATTTGCTCTGTCACCACATTCATGCTAGTTCCCGCATCGGCTGTTTGAGGATTAAAAGAAAAGCTGCCAGCATTGGTACAGTAAATTAAACCATTATCAGTAAGAACTTTTGGGATTTTAGGTGCACTAAAAGCGGGTAAACTAAAAAGTAACCCGCCTAATAAACTCCAAAAAGTGAAAATGTTTTTCGTCAGCATAACTCAATTAATTATGATAAATTATGCGGGAATTGTAAGGCATATTAAGACAATATAGAAATAAAAATGTTTAATTTTATCCAGAAAGAAATTGATACTCTCATTAATCGTGGAATGGACCGCACTTTGCGTATTGCGGTCACTGGTTTAAGTCGTAGTGGCAAAACGGCTTTTATTACCAGCTTTATTAACCAACTCTTACATATTAATTCCGTTGATAATAAACATCTTCCTCTCTTTTTACCCGCGCAAAATAACAGTATTCAGGGGGTAAAACGTATTGGGCAAATCGATCTCAGTATTCCCCGTTTTGACTATGAGCAAAATATGAAGGCGCTAACAAATGAGCCAGCCAGTTGGTTTAAGTCAACAGAAGGTGTCAGCGAAACTCGTTTAGCAATTCGCTATGTGCGCAAAGAGGGCTTAATGCGCCACATAAAAGAAAAAGGCACATTGTATTTAGATATTTTTGATTATCCGGGAGAGTGGCTATTGGATCTGCCTTTGTTGGATTTAGATTTTAAGCAATGGTCTTTACAACAGCAGGAACTATTGAACGGAAAACGACAAGATTTAGCGCAAAACTGGCTTAATAAGATCCGCACTTTAGATCTCACAGCAACCGCAGACGAAGAAATTCTTGCTCAACTTGCCCAAGACTATACGGATTTTTTATTTGCTTGTAAGCAACAGGGCTTGCACTTAATACAGCCGGGGCGTTTTGTCTTGCCTGGTGAGTTAAAAGGTGCGCCCGCATTACAATTTTTCCCGCTTATTCATTTAACGGAACAAGAGTGGCAAAGCTTAAAAGAGCGGTCTAAATCTAGCAGTTATTTTGCAATTTTGAACAAACGCTATGCTTATTATCAACAAAAAATCGTCAAAGGTTTCTATCAAGATTATTTTTCCACTTTTGATCGCCAAGTCATTTTAGCGGATTGCTTAACGCCACTTAACCATAGTCGTCAAGCCTTTCAAGATATGCAAAATGCCTTGCAACAATTATTCAAAAATTTTCATTATGGCAAACGAACCTTATTTAACCGCTTGTTTTCGCCAAAAATTGATAAATTGATGTTTATTGCCACAAAAGCCGATCATATTACTTTGGAGCAATTCCCCAATTTAGTCAGCCTAATGCGCCAATTAGTGCAAGAAGGGGGGCGCTATGTGGAATACGAAGGCATAGATACGGAATACACCGCCATTTCAGCCATTCGCTCAACGCAACAAGTGCAAGTGACGCAAAATGGCAAAAAAATTAAAGCGCTACAAGGCATTAGATCAACGGATAAACAAAAAATTATTGTCTATCCGGGCTCTGTGCCGAGTAAATTGCCAAGTGCTGAGTTTTGGCAAAAACACAGTTTTGCCTTCGATCAATTTGAGCCACTTCCCGTACAACAAGGCGAGCCCATTGCCCATTTACGCATGGACGCTGTTTTCCAATTTTTATTAGCTGATAAGTTAGATTAGGATATAAATATGCAAAAAAAAGTTTTTCAAGCAGAAGATATTGAACAAAGTGCGGAGGAAAATTTCGTGCCGAAGCAAGAATTTGCGCAGGATAATTTATCGGTAGAAATTGATCTTTCCCAGCCTGAAAGTGCGATAGAACAAGCAAATACTGACGTTCATTTTGAACGCCTTGTTAGTAAAAAATCGACTTTTTGGCAAAGATTATTGATGGCGACTATCGGCTTATTTGTGAGCGGTACTTTGGCGCAATCTGTGCAATGGCTACTTGATAGTTGGCGAGATAATCAATGGATTATCTTTGTTTTTGCCTTGGTGAGCTTGTTTATTGTCTTGCTTGGGCTTGGTGCCATCATAAAAGAATGGCGCCGTTTAGTGAAATTAAAGAAACGCTTGTTATTGCAAGAACAAAGCCGAGAATTAATCAACAAAAGTGCGGTTAATTTAGCGCAAGTTTCTTCCTCTGAAGCCAAAGATTTTTGTTTAAAAATTGCCTCACTGATGGATATTGATGAAAAGTCACCGCACTTAGTCAGCTGGCAGGCGCAAATTCACGATGCCTATACAGAGCAAGAGATAATGCGCTTATTTAGTCAAAATGTGCTTATCCCCTTTGATCAAGTAGCGAAAAAATTAATTAGCAAAAATGCCGTTGAAAGTGCGTTGATTGTGGCGGTTAGCCCTTTAGCGATTGTAGATATGTTTTTTATTGCTTGGCGCAATATTCGTCTCATTAATCAATTAGCCAAACTTTATGGTATTGAGCTCGGTTATTTTAGCCGTATTCGTTTGTTGCGCATGGTGTTTTTGAATATGGCGTTTGCTGGTGCAACGGAAGTTATTCAAGATATTGGACTAGATTGGCTCTCTCAAAACATCACCGCAAAACTTTCAGCAAGAATAGCGCAAGGCATCGGCGTGGGTTTATTGACTGCCCGTTTAGGTATCAAAGCCATGGAATTTTGTCGCCCAATTGCCGTTACCCCAGAGGAAAAACTACGCTTAAGCCATATTCAAAAAGAATTATTGGGGACATTGAAAACAGCTGTATTTAGTTCAGAAAAGAACAAAGAAAAAGTGCGGTAGAAATACCGCACTTTTTACACTCAAATCATTAAGCTACAATATTAAATTGTGCTTTCATTAATGCTTCAAAATCAGTGCAACCGCCAATTGGTTTTTCATCAATGAAAATTTGTGGCACAGTTTCCACTGGTTTACCGACAGATAATGATAAATCTGCTTTGCTAATACCTTCAGCAACAATATCAATATAGCGGTAGTCAAAATCATCAAGAGTAGTTTTTAATTTTTCTGCGAGGTTTTTTGCACGAACACAATATGGGCAACCTGAACGACCAAAAATAACAGCGTACATATTTATTTTCCTTCTGTCTTGTTAATAAAAAAAGCAACAATATTCTAGCGCATTTCTGGCAAGATTTTTAGCATTGTTGCCACTAAAAAATCTTATTCCTATCAATATTGGAGATTACTCCACATTATCAATTACTTCAATCTCAACGCCATGATGTAATCCACGTGGTAATGGGGAACCTTTACGTCCTCGTTCTGCACGGAATTTTTGTACATCTTCGGGTTTTAAGGTAATTTTTCGTTTTCCTGCATGGAAGACCAAACTGGCTTTATCGCTGATTAAGAATAATTTCACTAATAATTCCGACCGCTCTTTTGCATTTGCAGAAGAAATATTAATGATTTTATTGCCTTTACCTTTGGCTAATTCTGGTAAGTCAGCCACAGGGAAAACTAACATTCTATTGGCTGAAGTTAAGGCAACTAAAAGTGCGGTAGAATTTTGCACAATTAAAGGCGGCAATGTTTTTGCATTTTCGGGTAGCGAAATTACTGCTTTTCCTGCTTTATTACGAGAAACTAAATCTTCAAATTTACAAATAAACCCATAGCCAGCATCAGATGCCATAAGTAAAGATTGACTGTCATTTTCCATAAGTAAATGCTCAACCGTTGCGCCAACGGGTAAGGTTAATTTGCCTGTTAGTGGTTCTCCTTGTGAACGAGCAGAAGGCAAGGAAAGCGGATCTAAAGTATAGCTACGTCCAGTACTGTCAATGAATACCGCTGGTTGATTGCTCTTACCATAAGCATGGCTCAAATATTTGTCACCTGCTTTGTAGCTTAAGCCTGCTGCATCAATATCATGCCCTTTGGCACAACGCACCCAACCCATTTCCGATAAAATAACGGTCACAGGTTCCGCTGGGGTCATTTCTGTTTCTGAAATGGCTTTTGCTTCGGCTCGTTCCACTAAAGGCGATAAGCGTGGACTTGCAAAGGTTTTCGCATCTTGTTGAATTTCTTTTTTGATCAAATTATTTAAACGGCGTTCAGAATTTAAAATTTGCTCTAAACTATCTCGTTCTTTTTCTAAATTGTTTTTCTCCGCTTGCAATTCTTGCTCTTCTAATTTGGCTAAATGGCGCAAGCGTAAATTTAAAATTGCCTCTGCTTGTTCATCGCTTAAGTTAAAGCGTGAAATTAAGACCTCTTTTGGTTTATCTTCGTGACGGATAATCTCAATAATTTCATCAATATTTAAAAAAGCGATGAGTAAACCGTCCAAAATATGCAAGCGATTTAAGACTTTGTCCAAGCGATATTGTAAGCGGCGAGTCACAGTTTGACGGCGGAATGTGAGCCATTCATTGAGGATTTGAACAAGGTTTTTGACCGCTGGTTTATTATCTAAACCAATCATATTCATATTGACACGATAGCTTTTTTCTAAATCTGTGGTAGCGAATAAATGCGCCATAAGCATATCGGTATCCACTCGATTTGAACGAGGAACGATAACGAGGCGAATTGGATTTTCATGATCAGCTTCATCACGAATATCTTCTACCATTGGCAATTTTTTAGCACGTATTTGTTCGGCTATTTGCACGATAATTTTTGAAGGCGAAGATTGGTGTGGAAGTGCGGTAATAATTATCTCGCCATTTTCTTTTTTCCACACAGCACGCATTTTGATTGAACCACGCCCTTGCTCGTAGATTTTACGAATTTCTTCTTTTGGCGAAATGATCTCCGCTTCAGTTGGAAAATCTGGACCTTGTAGCACAGTCATTAGCTGATCTACATCTGCATTCGGATTATCCAATAGCATAATAGCTGCATCAGCTACTTCATTGAGATTATGGGGTGGAATATCTGTTGCCATACCTACGGCGATCCCCGTTGTGCCGTTAAGTAGAATATGAGGTAAACGAGCGGGTAAATATTGGGGTTCTTCTAAGGTTCCGTCAAAGTTCGCTTGATAATTAACAGTGCCTTGCCCTAATTCTGAGAGTAAAATTTCGGAAATCTTTGATAAGCGAGATTCTGTATAACGCATCGCCGCAAAAGATTTAGGATCATCAGGTGCACCCCAGTTACCTTGTCCATCAACAAGGGGATAGCGATAGGAAAAAGGTTGTGCCATCAGCACCATGGCTTCATAACAAGCACTATCGCCATGAGGGTGGAATTTACCTAACACATCACCTACGGTACGCGCCGATTTTTTATATTTTGCACTGGCATTAAGTCCCAATTCCGACATGGCATAAATAATACGACGTTGTACTGGTTTTAGTCCGTCGCCAATAAAAGGCAAAGCACGATCCATAATGACGTACATGGAGTAATTTAAATAGGCTTTTTCCGTAAATTGACGGAGAGGCATTTGCTCAATGCCTTCGTAATTCATTTCAGTTGTCATAATTTTATCTTGCATATTTTAATGATAAGAAAGTGCGGTATTCATCATAAAAGTTTTAAAAAATCACCGCACTTTTTGCGAAACAGTTTAAATTAAGCGCTTAGATCTACTTGATCACCATTATCTTGTAACCAATTTTTGCGGTCTTCAGAACGTTTTTTGGCTAATAACATATCCATTAATTCCAACGTAGATACATCTTCTTCATGAGGTTCATAAGTTAATTGCACCAAACGGCGAGTATTCGGATCCATTGTCGTTTCTCGTAGCTGGCTCGGGTTCATTTCGCCTAACCCTTTGAAACGTTGCACATTAAATTTGCCTTTTTTATTTTTTAAACGATCTAAAATCCCTTCTTTTTCATTTTCATCAAGGGCATAAAAAACTTCATTGCCTAAATCGATCCGATAAAGCGGGGGCATTGCCACATAAACATGGCCATTTTGTACTAATTTCGGGAAATGGCGTAGGAACAAGGCACAAAGTAATGTGGCAATATGTAATCCGTCAGAATCCGCATCGGCTAAAATACAAACCTTACCATAGCGCAATTGAGATAAGTCTTCATTGTCAGGATCAATACCTAAAGCAATGGCAATATCATGGACTTCCTGTGAGCGTAAAACTTGATCCGCTGAAACTTCCCATGTATTTAAAATTTTTCCTCGCAGTGGCAGAATTGCTTGGTATTCTCGGTTACGAGCTTGTTTGGCGGAACCGCCAGCAGAATCCCCTTCCACTAAAAATAATTCAGTTTTACTTAAATCTTGTTCGCTGCAATCCGCTAGTTTCCCAGGAAGTGCGGGGCCACTGACCAGTTTTTTGCGTACCACTTTTGTTGCCGCGCGCAAACGGCGTTCAGCTGAACTGATTGCCATTTTGGCGAGCTCTTCCGCATCTTGAATATTTTGGTTGAGCCATAAGCTGAAACTGTCTTTCACTACACCGCTAACAAAGACCGCACTTTGACGTGAGGAAAGACGTTCTTTTGTTTGTCCTGCAAATTGTGCATCGTGCATTTTTACTGACAATACATAAGCACAACGATCCCAAATATCATCTGCGGTTAATTTAACATTTTTGGGTAATAGATTACGGAATTCACAAAATTCACGCATGGCATCAAGTAATCCTTGGCGTAAACCATTGACATGAGTACCGCCTTGAATGGTTGGGATAAGATTGACATAACTTTCAGTCAATAATTCTCCGCCTTCTGGTAGCCATAATAATGCCCAACTTGCTGCCTCTTTGTTTCCGCTAAAATCGCCAGTAAAGGCTTTTTGTGGCAGAGTGGTATAGCCATTGACGCTTTCCATTAAATAATCAGACAAGCCGTCTTGATATAACCAAGTATCTTCGGTGTTGTTGATTTTATCGACAAATTTAATTTCTAAGCCTGAGCATAAAACGGCTTTTGCGCGTAATAAATGGCGTAAGCGGCTGACTGAAAAATTTGCGCTATCAAAATATTTAGGATTTGGTTTGAAATGGACTGATGTTCCTGTGGTGCGCTTTCCGCAAGTACCAATAACCTCTAACTCTTCGACTTTTGCTCCGTTTTCAAACGCAATTTTATACACTTCGCCATTGCGTTTTACTTGAACATCTACACGTTCAGATAAAGCATTTACCACAGAGATCCCTACGCCATGTAAACCGCCCGCAAATTCATAGTTTTTGTTAGAGAATTTTCCCCCGGCGTGCAGTTTAGTCAAAATCACTTCAACACCAGAGACTTTTTCTGTTGGGTGAATATCAACGGGCATTCCACGCCCATTATCAATAACTTGTAAAGATTGATCTTTATATAAAATGACTTCGATTTTAGTTGCATGCCCTGCAAGTGCTTCATCCACACTATTATCAATAACTTCTTGCCCTAGATGGTTTGGGCGAGAAGTGTCTGTGTACATTCCAGGACGAAGTTGAACGGGCTCGAGATCTTTTAATACGGTGATTTCATTCGCTGAATAATTTGTCATAGTGCTATTTAGTAAGTAAAAAGTTGACGAATTTTAACAAAAAAAGTGCGGTCTTTCATCTTGCTATTTTTTCGTGGGCTTATTCTGTAGCCTTTGCTTTTTCATTCCAAGGGGCAACCCAAAACAAGCAAAGCATACCGGGGATTGCTAGCCAGAAACAGAACCAGAAATAGTCGTAATAACCAAAATACTTGATTAAAACCCCAGCTTGTGTATTTAAGGTGGCACGAGGTAAGGCGGCAAAGCTGGTAAAGAGCGCTAATTGTGTTGCGGTATAAAGCGGATTTGTTTCTCTTGCCATAAATGCCACAAAAGCCGAAGTACCTAAACCAATGCCAATATATTCAGCGGCAACCACTAAACTAAGGGAAATCAGTGCAAAATTATCTACTTCTTTAAATGGGCCTAATTTGGCTAACCAAGCAAAACCTAAAATAGTTACAATCTGCACAACACCGAAAAGCCATAGCGCACGATTAATGCCAATTTTCAGCATAATTATTCCGCCCACAATACTGGCGATGAGCATTGGCCATAAAGATGAATTTTTTACTACAAGACCAATTTGGGTCATGTTGTAGCCCATATCTAAATAAAATGGGGAAATAAGGGCAGTCGCCATGCTATCGCCAATTTTGTATAGAAAAATAAAGGCTAGAATGCCAAGAGCAGAGTAAGTTCCTTTGCGAGTGAAAAACTCTTTAAAAGGTTCAATGACATTTTCTTTTAAAGTGCGGTGACTTTTGAGTTCAATTTGTGGTTCTTTACTTAGGAATAAGGTCATCAAAATACCGGGTAGCATGAAAAGTGCGGTAATAATAAAGACGGTTTTCCAAGGTAAATGATCCGCGAGAATTAAAGAAAGTGAACCAGGAATAAGCCCCGCCACACGATAAGCATTCACATGAATGGAATTGCCTAAGCCTAATTCAAGATCCGACAAAATTTCACGGCGATAAGCATCAAGTACAATATCTTGGCTTGCAGAAAAGAACGCAACTAATGTGGCAATTCCAGCAATCAGTTGTAAATTAAAAGAGGAATTTGGTTGTAAAAAACCAAAAGATGAGAGTGAAACAATCAGTAATATTTGTGAAATAAGCATCCAACCGCGGCGACGTCCTAAAAAGGGCGGTACAAAACGGTCGAGTAATGGCGCCCAAAGAAACTTCCAAGTAAAAGGCAGTGTCACAGCGGTAAAATAACCGAGAGTTTCTAAATCTACTTGTTCTTTGCGTAACCAAAGTGGTAACAATGAAATGATGATATAAAGAGGTAATCCAGAGCTAAATCCAGTAAATACACAAATCAGCATATTACGGCTGAACATTTGCTTAAAAATTGAGTTCGATTTTTCCATGATTTTTTCTCCATGAATAAAATTTCTCGCTAGTATAGATGATTTTTCGATTTTCAGTGGCGGATTTTTTATTTTTAAACAAAAAGCCAATAAAATCCTTTGCGCAAACGTTTACTATTTAAAACTTTCAGGTAAAATACGCGCACTTTTTTTCATTCATTTTAACTTACATTTAGGGGACAATATGTCTTTAGAAAAAACTTTTGAACTGACAAAACGTGGTTCTAACGTTCGTCAGGAAATTATTGCAGGTTTAACCACCTTTTTAGCAATGGTGTACTCGGTTATTGTTGTACCAAATATGCTAAGTGCGGCGGGTTTTCCAGCAGAAAGTGTATTTATTGCAACCTGTTTAGTAGCTGGTTTAGGTTCAATTCTCATTGGTTTATGGGCAAATGCGCCAATGGCAATTGGTTGTGCGATTTCATTAACTGCATTTACCGCATTTAGTTTAGTGTTAGGGCAAGGCGTCAGTGTTCCTGTAGCATTAGGTGCAGTATTTTTAATGGGGGTTGTCTTTACCTTAATTTCTGCAACTGGTATCCGTTCTTGGATTTTACGCAACCTTCCTTCCAGTATTGCACATGGTGCTGGTATCGGTATCGGTTTATTTTTATTACTGATTGCCGCAAATAATGTGGGTATCGTTGTTGGCAATCAAGCGGGTTTACCAGTAAAACTTGGTGATTTTGCTTCTTTCCCTGTATTGATGTCTTTAGTTGGTTTAGCTTTTATTATTGGCTTGGAAAAAATGCAAGTAAAAGGCGGTATTTTGTGGGTCATCATCGCAATTACTATCGCTGGACTTATTTTCGATCCGAATGTGCAGTTTAAAGGCGAAATTTTCCGTTTACCAACTTTTGGTGAGCAATCTTTATTTTTAGAATTAGACATCATGGGTGCATTGCAACCAGCGATTTTACCTGTGGTTTTTGCTTTAGTTATGACCGCAGTTTTTGATGCAACAGGAACAATTCGTGCTGTGGCTGGTCAAGCTAATTTATTAGACAAAGATGGTCAAATCATCAATGGCGGTAAAGCATTAACTGCAGACTCTGTAAGTAGCTTATTATCTGGTGTATTTGGTACCGCACCTGCTGCTGTATATATTGAGTCTGCAGCGGGAACTGCTGCTGGCGGTAAAACAGGTATTACTGCTGTTGTGGTCGGTGTTTTATTCCTATTAATGTTGTTCTTCCAACCATTAGCAAGTCTAGTGCCAAACTACGCAACAGCACCAGCATTAATGTATGTAGGATTATTAATGTTAAGTAACGTTAGCAAACTTGATTTTGACGATTTTGTTGGCGCAATGAGCGGATTAGTTTGTGGTGTATTTATTGTATTAACAGCAAATATCGTAACAGGTATTATGCTTGGTTTTGCGAGCTTAGTGATCGGTCGTTTAGTGTGTGGCGATTGGA
This sequence comes from Canicola haemoglobinophilus, assembly GCF_002015075.1. Classification (GTDB taxonomy): domain Bacteria; phylum Pseudomonadota; class Gammaproteobacteria; order Enterobacterales; family Pasteurellaceae; genus Canicola; species Canicola haemoglobinophilus. The sequence goes on from NZ_MUXZ01000004.1 coordinate 25,399, forward strand.
AAAAACTTAATGTTGGTACAGTGATTATTGCTGTGGTGCTAGTTGCTTTCTATATTGGCGGCTGGGCGATTTAATTACAGAAGTATTTGTGTAGCAGTTGAGTTGCACAATAGTTAAATAGCAGAGTATTTGTAGGGGCGCCACGCTGGCGCCCGTTCGAATATCAGAACAATCGGTTGATTTTACAAAGAATTTTAAAAATCTTTATTCGGACGCCAGCGTGGCGTCCCTACTTTTCTTAGGGACAATAAAAAAGCACTTACTATTTTCGTAAGTGCTTTCTTTTTATTAATATTTCACTTTATGCCCGTAGCTTTCAATAATAGATTTGATATGTTCTAGGGATTCTTTGCTTGGGGGATTAACATCTTCTAACTCGTATTTTTCTCCCATTGCTTCCCATTTATGCGCACCTAAACGATGGTAGGGGAGAAGTTCAACTTGTTCGATATTCGTCATTCCTTGAATAAATTGGCCTAATAAATTTATATCTTCATCAGCATCAGTATGACCCGGCACCACCACATAACGAACCCAAGTTTTTTGATTACGTTTTTGTAAGTATTTAGCAAATTCTAAAGTGCGTTTATTCGGAACGCCGATAAGATTTTGATGTACTTTATCATTCAGTTGTTTTAAATCGAGTAATACAAGATCTGTTACATCTAATAATTCATCAATGACATGATCATAATTACGTACAAAGCCATTTGTATCTAGGCAAGTATTAATTCCTTCAGCTTTACAGGCTTTAAACCAATCTCGCACAAATTCAGCTTGTAATACAGCTTCACCTCCAGATGCAGTCACGCCTCCGCCTGTGGCATTCATAAAATGGCGATAAGTGACTACTTCTTTCATTAAGTCTTCTACTGAAATTTCTTTGCCATCATGTAGGTCCCAAGTATCTCGGTTGTGGCAATATTTACAACGCATTAAGCAACCTTGTAAGAATAAAATGAAACGAATTCCCGGTCCATCAACAGTTCCACAAGATTCATAAGAATGATAACGCGCGAGTACAGACATAATTCCTCTTTCTAAGCTAAAAAATTAAACGGCCGCAATTATATCATGCTCTTTTGATTTGTAACTTATTTATTCTTTGTGGAGGGAGAAAAGAGCGGTATAAAAAACACCAATAATTTATTTATTGATGTCTTCTATATTTTCGCTGATTTAGGCTGGAACAATAACGCCCAATTCAATCCATTTGTGCCAAATTTGTTGTAAGAATTTTAATGTAGTTTCATCTATAGACAAATCTTTTAAAGACGCTTTCAATTCTTGTAAAGAATAAGACCGTTCTTGTAATAGAGTTAATAAAAAATGATCTAATTCTGTGAGCATTTGGTAATACACCTCAAATTGAGCATTACGCCAAATAATTGTTTTGGACGGTTGTTCGATAATTTGGCTAAATTCAGTTGAGAGAAAGTCAACAGGATACTCTTTTATAAAGCAAACCTCTGAGCATTTCATCGGACGATATTCGGTTATATCAAATTGAGCTGGAACCTGAAATGTGGATACTTCCGCTTGAAGTTGATCAAATTCAAATTGCATGAGTGCAAGAATAGCTTTATCGAAAATCTCGTGCTGCTGGCAAAATTGTAGAAATTCGCCTGCAATATCTTGAAAGTAGGGCGAATGTGCTTTTCCATTTTTAACGAAATCTTCTTTTGCATTGTCCCAATCTTGTGGGCTTAAATGAGTTGGTGTTTCAGTAAAACATTTTTCAATAAAACCAAAGGTATTATTGCGTATTAAACGAACATAAACATTTAATCGTCTAGCATCATAGCCAGCTGGATTTTTCTCACGAATGGCTTGCACGAATTCTTGTTGTGTTTGTGCTAGATTTTTAGCCATGATAATCCTCTTTTATCTACATATTTTTGTTGTAAATTGCGAATAATGTCCACTTCTTTACATAGTTCTTCAAAAGGTGGGAAGTTAAAATCCCGTTCAAGTAAAGTGGGTGGGATATGAGGTAAGCGATCATAGGTATATTCCAATAAATCCCAAACTGTACCTTTCACTTTTTCACCATGGGTATCTACCAATAACTGAGGTAAATGACGAAAATCCCCTTTAATTTTATTAAATGACTCTGATGTTTGTATTTGAGGATCTGCTGCTGAATGTTCCTCATCGTGCCCAGCAATATGAATATAATTCACTCGTTTTAAATCTACATTATCAATGAACACATAAGGATCAAGTAATCCATGATTAACGCCATTGACATAAATATTATTTACATCTAAATGGATACCGCAGTTTGCTTCTTGTGCAATGGCATTAAGGAATTCCACTTCATTCATTGTACTGGTATCAGAATGTAAATAGTAAGAGGTGTTTTCTACTGAAATTTGAATTTCTAAAAAATCCTGAACTTCACGAATTCTTGCAGCTGTATGTTTTACTGCCTCATCGGTAAAGGGCATGGGTAAGAGATCATATAAATGCCCTTCACATTCACAATAGCTCAAATGATCGGAAAAGAAAGGGGTATTATATTGCTTTATCATGGACTTAATACCAGACAGCAATTCTTTATCTAAAGGTGCTTGCCCACCTAGAGAAAGAGATAATCCATGGATTAGCATAGGGATTTTTTCTGCGACTTTATCGAATTGATAACGTGCTAAACCGCCCATTTTTAACCAGTTTTCTGGTGCAATTTCCATAAATTGAATTCGCTCATTATTGCTTAACTGTAGAAATCCTTCAGCGAGATCTCTCCTGTAACCTAAACCTGCACCTTGTCGCATTATATTCCCCTATGTAAAAAAGAGGGTGCGATGCACCCCTTAAAAATTTTATTTAGAAGCACCGCACTTTCCTTCACCGCATTTACCTTCTGCAGCTTTTGGCTCTGCCATTTTAGGTGCTGTTGCACCACATTTACCTTCGCCACATTTTCCTTCAGCTGATTTTGCTTCGGTCATTTAGGTGTAGCAGCGCCACATTTGCCTTCGCCACATTTACCTTCAGAAGATTTTGTGGAAACACATTTTTTTCCATTCATGTCTGCGCAATGATGATGTCCATCTTTGTCCATGTGCGCTTGTGCTGAAACTGCCATAGTTAATGCGCTTGCTAAAGCTGCTAAAGTTGTTTTTTTCATGTTTTTTCTCCTATATAAATGATTAAAGTAAATTCAGCCATTTTTTAGCTGGGTATTTTTTCCGTAACAGAAAATCGAGTGAAATTACCCCCGCACTTTGTAATAGCAAAGGAAGTAAGGTAATTAAATAAATGAGAGGTAATTTGTAACCATTGTTACATACGTTATAACCTAGTCCGCTATGTACTGTTGCCCAAGCAACAGCTGTTAAAACCATTAAGCCTAAAGCACTAAAGCGAGTGGCTAGACCTAAAACTAATAGAATTGGAAAAATTAACTCCGCACCAGTTGCGATAGCCCAATTTAAGTCCGCTGGTAAAATTGAGAAAGGGAATGGGAAGTTGTCTTGTACAGCATGGAACCAATTTTCACCGTTCCATTTTTCTAATCCTGCTTCAAAAAATTCATAAGCAATAAAACAACGTAAAACGAATAAAGATATTCCCTGTGCGGTTTGTTTAAAAATATGACAGTTAGACATTTTCTACTCCTAAAAATTGCTTTCTAGAAGTTAGACGAGTGAGGAATTTAAATCTTACAAAGAATTTAAGAAAATTTTAAAAAAATGTAAAAAATAAAAAAGGTCAGATTTTTTGATCTGACCTTTTGAAGCGTTTACTTTAAAACTTACATTGAAGTTGTGAAAGTACGTGTGATTACGTCTTGTTGTTGCTCTTTAGTTAAAGAGTTAAAACGTACAGCATAACCAGAAACACGAATAGTTAATTGTGGATATTTCTCTGGGTTTTCTACTGCATCTAATAACATTTCACGGTTTAGTACGTTCACATTTAAGTGTTGACCGCCTTCAATAGTTGCTTCGTGGTGGAAGTATCCATCCATTAAACCAGCAAGGTTACGTTTTTGTGATTCGTAATCTTTACCTAAGGCATTTGGTACGATAGAGAATGTATAAGAAATACCATCTTTAGCGTAAGCAAATGGAAGTTTAGCAACAGAAGTTAATGATGCTACCGCACCTTTTTGGTCACGTCCGTGCATTGGGTTTGCACCTGGTCCAAATGGTGCACCTGAACGGCGACCGTCTGGTGTATTACCTGTTTTCTTACCATATACTACGTTTGAAGTAATAGTTAAAACAGATTGTGTTGGTGTTGCGTTACGGTAAGTTTTAAGTTTTTGAATTTTTTTCATGAAACGTTCAACTAAGTCAACCGCAATATCATCTACACGAGAATCATTGTTACCAAATTGTGGATATTCGCCTTCGATTTCAAAGTCGATTGCCATATTTTTAGAAATACCGATCACATCGCCAGCTTTGTTTTTCACTTCAATATCGCCACGAATTGGTTTTACTTTAGCGTATTTAATTGCTGAAAGTGAGTCTGCAGCAACAGAAAGACCCGCGATACCACAAGCCATTGTTCTGAATACATCACGATCATGTAATGCCATCAATGCGGCTTCATAAGCATATTTATCGTGCATGAAGTGAATGATGTTTAATGCAGTAACATATTGTTTTGCTAACCAATCCATGAAGCTATCTAAGCGAGTCATTACGTCGTCATAATCTAAGTATTCGCTAGTAATTGGAGCTGTTTTTGGACCGACTTGATCACCAGATTTCTCATCAATACCGCCGTTGATTGCGTATAGCAATGTTTTCGCTAAGTTTGCACGAGCACCGAAGAATTGCATCATTTTACCTACGATCATCGGGCTTACACAGCATGCGATTGCATAGTCATCGTTTTGGAAATCTGGACGCATTAAGTCGTCATTTTCGTATTGTACAGATGATGTATCAATTGATACTTTCGCTGCATAGCGTTTGAAACCATCAGGTAATTTTTCAGACCAAAGGATAGTTAAGTTTGGTTCTGGTGAAGGACCCATGGTGTAAAGTGTGTGTAAAATACGGAAACTATTTTTAGTTACTAATGTACGACCATCTAAGCCCATACCTGCAAGGGTTTCTGTCGCCCACATTGGGTCGCCTGAGAATAATTGATCATATTCTGGAGTACGTAAGAAACGAACCATACGTAGTTTCATAACTAAATGGTCAATTAATTCTTGTGCTTCTTGTTCAGTAATTTTGCCTGCTTTTAAGTCACGTTCAATGAAAATATCTAGGAATGTTGATACACGACCAAAAGACATTGCAGCACCGTTTTGTGATTTAACAGCTGCAAGGTAAGCAAAGTAAGTCCATTGAACTGCTTCTTGTGCATTTGTCGCTGGACCTGAAATGTCATAGCCGTAAGATGCAGCCATTTCTTTCATTTTGCCTAAAGCGCGGTGTTGTTCAGCGATTTCTTCGCGTAATTGAATAGTCGCTTGAATATCTTCGCCGCTTTCTAATTTTTCTTGTAATGAAGTAAATTGTTTATATTTATCTTTCATTAAGAAATCTGCACCATAAAGTGCCATACGGCGATAGTCACCGATAATACGACCACGTCCGTAAGCATCTGGTAAACCAGTGATTACGCCTGATTTACGGCAACGTAAAATATCTGGTGTGTAAACATCAAATACACCTTGGTTATGAGTTTTACGGTATTCAGTAAAGATTTTTTCAACTTCAGGGTTGAGTTCACGGCGATAAACTTTACATGAACCTCTTACCATGTTGATACCACCAAATGGCATAATTGCACGTTTTAATGGCGCATCTGTTTGTAAACCAACGATTTTTTCTAAATCTTTATTGATATAACCAGGTTTATGAGAAGTGATAGTTGATGGAATATCTGTATCAATATCATAAGGCTCGTGGGTTTTGTTTTCCACTTTGATTTTTTCCATTACATCTGTCCAAAGCTTTGATGTTGCCTCGGTTACTTCCGCTAAGAATGATTCATCACCCTCATACGGAGTGTAGTTTTTTTGGATAAAATCACGAACGTTTACTTCAGTTTGCCAGTTACCACCGACAAAACCTTCCCACGCTTTTTGTTGAGTTTCTGTTAATTGAGTCATTGTTAATAACTTCCTTTTTAGTAAATAAAACTGTTGAACTTTGTAAAAACAGCCGAAAAACAGACCGCTCTTACACCCAAATCATCTATTAATGCGCATGTGGTTTATTGGTAAACCATTGCATTAATGCAATACAAACACCACCACCGATAATATTTCCTAAAGTCACAGGAATTAAATTCTTAAAGATAAAATGATAAATATCTAAATCGGCAAATTGCGATGGATTAATATTAATTGCTTGCCAGAAATCTGCTGAGCTGGCATGTGAAGTAATTATTCCCATTGGGATCATAAACATATTTGCAACACTGTGCTCAAAGCCTGATGCAACAAACATCCCAATCGGTAAAATCATAATAAAGGCTTTGTCTGTTAAGGTTTTGCCTGCATAACTCATCCAAACCGCAATACACACCATGATGTTACATAAAATACCTAAGCAAAATGCTTCAATCCAAGTATGATGAATTTTATGCTGTGCAGTTTTAAGAATGGTTAAGCCCCATTGTCCATTTGCTGCCATAGTTTGTCCTGCAAACCAAATTAATAGCACAATAATTAATGAGCCAACAAAATTGCCAAGATAAACAACCATCCAGTTTTTCAGCATTTGTGTTGTGGTAATGCTTTTATTGACACGAGAAATAAGACTCATGGTTGATGATGTGAAAAGCTCTGAACCACATACAACAGCCATAATGATGCCAAGAGAGAAAACTAAACCACCAACCAGTTTCGTCAATCCCCATGGGGCGCTACCTGAACCAGTTTGAGTTGTAGTGTAGAAAACGAAAGCAAGGGCAATAAATGCGCCCGCAGAAATTGCAGATAAGAATGAATAGAATTGGTGTTTTGTTGCTTTATAAGTACCTACATTTTCACCAATTTGTGCCATTTCACTAGGAGAGGCGATTATCGTTGTATTTTCAGTTTTCATCACAGACCTTACTAAAATTAAACTGGCGTTATTTTAAGTCATTAGCTAGAAACTTTAAACTAAAAAAAATTTTATTTTTTATAAAATTTGTTAAATATTTTTGTTTTTAACAAATGTTTTACATTTAAATGTTTCAATATTTTCAAATTTAACAATTAATTAACAAATTCAATCTAAATTGCTATTTTTGAGGATTTCTGATAAAAAATGTATCCATAATTTTTATACTATAAGAGGACAAAAATATGGCAGAAGAAACTATTTTTAGCAAAATTATCCGCAAAGAAATTCCAGCAAATATTGTTTATCAAGATGAATTAGTTACTGCATTTCGTGATATTTCTCCACAAGCGCCTACTCATATTTTAATTATTCCCAACAAAATTATTCCTACAGTGAATGATGTGACTTCTGAAGATGAAGTAACATTAGGACGTTTGTTTACCGTGGCGGCAAAACTTGCTGAACAAGAAGGTATTGCGCAAGATGGCTATCGTTTGATAGTGAATTGTAATAAGCATGGTGGACAAGAAGTTTATCATTTACATATGCATTTAGTTGGTGGTGAGCCTTTAGGTAAAATGTTGGCAAAATAATGAAAAAGTTACTCATCGCCTTTACGCTGAGTTTGGGATTAATGGCTTGTAGTTCATCGGAGAAAGTGAATTTACTCCATTCTCAGCAACCTATTGTAAATATTAGTTCTGGACTTGCACCATTAATTGAAGTAAACACAACGCATTCATCAGCTTCGGTGAAAAATATTTCACAACAGCAAGTGACGTTTAGTCACTATGTTTTTTGGTACGATAAAAATGGTGTAACTCAAGGCAATGAACCTAATTTGAAAAATCCCCCTATGCTTAGTTTAGCGCCAAGGGAAAAAATCCAATTAAGGCTACAACCGCCAACAACAGAAAGTATAAATTACCGCCTTTATTTAGGTTTATAGATCAATATGTCAACATTACTAATCGACTTAGCTGGTCAAGAGTTACGCCAAGAGGAAATAGAATTACTTGAGCATCCTTTAGTTGCGGGATTAATTTTATTTAGTCGTAATTTTTATGATATTGAGCAAATTCAACACCTTATTCGTTCTGTACGTCAAAAAGTTAAAAAGCCTTTATTAATCACCGTTGATCAAGAGGGTGGACGTGTACAGCGTTTTCGAGAAGGTTTTACTCAGTTACCTGCAATGCAATCCTTTGCTTGTTTAATTTCCGATCCTCAGCAACAACAAGAAATGGCTTTACAAGCTGGCTGGCAGATGGCCGCAGAAATGACCGTACTTGATATTGATCTGAGCTTTGCGCCTGTTCTCGATCTCGGTCATCAATGTAAGGCAATTGGCGATCGTAGTTTTCATCATGAGCAAAATAAACTCATTGAACTTGCAGAGAAATTTATTCAAGGCATGGGACAAATTGGCATGTCATCAACAGGTAAACATTTTCCAGGTCATGGACATGTTTTGGCTGATTCTCATTTGGAAACGCCTTATGATGATCGTGCAAAAGAATTGATTTTTGCACAAGATATTCAACCTTTTCAATACCTAATTAATCGAGGTTTATTGGATGCGGTTATGCCTGCGCATGTGATTTACACTCAATGTGATAATCAGCCTGCAAGCGGATCATCTTATTGGTTAAAAGAAATTTTGCGCCAACAACTCGGGTTTCAAGGGGCAATTTTCTCCGATGATCTTGGCATGAAAGGGGCGGGTTTTATGGGCGATTGTGTTGCGCGTTGTGAACAATCTCTCTCTGCTGGCTGTGATTTATTGCTGTTATGTAATGAGCCTGAGGCAGTGGTGCAAGTTTTGGATAACTTCAAGCCAGAAGAAAGCCAAAATGAGCAAATCATGCGCCAAAAGAGATTGCATAAGCTATTTAAGAAACAACAGATAGATTGGAACTGCTTACGCACTCAACGTCGTTGGTTAGAAAATCACAAAAAACTGACCGCTCTTCAACAAGATTGGTTAGCTTACAAGGGATAATATGCAACCGATCATCAATTGTCAGCATTATATCAAGGGCGATTGCCGTTCTTGCCAATGGCTAGAAAAGGAGTATGAGCAACAATTACAGGAGAAAATGCAAGATTTAACTATGCAGTTATCCGCTTTTCCTGATTACCGCATGGAGCCAACTTGCACATCAACAATCTCAGGCTTTCGTAATAAAGCAAAAATGATCGTGAGTGGCTCTGTTGAGCGTCCAATTTTAGGGATTTTGCCAGATCATAATAATCCGCAAAGTGCGGTCGATTTATCTGATTGCCCACTTTATCCAGCTTCTTTACAAGCTATTTTTCCTATCCTCAAAGATTTTATTGGACGTGCTGGATTAGTACCTTACAACATTCTGAAACGCAAAGGTGAGCTCAAATATATTTTGCTGACAGAAAGTCAATCAACAGGCAAGATGATGTTGCGTTTTGTTTTGCGTTCTGAGTTGAAATTATCTCTTATTCAACGGGAATTACCTTCGTTGTTAGCGAAATTACCGCAATTAGAGGTTGTCAGTTTAAATATACAACCTCAACATGCGGCTATTTTGGAAGGGGAAAAAGAGATTTTTCTTACTGAACAACAAGTTCTTGCAGAAAGTTTTAATCAAATTCCTTTGTTTATTCGTCCACAAGGTTTTTTCCAAACCAATCCTGTTGTTGCAGAGAAACTTTATCATATTGCGCAAGAATGGGTTTTAGCCTTAAATGTTGAGTATAAAATTCAGTATTTATGGGATCTTTTTTGTGGTGTAGGCGGGTTTGGGTTACATTGTGCGAGCGCTTTACAAAAAGAAAACCCAGCAATTAAATTAACAGGAATCGAAATTTCTCCGTCTGCGATTTTTTCAGCTACTTTATCGGCTAACAAATTAGCTTTACCGCAAGTGAATTTCCAATCTTTAGATGCTGCGACTTTTGCATTACAGCAAAATGATACGCCTGACTTGATTATTGTAAATCCGCCACGTAGAGGAATTGGGCGAGAGTTAGCTGAATTTCTCAATCAATTAAGACCGCACTTTATCCTGTATTCAAGTTGTAATTCACAGACAATGGCAAAAGATATGCAGTATTTATCTGCTTATCAGTTAGAAAAAACACAATTATTTGATATGTTCCCGCATACTTCGCACTATGAAGTATTAAGCCTTTTAAAGCTAAAAATGAATTGCGATCTTTAAGATTGTTTTGAACTTTATTAGAAGTTATGAACATGAATTTAATTCATGTAAATTATAACTTTTCTGAAATTGACACATATTTACTTTCTATTTATGATGCTTTCAAACGATATTAAAAATAAATTTATTAGGAGTAAATGGATATGAGTTACAGCAAAAGTTTGGATACTCTAAATCAGCATATCGCTGATATTAATGGAAAAATTGATGTGTCTTTTGAGTTTTTTCCACCCAAAAATGAAAAAATGGAAAATCTTTTGTGGGACTCAATTCATCGCTTAAAAGTGCTTAAACCAAAATTTGTGTCTGTAACTTATGGTGCAAATTCTGGAGAAAGAGATCGTACTCATTCAATTGTAAAGCATATTAAGCAAGAAACTGGCTTAGAGGCTGCACCGCACTTAACGGGCATTGATGCAACCTCAGAAGAATTAAAGGCAATTGCTAAAGATTATTGGGATAGCGGTATTCGTCGCATTGTTGCTTTGCGAGGAGATGAGCCAAAAGGTTATGCAAAGAAGCCTTTTTATGCATCTGATTTAGTCGCATTATTACGCTCTGTGGCTGATTTTGATATTTCGGTAGCAGCTTATCCAGAAGTTCACCCAGAAGCAAAATCGGCTCAAGCAGACTTAATTAACTTGAAACGAAAAATAGATGCTGGTGCTAATCATGTGATTACTCAATTCTTTTTTGATGTGGATAGCTACTTACGCTTTCGTGATCGTTGCGCATCAATCGGCATTGATGCAGAAATTGTGCCAGGCATTTTACCTGTAACCAATTTTAAACAGCTACAAAAAATGGCAGCAATTACCAATGTTAAAATCCCAAGCTGGATGGCGAAAATGTACGAAGGCTTAGAGGATGACCAAACGACCAGAAACTTAGTGGCGGCAAGTATCGCAATGGATATGGTACGAGTTTTATCTCGCGAAGGTGTAAAAGATTTCCATTTCTATACCCTTAATCGTAGCGAATTAAGTTATGCGATTTGCCATACTTTAGGACTTCGCCCAAGTTTGTAAAATCCCTAAAAAAAAAAACACCGCACTTTTAGGTAAAAAAGAAGGACTGAATTGCTAAATCCAGTCCTTTTTTATGTTGTAAATTTTAATTATTCACACCAATTTTCACGTTTTGCTTTTTGTAACTTCTCATAAGCGGCTAATAATTTTTGGTGTGCGCTAAATTGAGTTAAGTTCTCATCATCTGCGAGTAAATCATAGAACGGATTGCCGCCTTGTATAGCATTCCAAGCAAAATCAACCGCACTTTGACCGTACATTTTGTCAAATACCATTCTATATTGTTGCGGATCTCTCGTTTTATCTAAGAACAGCTCAATGCTGTTAATTAAGCAACGGTAATAATTCGCTCGTTCAGCTGTGAAGACGGAGCTATTCATATTTAAAGTCCAGTTTGCCCAATCTAATGCGCCATCTAAATCATTAATTGCGAGTAAAAGCATTGATTTTAATTCACCAATACGCAGCGTTGTCCAGCCTGATTTTACTGGTGCAACAATACCGATGAATTCACGTACACGAGTGGCATCATCAATTCCTTGCTCATCTAATTCAGATAATAACTCTTGGTAGGTTTCTTGATCGTGATGAAAGTGCGGTAGATCCAATAAGATTTCACGCCAATCCATGCCCATATTGTTATTCGCATAGATTAAGTCATCCGCAGGATAAATATCAGACATACTTGGTACTAAAATTCGACAAGCGTAAACACCTAAATGGTTGTAATCCATAATATAAACTTCTTTTTGTTCCGCTTGGAAAATCGCCATGAGGTTATCGTATTCTTGTTGGGTTGTGCCTGAAAAATCCCAATCTACAAAAGGATAATCCGCATCAGATTTAAATAAGTCCCAAGAAATTAAACCGCTTGAATCAATAAAGTGAGTTTCTAAATTCGCATGTTCAGCCACATCATCATTATTAAAGGATGGGGGAGTGAAAACATCCAAATCTTTTAAGCTGCGACCTTGTAATAATTCTGTTACCGTACGTTCTAACGCTACTTGGAAATTAGGGTGTGCACCGAAAGAGGCAAAACAAGTGCCATTATTTGGATTAAGTAAAATCACACAAATAACTGGATATTTACCGCCTAAAGAGGCATCGTAAGCAAGAATTGGAAAACCTTCTTGTTCCAATTTCTCAATTGAGGCTTGAATAGAAGGGTAGCGGTTCATGACCTCTTGCGGAATAAGCGGTAAGCTAATGGCTTCAGCGATAATTTTATTTTTTACATAGCGTTCAAAAACTTCCGACAAACCTTGTACACGAGCTTCAAATTTTGTGTTACCAGCCGACATACCGTTAGATACATAAAGGTTCGCAACGATACTTTGTGGAATATACACAGTTTGTTGATCAGATTGGCGAATATAAGGCATTGCTACAATACCACGATCATAATTACCAGATTGCAAATCTACTAAAAGCTCAGGCGTAAGCTCTTGATTAGGATCGTAATAATTGAGCAAGTAATCATCTAATATGCCCTCTGGTAAGCTTTCTTCATCTTCAATTGGGAACCATTTTTCACTTGGATAATGTACAAATTCAGCATTTGCTACATTTTGTCCTAAATAAAAATCTGCGAAGAAATAGTTGGTAGAAAGACGCTCAAAATATTCGCCTAAAGCGGAAGCTAGAGCCGCTTTTTTACTTGCGCCTTTACCATTAGTAAAACATTGCGGGCAATCTTTATCACGAATATGTACAGACCAGACATTTGGGACTGGATTTAACCAAGAGGCTTCTTCAATGTTAAAGCCAAGTGTGGTTAATTTTTGTTGGAATTTTGCGATGCTGTCTTCTAAGGCGGCATCTTTGCCCGGAATAAAAGTTTGTTCTGTCATGAATTTTCCCTATATGTTAAAAGTGCGGTGCATAATAGGGAAGTTTATTTCTTTGAGCAAGATAAATATGGCGTTTATTCACAATTTTCTTGTTGTAACTCTTCCATTATTTCATGGTATTCAACGAGCACATTCCAAATAGCATCTTCTGATAGAACGCTGTAGTTTCCATGAGTATCGAATTCATATTGATCCGAATTATCATGTAAGGTTAACCAATGAGGGTTTTCATAAAAATCTATAAGTTCTTGCATTATGTTTTTGGCTTGATGAAGAACCTCAGAATTATGGCGGATTTTGGGTAGTAACTTGAGCATTTTTCCATAATTATCTTGTGCTCGTTGAATTTGTTGTAAGGTATTATCCATTGCTTTTATTCTTGATTAGCAAATAAGAAAGGATTTAGTCCACTACGCAAAAAGCCTTTATCTTCCATTTCTATATCTAAGAATATGCTGGCAAGGTCATCTGCAATAGGCTCTAAATAAGGATCTTTTTCTTGATAAAAGATTTTTAAATAGCTATGACAATCGCCACAACTTTCCGTTTTTACTGCGGCAAATTCATTATCAATGGACCAATAATCTAATTTTTCACTTTGTTCACAGTTTGTGCATTGGCTTCTGACCACGTTCCATTCAGTTTCACATAATGAACAATGTAGATAACGTAGGCCTTGTTGAGAACCTAGGTGTACTACACTTGCTGTTGGGGAAGATGCGCATATTGGACAATGTTGTAGATTTTTGTTGCTTTCCATTTCTATTTGGCGAGGAAGTTGTTGCACTAATTGGAGCCAATATACTGACAATGCTGACCAAATAAATAGCGCTTTATCACTGCTTACTAAAGACAATTCTTGAGCAAGCAATTGATCAGCGAGTTGCTCAATTTCTGTATGAGAGGATTTTTCTAAATTTTCTATGGTTGTCAACATCATTTCGTTGGCTTGTGGTTTAAGTTTTGCTAGCAAAGCCTGCAGAATATCTTGCCAAATTGGATCACGTTGCCATTGTTTTATGTGTAAAGGATAGTAAGCATTGAATGTAAGATTTTCGGTTTTGGGTAATGGAAAATCCTTTAAGACGCTAAGTTGGGCATCAACTAATGTTGAGAGAAAAAGAAGATAGTCTTGTAATGGATGATCCTTTGCCAGTTTCTTTAGGCGTTCAGAACGACGTTGATAAAGATTTTGTGGATTAGCAAACAGTAAAGGTGGCGCATGAGGTTCATTTTTTTGTTGTTGTATTTCTTGTTCAGATAAGATTTTAATACTCATAGATTTCTTCTTGATATATGGAAAGTGCGGTAGATTTTACCGCACTTTTGTTATGTTATGGATTAATGTTTCTTTTTATTCGCTAATTCTTGTTCAAGTTCTGGTTCAACTTCTTCACGATACCAACGAGGGTGATGTTTTTTCGCCCAGCGTACAGTAACCCAGCCTTCGACCATGCCTCGAATAGAACCTTTAACCCAGAATGCCATGTAAATATGTACCATTATGCCTGTAAACAATAAGAATGCACTTGCAGAATGTAACAAGATAGCAATGCGGATAACTGGAATTGGGAAATTATGTGAGAAATATTGGCGCCACATAATAATACCTGTCGCTAACAAGGTAAACATAGCCAGGATAAGTGTCCAAAACAGCATTTTTTGTCCTAGGTTATATTTCCCATTATCAGACACCGCATGTTCATTGCCTTTTAAAACTTCAACAATATTTTTTAGCCATACCCAGTCATTTTTTTCTGGGATGTTATGTCGCCAATAAATTAATGATAGATTAATAAACGCTACAAACATCACAATCCCAGTGAATGGATGAACAAAACGGGCTATTCTTGGATTACCTAAAATCTCTGTTAACCAAGAAAAATCAGGGAAGAAAAAGGCTAAACCTGATAGGCCTGTTGTGAAGAAACAAATAACCAAGAGCCAGTGGCTTAATCTTGCAGGAAGTTTATGGCGTATGATTTTTTGATCATTTGCGATCTTGATCTTACTCATTTTTTTCTCCTTGTTCATGTTCTTCATGCTCATCAAGTTCTTCTGTATTTGGACCAATCGCTAAATAATGTGCGATTTCTGAAAGGATAATACCTCCCATCGCCACCGCTGCAACTGGTTTTAACACATCTTTCCATAAGGTAATACTGAGATCGATTTTCGGGTCTTTTGGTAAGCCTGAATAAAGTTCTGGTTTATCCGCATGATGTAAAACATACATTACATGAGTACCGCCAACGCCTTCTGGATCATAAAGCCCCGCATTTTTGTAACCACGAGATTTTAAATCTGCAATACGTTTTTCCGCATAGTGTTTCATCTCTTCTTTACTACCGAACTGGATTGCGCCTGTTGGACAAGTTTTGACACAAGCAGGTTCTTGGCCTACAGAAACACGATCAACGCAAAGGGTGCATTTATAGACTCTGTTGTCCTTATTATTCATTCTTGGAATATTGAACGGGCAACCTGCGATACAATAGCCACAACCAATACATTTGTCAGATTGAAAATCAACAATACCATTTGCATATTGAATAATGGCGCCTGGTGATGGGCAAGATTTTAAGCAACCCGGCTCGCTACAATGCATACAGCCATCTTTACGAATTAGCCATTCTAAACGATCATTTTCTTCCACTTCATTGAAACGCATGACCGTCCAAGCTTTTGGAGCAAGATCTATTGGATTATCATAAACGCCAATACAAGACTGAGGCTCAATACGCAAGTCATTCCATTCTGAGCAAGCGACTTGGCAAGCCTTACAACCGATACAAGCGCTAACATCAATCAATTTTGCCACTTCAATTTGATGATCTCGAGCATGTGGCGGAGGTGTTAAAGCTGAAGTTGCTGAGGACTTAATAATATTTTGAGATTGAACTGTACTCATTTTATGCCTCCGCTTTCTCTATGTTAACAAGGAATGTTTTGTATTCAGGTGTTTGAGAGTTTGCTTCTCCAACCCTTGGTGTTAATGTGTTGATCACAAAACTTTTTTTGCCCACACTAGAAAATCCCCAGTGAATTGGTAAACCTATGGTATGAACCGGTTTTCCATTAATTGTGAGGGTTTTAATTCTTTTTGTTACCATTGCTTTCACTTTGATAAAACCACGTTTAGAAGATACTTTGACGACATCACCATGTTTAATGCCTTTCTCTTTTGCTAATTCCTCGCCAATCTCTGCAAATGGCTCTGGTTGAGCAATCATATTGAGTAAAGCTTGTGAGGTCCAAGCATGGAAATGCTCAGTTAAGCTATAAGTTGTTCCTACATAAGGGAATTCATCAGCGGTTCCCATACGTTCTTTGTCGTTATCCAAAATACGAGCAACAGGAGTTGAAACCACATTTGGATGCAATGGGTTTGTGTCTATTGGGTTTTCAATAGGTTCATAATGTTCAGGGAATGGACCATCAGCAAGACGGTTCAGTGCGAATAATCCGCCTAAGCCATCGTTTTGCATAATGAAAGGCGTAATTTTGCTGTTTGGTGGCGCATTACCAAAATCTGCCACATCAATGTAATTCCAGTTTTTGCCGTTCCATTTTATTAATTGACGTTTGTGATCCCAAGGTTTGCCAGAAACATCCGCACTTGCACGGTTATAAAGAATACGGCGGTTTGCAGGCCAAGCAAAAGACCAACCAAGCGTATTACCTAATCCTGAAGGATCGGAGTTATCTCTGTTGTCCATGATATTGCCTTTCTCAGTCCATTGACCTGTATAAATCCAAGCAGAACTTGCCGTACTACCATCATCACGTAATTGAGCGAAAGTAGAAAGTAACTCGCCTTTTCGGGCAATAATATTGCCATTAGCATCATATAAATCTTCTAAAGCATAACCATTATTTTCTTTTGCCAATTCTTCCGCTCTTGGCTCTAATGGATTTGCATAATTCCAAGCAACCGCTTTAAAACTTTCAAGTCCACGGCCACCTTCTTTTTCATACATTTCTAACATCACTTCACGAATTTCAGCCAAAATATCTACATCAGGTTTAGCCTCTTTTGGTGGTTCTGCCGCTTTCCAGTGCCATTGTAACCAGCGTCCAGAATTCGCAATGGAGCCATTTTCTTCAGCAAAGCAAGTGGTTGGTAAACGGAAAACTTCAGTCTGAATTTCAGCTGTATTAACATCATTAAATTCGCCATAATTACGCCAGAATTCAGTTGTTGTGGTTTCAGTTGGATCAAAAACAACTAAGAATTTTAATTTACTTAGTGCATCAACAACTTTGTTCTTATCAGGATAAGAAGAAACGGGGTTATAGCCTTGGCATAATAAGCCGTTGACTTTCCCTTCTGTCATCATATCAACATAGCGCAGTTGATCGTAAACTTGATCGTATTTAGGTAAGTAATGAAATCCCCATTCATTATCTTTAGTCGCATTTTCACCATAGAAAGATTTAAGCAAGCTAATCATAAATTTAGGCGCATTTTGCCCATAATTGACTTGCCCTTTTACTAGTGTTTTAGGTGTGATGCGTGCAAGATATTTTTCTAAAGAGGTATCATTGTCGCTTGGTAATTGTAAGTAGGCTGGAAGTGCGGTTGGTAATAAGCCCATATCTGTTGCACCTTGCACATTAGAATGTCCACGCAGTGCATTTACGCCACCGCCAGCCATACCAATGTTTCCTAACAGCAATTGGATAATTGCCATGGCACGAATATTTTGTGCTCCAACTGTATGTTGTGTCCAACCTAAAGCATATAGGAAAGTAGCTGTTTTATTTGGTGCGCTAGTTTCAGCAAGCATTTCACAAAATTCTAAGAATTTTGCCTGTTTAATACCGCTGATTTGCTCCACAATTTCAGGGGTATAGCGTTCAACATGGTCACGCAATAAATTTATGACACAACGAGGATGTTGTAAGGTTAAATCTTGTTTTGGATTGCCATTTTCGTCTGTTTGGTAAGACCAAGTAGAGCGATCATACTGGCGCATTTCTTCATCATAACCTGTAAATAAGCCTTCATTAAATTCAAAGTCTTCATTGATAAGTAAAGAGGCATTTGTATAGTGTTTTACATATTCATGATGGAGCTTATTGTTTTGTAATAAATAGCGAACGACACCTAATAAAAATGAAATATCACTTCCTGGGCGAATTTGGGCAAAGAAATCAGAAACTGCAGCAGTACGATTAAAGCGCGGATCTATGACTAATAATTTTGCCCCATTTTTTTTCGCTTCAATAACCCATTTAAAGCCAACAGGGTGGGCTTCTGCGGTATTTGCCCCCATGACGATGACTAAATTCGCATTTTTAATATCAACCCAGTGGTTTGTCATAGCTCCACGACCAAAAGAGGAGGCGAGGGCTGGAACAGTTGGACCATGGCAAGTACTTGCTTGGTTATTTACCGCGACTAAGCCAAGACCTCGGCTCCAACGTTGCGTTAAGATACAAGTCTCGTTACTGGTAGCAGAAGAGCACAACATACCTGTTGTTAACCAGCGGTTAACAGGGGTACCTTGTGCATTTTTTTCAATGAAATTTGCATCACGATCATCTTTTAATAAACGAGCGATACGATGAATTGCATCTTCCCAACTTAAACGAACCCATTTATCTGAGCCTGGTGCTCGATATTCAGGATAATGTAAACGATTTGGACTATTAACAAAATCTAACACACCAGCGCCTTTTGGACAAAGAGAACCGCGGCTTACTGGGTGATCGGGATCGCCTTCTACGTGAAATAATTTGGCTGGTGCATTTTTAGCTCCATCAGTCAAACTGTACATTAACATTCCGCACCCCACAGCGCAGTAAGTACAGTTGTTACGAGTTTCTTTTGCTCGCAATAATTTATATTGACGTGGCGCAGCAAGTGCGGTAGTAGGTGCAAAACCAAGCATTGCGGCTGATGTCCCTACCATACCACTGGCACAGATCTTAAAGAATTTTCTTCTACTGACCTGCATAACACACTCCTTAACTTTTAATGAGTAATTAGACTTTTTATATTTATTTGATTGAATTTATTTTAGATAATTTGCTTATAGATGATTTTGAACTATACTTTTTTTGTATATAGCCTTATTTATAGTACGCCTTTTGATCTAATAAATATAGGGTAGTTTTCTTGATAATGGAGGGAAAAATTTGACTTCAATCACAAAAATTGAAATTAATTTTTTCAAAAATTTAACAAATTATAAACAAAATAAGAATAATTCTTATTCAATTGGTGAGAGGGAAGATAGCCTCGCTACCGAGGTTCCCGTTGCACTAGTTTATAACGGAATTTCTCATACAGTGATGATGTGCTCTCCACAAAATCTTGAAGATTTCGCTTTAGGTTTCTCTTTGGCTGAGGGAATTATTCAACATCCAAGAGAAATCTATGGTATTGAAGTTAAGCCACAATGTCAGGGAATCGAAGTTCATATTGAGTTAGCTACACGTTGTTTTGTGGCATTAAAAGAAAAAAGAAGAACGCTAATTGGACGTACTGGTTGTGGGGTTTGTGGATCGGAGCAATTAGCTCAAGTGCAAAAAACGTTACCAATTTTAGACCGCACTTTAGACTTGAATTTACATCGTTTAGATCATTGCTTATCTGCCTTTTGCCAAGCACAAGAGTTAGCAGAACAAACTGGCGCAACACATGCAGCTGCTTATTTTGATGTCGAGGGGAACTTACTGGCTATTCGAGAAGACGTTGGAAGACATGTGGCTTTGGATAAGTTGCTTGGTTGGCATGCGAAAGCGCAAGTAGCAAAAGGATTTGTGTTGATTTCTAGCCGTGCTAGTTATGAAATGGTGCAAAAAGCAGTGACTTGTGGAATTGAAATTCTTGTCGCTATTTCTGCACCAACAGATTTAGCGGTCAACATAGCAAAACAAAGCAATTTAACCCTAATTGGTTTTGCACGGGAAGGACGTGCCAATATTTATAGTGGAAAAGAGCGGTTAGTTTTTAAGTAGGGGCAAAATATTTTTCGCCCCTATAAAAATCCCCTAAGATAGCGCTAGTTTTTAGTCTGCAATTGAGAGGTTTTATAAGGTCACTAAAATAATTTGTTCTGGCTCAATGGAACACCATATTTCCTGATTTAATTGATAATTATGCCCTTGCGTAACACTTGCATAACATTCAATTGTATTTCCTAATTTTATGCTAATTTCTTCTTGATCCTCTGAGATCGCCTGAACTTTACTAGGAAAACAATTTATCTCATTTGATTGTTGTTCATGAAGTTTTAACCAAGGTGCTTTGATCATCAAAATCACTTCTTTACCTAAAACTAACTGTAAACGCACCGCACTTTTTTGTGTAATTGACACATATAAAGGGAGTGCAAGATTATCAACAGCAATTTCAACCAGACAATGAGAATTTTGCTGGTGTAAATTAATAATCTTTCCAAATAATTGATTTCTCGCGCTACTTTGCAAGGAAAATTTTGCCGTAGCTGATAATAAACTGGTCAGCTCGATTTCTTCGTCTTGCAAAATATCAAAGGCTTTTTGCTGCGTTTTCGCCAATAAATCATAGAGTTGAAGCAGACGTAGAGCGTAGCTTGTGAGCATTGTACCACCGCCATTTTTTCCTCCTGTATTACGATCTAACAAAGGCTTAGGACTAATACTATTCATATTTTCCAAATGATCCCAGGCGCTTTTATAGCTAATTTTGCAATTTTTAGCGGCTTGATTAATGGAACCAAATTGCTGAATAGCTTGGAGTAATCGAACCCGTTTAGGATCAACAAAAAGTTGTTGCTGGAGATTGATGCTTAAGAGGATTTCACTGTTCATTTTATTTATTAAGTGATGTGATAAATGGCGTTTATTTTACGTGAATTTCATTTTTTGCATAGCTTTTGTTATATAAATAATTATATAATGCGTAACCGTTGTATATAGTTCAATATAATGATTTTTAATTTGAAGGAGATCAAAATGAAATTACATAAAGTACTACTTAGTATTGTTGCTAGCACTTGTCTGAGCTTTTCCTTTGTGGCTCAAGCTAAAATCACAGTTTTTGCGGCTGCATCTATGACCAATGTATTGCAAGAGATTAAATCAGAATATGTAAAAGCAAATCCTAAAAACGAAATGGATTTTTCTTTTGCTTCTTCTTCTGTATTGGCTCGTCAAATTAGTCAAGGTGCACCAGCACAAGTATTTATTTCAGCTAACCAAAAATGGATGGATTTTTTAGAGGAAAAAGGTGCGATTGAAACAAAAAGCCGTCGTGATCTTGTTGGCAATAGACTTGTTATGGTTGCTCCTAAAGAAAGTAAAATTGAAAACGTTGATGTACTTAATTCCCAATGGCATTCGCACTTAGCAAATACTTATCTTGCTGTGGGCGATCCTGATCATGTTCCTGCTGGAAAATATGCGAAAGAAGCTTTCATATTCTTAAAACAATGGGGCGATTTAGAAACTAAGCTTGCTCGTGCCAATAATGTGCGTGCTGCTTTAGCACTCGTTGAGCAAGGAGAAAGCCCATTAGGTGTTGTTTATGCCACGGATGCTGCGGCTAGCCAGAAAGTGAAAACGGTAGCGATTTTTCCTGAAAATTCTCATCCAGCGATTGAGTACCCTGTGGCAATTGTAAAAGGACAGGATAATGAGGAAAGTCGCCAGTTTTTAGCTTACTTACAGTCAGAAAGTGCGGTCAAAATTTTCCAAAAATTTGGTTTTTCAATTAAGTAATCATTATGTTCGATGTGATAATGGATTATTTACATTTATCTCAATCTGAAATCAATGCGATAGCTTTGAGTATTAAAGTCGCATTGGTTTCAATTTCTATGAGCTTACCTTTCGCCATTGTTGTTGCTTGGTTACTGGCTCGCAAAGATTTTTGGGGTAAAGCGATTATCAATGGCGTTATCCATTTACCGCTTGTTTTACCGCCAGTGGTTATTGGTTATTTATTGCTAATTTCTATGGGACGCAATGGCATCATTGGACGTTATTTATTGCAATGGTTTGGTTTTAGCTTTGGTTTCAGTTGGCATGGCGCTGCTTTAGCTTCGGGCATCGTAGCATTTCCATTATTGGTTCGTTCTATTCGCTTAGCCATTGAAAATATTGATTTTCGTTTGGAACAAGCCGCACAAACTTTGGGTGCATCTTCTCTCAGAATATTTTTTACTATCACTCTTCCTCTTTCCTTACCAGGCATTTTGTCGGGCATGATTTTAGGTTTCGCTCGATCCTTAGGAGAATTTGGCGCAACCATTACGTTCGTCTCTAATATTCCTAATGTGACGCAAACCATTCCTCTAGCAATGTTCTCTTTTATTGAAACACCAGGCGCAGAAAATTCAGCCCTTAGACTTTGTATTATTGCCGTTGTGATTTCATTGATTTCTTTATTAATTTCCGAATGGCTTGCAAAACGAACCCAACAAAAATTAGGACAAACTGATGTTAGAAATTAATGTGCAAAAGACACTGGGCGATATGCAATTAGCGGTAGATTTGAATCTTTCGGCAAAAGGTGTTACCGCACTTTTCGGTCTATCTGGTTCAGGTAAAACCTCTTTAATTAATTTGGTCAGCGGCTTATTAAAAGCAGATCAAGGATTTATTCGTTTAAATAACCGCACTTTAGTAGATACAGAGAAAAATATTTTTTTACCAGCTAATCAACGCAAAGTCGGTTATATTTTCCAAGATGCACGTTTATTTCCCCATTATTCTGTGCAGGGAAATTTAAAATATGGCATGAAAAAGCCAGATCAAAAGCAATTTGATCATCTTGTAGAATTATTGGGCATCGGACATTTATTAAAACGTTATCCTTTGACTTTATCTGGTGGCGAAAAGCAACGAGTGGCAATTGGGCGAGCCTTGTTATCTAACCCAGATATATTATTAATGGACGAGCCATTATCTGCATTGGATTTGCCTCGTAAGCGTGAATTGTTAAGTTATTTGGAAAAACTCACCAAAGAAATTCAAATTCCAGTCTTGTATGTGACACATAGTATGGATGAGCTGTTATTTTTAGCGGAACGAGTAGTACTTTTAGAACAAGGGAAAGTACGAGCTTATGATGAAGTAAAAAATATGCAAAACAATCCGCACTTTGCTCGATTTATATAAATGAAAGGCTACACTCGGTAGCCTTTTGGATGTTAATTTACTTCTTTAAATAGGATTTCGCCAGGAATAATTTCCCCTTGCCAATAAAGTTCAGCTGCGACTTTTTCTGCTAATTGTAAGAAGGATTGTGCGATTTCACTTTCTGGCGCAGAAATAACAGTTGGTACGCCATTATCCATATCCTCACGCAATTGAATATGTAAAGGTTGCTGTGCCAAGAGTTTCACTTGATATTTCTCTGCCATTTTTTGTGCGCCACCAGTGCCAAAAATAGCCTCATGATGTCCGCAGTTGCTACAAATATGTACTGACATATTTTCCACAATACCAAGTACAGGTACTTTTACACGTTGGAACATAGAAATGCCTTTAATCGCATCAATCAATGCAATATCTTGTGGCGTGGTAACAACGATTGCGCCAGTAACTGGAATTTGTTGGGATAAAGTCAATTGAATATCGCCCGTACCTGGTGGCATATCAATTACTAGATAATCTAGCTCGCCATGATTTGCCCAAAGTGTTTCTTGTAACAGTTGGCTTAGTGCGCTACTTGCCATTGGTCCACGCCAAATTGTTGCATTGTCTGGTTCCATTAAGAAACCGATAGAGTTTGCTACTAAACCATGTGCTTGAACTGGATTGATATGCTTATTATCTGGCGAAGTTGGGCGTTCATGACTTACTCCTAACATATGCGGAATTGAAGGGCCGTAAATATCGGCATCTAAAATCCCCACTTTTGCACTTTGTGCTTGTAAAGCAAGGGCTAGATTAACTGAAACTGTTGATTTTCCTACGCCACCTTTGCCCGAACTTACCGCAATAATATTTTTAATCCCTTTTACCGCTGGATGATTATTAGCTCGTTTTAAAGTGGCAATTTGATAATTAAGTAACCATTTGATTTCACTGGCTTGCACAATAGTTTTGAGTTTATCGCTAAGTGCGGTCTTTAATTGCGCAAAACCTGTATTCCATGCAAATGGCATCACTAATTCTATGCGCAAAATATTGCCGCCAAGTTCGATTTTTTTTACCGCACTTAAACTGATTAAGTCTTTATGCAACGTGGTATGTGTAAATTGTCGAAAACATTCTTGTAATTGAAGTTGGTGTAATGCAGATATGTTATTTGAAAAATAAATCGCCATGTTCTGTTTCCTAGAGAAAAACGTTAAATAAATTCGTTGCGCATCATAACATAACTAGGATTGTAAAGTGTTGAGAACTAGAAAAAATACCGCCAATAAGGTAAGATGTGCGACAATTTTTTCATTTTCTAAAGGTTAAATTCATGTCAAATAATTCACGTCAAATTTTGGTCACTTGCGCCTTACCTTATGCCAATGGCCCTATTCATTTAGGTCATATGTTAGAACATATTCAAGCGGATATTTGGGTTCGTTTCCAACGTATGCGTGGTAATGAAATTTATTTTGTTTGTGCAGACGATGCGCATGGTACGCCGATTATGTTAAAAGCGGATCAAATGGGCATAAATCCAGAGCAATTAATTGCTGATGTGCAACAAAAACATATGGCAGATTTTAGTGGATTTAATATTAGTTTTGATAATTATCATTCAACTCATAGCGATGAAAATAGAGCATTAGCAGAAACTATTTATACGAAATTAAAGCAAAATGGTTTTATTAAAACTCGCACTATTTCGCAGCTTTTCGATCCTGAGAAAGCTATGTTTTTACCAGATCGCTTTGTGAAAGGTACTTGCCCAAAATGTAAAGCTGAAGATCAATATGGCGATAACTGTGAGGTTTGTTCTGCCACTTACAGTCCAACAGAACTTATTAATCCACGTTCAACTGTTTCAGGGGCAACCCCTGTATTAAAAGAAAGTGAGCATTTTTTCTTTGATTTGCCGAGTTTTGAGGGCATGTTGACTGAGTGGATCCGTTCTGGTTCTTTACAACAAGAAGTGGCAAATAAAATGCAGGAATGGTTTGAGGCAGGTTTACAGCAATGGGATATTTCTCGTGATGCGCCTTATTTTGGCTTTAAAATTCCGAACACTGAAAATAAATATTTTTATGTATGGTTAGATGCGCCAATTGGCTACATGGCATCTTTTAAAAACCTATGTAACAAAAAGAGCGGTATTGATTTTGATAGTTTTTGGCACAAAGAAAGCAAAGCTGAACTTTATCATTTTATTGGTAAAGACATTATGTATTTCCATAGTTTGTTCTGGCCAGCAATGTTAGAAGGGGCAGGGTTACGCAAGCCAAATAATATTTTTGTGCATGGCTATGTCACTGTAAACGGCGAGAAAATGTCAAAATCTCGTGGTACCTTTATTCAAGCTGCTACTTATTTAAAATATTTAGATCCTGAATGTTTACGTTATTACTATGCAGCAAAATTAAGTAATCGTATTGATGATTTAGATTTAAATTTGGAAGATTTTGTTCAGCGTGTAAATACGGATTTAGTGAATAAATTAGTTAATTTAGCCTCAAGAAATGCCAGTTTCATTCAAAAGCGTTTTGAAGGAAAACTCGCCGCTAAATTAGAAGATCAGGCATTATTCGATGAGTTTGTAGCACAATCAGAATTAATTGCCACTTATTATGAAAATCGTGAATTCGGTAAAGCTATTCGTGAAATTATGGCGCTTACCGATAAAGCCAATAAATATGTTGACGAGAAAGCTCCTTGGGTAATTGCTAAAGATGAAAGTCGTACAGCAGAATTGCAGCAAGTTTGCTCAATGGGCATTGAATTATTCCGTGTATTAATGGGATATTTGAAACCTGTTCTGCCAAATCTTGCTGAACGTGCTGAAGCATTTTTAAATACCCAATTGACTTGGGAAAATTTAGCAGAGCCTTTATTAGCCCATCAGATTGCGCCATTTAAAGCGTTATTCTCACGTTTAGATATGAAAAAAATTGAAGAAATGATTGAGGCATCCAAAGTGGAAAATGCACAAGTAAATCAAAGCGCACAAGAGAAGCAAAATACAGAAAAGAGTGCGGTAGAAAATAACGAAGTTTCTGAGTTTGAGCCAATTGAAGAGAGCATTACTATTGATGATTTCTTTAAGGTTGATTTACGAGTAGCTAAGGTGTTGAAATGCGAGGCAGTGCCAGAAAGTAATAAATTACTGAAGTTTATCTTAGATATTGGTAGCGAAACGCGCCAAGTATTTTCTGGGATTAAGGCTGCTTATAATAAGCCTGAAGATTTAGAAGGTCGTTTTGTCATTATGGTGGCAAACTTAGCACCAAGAAAAATGAAATTTGGTATGTCTGAAGGGATGATTTTAAGTGCTGGAACTGGTGGTGCTGATTTGTATTTACTTGATGTAGATACAGGTGCAAAAGCTGGTCAGAGAGTGAAATAGTTCTTGATAAAAACAAACCCAAGGTTAAACGCCTTGGGTTATTTTTTTTAGTGATTTTTTGTATGCTTTTCTAGTGACTTATGTTGAATTTGCACTTTCTTGCCTTTGGCTTGGAAGTATTCGCCAATTTGTTGTGCAATATAAACAGAACGATGTTTACCTCCTGTACAACCAATAGCAATCGTCAAATAACTTCGATTATTCTGCTCTAACATAGGTAGCCAATTTTCAATATAGCTACGCGTTTGATAAATAAAATTATTAACTTCAATATGCTTTTGTAGAAATTCAATCACAGGCTTTTCTAATCCTGTCATTGGGCGTAACTCTGGATTCCAATGTGGATTTGGTAAGAAACGAACATCAAAAACATAATCTGCATCTAAAGGAATACCATATTTAAAGCCGAAAGATTCAACAATAATTTGCAATTCTTTTTCGGTATTTCCACGCAAAAACTCACGCAAACGTTCCGCAAGTTCATGGGTAGAAAGTGCGGTCGTATCAATAATTAAATTTGCATGATGCACTAAAGGTTCAAGGTAAGTTTTTTCTGCATCAATTGCTGATTCAAGAGATAAATTTTGAATTGATAAAGGATGTAATCGGCGAGAATCACTGTAACGGCGGATCAGTGTATTTCTATCTGTATCCAGAAAGATGATTTTAACTTGATGTTTTTCTTGTAAGATATGAAGTATATGGTCTAGTGTCGCTGGGTCTGTAGGTAAATTACGAATATCTAAACTAATAGCAACAAAAGGCTGTTTATCCGAAAGAATATTGGTCAATTGTGGCAGTAAATCCATAGGAAGATTATCAATACAGTAGTAGCCAATATCTTCTAATGCGCGTAAAGCAACAGATTTTCCTGCGCCAGAACGTCCACTAATAATGATAACTTCCATTTGTTATTCTTCCTCTTTTTGTTCTGCTACATTTTGTTGTTCTGCCATTTGCAGTTCAGCCAGCTCATGTTCAGCATGAGTATCTGCGAACTGGAAAATTTGCCAAATTTCCTCCGCACTTTGTGCATTTCTTAATTGCTTGACTAGAGATTTGTCCTTTAATCGTTCAACTAAATGAGGTAATTCTTGCACAAGATTAGAACAATGTTCAGTCGGCGCCAATAAGGCAAACACCAGATCCACTTCACGATGATCTGGTGCATCATATTCTAAAGGTGCATTGAGTTGTAAGAAGACGGCAATAGGTTTATCCCCTAAAGGTAATCTTCCTTTGGGCATTGCGAGACCATTTCCCAAGCTAGAGTTGCCTAATTTTTCTCGGCTAAATAAGCAATCAACGCAAAGCGTTTCTGTATCTTGTAAGTCAATGTCCTCTGCGTTTTCTACATCTTTGTTTTGTTCAGAAAGTTGTTTGGCTACCAAGCAAGATATGATTTCAAAAGCTCTTTTTTTGCTTGTACAAACTAAGCCTTGGCGAATATTTTCAGGGGAGAGTAATTCGGTAAATTTAAGCATAGTTACAATTTAAATTCTTCACCAAGATAAACTTGTTTCACTTGTTCGTTATTCATAACTTCAGTTGGTGTACCTGTAGCAATCATTTTGCCGGCACTGACAATATAAGCGCGCTCGCAAACATCTAATGTTTCTCGTACATTATGATCTGTGATTAATACCCCCAACCCACGATTACGTAAATCTTTGATGATTTTTTTGATGTCAATAACTGAAATCGGATCTACGCCAGCAAAAGGTTCATCTAATAAAATAAATTTAGGATTTGCTGCTAAAGCGCGTGCAATTTCTACACGACGACGTTCACCACCAGATAAAGATTGCCCCAAGTTGTCACGAATATGACCAATATTGAATTCTTCGATTAATTCATCAGCTCTCGCGCGACGCTGTTGAGAATTTAAATCTTGGCGAATTTCTAAAACGGCCATTAAATTTTCATATACGCTTAGGCGGCGGAATATAGATGCTTCTTGTGGTAAATAACCTATTCCCCGTTGTGCTCGGTTGTGCATCGGCAATAAACTAATATCTTCGTCATCAATACGAATTATTCCTTGATCATGGCGTACTAAACCAACAACCATATAGAAAGTTGTCGTCTTACCTGCACCATTTGGACCTAATAAACCGACAATTTCATTGGAATTAACGGTTAAACTTACATCAGAAACAACTTGGCGGCTTTTATAGCTTTTAGCGAGATGCTCAGCATAAAGAATAGACATAATTCATTAACCTTATTATTTCTTATTTAATTGTGTTGGAATTAAAACAGTTTTAACACGAGATTTATTTGAACCATTTGCTTTTAACTGTTGTTTCTTCACATCATAAGTAATTTTTTCGCTATTAATTTTACTATCTAACTGTTTTAATTCTGCGTTACCTGTTAGGGTTAAAAATTCAGCGCCTAAGTCATAATGGACTTTACTTGCTTTACCATCCACAGGCTTACCATCATCAAGTAGTTGGTGGAATGTAACAGGATTACCAAATGCTTCCACAGTTTCTTTTTTGTTAGATTTCTCTGGAGGACGAGTAATGATCACTTTATTCGCTTTAATCAAAATTGATCCTTGCTTAATCACTACATTGTTTGTAAAAGTCACTACGGAATTTTCCATATCAAGAGATTGATTATCAGACACAATATCTATGGGCTGATTTGTGTCATTTTTCAATGCTAAAGCGGAAACGGAAGTCATCATAAGTGCGGTGATTAATAAGTATTTATTTGTTGCTGATTTCATAATGCGTTTTTACCTGCTCTTTTAATGTTGCGATTTGTTGTTGTAAGTTACCATGGAGTTTTAGCCCTGTAGAGCTAAAATGTTGTCCTTTTATAGTGACTATTGTGTCAGAAGTTATATCTTGGGTAGTTAAATTTACTACCGCACTTTCTGTCACAACTTTTTGTAATTTTGCATTTTCCAATAAGGTCTCTGCGATCACATTCCCCTCAAGATAAAGCATATTATTTTTTGTTAATTTGGCTTTATGAGCGCTTAATTTCCAGCTTTGTTTACCTAATTTCTCATCTTCAATATCAAATAAATAAACTAAAGGCTGGTGGAATTCGGTGCGGCCATCATTATTATAATGCTCAACTTTATCTGCCGTCGCTAAATATTGTTTTTTACCTGTGGGCGAAAAAACAGCAGTTGACATTTTTTCACCTGTATATTCCGGACTATCATTCGATTTTATAAGTTGATTTAGTTCATTATCATCTGGTTGTAGACTATAAAACCAAGCAAGCGAAATTAGAGCAAGTACAGATAAAATAATATTCCAACGAATATTCATAGAACCCTTGAATGTTTGAGTTTGATAAAAGTGCGCCATGATAGCATATTTTTCAATAAAACATGTAGTAATCCATGAAAGAGCGGTGTTTTTAAAAATATTTTTTATGTGAACATTTTTGGAAAATATAAGTCCAATACGCTGCCATAATTTAATTTGACAATAGGGGGAAATTCGTAGAATATCCCACTTCATTTTTTTAAGTATAAAGAGTAATCAAAAAATATGACAAAACCTTTAATAGAAGTCAGAAACCTAACTTTTAAGCGAGGTGAGCGAACCATTTATGACAACCTTAATTTGCAGGTTCAGCAAGGTAAAATTACTGCAATTATGGGGCCTTCAGGTATTGGTAAAACCACTTTGCTCAAACTTATTGGTGGACAACTTCAAGCAGAAAAAGGTGAGATTTTGTTTGATGGGCAAGATATTTGCATGATGTCTAATAGTCAGTTGTATCAAGTTCGTCAACGTATGGGAATGTTGTTTCAATCTGGCGCATTATTTACTGATTTATCTACCTTTGATAATGTTGCGTTCCCTATTCGTGAGCATACGAATTTGCCTGAAGAGCTCATTCGTCAAATTGTATTGATGAAGTTAGAGGCGGTTGGGTTGCGTGGTGCAGCAAATTTAATGCCTTCGGAATTATCTGGTGGTATGGCAAGACGAGCCGCATTAGCGAGAACAATAGCCCTTGATCCTGAGCTGATTATGTATGATGAACCTTTTGCTGGACAAGATCCTATTAGCATGGGGGTAATTATTAGCTTGATTAAACGCTTGAACGAAGCCTTGCAATTAACTTCAATAGTGGTTTCCCATGATGTGCAAGAAGTGTTAAGTATTGCAGATTATGCTTATATTATTGCTGATAAGAGAGTGATTGCAGAAGGTACTGCAGAACAGCTTTTACAGAGCCAAGATCCACAAGTTGTACAATTTCTTCAAGGTAAAGAAGATGGGCCTGTTCATTTCCATTTCCCAGCACAAGATTATGTACAGGAGTTATTTTCATGATCCAGCTTATTTCATCTCTTGGTAGAGTAGGCATAGATTTTTGCCGTTCTTTAGGACGAGCTGGTTTTATGCTGTTTGGTGCTTTAGTGGGAAAACCACAAATTAGAAAGCATTTCCCTTTGTTGATTAAACAGCTACATGTATTAGGCGTGCAATCCTTATTAATTATCATGTTATCTGGCTTGTTTATTGGCATGGTATTAGGCTTGCAAGGTTATGTGGTGCTTGTTGATTTCTCTGCTGAAACAAGCCTTGGGCAACTTGTTGCATTGTCTTTATTGCGTGAATTAGGGCCAGTTGTGACCGCACTTTTATTTGCTGGTCGAGCGGGTTCAGCACTGACTGCTGAAATAGGTTTAATGAAGGCGACTGAGCAGTTGTCTAGCTTAGAAATGATGGCGGTTGATCCATTACGTCGAGTTATTTCTCCTCGTTTTTGGGCTGGGGTAATTGCAATGCCAATCCTTGCAGTTATTTTCACTGCTATTGGTATTTGGGGCGGTTCATTGGTCGGTGTTGATTGGAAAGGCGTGGATGCGGGGAGCTTTTGGTCTGTAATGCAAAACTCTGTGAGCTGGAGCTATGATTTATTAAATGGCTTTATTAAGAGCTTATGCTTTGCTATTGCAGTGGTTTGGATTGCCTTGTTCAACGGTTATGATTGTATTCCGACCTCGGAAGGTATTAGTAAAGCAACAACAAGAACAGTAGTGCATGCATCTCTTGTTGTTTTAGGATTAGATTTTGTACTAACAGCTTTAATGTTTGGTGCAAGTTAATAAGTAAAGTGCGGTAGAAAATTAAGGATTTTTTTATGCGACAAACAGTTAAATATGAATTTTGGGTAGGCTTATTTTTATTAATTGGAATTGCAGCTCTAGTTTTTTTAGGGTTAAGAGTTGCCAATATCCAAGGCTTTAATCAAGCAAAATCTTATCAAATTAATGCCGTTTTTGATAATATCGGTGGACTGAAAGTGCGTGCGCCATTGAAAGTAGGCGGGGTTGTGATTGGTCGAGTTTCATCTATTGAACTTGATCCGCAAACCTATTTACCACTGGTTAAAATCGCCATTGATGAAAAATATAATGAAATTCCAGACAACAGTTCATTATCTATTAAAACCTCAGGTTTATTAGGTGAACAATATATCGCCCTGAGTGTTGGTTTTGACGATGGTGAAACTCCAATGCTAAAAGAAGGAAGTCGTATTGTAGATACTAAATCGGCAATGGTGTTAGAGGATCTCATCGGGCAGTTCTTGTATGGCAGTAAAGACAGCAAAAGCAGCCAAGGAGAAGCTGAAGCAAGCGCTCAGTAACAATTTTTTATAAACTTTAAATTTAGGAGCTAATATTTATGTTAAAAAAACTTTTTTCTAAAATAATCGTGGTAATGACCGCACTTTTTTCTGTACAAGCTATGGCAGAAAAAACACCTTATGAATTAACTCTTGATGTATCTGATCGTTTATTTAAAGCTATTGATAGCAGTCAGACTAAGATTAAACAAGATCCAAATTATTTACGTACGATTGTGCGTGAGGAATTAATGCCTTATGCCTATGTGAGTTATGCCGGCGCCTTCTTTTTAGGCAAAACTTATTATAAGTCTACTCCAGTGGAACAACGTGAGAAATTCTTTGCAGTATTTGATAAGTTTATTGAATATCAATACGCTAAAGCACTGACTCTTTACAATAACCAAAAAATTCAAGTGTTAAAACCAACGAATGTGGTTGATGATAAAATGAGTATATCAGTGAAAATATTGCAAAATAGTAATGCTGCACCTATCGACTTGGTATTTTATTGGCTTAAAAACAAAGCAGGCAAATGGCAAGTTTATGATATGGCTGTTGGTGGTGTAAGTACCATTGATTCAACAAAACAGGAATGGTTACCAACTCTGCGTAAAAAAGGCATAGAGGTTTTAATTAAAGAGATGGAAACCTTTTCTAAACAAGCAATTATCCTTAGTAAATAAGCATGAAAAATAACAGTCTAAATTGGGCATTAGAACAAAATGATGATAAAATAACGTTCCGGCTTATTGGAGCGTTATCACGAGATACGTTGTTACCTTTTTGGCAACAACGTAGTTCTTTTTTGTCGAATGCAAAAGTTGCCAACCAACAACTTATCTGGGAGTTAAGTGAAGTTCAGCGTATTGACAGCGCTGGTTTTGCTTTATTATGTGATTTTATGCATGAATATGAAACACAAGTCAGTTCACAAAAAATTCATCATGCTCCAATTCAATTAGAAACTTTAGCAGATCTTTTTGGCTTATCCCATTGGCTTAAGCCCTTTTTACAATAACGGAAAAAAATTAATGGAAACCCAGCAAATTGAGCAAATTTTAAAAGATGCATTAAATTTGAATGAAGTATATGTTCAAGGCGAAAATGCACATTTTGGTGTTATCGTGGTAAGCGATGAAATTGCCCAACTATCAAGATTAAAACAACAACAAACTATTTATGCATCCTTAATGGAGCATTTTAAATCAGGTGCAATTCATGCGTTGACAATTAAAACATTCAGCACTGAGCAGTGGAAACGCGATCGTTTATTAAATATGTCAAATTAATTAGGAAGTACAGATGCAAAAATTTCGTGTTTATGGACAATCTCGTTTAAATGGAAATGTGAATATTTCAGGTGCAAAAAATGCTGCATTACCTATTTTATTCGCTGCAATTTTAGCGGAAGAACCCGTTAAATTAACGAATGTCCCTGAATTAAAAGATATTGATACAACACTAAAAATTTTACACAAATTAGGTGTTGTTACTCATCGTGATGAGCAAGGTACGGTGCATTTAGATGCTTCAAATATTGAACATTTTGTTGCACCTTATGAACTGGTCAAAACGATGCGTGCTTCTATTTGGGCATTAGCGCCTTTAGTCGCTCGTTTTAAACAAGGTCAAGTTTCATTACCTGGCGGTTGCTCTATTGGCGCAAGACCTGTTGATTTGCATATTAGTGGTTTAGAGCGTCTTGGAGCCAAAATTGTATTAGAAGATGGCTATGTGAAAGCTTTTGTTGATGAACAATTAGTAGGTAAACGAATTGTTATTGAGAAAGTCAGTGTCGGTGCAACTTTATCTATTATGATGGCTGCTACTTTAGCAAAAGGGACGACAGTGATTGAAAATGCTGCTCGTGAGCCAGAGATTACAGATACTGCCTTATTCCTAAATAAAATGGGGGCTAAAATTACCGGTGCTGGGTCAGATAAAATTACGATTGAAGGCGTTGAGCGTTTAGGCGGTTGTGAACATAGCATTGTGCCAGACCGTATTGAAACAGGTACTTTCTTAGTGGCTGGTGCTATTTCTGGTGGGCGTATTGTTTGTAAAAATACCAAAGCTTCTACTTTAGATGCTGTAATTGATAAGCTGCGTGATGCTGGTGCACAAGTTGAAGTAACTGAAGATACTATTACCTTAGATATGCAAGGCAGTCGACCAAAAGCTGTGAATATCCGCACTGAGCCTTATCCTGGTTTCCCAACAGATATGCAAGCACAATTTACTCTATTAAATATGGTTGCAGAGGGCTCAAGTAAAATCACTGAAACTATCTTTGAAAATCGTTTTATGCATATCCCAGAACTCATTCGTATGGGCGGTAAAGCAGAAATAGAAGGGAATACTGCATTTTGCCATGGTGTTGAACATTTATCTGGCGCAGAAGTAATGGCAACGGATTTACGCGCATCTATTAGTTTAGTGCTAGCTGGTTGTATTGCTACGGGTGAAACCATCGTAGATCGTATTTACCATATTGATCGTGGTTATGAACATATTGAAGAAAAACTACGTGGATTAGGTGCTAAAATCGAGCGTTTTTCAGAAAAGACGGAAGATTAGCTTTCTACCCAAAAAGAATAACGCCTTACAATCAAACTGTAAGGCGTTTTTTTAGAGAGAAAGAGCGGTTGAAAAAATAAAAATTTCAACCGCTCTTTTTTGTTGATTAGCTTACCCAGCGACACTAGGTAGGTAGCCTTTTTCCATGAGGAATGGGATGATGATAATAACGATGCCCATTACAAATGCGATGACTAATGCTAAATTACCACCAGCTACTCGATAAGGTAGATTAGGATGTAATTGACGAACTTTCCAAGCTAAAGCAACGGGTAGAAGTAAGCCATAGAATGCGAATAAAATCCCCGCATAACCTAATGCTGCAATAAAGCCGTTTGGATAGAATAAAGCAAAAGCGAGCGGTGGAATAAAGGTTAAAGGTGCTAAAACTAGGCGATTGGCTGGTAAATTAATGCGTTTTAATAAATCGCCTACGCCTTCAAAAATTCCCATTGCTACGCCTAAGAAAGATGTAATTAATGCGAGTGATGAGAATAAGCGAACTACTTCACCTAAGAAGTTGCTACCAGTGATTTGACTTGTTGCGTTGACTAACCCATTTAAAGTGGGATCTTGTTTTAATAAGCTAACAAATTGATTCTGACTTAATACACCGTGAGTAGCTAATTGCCATAATAAATAGGCTGTCAGTGGAATTAACGTACCAATAATAATGGACAAACGGATTTTACGAATATCTGCGTCGAGGTAGTTATTAATACTTCCCATGATGACGTGGAAGCCAAAAGAGGTAAAGAAAATCGGGATAGCAGAAATAACCAGTAAATTATCTAGTGGCACCGCACCTAAATTTTCTAGTTTGGCTTTTGGTAGCATCATTAACAATACAGCAATAAAGCCAATAATTTTTCCGATAAATAAAACACGAGTGAGACCATCAACGCCTTTAATACCAATAACAACGAAAGCACCCAAAATTAAAGTAAAGAGTAAAATTGCAATTTGTAAGGTTTGATGTTCATCGCCAATACTTGTAGGTAAAAGTCCAGATAAAAGCGAGCCACCGCCAGTAATGTAAGCGGCAAGCAAGGCATAGAGTAAAACAAGTAGGCTAATCGTTGCTAAGAAACGTCCAGTTAGACCGAAATATTGTTCAGCCAGGCTCGCCACGCCTACATCTTTAGCTTTTGCTGTTTGATAAACCTCCATAAACAACAAGCCTGTATAGGTTAATAATAACCACAATCCTGCAAGCAGAACTAAAGTCATAGAAAAGCCCATACCAGCAGAGGTTAATGGCATAGCCAACATACCAGCACCTATAGTGGTTCCAGCGATCATTAATGCGCTTCCGAGAATTTTATTTTTCATAACAGCTCCAAGTGAGATACAAATTTATAGTTATAATTTAAGCTTTCTTTAAAAATTCAGATTTGAGTAATAATTTGCCACAGTCAACATTGTGATCACCAGCAACTAAACGAATATTTTTATATTTAGTGCCTTTTTTTAGGACTTCAGATGAGCCTTTCAATTTTAAGTCTTTAATTAAAAGTACATCATCACCATCCGCTAAGAGATTTCCATTGCTATCTTTTACAATGAGCTGATCATCATCTTGCTGCTCAATTTCATTACCAGACCATTCATTCCCACAGTCAGGACAAACAAAATTAATTGTGTCGTGGTATACATATTCGCCCTGACATTTGGGGCACTTTGGCATTTCTTCCATATTGTTTCTCCTAATAAAAATAGTGTTCGAGTATAACAAAAAAATGAGCTTTGCCAAAAGGGAGAAAATGGCTTTTAGGCTCAAAATGAAAGGGCTGAAATGGGTATTTATATCCTCAGCCCTTTGTATAAGTTAATTTTTCTGCATATTTAAATGCGACTATGATTAAATATTAATTTACTTTTCAGCTTTAGTTTTATCTTCTGGCAAGATTAAATTTAAAATAAGCGCAAATAATGATCCTACTGTGATGCCAGACCCAAAAATTTCTTTAACAAAACTTGGTAATTTGTCTAATAATTCTGGACGAGTAGTCACAGCTAAACCACAACCAATAGAAATTGCAATAATTAAGCCATTACGTTTACTTCTTTCAATATTGTCTAACATTTGGATACCAGCTGCGATAATCATTGCAAACATCATTAATCCAGCCCCACCTAATACAGGCAATGGAATAGAAACAATTAATGCACCAAATACTGGAAATAAGCCGGCGAGTACTAATAAAGCACCAGTTAGAGCTACAACATAACGGCTTGCTACACCTGTTAATGAGATTACACCGATATTTTGTGAGAAAGATGAGAATGGTGTTGTGGACATAATTGCAGCTAAAGCAGAACCTAAGCCGTCACATAACACACCACCACGCAAATGTTTTCCAGTAATTTCTGTTTTCGTTGCATTACCTAATGCTAAGAAGTTACCGCTTGATTCTACGATTGTCACTAAGTAGGCAATAGACATGCCGATAATGCCTGAAATTGGAAACTCAAGGCCAAAATGTAATGGTTGTGGAACAGCAAAAATTTGTGCGGATTTAACCCCTTCAAAACTTACCCAGCCAAGAGCGAGTGCAACGACATAACCTGTAAGCATACCAATAACGATAGCTGCTGCTGAGAAAATCCCTTTGCCCCATTGTACAAGCACCACAACAATGACTAAAACAAAGCTAGCCATCAGTAAATTTTCAGGTGTAGCATAATTAGCATTGCCACGTTGACCACCAGCAAACCAGTCTACAGCCACAGGGATTAAACTTAGTCCGATCATCATTACCACTGTTCCAGTAACAACAGGTGGAAATAATTTACGGATATAAGGCATGAAGAAACTGCCGATAATCATCACGAGAGAACCGACTAATGACGCACCTAAGATCCCAGCAACACCAGCATCACTAAAGCCGATTGCCAAAGCTGCAGCGACAAAGGTAAAACTTGTTCCCATCACGCTTGGTAAGCGTAATCCAATGGGTCCTAAGCCACGGCATTGGATAATTGTGACAACGCCTGATACGAGCAAGGCAGCGTTAACAAGAATAATGGTATCTTGAGTGGAAAGTTGTAATACATTGCCAAGTACTAATGGCACAGCAATAATGCCACCTAATGCAGCTAACAAATGCTGTGCAGCTAGTAATAGGCTTAAACCAAAAGGCGGTTTATCTTCTACCGAGTAGAGTAAGTTTGAGTTCATTATATTTTCTCTGAGCTAATAATAAAGGTGCGCAATTATACTTATTTTTGTTATTTAAGCAATCGGTTGCTTTATTGATTTTGCATTAATGAAAAAATCCGAGAAAAATGACCGCACTTAAACTGACTAAAGCGAGAATGAATAACGCAGGTGCTGTATTTTTAGCTGACTTATGGAAGTATTTAGCAGCAAAGATAATGTAAGTAATAAGTAAAATAACTTTTGCGACAATCCACCAAGTCAAACCAATACCCATTATAAAAAATAAGCCGATACCACTTGCTAGAAGTAAAGTATCTGATAAGTGCGGGAAGATTTTTAGCAATTTTATTGCTCGCCAATCTTTAGCATTCATTTGCATCAGCCCACGAACTAACAATAACGCCAAGCTAACAAAAGCAAAAATTAAGTGAATATAAATAAGATAGATAGTCATAGGTTCCTCTGAGCTAAAGAAGGGGCGATAATTCGCCCCTGAAATTATGATGATTGAATTTATTCTGCAATGTCTTCGTTGAGATTTTCTTCGTCTTCATCAACATCACAAACTCGTTCTAAGCTAACCACTTGTTCTGTTTCTGCCGTACGAATTAGGCGAACACCTTGCGTATTACGACCAACAATGCTGACTTCACTGACTCTGGTACGCACTAAGGTGCCTGCATCCGTAATCAACATAATTTGATCGTTTTCTTCTACTTGTGTCGCCGCAACCACTTTACCATTTCTCTCGCTCACTTTAATTGAGATAACCCCTTTAGTATTACGAGATTTCGTTGGATATTCAGAAAGTGCGGTGCGTTTTCCGTAACCATTTTGTGTTGCCGTTAAAATTGCCCCTTCATTTTTAGGAATAACCAATGACACTACTTTATCTACGTTGAGATCGAGGGTTTCTTCTGCGTTATCTTCAGAAATATCCTCAATTTCTACCGCACTTTCCTCATCAGAAATATCATTTGTTAAGGCAAGTTTAATGCCTCGTACTCCAGTAGCTAAACGACCCATTGCACGAACCGCTGTTTCGGCAAAGCGTACCACTCTGCCTTGTGATGAGAACAACATAATTTCGTTGCTGCCGTCTGTAATATCAACGCCAATTAACTCATCTTCGTCTCGTAAATTCAATGCGATAATACCGCTTGAGCGAGGGCGGCTAAATTCGGTCAAGGCAATTTTCTTCACAATGCCGCCAGCAGTTGCCATGACGATAAATTTATCTTCCTCATAGGCGGTTACAGGTAAAATTGCGGTAATACGTTCATTTTCTTGTAATGGCAGAATATTGACGATTGGACGTCCACGAGCGCCACGGCTTGCTTGTGGTAATTGATAAACTTTTAGCCAATATAATCTGCCGCGACTGGAGAAACAAAGAATAGTGTCATGAGTATTCGCCACTAATAAACGCTCAATAAAATCTTCCTCTTTCATTTTCGTTGCAGATTTACCTTTACCACCGCGGCGTTGTGCTTCATAGTCGGTAAGTGGTTGATATTTAACGTAACCTTCATGAGAAAGTGTAACTACCACATCTTCTTGAGCAATTAGATCTTCCAAGTTAATGTCGCCAGATGCTGAAGTAATTTCTGTGCGGCGAGCATCGCCAAATTCATCTTTGACTTTTTCCAATTCACCACGTAAAACTTCTCTTAAACGATCCGCACTATTTAAAATATGTAAAAGCTCGCCAATTTCTACCAAGATTTCCTGATATTCAGTGACGATTTTTTCATGTTCAAGGCCTGTTAAACGTTGTAAGCGTAAATCTAAAATAGCACGCGCTTGTTCATCAGAAAGGTAGTATTTGCCATCTCTAATGCCTAAATCAGCAGCTAAATTATCTGGACGAGAGCTATCTACGCCTGTTGCGCTGAGCATGGCTGAAACATTGCCTAATTCCCAAGCACGAGATAATAGTCCTGCACGAGCTTCATCTGCTGTTTTTGAGGCACGAATTAATTCAATAACAGGATCAATATTCGCTAAAGCAATGGCTAAACCTTCTAAAATATGTGCACGTTCACGAGCTTTGCGTAGTTCAAAAACGGTACGGCGAGTGATCACTTCACGGCGATGACGCACAAAGGCTTCAATAATTTGTTTTAGGTTTAATAGTTTTGGTTGACCATGATCCAAGGCAACCATATTAATCCCGAAAGTCACTTGCATTTGGGTTAAAGCGTATAAATTATTAAGTACCACTT
This sequence comes from Canicola haemoglobinophilus, assembly GCF_002015075.1. GTDB lineage: Bacteria > Pseudomonadota > Gammaproteobacteria > Enterobacterales > Pasteurellaceae > Canicola > Canicola haemoglobinophilus. The sequence continues at coordinate 65,566 of NZ_MUXZ01000004.1, forward strand.
CGCCCACAGCATCACGCTTAACTTCTACTTCAACTCGGTTACCTTCTTTATTGGATACATCTCGTACATTGCTAATGCCTTCAATTTTCTTCTCACGCACGAGTTCTGCAATTTTTTCCACTAATTTGGCCTTGTTGACCTGGTATGGAATTTCAGTCACAACAATGGTTTCTCTGCCTTTGTCGTTAGTTTCAATTTCTGCTTTGGCACGCACATAGATTTTGCCTCGACCTGTTTTATAGGCTTCTTCAATACCTTTACGCCCATTAATTAAGGCAGCGGTCGGGAAGTCAGGTCCAGGAATATATTGCATTAATTCATCAATAGTAATGTCTTCGTTATCGACATAAGCTAAACAGCCGTCTAATACTTCGTTTAAGTTGTGTGGTGGAATGTTGGTTGCCATACCTACGGCAATACCAGAAGAACCATTGACTAACAAAGTTGGAATTTTGGTTGGTAAGACATCAGGGATCATCTCTTTGCCATCATAGTTTGGCGAGAAGTCCACAGTTTCTTTATCTAAATCAGTGAGTAATTCTTGGGTAATTTTCTGCATACGTACTTCAGTATAACGCATTGCAGCTGGCGCATCTCCATCTACGGAACCGAAGTTACCTTGCCCATCAACAAGCATATAGCGCAATGAGAAAGGTTGTGCCATACGAACAATAGTGTCATACACTGCACTATCGCCATGAGGATGGTATTTACCGATCACGTCCCCAACCACACGAGCAGATTTAACGTAAGCTTTGTTGTAAGTATTACCGCTTTGATCCATGGAAAAAAGCACGCGGCGATGTACTGGTTTTAAGCCGTCACGTACATCAGGTAAAGCTCGTCCGACAATAACAGACATCGCATAGTCGAGATAAGAAGATTTAAGTTCTTCTTCGATACTCACGGGAGCAACATTGGGGATAAAATCAGTCATTTAGATTTCCTAATTAGGTACAAAAAATTGGCGAGATTATAGCATAACTTCTGATTTTCTCGAAATTTTATAGTGAATTTTTAATGCAGTTAGGGAATAATAATGCGATTATTTTTTACCTTCATGCGAGCTTATAAAAATGCAAAATCTTGATCCACAAGAATTAGAGAAATTTGAAAAAATGGCAAAAAGTTGGTGGGATCCCAAAGGCGATTTCAAACCTATTCATCAACTTAATCCCGTGCGATTACAATATATTCAACAGCAAGCTAATGGATTGTTAGGGAAGAAGGTGCTTGATGTTGGTTGTGGTGGTGGTATTTTGTCTGAAGCAATGGCAAAACAAGGTGCAAACGTAACGGGCATAGATATGACCGTTGCCCCTCTTGAAGTGGCAAAATTACACGCACAAGAACAAGGATTAAGCATTGATTATCAGCAAATTACAGTGGAAGAATTGTTACAAAAACAGACCGCACTTAACGCTGAAAAATTCGATGTAATCACTTGCATGGAAATGTTAGAACATGTGCCCGATCCTTTATCCATCATTCAATCTTGCCGAGCTTTACTAAAACCAAATGGGGTTTTATTCCTCTCGACCATTAACCGAACTTTTAAAGCTTGGACATTAGTGGTTTTCGGCGCTGAATATATACTGAAAATGTTACCGAAAGGGACACATGATTACGATAAATTTATTAAGCCAGCCGAGCTATTACATTGGACAGATCAAAGCGACTTAGTATGTAAACATATCTGCGGCTATCATTACAATCTGTTAACTGGAACTTTCCGCTTAAATCAAGATGTCAGTGCAAATTACATGGCAACTTTCCAACATAAATCAATTTGAACATGATGTATTTTAATTTTGATATTCCCACTCAAGCAAATGACCATAAAATTCTAGGTAATGTATTGCAAGGCGCTGATAGCCTTGCTATAGCAGAAATCGTACAACAATATCCAGGACTGACTTTTGTTATTACGCCAGATGTCAAAAGTGCGGTCAGTTTAGAAAAAGTTTTAACTGAGCTAACTCAGCAGCCCGTGACTTTTTTTCCTGACTGGGAAACTTTACCTTACGACAATTTTTCTCCTCATCAAGAAATTATTTCCGCTCGTTTAAGTGCATTATTTCAGCTCCAGCATAGCAATAAAGGCATTTTTATTGCGCCAATTACGACTTTAATGCAGCGCATTTGCCCACCAGAATTTTTACAACATAATGTTCTGTTAATAAAACGTGGTGATCGTTTAAAAATCGAAAAGTTCCGCTTACAGCTAGAAAATGCTGGCTATCGAGCGGTAGAGCAAGTGCTTGAACATGGCGAATTTGCTGTGCGTGGCGCTTTGTTGGATTTGTTTCCTATGGGAAGTGCGGTGCCTTTTCGCTTAGATTTTTTTGATGATGAAATTGATAGTATTCGTACCTTTGATGTGGACAGCCAGCGTACATTAAAGGAAATTCAAAGTATTAATTTATTACCAGCCCAAGAATTCCCAACGGATAGCAAGGGTATTGAGTTTTTCCGTAGTCAATTTAGAGAAACCTTCGGTGAGATTAGACGAGATCCTGAGCATATTTATCAGCAAATTAGCAAAGGCACATTAGTAGCTGGCATCGAATATTGGCAACCGCTCTTTTTTAGTCAAATGGCAACCTTGTTTGATTATGTGCCTGAAAATACCTTGTTTGTGGATTTTGAGCAAATCATGGCTCAAGCTGAACGTTTTTATTTGGACATCGAACAACGTTATGAAAGTCGTCGAGTTGACCCAATGCGTCCATTACTTGCTCCAGAAAAATTATGGTTGCGTATTGATGAAATTAATCGGCAGCTCAAAAATTATCCAAGATTGAGTTTGAAACGTGAAAAGTTAGCGCGTTCTTCTGTGCGTCAGAAAAATTTGCCTGTGCAAGCCTTACCAGAATTAGCCATTCAAGCACAACAAAAAGAGCCTTTACAGCCATTACGCCAATTTATTGAAGGATTTAGTGGAAATATTGTTTTTTCTGTGGAAAGCGAAGGGCGTAGGGAAACGCTGCTCGATTTACTTTCACCATTAAAACTGAAACCAAAACAAATTCAGCATTTAGCAGAAAAAGATAAGCCAGCTAGAAGCCTATTAATTAGCAGCTTGGAACATGGTTTTATCATTGATAATGAAGACCAGTTAGCCATTATTTGTGAAACAGAATTGCTCGGGCAACGAGTTCAACAGCGTGAGCGCAATAAGCGCAAAGCTGTTAATCCTGATACTTTAATTCGTAACTTAGCAGAGTTGAAAATAGGTCAGCCAGTGGTGCATTTAGAGCATGGGGTTGGGCGTTATGGTGGGTTGGTCAGTTTAGAAAATGGTGGTATTAAAGCCGAATTCTTGCTCTTAGAATATGCCAATAATTCAAAACTCTATGTGCCAGTGACCTCGTTACATTTAATTAGTCGCTATGTAGGTGGAGCAGATGAAAGTGCACCATTACATAAACTCGGTAGTGATAGCTGGGCGAAAGCACGACGTAAGGCAGTAGAGAAAATTCGTGATGTAGCGGCGGAATTGCTTGATGTATATGCACAGCGAGAGGCAAAAAAAGGCTTTGCATTCCAATATGATCAAGCGGAATTTAAACAATTTTCGGCTACTTTCCCATTTGAAGAAACCATCGATCAGCAAATGGCAATTAATGCGGTTATTTCTGATATGTGCCAAGAAAAAGCCATGGATCGTTTAGTCTGTGGCGATGTGGGATTTGGTAAGACAGAAGTGGCGATGCGGGCAGCTTTTTTAGCGGTAATGAACCATAAACAAGTTGCTGTGCTTGTGCCAACGACATTATTGGCGCAACAACATTATGAGAATTTTAAAGATCGTTTTGCTAATTTGCCTGTCAATGTGGAAGTTTTATCTCGTTTTAAAACTGCAAAAGAACAAAAGTTAGTGCTGGAAAATCTAGCTGCTGGAAAAGTGGATATTCTTATTGGTACGCATAAATTAATTCAGTCAGATGTGGAATTTCATGATTTAGGTTTATTGATTATTGATGAAGAACATCGTTTCGGGGTTCGCCAAAAGGAAAAAATTAAGCAATTGCGTGCCAATGTGGATATTTTGACCTTAACTGCAACACCAATTCCACGCACACTGAATATGGCAATGCATGGAATTCGAGATTTATCCATTATTTCTACGCCGCCAGCTCGCAGATTAAGTACAAAAACCTTTGTACGTCAGGCTGATGATAATGTTATTCGTGAGGCGATTTTGCGTGAAATTCTACGTGGCGGGCAGGTTTATTATTTGCATAATGATGTGGCAAGTATTGAAAATTGTGCAGAAAAACTGACCGCACTTGTGCCAGAAGCGAGAGTGATTGTTGGGCATGGGCAAATGCGAGAGCGTGAGCTAGAGCGAGTGATGTCTGATTTTTATCATCAGCGTTTTAATGTTTTAGTTTGCTCAACGATTATTGAAACAGGTATCGATGTACCCACCGCCAATACGATTATTATTGAGCGAGCAGATAATTTTGGTTTAGCTCAGTTACATCAATTGCGTGGGCGAGTAGGGCGCTCACATCATCAAGCCTATGCTTATTTATTAACCCCTCATCCAAAAGCTATGACCAAAGATGCCGTTAAGCGCTTGGAAGCATTGGAAAGTTTGGATAATTTAGGTGCTGGATTTATTTTAGCTACCCATGATTTAGAAATTCGTGGTGCAGGCGAATTATTGGGCAATGAGCAAAGTGGGCAAATTGAAACGCTTGGTTTTAGTTTGTATATGGAATTGCTTGAAAGTGCGGTCAAATCTTTGAAAGAAGGTAAAGAACCTTCTTTAGATGAGCTTACGCAACAACAAGTTGAAATTGATTTGCGTGTACCGGCTTTATTACCTGATGATTATTTAGGTGATGTGAATATGCGTTTGTCTTTTTATAAACGTATTGCTGGGGCTGAAAATCGAGCGGAATTAGATGAATTGAAAGTGGAATTAATTGATCGTTTTGGCTTACTACCAGAGGCAAGTAAGAATTTATTGCAAATTGCAGAATTACGTTTGCTAGCAAAAACCTTGAAAATTGTCAAAATTGACGGGACCTTGAATGGCGGATTTATTGAGTTTTCTGCGAATGCTGATTTAGACCCTGTGAAATTTGTGCAACTCATCCAACCCCAACCAAATGTATTTAAATTTGATGGACCTACTAAATTTAGATTTAATAAACCCTTGAGTTCACATAAAGAGCGGTTGGAGTTTGTGAGAAATTTAGTTGAGCATTTGTCTTAACTTATGCCCAATAAAAAATTATTTTGCAGCTTTTAATTTTTGGTAGAACTCTTCGTAATATTGAACAGCATCACCAACATCATCTTGCCAGTTGCTGTTTTGTAATACGTCAGCTGTTGGATAGATCGCAGGATCTTGTGTGATTTCAGCAGGAAGTAATTCTAATGCTTTGATGTTAGAAGTTGGATAACCAATTTCTAATGTTAGTTGTGCTGCAGTTTTTGCACCTAACATATAGTTAATTAATTTGTGCGCTGCATCTGGGTTTTGAGAAGTTGATGGAATTGCTAAAGTATCAACCCAAAGAACTGGACCTTCTTTCGGGAATACCATATCTACAGGTGCTTTTTCTTTCTTAGCGATACGTACAGAACCATTCCATAATTGACCAACATTCACTTCACCAGAGATAAATGAGTTAGCTGGGTTATCTGAGTTAAAAGATAATACGTTTGGACGTAATTTTAATAACTCTTCATAAGCTTGCTCAATGATTTTTGGATCTTGTGTATTTGGATCTTGTCCAATTTTTAATAATGCAATGTTAAATACTTCACGAGCATCATCTAATAATTGAACTTTACCTGCAAATTCAGGTTTCCATAAATCAGCCCAAGATGTGAAATCAGAGCCTTTATATTCATTTGTATTAAATGCAATACCTGGCGCACCTAACAATTGAGGTAAAGAATATTTATTACCTTTATCGTAAGGTTTGTCTAACCAGTCTGGATTTAATTCTTTGATAACAGGTAATTTGCTATGGTCTAATTCCATCAGCATACCTTCACGAGCCATTTTTGAAACAAAGTAGTTTGATGGTGCAATAACATCATAACCGCCAGCAGAGCCTTGAGTTTTGATTTTTGCATACATTGTTTCGTTAGATTCTAGACTTGAACGGTTAACTTTGATGCCAGTTTCTTGTGTGAAACCTTCTAATAAGCCATCAGGAACATATTCTGTCCAAGTATAAAGATAAACAGTATCATTTGCAGAAGCAGCTGGTGCTTGAGTATCTGCCGTTTTGGTGTCTTTATCATTACAAGCCGTAAGGGCAGCAGCGATCATTCCTAGGGTGAAAAGACCTGCAAATTTTTTCATTTCTATCATTCTCCTGTTAAGAGTAAAAAACAACCGCACTTTTCAATGCGGAATATACTTTTGGACTTGAAGGAATAAAAAACGCCTTACCAAAAGTAAGGCGTATTCTATGTGATATTGATTTGTTTGTGAAACATTATTTCACAATTTTTTAATAATATTATTTCCCTTTTTTAGCAATGATTTGACTGAGAATTACTAAGGTTAACGAGAAAATAATCATTAAGGTTGCTAGTGCATTTACTTCTGGAGTTACGCCTGTTTTTACTAATGAGAAAATCTTCAATGGTAAAATTTCATAACTTACACCGCTCACAAATGATGATACGACTACATCATCTAATGAGATAGTGAAACTGAGTAACCAACCAGAAACAATAGCTGGCAACGCAAGTGGTAAAATAATTTTGCGCAATATGGTGACTTCACCTGCGCCTAAGTCTTTGGCGGCTTCTAACATTTTGTTATCAAAACCTTTTAAGCGAGAGAACACACTGACAACTACATAAGGTAAACAGAATGTTACATGAGCTAAAAGTAATGACCAAAATCCAAGAGAAACACCAACGATCATAAATAAGGCAAGTAAAGATACTGCCATCACAATATCAGGCGACATCATTACAATAAACAACATGCCACTTACTGCTTGTTTACCACGGAAACGATAACGATAAAGCGCTATAGCAGTTAATGTACCGATAATTGTGGCTAATGATGCAGCAAAAAATGCGATAGTCACAGAATGGATTGCGGCTTGAATGAGTGTATCATTATTAAATAAACGCTCATACCATTGAAAGCCAAAACCTTTCCATGTATTACCAAAACGGTCATTATTAAATGAATTACCGACAAGGATGATGATTGGGATATACAAATAAGCGTATACCACAAACATAAAAATATTACGTAGTAAACGACTCATTATTCCAACTCCATTTTTTTGTTTAATAATTTACTTACTTTATAGTAAATAAAGATCAATAACGCCATTAAGATTGTAAGTGCAATACTGATTGCTGAGCCCATAGGCCAGTTTCTTGTTTTTAAGAATTGGACATAAATTTCATTACCTACTAGTGCTGCTTTTGCACCACCAAGTAAATCTGAAACATAGAACATTCCCATTGCTGGTAGTAAAACAAGTAAGCAACCGGCAATAATTCCTGGCATTGTTAATGGAATAATGATTTTAACAAAGCGTTGGAATGAATTTGCGCCTAAATCTTTTGCAGCTTCTAACAAGCGAAGATCAAGTTTTTCAATGGCGGCATACAGCGGTAAAATCATAAAAGGCAGTAAGATATAAACTAAGCCAATAATAACCGCAGTTTCTGTATTTAAGATACGAATTGGCGTATCAATAATGCCGATTGCAAGTAGAGTATTGTTTAAAATCCCTTTCACGCCAAGAAAGATTTTCATTCCATAAATACGAATTAGCGAGTTTGTCCAAAATGGTAAAACCACAAGAAAAAGTAAAAATGGACGATATGAAGGTTTAATTTTGGCAATGAAAAAAGCAAAAGGATAACCTACAAGTAAACAGATAATTGTTGCAATCGCAGACATGCGGAATGAATTCCACATTACTTTGGCATAATGTGGATCCACTAAATTTGCATAGCTTTCCAAGCTAAAAGGTAGCGCATAAAAGTTACTGCTATCTTTTGATAAAAAACTCACTGTTAATACTAATAAGTTTGGTACTAAAACAAAGAATAGTAACCAGCCGAAAATTACACTAACAGTGGCGTTTTGGAATTTATTACTGGTCATCTTCATCGTCTAGTACAACCTCCCAGCCTTCGTGCCATGTTAATGCCACTTTTTGACCTACCGAGTGATCGATATGTGGATCGTCTTCGTTGAAGAATTCACTTACTAAGACTTTCATATTGTTGTGATCAAGGATAATGCTTGATTCTAAAGTCATGCCTTTATAACTACGATCAGCAACATGTCCAATGATTGCTTTAGAACTTTCATTTTCATCAAGCTCCTCAATAACAATATCTTCTGGACGTAATAAAACTTTGAGTTTTTGATTTGGTTGAACATCTAAATCTGTATAGATTTCACAAATGCGACCTTCTACATTTGCTTTAACTGTTTTTTCATTTGTGCGTTCAATAACAGTTGCATCAAAAATATTGATTTCACCGATAAATTTAGCCACAAATAAATTTTTGGGATCCTCATAAATATCACGAGGAGTACCACCTTGTTGAACTGTCCCTTTATTCATTACGATAATACGATCAGACATGGTCAATGCTTCTTCTTGATCGTGAGTAACGAAAATAAAGGTAATGCCGAGTTGGCGTTGTAATGCTTTCAACTCATTTTGCATTTCTTTACGCAATTTATAATCAAGAGCAGATAAAGATTCATCGAGTAATAACACTTTTGGTTTATTTACTACCGCTCTTGCAATAGCAATACGTTGTTGCTGACCCCCAGAAAGTTGAGTTGGCTTGCGATCAGCCATTTCTTCTAAGCGAACCATGCGTAATGCTTCCATTACACGAGGTTTAATCTCAGCATTTGGTACTTTTTGCATACGTAAACCAAAGGCCACATTTTCAAAAATTGTCATATGTGGGAATAGGGCATAACTTTGGAATACGGTGTTGACAGGACGGCGCTCTGCTGGCACATCTGTCACATCTTCACCATCAAGAATAATACGACCTTCATTTAACTCTTCAAACCCTGCAATGAGGCGCAATACGGTTGTTTTACCGCAACCTGAAGGGCCGAGAATTGTTAAGAATTCACCGTTGTTAATTGTTAAATTGAAGTTGTTGATGATAGTTTTTGTATCATAAGACTTAGTAAGAGAATGAAGCTCAATAATAGGCTTGTTTTGAACTGTATTTTCCACTAGCTTTGGTTTTCTCCCTAATGGACCTGAATTATTCAGGTATTGAGTAGAAATAAAAAGCTCACAATGAAATTGTAAGCGCCCTTAATGTTGAATGGCTAATGATATAGCTATTAACTCATAATGAAAAGTAATAACTTAATTTTCCGATATTATGTGGCAGTTGCACAATGATTAAATAGCAGATTATCGTAGGGACGCCACGCTGGCATCCGAATAAAAAATTCTTTTCAAATCAAATAATTGTGATGATATTTGAAACGGACGCTAGCGTGGCGTTCCTATTTTACTGCTTTAATGTTTTGTGCATTTGCATACATAATGCCGTAAAATTGAAAACTGTCGCACATTATACTCAGTTATGATTAGCTTGTAACGCAATTAGAGCAAATTAGTTTTTATATTTTTAATAAATTAAATTCTTATTCAATTTTTTAGCGATATTCTTTATAATCAGCCATTTTTAAACAAGGTTAAGGGAAATGGCACTATTCATCACGAACAAATGCACAAACTGCGATATGTGCTTACCTGAATGCCCTAATGACGCAATTTCAATCGGCGATGAAATTTATGTAATCGCCCCCGCACTTTGTACTGAATGTATCGGACATTACGACACTCCAACTTGTCAAAAAGTTTGCCCTATCACTAACTGCATCAAAACCGATCCCAACCATATCGAAACCGAAGAACAACTTTGGGAGCGTTTTGTTTTAATTCATCATGCGGATAAATTTTGACATCCTCCCCTAAGGACAAAAATTCCGACTAAATTTGCTACATAATGTCGAAATTGTGGCTGGTTATTTTGGTCTATGAAAAAAAATAGGACGTTTGAACACGTCCTATTTGTTTATATTGATGTTTGATTACCAAGTATAACCGACACCTGCACCTACAGAGGTTTGTTTATCGCCATGTCCTAAGCTGAACTTGACGATAACTTTACCGTTGTCAGACACTCTAGAATATCCCATCGCAAAGGCTTGAGTTCCCATATAATGCCCCGTTGCTAAACTTAACGTACTCTTACCAGGTAAGAATACCTGCGGTAAGTTAGCCTGCGCAACTGCTTGAGCGACGCCAGCACGCATATTCTTATCTACAGTATTGATTTGGCTTTGTAATCCATCAATACGTGAAGCATTGCTTTGGATAGCTAAGTTAGTTTGATACAACTGAGCACCATTGACAGCTTGTTTACTATGTTCAGAAACTTCACCTGGTGCAACGTTATTTAACACAGTAGGATCAACTACAGGATCAGTATTAGATTGTCCTACATGCACTAACGAAAGAACCGCATCTTTACTTTTCTCTTCTGCTTTAGGATCTACTGTGCCATCAGCTTTGACATCTTTAGCTTTATAATATTTACCGTCTACATTAACAAGACGATTACCCTCTTTGTCGGTAAACACCAACGGTCCTAAAACACCATTTTTAACATCTTCATAGGTTTTCTTGACCGCACTTTCTGTCGCAGCACGACCAGCATTATCACCTTTGCCATAATCTTTTGCAGTAACATCACGAGCTTCTAAACCAGTTAATTTACCGCCTTTATCAGTTACTTCAACAATTACTTTATTATTGTTGTTACCATCAGATTTAGCCAACGTCAATTTACCAGCCTCTAGCTTGCTTTCGTTGTCTCCACTACTTAAAACTACATCAGTGGCAGTAATACTATTGCTATTGCCGTTTTCATCAGTAATCACCGAACCTTTTACGCTAACATCATGTGAATTGCCCTGTTCATCGGCAATCACTACGCCATCAGGGGCTAGATCCGTTGTTACATCAGGGTTAGCCTCATCTGTAATAGAAAGGGCTTTGAACTCTGGTTTATCCGCAATTTTAATCACAACCTGATTATTCTTAATTTCAGTCGCAACATTCTTCGCACTAAATCCTTCTGTGACCGCTTTTTTAGATTTCGCTAATGCTTCTTTGTACTTAGCATCGTAATCGGCTTTGTTAGGCGCACCATCTGCTGGCACATCAGTGATACCCATTTCTTTAAGTACAGCATCTTTCGCTTCTTTATTTAAGTCTTTACCAACAATAGATACTTTTTCGCCTAAGTTTTTATGAATATCATCACCCACATTTGCACCGAAATCCAAACCAGCTTTAGCCAGTGCCGCCACATCAGACCCCGTAGCAACATTATCTTTTTTCTCTGCTAATGTTCCGTTGTTGTCAATAAGTTGCTTAATAGCACTCGCCGCTTGATCTTTATCAGTTGAAGCGTCTTTGCCTAAAATGCTTTCTACGTTTCCAATCGTGATCGGATCTTTGCCCTCACCTTTTGGCATAACATTCACAATCACATCTTTATTAGCTATTTCATTTAGCGAATTCGGTTTAGTCGCATCTTTTGGCTTATATTTGCCCTCTTTGGAATCATAATAATAATTGTTTAACTCAGATTCTTTATACAACTTATTATCTAATCCTCTTACCACTTTTTCAGGATCTTTACCTTTCGTTGCATATTCAAACGGTTGCCCCGAGGTTGCTTCTTTGATTCTCGCATCTACATAGTTTTTATTGGCTGCAATGCTACCATCAGTTTCATCGGCCGTTATATCCGCTAAACCGTTGATTCTACCTCTTGCTTTACCCGTTTCATCGTGAGCAAAATCAATCGAAGGACCATGCTGCTCATTTCCTGCGTTGATGACAACAGAATCCGTGCCTTTTTGATCAGTGAGTGATAGTTTACCTGCGGCCAATGTAGAAGAACCATTCTCGCCCTCTACATTCACACCCTCGGCACTCACATTACTACTATTGCCATCGGAATCGCTGATCGCAATTCCCTCTTTATCAATGATATTGCTCTTATCATCATCAGCAATAATTAGCCCTGTTGCATCAATATTGTTGCGGTTATTTTTGTCGTCAACAATCTCTGCACCGTCCGCACCATACTTAGCATTTCCCCGGCCATCTTGAGTTTCAAATGATAAATTATCCGCACTTAACTCAGAAGAACCATTCTCGCCCTCTACGTTCACACCATTCGCACTTAAGCTACTGCTATTGCCATCGGCATCGTTAACTGAAACGCCGTCTTTATCAATAACATTGCTCTTATGACCGTCGGCAATATTTATACCATCTGGATCAATTGCAACAGAATCGTCCGATTTTGGATCAGTTACATCAATGCCTTTAAACTCAGGTCGCTCTGCAACTTTAATAGAAATTTCTTTGCCGTCCGTTGTGGTAATAACATTCTTATCGCTAAACCGATCAGTAATCGCTTTAGTCGCATTTTGTAACGCTTTCTCGTAATCACTTCTTTTCGAGTCTGAAGTATCAGGCATCTGAGTTAGCCCCATATCGCTTAACACTTTCTGTTGTGCTTGCTCAAACAACGTTTTGTTTCCGACGATTGCCAAGGTATCCGTTAATTTTTTGTGAACATTCGTACCCGTATTGCCTGCAAAGTTCAAGCCAGCAATCGCAACCGCCTGTAAATCGCCCACTGTCGCCACTTTGTTAAGTGCGGTGCCTGTAAACGAAGAATTATCTTTAACAAGCTCTGTGATCTTAGTTGTTGCATTGGCAACATCGATTGCGTCTGGTTTAGCTAAGTTACCTTTCGATCCACTCGTATAATTACCTGTCAACCCTAAACCGCTTGCCACATTGCCAACAGATAACGCAAGGTGATCAGGCGTTATTTTGCTTGCGGCAATCGTAACGTTCATCGTTTGATCAGGTCTTAAAGAATTCACTATTTGACCTTTTGCTGTCATGTAACCCTTTCCATCTTGATAAGTTGCATCTTTTAACTCATCTTTTTTATACAACTTACCATCACGCCCTTTGACCACTTCAACTTCTTTGCCGTTTTCATTCAGCATAAACACAAACGGTCTGTTCGCATCAACCTCATTCACCTTATTGGTTAACTTATCATTGGCTTCTTTCACTTGATCGTCAACGTATTTTTTATTCGCTGCATCGTAATCAGCTATCGGCGTTGCAACGTTGCTGATTTTCACTTTATCATTATCTTTAGTAAATACGACCGCACTTCCGCCCACTTTGAATGTTGTTGCCGAACCGCCATTACCAAAGGTAATGCTGTTGTTAGCATCATGCCCCACACTTGCTAAATTGGTTAGATTACTCGCCAATTGGATTTCTAATGTGTTAGTGGTTGTATTAGCTTTAACATTAATATTGTTTTTCGCTGTGCTGGTCGGTGCGGTATCGCCCTCGCCCTGAATTTTCAAAGTTTCATCGAGTTTTCTCGTGATAACTTCAGAAGCGTTGTTGCCTGTGAATTTTAATCCTTTATTGACCGCACTTATTAACTGTTCCACCGCACTGGTTACATTTGTTGCACCACTATTTAACTCACCGCCTTCAACTTTAGTAAATGTTTTAGGCTTAAATGTTTTGTTGTCTGTATTTACTTCAACACCCAATGTTGTGGCTAAATCCGTCAATTGTTTGCCTGAAACCGCCTCTGTGCTTGATGTGGTTAAATTTGCGTTCGCTAAACCTGTGATATTACCTGTATTGCCATCACCTACGGCAAACTCGCCGAAGTTTGGTTTCCATTGATTGCCAGAGCCTGTGTAAAGTTTACCCGTTGACGGATCGTAACCAAATGCGGATAAATTAGCCGTTGTTTTTGAATCACTACCAATTGCTACACTTTCTTTTGTGGTAACAGTTGCACCACGTCCGATTGCAACACCACGGTTTAAATGTACTCTTGAATTTTTACCTATGGCAACCGCCGCCCACGTGATACCTTGGGCTTCACCATTATTACCTTTATTTGACGCATCAACAGTGTCTCCAACCCAAGCTTTATCCCCGATAATAACGGATCCTTTTGCGATAGTTGTGGTCTGACCACTTTGTACAAAACTACCCGTACCGTTATTACCAATCACTACAGACGCTTCATTAGCTTTTATACCATAACCTATACTGATTGAATAATTTGAGCTTGCGAAGGCATTATGACCTAGTGCAATTGCATCGATAGCATCGGAAGCGGTTGTTGCGTTTACACCGATTGCAATTGTATGCCCCGTTGATCCTGAGGCATTGGCAAGAAGACCAATGGCAATTGATGAATTAGCGGAGGATTTTGCGCGATCACCAAGTGCTACTGAAAAGTTAGCACTTGCGTTAGCCTCGTTACCAAGTGCGGTCGCTCTGTGGAAAGAATAGGAACCTGAACCTAAAGACACTGACTGTCCACCATAGGCATTTGCACTTGCCCCCAGTGCTACAGATTTTAAACCTTTCGCCTTTGCTCTAAATCCCACGGCGACTGCTTGCCCGTAGTTGGCTAAAGTGTCTGCTTGATTATTTAGGGTTATTTTACTACCATCTTCTTTTAAATCCCCCTCAGCTTCTGAGTCAGTACCAATTGCAACCCCAAATCGATGAACTTTATCTTTTCCTATCTCCGATATAGTGCAAGTTGCACCACATTTGGAGATATCTAATCCTCTTCCATTTCCATAGTTCTTTGAACTAGGATTCAAAATAATCGAACCTAAAGCTCCGAGCTTGTCGTTTGCACTCTTAAATGTATCTTCAGTACCGTGTGGTGCGATAATATGCGGATCACTGTTATTAGTAAATACTATATTTGTACTTGTAGCATAAGTTTTAACTGCACCTAAATAACTTAACGTACCTAGCACCCCAATCGCAGAATATTTAAGAGCGGTCTTATTTTTAGCAAAAATACCCATCGCCAACGTTACTGGGTTTAAGGCAAAAGATAAATTATGTTGAGAATTGATTTTGCTTGGTTTTATCGCTGAATTTGTAGAAGATTTACGTTGCCCCGTCGCTAATTCCGAAACCACAACAAACGTATTTAACGTTTTGCTCCAAATAACACGAAAAATTTTGTTCATAGATTTTACCTTTCATTCACTTATGAAATAACTAACTCACTTATCATTAAATAGCTTAATTGATTTTTTTTAAAATAATCTAAGCAATAAACATTTAATCGTTGCGTTGCAAGTGGCGAAAGAGAAATAATAAAAGAATGAAGGTATCTAGCCTCTAAGCTTTAACAATTCTCATTTAACCATCATTGCATAATAATACATCAACTGTTAAAAGTCCAGTTACCCTCTGCTTCATTTCCATTACCTGCTTTTGACTTCTCAACAGTGTCTCCAACCCAAGCTTTATCCCCGATAATAACGGATCCTTTTGCGACAGTTGTGGTCTGACCACTTTGTACAAAACTACCCGTACCGTTATTACCAATCACTACAGACGCTTCATTAGCTTTTATACCATAACCTATACTGATTGAATAATTTGAGCTTGCGAAGGCATTATGACCTAGTGCAATTGCATCGATAGCATCGGAAGCGGTTGTTGCGTTTACACCGATTGCAATTGTATGCCCATGCCCCGTTAATCCTGAGGCA
Organism: Canicola haemoglobinophilus; assembly: GCF_002015075.1. GTDB lineage: Bacteria > Pseudomonadota > Gammaproteobacteria > Enterobacterales > Pasteurellaceae > Canicola > Canicola haemoglobinophilus. Next base: position 81,236 of record NZ_MUXZ01000004.1, read on the forward strand.
TTGGCAAGAAGACCAATGGCAATTGATGAATTAGCGGAGGATTTTGTGCGATCACCAAGTGCCTTCACATCTCGTCTTAGATTTGTTCTCAATGAACGTTTGGATAATGTTTTTTTATTTTTTCTCGCCATTTATATTCGTTACTCGCAAATTTATTCTTCTTCCACCGCACTTACCGTTATATTGAATGCAATGCGTCTATTCTATCGCTTAATTTTTAAACAAAATGAGGATTAGAATTGGTCTACTTATACATTAATTTTTGAGCCTATCAACCTATTTTATTGATAGGAAAATCCAAAAAAAACGAACAAAATCAATGAGTTAGAAATTGAAAAAATTTTTTGATAAAAAAGCGCGGTGAAAATATTGGATTGTTTAAAAATCATTCCTAAGCGTGAGTTAAAAAGACGTTATTTTTTTCTAAGAAAAAGCCAAAGAGGAATAAATTTGTTGTGCCGTGGCGATCAATTTGCGGCGTGAGAATAAAAATTGCCATTTTGTACCGCCCATTTGTCGCCAAAGTACTGCCGAGCGAATGCCCGCCAGCAGACAAGCACGAATACGATTTTGTATGCTTAGTTGTTGTAGATAAAGTGGGAAACCTTGAACTTGAATACGTGCCCCTAAAGGGCTGATGATGTCAACATAGATAGAGGCTAGAGTCGAAAGCATTTGTTCATCAAGCAAATTGTAGTGGGTAAGTTGTGTGGGTAAATATTGGATACGGCGTGTTAGCTCTGCTTTGGCGTGTGGATTTTTATGCAGTTTACTTGCTAGTGCTAAAACGCCTACAGGCGCTGCAAAAGGACGAATGATTAATGTCTTGGCGCTTGCTTGTGAATTTCAGCAAGGATTTCCTCCTGATGAAGTACCAGAAAAAACCAATGATAGAGAAGGATTTTTTCATCTTGCTAATTTTATTGGTGATTTAGAAAGAGTGGAATTGCACTACTTAATTCGTGATTTTAGCGATGTTAATTTTGAACAACGTAAAGCATTTTTAACTATGCTTGTGGTGGATTTTAATCGACATAAAAAACTTCGTCATAAAGTAGAATTGAGTATTACTGATCAATATAGCAATATGTATGATTGCGTTAAAAAAGTTCCTCAATCTGTCTTTTTAGCTGAAAAAGCTATTAAAGCATCTGGCATTGAGCCTATTCACAAAGTCTGTCGAGGAGGAACTCTTGGTGCAAAAGTGGCAGAAAAGGGTATTGCTTGCCCAAATATTTTTAGTGGTGGGTATAACTTTAATAGTAAACACGAACTGATTACTTTAGAAGGTATGCAAGATGCTACTCATGTCCTTGTGCAAATTTGTCGCTTAGCTATTGAAATGATGAAAATGTAAAGAAAACAAAAAAGAAGAGATCAAATGCCTATCTCTTCTTTTTGGATCTATAAACCTAACGCATATTTTAAGGCTTGTTTTTTCAATGGCGTTATTTTATCTGCACTTAGCAATGCCAAGTTACGCGCAATTTTCAATGGTAATATTTCTTCCTTAAAGGTTTTATAAAATACATCCATGCCTGTTTGCATAAGTAAGTTGTCAGGCTTACGGCGATTTTGATAGCGTTGTAAAACCTTATCTTCTGAAAAATCTTCGTTATTTTGCACCGCACTTTTTATCACTTCAAGCAAGACTTTCACATCTTTAAAACCTAAATTGACCCCTTGTCCAGCAAGTGGATTAATAGTGTGAGCTGCATCGCCAACTAAGACAATGCCTTGTTTAAAATAGTCTTGTGCATGACGGCGAGTGAGTGCAAAACTAGCCGCTTTTTGTACTTTTATGTTACCTAAACGCTGAGGGAAAGATTGATGAATTTCTTTTGCGAGTTTTTCATTTGTTAGTTGTTTTAATTCACGAATTTTTTGCGGACTGTCATACCAAACTAAACAAGCCTGTTTGTCTAGTAATGGCAACAAGGCACGAGGCCCAGTAGGATAAAATTGTTGCCAAGTAATGTCTTGTTGCTCTTGTTCTGTATCCACTAAAATGAGCATACAATCTTGTCTATATTGCCAGCCTGTTAAGCCAATCCCAGCAATTTGGCGTAGTTGTGAGTTGGCACCATCTGCAGCGATAATCAGAGGCGCTTGATAACTTTCTCCATTAGATAAAAAAATGCGCCAATTTTTACCGCACTTTTCAACGTGAGTAATAGTATTTCCAAGGCTTGTTGTTATATTTGGAAAAGAGGAAAATGTTTGCCATAAACCTAGTTGAATCAGGTTATTTTCCACCATAAATCCAAGCTCAGGCAGTTGTAAATCTTGGCTATGAAATTTTGTCGCAAAACCTTCGATTTCCCAAGTTTCTAATCCTCGATAGGGGCAAATCCGCATTTTTTCAATATGCTGCCAGGCTTGAAGATCTTTTAATAAATTAACTGAGGCTGCGCTAATTGCTGAGATACGGATGTCATAATCTGATGTTGGATCAAACAGAGGAAGTGCTTGATGTTCAATCACATGAACTTGCAATCCTAACGAGCCTAATCCTGATGCACAAGCAGCGCCAATCATGCCTCCGCCCACAACAATAATATCTTTTTGCATCTTCTTTTTCTCCGCCGATTAAATTGCCGCTATTTTAGCGCTATTAGGCAAATTTAAAAAATAAAATCTGATTTTTTAGCTAGCAACAGGCGCAACAACTCTGTAAAATAGCCGACTGATTTTTTACTTGTGAATTAATTTTAAATATACAAATGACGCAGAAATTACATATTAAAACTTGGGGCTGTCAGATGAATGAATACGACAGCTCAAAAATGGCAGATTTGCTTTTAAATACTCATGGTTTAGAGTTGACCGAAGTGCCTGAGGAAGCTGATGTATTATTATTAAATACCTGTTCTATTCGTGAAAAAGCACAAGAAAAAGTGTTTCATCAGTTAGGTCGTTGGAAAGAGTTAAAGAAACAAAATCCTGGTTTAGTGATTGGTGTTGGTGGTTGTGTTGCTTCACAAGAAGGCGAACATATTCGCTCACGAGCGCCTTATGTTGATATTGTTTTTGGACCTCAAACTTTACATCGTTTGCCTGAAATGATTAATCAAATTCGTGGTGGTAAAAGCTCAGTGGTCGATGTAAGTTTCCCTGAAATTGAGAAATTTGACCGTTTGCCAGAGCCAAGAGCAGAAGGGCCAACCGCTTTCGTTTCAATTATGGAAGGTTGCAACAAATATTGCTCGTTCTGTGTTGTGCCTTATACCCGCGGTGAAGAAGTTAGCCGTCCTGTTGATGATGTATTATTTGAGATTGCACAATTAGCAGAACAAGGTGTGCGTGAAGTCAATTTATTGGGGCAAAATGTGAATGCTTATCGTGGCCCAACCCATGACGGTGGTATTTGTTCCTTTGCTGAGTTATTACGCTTAGTGGCTTCTATTGATGGCATCGATCGTTTACGTTTTACAACTAGCCATCCAATTGAATTTACCGATGATATTATTGATGTGTATGCTGACACACCAGAACTAGTTAGTTTCTTACATCTACCCGTGCAAAGCGGTTCGGATCGTGTTTTAAATTTAATGAAACGAAATCACACCGCACTTGAATATAAATCTATTATTCGTAAATTGAAAAAAGTGCGCCCAAATATTCAGATTAGTTCAGATTTCATTGTCGGTTTCCCAGGGGAAACAGATCAAGATTTTGAAGATACAATGAATTTAATTGCACAAGTCAATTTTGATATGAGTTTCAGCTTTATTTATTCAGCTCGTCCAGGAACGCCAGCAGCAGACATGCCAGATGATGTTACGGAAGATGAGAAAAAACAACGCTTATATTTGTTACAGCAACGTATTAATAACCAAGCTGCACAATTTAGTCGTGCAATGTTAGGAACAGAGCAGCGTGTGTTGGTTGAAGGGCCATCGAAAAAAGACATTATGGAATTAACAGGACGTACAGAAACCAACCGTATTGTTAATTTTGTGGGAACACCAGATATGATTGGTAAATTTGTTGATATTAAGATCACTGATGTTTATACCAATTCTTTGCGTGGCGATGTGGTTCGTACTGAAGATGAAATGGGATTACGTGTAGTTCAATCACCACAAGCAGTAATTAATCGTACTCGTAAAGAAGATGAATTAGGTGTTGGACGTTATCAAGGATAATCAACTTCTTAAATAAGATTTATATTTTTTCTAAAGCATTAGTTGTAAACGCAATTAATGCTTTAAATCATTATGAGCCAGATAATAGGAAATTCAATGAACAATATTTTGCTGGAATTAAAAAATAAGTTAGCTGTAATTAATGATCTTATTGTTGATAAAAATAATGTGTTTTACTTCGATTATCCGCTGCATTTAAATGTGGGCGATTTATTGATTTATCACGGCACAAAACAATTTTTTACAGATAATCAAATTAATATTAGATTGGAACGTTCAGTGCGTTCTTTTAGTTTATCTGAAGCAAAAAAATTAATTACGCCAAATACTACGATTTTATGCCATGGGGGCGGAAATTTTGGCGATTTATATCGAGTGTGCCAGCGCTTAAGAGAAACCTTGATTAAGGAATTTCCAAATAATCGCATTATTGTAATGCCACAAAGTGTTCATTTTTCTACTGATGAAAAGCTAAATTTATCTGCACAAATTTTTAAAACTCATTCTGATTGCCATTTATTTGCAAGAGATACGAAGTCAGAAGAGTTAATGAAAAAATTTTCTAATAATGTATATCTTTCGCCTGATATGGCACATCAACTTTATGGCGCTTTAGCTAAATATCAAAAAAATAATAACCCAATTTTATATTTTATGCGTAGAGATGCAGAAAAAATTGATAATAATATTTCTGTACAGGCTAAAACGAAAGATTGGGGCGATATTGTTAGCAATAGTGAAAGAAATCTTGCTAATCTACTTTGGCTTATATCTGAAATAACTCGCCGTACGGGACTTTATTTTATTAACAATTGGATAAATAAATTTTGGTTTTCTTATACTAAGAAAATTGTTCAACGTAGCGAAAAGGAATTTTTATCTTACAGTAAAGTCATTACAGATAGATTACATGGACATATTTTCTCTTGTTTATTAGAAATACCTAATGAAGTGCAAGATAATCTCTATGGAAAGAATAGCGGTTACTATAATGCATGGACTAAAGATTTAAATTTATAAAAATGAACGCTAAATTAATTAAATTAATTTTTGCTACTTTTATTAGTAGTATTCTAAGTGTATTCTCTTCTTTCTTTTTAGCAAGATTACTAAGTGTAGAAGAGCGGGGAGAATTTCAACTTTTTCTAAGTTTAATTAATTACATCACTATTATTGCTTCTGGCGGTTTAGGTTTCTCTATTGCTTTATCTATTAAGAATAAACATTATTTGAATTGGGAAAAATATCTTGCTTATTCAATAATCTTTTCTATTGTTATTGCGCTCATAACTAATCTTATTGTTTACTCAAATTTTTATATCATCTTAGTAATTAATGTCATTTTCTTAATTATTTCTAATTACACATTAGAGCTATCTAAAATAGATCATAATCTTAAATTATATCAATATCTTAATATTCAGCAGCCTTTACTTTCCTCGCTTCTTTACTTTATTGTGTATTACTTATATGGAGAACAATCCATAAAGTTAATTGTAAATATTTATACTGCAATTATGTTTTTACAAATTGCATTTTGCATTTACTTTTTAGCTAAAATGGATAAGCGCTTTAAAGCTGAGTTAGTTATCCCCCTTGATAAGCAATTTGTTCGTAAAAACTGGTTTAAGCAAAATCTATTACAGGTTTTTGGGGCGACTTCAGCTAATTTGGATAAATTTATTATTGCCAGTTTCTTAGGTAACTATGTACTGGGACTTTATGCTATTGGCGTTATATTTGAGGCATTGATTACTAGATTTACTAATATGCTATCTGATTATTATTATTCTGGTTTAATTAATAAATTAAATCGTTTAAAAATAATTGTAATTTTAATCGCACTTGCTAGTTTCGCTACTATCTTTATCATTCCTTTTATTGCTGATAAGTTAGTTACTATTGCATTTGGAAAAAAATATCTTGATATAGCGCCTTTATTAGTATTTTTCTTTATCAATTCTATATTATCTGGTATGTCTTGGATTTTGACTCAGAAAATGCTGATTTTAGGTAAACAAATATTGGTTATAACTCGTCAATTAGTTTCAATGATTATTTTTGTTATTGGTTTCTTCTTATTTAGGCATCTTGAAATTTATGGCGTCGTATATGCTTTATTGTTAGCGAGCATTTCTCGTTTGCTAATTTCTATTTTTTATCATTACAAGTTTAAGTTGGTAGATGAATAAATGAATAATAGACCTTTAATTTCAGTCATAATCCCTTGCTATAATGCAGAGAAGTTTGTCGAAAAATCAGTTCGCTCAATTATGGAGCAAACTTATAATAATTTAGAAATCATACTGATAAATGACTGTTCAACAGATAATACAGAGTTTATTTTGCAACAGTTAGCTCTTGAAGATAAAAGAATTGTTTATATTAAAAATGACCATAATCTAAAATTACCAAAAACTTTAAATAAAGGGATTGCTTTAGCTCAAGGTGAATATATTGCAAGAATGGATGCAGATGATATAGCAGTTCCTGAAAGATTAGAGACGCAAATGAATTTTATGCTAAATAACCCAGAAATAGATCTTGTTGGTACAAATTTAAAGCATTTAGATGAACATGATAATTTTACTGGCTATGCGTCCGCACAGCCAACAGAGCATAAAGACATTGTTAAACAATTAGCATGGAAATGTACTATTGTTCATCCTTCAATTTTAGCTAAAAAAAGTTTATTCACTGAGTTAAATGGATTTGATGAAAGTATTGTTTATGCTGAAGATTATGAATTATGGATAAGAGCTTATTTAGCAGGGAAAAAATTTGCTAATTTAGACGAACCTTTATTGCATTATCGTATTCATCAAAAACAAATGACCTCTAATACTTTTAATTCTTCTCATGCAAAAATTATTCGAGCATTTTTATATCAAGGTTTTAAAAAGAGCGGTCGATTTGGTTTTATTTTTGGTATGTTTGTACAAACACCATTTTTTTATTATTTAATTAATGCTACAGAAAATCTAAGACAGAGATTACGGAAATGATATTTTTATCTTATTTTTCCTTATATTTATTGCTTTTTGATTTAGATATACCCTTTTTCCGTGGTGTAGGATCTTCTCCATTCTCGCTTATGATAAGCCTTGCTGTGATCTATTGGCATTGGGAAGAAGTCAAAAAAAGAATTCCATTATTACGGGAAGAATTTACTAAAATTGCACTGTTATTTATCGGATTATCTTTATATGTTGCGATACGTATTTTTATCGATGGAATGGCAGATTTATCTTATTTAGGGACATCGCTAAAAGGACTAACCATTTTTGTAGCAACCATTTGTTATTTATTAGCCTTTGAACAACAAGATTTATTTGAGAAATTATTAAATATTTTCTTTATTAATGCATTAATTGCTTTGTTTGTCGGAACTATCCAAGATTTCCAGCCTTATGTTAATTTATTTAAACCTAACGGTAGTACAGAACTAATCGGTCGAATTGCTTACAGAAATGCTTTTTTATCTGGTTCAGGTTATTTTGGTATTGGTGCACCTTTTGGCATTGCCAGTGCATTTTTTATTGGTATTTTATTGCAAGCTAAAAAACTGTCGCTAAGTGCCTTATTTAAATTAGTGGTTATTGTTCTAATGGCAATTTTTGCTGCAAGAACGGTTTTCTTCTGCTTAGCTATTGTTGTTGGATATTTGATCTTTATTCGCCGAAATTTACAAGCATTATTTATTTTTATTGTTTTAGCTCTACTAGGCTATGGCATTTTAAGCCTCGAGATGTTTCAGCATTATCAAACATGGATTTTTGAATTATTTGCTAAAGGAATTGCAGGCTCTGAAAGTGGTGCCCATTTCTTTGCGGAACATTTAAAATTACCTAAAGATATTTACACCTTTTTCTTTGGTGCAGGAAAATATGTTTCGGCAACAGGGGGATATTATATGAATACAGATGTAGGATATTTAAGACATTGGTATTTTGGCGGAATTTTCTTCATGTTAGCAACATTGTTAATACCTATTTTGCTTTATGTCAAAAATAAACAGCCTTTATTTTTATGGGTAATTATTCCTTGTTGTTTAGTTTTACATTTAAAAGGTTTATTAATTTATAATAACCCAACCGCAACACCTTTATTAATTTTAATATCACATATTTTATATACAAGATATAAAGAGAACTCGATTTAATGAAAATATTATATTTAATCACAGATCTTGGCGTGGGTGGAGCAGAGCGCCAAGTATGCGATTTAGCCGATAAATTTGCTGAAAAAGATCATCAAGTGACTCTAGTTTCTTTATCAGATCATTTGCAAAATAACCTATTACCTAAAAATCCAAATGTGAAAGTGATTAAGTTAAAGATGACAAAAACACTTTCTGGATTTGTGCGCACTTATTTACAATTACGCCAAATTATTACCGCACTTAAACCAGATGTTGTTCATTCCCACATGGTTCATGCGAATTTAATGGCTCGTTTATTACGTTTAACTTGTTCATTGCCAAAACTGATTTGCACTGCGCATAGTAGTAATGAAGGTGGAAAATTACGCATGTTGGCTTATCGTTTCACGAATTTTTTATCTGATGCAAATACAAATGTAAGTCAAGAGTCAGTGGAAAGTTTTATCCAAAAAGGCGCAATGAAGCCTTCGCAAATGTTTGCTATGCCTAATGGAATTGATACAGATAAATTTATAAAAGATCTGGCGTTACGTGAAAAATTAAGACAAGAACTCTCAATTTCAGAACAAACTTATGTGTTTCTTGCCGTGGGGCGTTTAACCGATCCAAAAGACTATCCCAATTTAATCAAGGCATTTGCTCAAGTTCACTTGCAGGCTAAAAATACTTTATTAGTTATTGCGGGCATTGGGGAATTAGAAGCAGAGTTAAAATCTCTTGTGGCACAACTTAATCTACAGAATTCAGTCAAGTTACTGGGTTTACGCCGAGATATTCCAGCAATCATGAATATTGCTGATACCTATGTTCTTTCTTCTTATTATGAAGGCTTACCTTTAGTACTCGGCGAAGCAATGTCTTGTGAAAATATTATCGTGGCAACCGATTGTGGTGGGACCAAAGAAATGGTACAAAATCATGGTTTTTTAGTGCCTAAACAAAGTAGTGATTTATTAGCAGAAAAAATGTTGTATAGCATGAATTTATCTGTGGAAGAACGGACTAAGTTAGGGATTTCAGCAAGAGAACATATTATTGCGCATTATTCCTTAACCTATATTACAGAAAAATGGCTTGAACTTTATAGCGCTAAAGTGCGGTCAAATTAGGATATTATTTGATGAAAATTCTTTTTCTTACTAATGCAGCTTCCAGCCTTTATGGTTTTAGGAAAGAATTGATTAAAAAATTAATTCAGCAGGGGCATAGTATTGACGCTTTTATTTCAGAGACTACGACAGAAGAACTTGAACTTGTAAAAAATCTTGGGGTTAATCCTATTCTTTATAAATTAAATCGCGGTGGTTTAAATCCATTTGCTGATTTGTGGGTGACTTATAAACTGGCTAAAAAAATTAAGCAATTATCTCCTGATATTGCTTTTCCTTACTTTGCAAAACCTATAGTGTTTGGCACATTAGCTGCAAAATGGGCTCGAGTTCCTCGAATTGTAGGAATGTTAGATGGATTGGGTTATGCCTTTACAGAGCAACCTGAAGGATTAAGTTTTAAAGCTAAATTATTACGTATGATTCAGGTCTTATTGTATAAATGGAGCTTGCCGAAATTAGATAAATTGATTTTATTAAATAAAGACGATTTTGCTGATCTGATCATAAAATATAATATCAAAGCCAAACAAACGGAGATCTTAGGCGGAATAGGACTTGATCTCAATGAATATGTTTATTCGCCAATTAATCTAGTAAATCCTCCGATTAAATTTTTGTTTATTGGGCGTTTATTAAAAGAAAAAGGCATACATGAATTTATTGCCGCAGCAAGAAAAGTAAAACAAGCCTATCCAGACACTGTGTTTACTGTTTTGGGAAGCATTGATAAAGCCAATATGGGCGCGCTTTCAGAAAATGCATTAAATGAATTAATTCGTAGTGGCATTATTGAATATCCAGGGCAGGTGACCGATGTGAGTAAATGGATAACCGATCATCACATTTTTGTTCTCCCCTCTTATCGAGAAGGCGTACCTCGTAGCACACAGGAAGCAATGGCGATTGGACGTCCAGTGATAACTACTAATGTGGCAGGGTGTAGAGAAACAGTAGAAGATAATTTGAATGGTTTTCTTGTTGCACCTTGGAATGCTGATGAATTGGCTGAGAAAATGATTTACTTTATTCAACACCCTGAAATGATTAAGAAAATGGGTGAAGAAAGTTATCAAATCGCAAAGGAAAAATTTGATAGTATTAAAGTAAATGAGAAGTTAGTGAAGATGATTTTACCTTAATAGGTAATATGAAAATGACGGAATGATTATGAAAAAAATTTGCTTATTATGGATTTCTTGCTTATTTTCAACCGCACTTTTAGCGCAATGGAAACCTGTGGGAAATGGTGATTATGATTGGGGGCCTTTTCATGTTTATAACGTTAGTCTTTATAGTGAAAATGGAGAATATCAAGATGGTCAACGTCCTATGATGTTATCCTTTAAGTTTGCTAAGCCAGTGGAAGGGCGTAGTTTTATTATTAGTTTAATCAAAGAGATCAAAGGCTTAGATTTAGGCGAGAATGTGGAAAAAAACTTAGAAAGTTTACAAAGAGCATTTCCTGATTTTGTACCAAATGACATTCTGAGTTATATCGCTTTAGAAGATAAAGGTTACTTCATTTTGAATGATGAGGTTTTGGAGTTTACTTTAGATGCTCAATTTAACCAAGCGTTGTTAGATATATGGTTATCGCCAAAAACGAGCTTTTCTAAATTACAAAAAAAATTATTAGGCAAAGAGCAAAGTTCAGAATTAGATATTAAGGAATTGATGGTAAAACCAGAAGTTCAACAATTACATGAAGGGGATATTGAGCCACAACTACCCCCTAATTTTGAACTAAATAATATATCAAGAGACTAAGTATTTTCTTAAAAAGGAAGATACTTAGTGCTATTTTTTCCAAACAACGTGATATTCACGATCTTCTTCTCTATGGGAAATTAAAAACTTCGCAAAAACATCGTCCATTTCATCTTGTTCATTAACTAAGCCAACCCAAACCTCAGCATATTCTTCAGGATCAATGAGAACCCCAATTTCTTGATCCCAATCATCAGCAGTTTCAACAAATTCCACACCGCCACGTTCTTCAAATTGTAAGTTAAATAAAATAATATCCGCTGGATCAAGATTTTCCCCAGCCATTTCCAGAAAAATATCATAAGCAATATCAATTGCTGCATCAGGATCTAATTTTTTAATTTGTTCTGTCATAACATCATTCTCATCAGTAAAAAAACGGCGAAATCATAGCATAAAAGTTACAGATAGAAAAAAGTGCGGTGGGTTTAATTTGTATTGTTTCTTTCGATAGTTATATTCAGTTAGCTTCATCATTGTTATGCTCTATTTTGGTATAACCTTTTAATTTAATATAATTTAGATCTATAATGTCAAACTTCTATTGACTATATTATAAAGGACAGCATCATGTTGACGCACGCACGCACGCACG
>NZ_MUXZ01000004.1:93065-222564 GCF_002015075.1 Canicola haemoglobinophilus
CGCACGCACGCACGCACGCCTAACCTAATTTCCCTTCCTATTTCAATTTCATTTGCTAGGAGTTTCCTATGCAAGTGAAATCAAAACAACGTGTTGCAGACTTCGGTGAAGTTTATACCAATGAACGAGAAGTGAATGCAATGCTTGATCTGGTTAAAGACCAAGCCCAAGAACCTGATAAAACTTTCCTTGAGCCAGCCTGTGGAACGGGCAATTTTCTCGTTACTATTCTTAAACGTAAGCTAGATGCTATTGCTCAAAAGCACAAAAAAATTCAATTTGATTATGAGCGTAATGCCACCCTTGCGGTGAGCAGTCTATACGGTATTGAGTTATTAGCTGACAATGTTAAAGAATGCCAAGAACGCTTGCTGAAAGTATTTTCTGAGCATTATCAAAGCCATTATCCCAATTCCTACAAAGCGGAATGTCTCCGTTCTGCACAAATTATTTTGAATAAAAATATTCTCTGTGGCGATGCCCTTTCCCTTAAAACCCAAGAGGGCAAGGAAATTGTATTTACCGAATGGAAAATGGTCGGAAATCAATTTAAACGCCGAGATTATATCTATCGAGATTTGGTCGATAACCTGAGTGATCTGCCTCTCTTTTCCGATGAAGGTGAAGAAGCCTTTATTCCCGAACCTATCAAAGACAACTATCCCCCAGTACATTTTTTGGAGCTAGGCAATGACTGATTTATCTCACGTAAACTACAACCCTGATGTATTAAGTTGTTTAGCAAATTTATCAAATGATGAAGTTTTTACGCCGCCAAGTGTGGTCAATCAAATGCTTGATCGCCTGCCTGAAAGCCTGTGGCAAGATAAGAATGCCAAATTTTTGGATCCTGTTTGTAAATCGGGCGTTTTTCTAAGAGAGATCGCCAAGCGGTTAATAAAAGGCTTGGAATTGCAAATTCCTGATTTGCAAGAACGCCTAAACCATATTTTTAGCCAACAGCTTTATGGCGTTGCGATTACCGAAATTACAGCCTTACTTTCACGCCGTAGCCTTTATTGTGCCAAAAGAGCAAATGGTGAATATTCCGTTTGTACAAGTTTTGAAAATGAAGATGGCAATATTTTTAAACCAAAAACAGAGCATATTTGGGAAGGTGGGAAATGTACGGAATGTGGGGCAAGTCAATTAGTTTATGACCGCATTACCCTTGAAAATCACGCCTATGCGTTTATTCATCAAAATGGTCGAGAAAAATTAGGATTAGATAAAATGAAATTTAATGTAATTATTGGCAATCCGCCTTATCAATTAAGTGATGGTGGGGCACAAGCAAGTGCGGCTCCGATTTATCACAAATTTATTCAACAAGCGAAAAAACTAAATCCTGATTATCTTATTATGATTACGCCATCTCGCTGGTTTGCTGGTGGAAAAGGATTAGATGATTTCCGTGACGAGATGTTAAATAGTAAACATAAACGTATTAAAGAAATTCACGATTTCCCAAATGCCGCAGATTGTTTTCCTGGTGTAGAAATAAAAGGTGGCGTAAATTACTTTATTTGGGATAGGAATTATGATGGCGATTGTTTAATTTCTACTTATGACAATAAAAAGTTAATTTCTCAAATGAAAAGACCATTAAAAGAAGATGGATTGGATATTTTTATCCGTTATAACGAGAGTATTTCTATTTTAAGAAAAGTATTAGCTTTTAATGAGAAAAGTTTTAGTGAGTTTGTTAGTTCTAGAAAGCCATTCGGATTAGCAACGAATATTAAAGGTAATTCTAACCCATATAGTGACTCTAAAGATAATATTGTTCTGTATCAGAATAAAGATAAAGCATACTTTAAAAGAAGTAATATTTTTAATAATTCTTCATGGATTGATCAATATAAAATATTTATACCAAAAGCTATTGGCTCAGGAGATAGCAAATCTGATTATTTAAAGCCAATTTTAGCTGGATATAGAACAGCTTGCACAGAAACTTATTTGGTAATAGGTCCATTTGAAAGTGAGTTAATCTGTAAAAATGTAATGAGTTATATTAATACTCGTTTTTTTCACTTTTTAATCACACTGAAAAAGAACACACAAGATGCACCTAAAAGAGTTTATGAATTTGTTCCTATTCAAGACTTTTCTAAATCTTGGACAGATAAAGAACTTTACGAAAAATATCAATTAACCCAAGAAGAAATTAACTATATAGAAATGATGGTATTACCTAATAAAGATTTAAATGGTAGCTAAAATTAAAGGAGTAGAGACGCCACGCTGGCGCCCGAAAAATAATTTGTAAATTTCTATGAAATATTAACCGCTTGTATAAATGTTTTAAACGGACACCAGCGTGGTGTCCCTACAAATACTTCGATATTTTATTTTCTAAATAATAAAAGAGTTTCCAATGAACACACAATTAACCACTAACGACAAAGTCCAATTTTCTGAATTTAAGCAACCTCGAATTTATGCTTATTCAGATAGCCATTTTAAAGGCTGTTTAAAAGTTGGTTATACCACACGCCAAAGTGCGGAAGAACGAGTACGAGAACAATATCCAATAAAAACACCTGAACAAACTTGGAAAATTGAATTAGATGAATTGGCGGTGCGAGATAATGGCAGTTTATTTAAAGATTTTGATGTACATAAAGTATTAAAAAAGCACGGTATTCAACAACTTAATGGCGAATGGTTTCAATGTACCTTAAATGATTTAAAAGCGGCATTATTAGAAGTAAAGAGCGGTAAATCTAATCAACAAAAACGCACGCTTTCTTTTGGTATGCGTCCAGAGCAAGCCAATGCGGTAAATAAAACACGTCAGTATTTTGAGAGTTTTAAGCGAGAAAAAGCCAATAAAGGCAAATCGCCCCGCTTTTTATGGAATGCCAAAATGCGTTTCGGTAAGACTTTTGCAACTTACCAACTAGCTAAAGCAATGGGTTGGCAGAAAATTCTAATTTTAACCTTTAAGCCAGCGGTGCAAGATGCGTGGCAAGAAGATCTCCAGAATCATATTGATTTTGAAGGCTGGCAATTTGTCGCAAAAAATGGTTTAGCTTATGAAGATGCGAGGGCTGATTTACCTTTGGTCTGTTTTGGTTCTTTCCAAGATTATTTGGGACGAACAAAATCTGGAGGGATTAAACCTAAAAATGAATGGGTTCACGAGAAAAATTGGGATTGTGTGGTATTTGATGAATATCACTACGGTGCTTGGCGGGAAAATGCCAAAGATCTGTTTGATGGGGAAGAAGATAAGAAAGAGTTAAGTTTTGCCGAAAGTGATGATCTGAAAGAGTTTGATGAAGAATTGTTGCCGATCACGACAGATCACTATCTTTATCTTTCAGGTACGCCATTTAGAGCAATTTCATCGGGTGAATTTATTGAAGAACAAATTTTCAACTGGACTTATTCCGATGAGCAAAAAGCCAAAGAGCAGTGGTTGCCAGAGCTGGGGAAAAATCCTTATTTATCTTTACCTAAAATGGTGATGATGACTTATCAGCTTCCTGATTCAATGCGAGACATTGCTCGTAAAGGGGAATTTAATGAATTCGATTTGAATGAATTTTTTAAAGCCCAAGGCTCAGGCAAAAATGCGACTTTTCGTTATCAAGAAGAAGTACAAAAATGGCTTAACTTTATTCAAAATAAATTACCAGAATTAACCCAAGATACGCTAAAAATGGGGCAGAAAAAACCGAAGATGCCATTTTCTGATGTGGATTTATTAGGGCATTTACTCCATACCTTTTGGTTCTTACCTAATGTTGCAAGTTGTTATGCAATGCGAAATTTATTAGCGGAAAAGCAAAATCAGTTTTTCCATCAATATGAAATTATTGTTGCTGCAGGTGCAGAGGCAGGAATTGGGCTAGATGCCTTGCCTCCAGTTCAAAATGCAATGACGAAAAATCCATTAAATACAAAAACCATTACGCTTTCTTGCGGTAAATTAACCACTGGGGTTTCTGTTCCACCTTGGACAGGGATTTTGATGCTACGCAACGCCTCAAGCCCTGAAACTTACTTCCAAGCCGCATTTCGGGTTCAAACGCCTTGGGTGTTGCGTGGCTATGATGATGCTGATCCAAATAATGAGGAAATTTTAAAAGAGCAATGTTATGTGTTTGATTTCGCTCCTGATCGTGCATTACGTCAAATAGCGGAATACAGCTGTCGTTTGGATACAGTCAATACTAACCCAGAGCAGAAAGTGGCGGAGTTTATTCATTTTCTGCCTGTTCTTGCCTATGACGGCAGTTCAATGAAGCAAATTGATGCGGAAGGTGTCTTAGATATAGCAATGAGTGGCACAACTGCAACGCTACTTGCTCGCCGTTGGGAAAGTGCATTGTTAGTAAATGTTGATAATGATACGCTCAAAAAAATTAAGAATAGCCCAGAAGCTTTAAAAGCATTGGAAAATATTGAAGGTTTCCGTTCTTTAAATCAGGATATTGAAACTATCATCAATAAGTCTGATTCAGTGAAAAAGATGAAGAAAGAGAAAGGCGATGATTTGACTGCTAAGGAAAAGAAAGAAATCTCAGACGAAGAAAAAGAATATAAATCACTTCGGAAGCAGATTCAGGAAAAGCTGATTAAGTTTGCTACTAGGATACCTGTATTTATGTATCTCACAGACTATCGTGAACATTGCTTGCGAGATGTGATTACTCAACTTGAACCACGTTTATTTAATAAGGTAACAGGGCTAACTCAAAAAGACTTTGAATTATTGGTTAATTTGGGCGTATTCAACGAAAGCCTAATGAACGATGCGGTATTCAAATTCAAGCGTTATGAAAATGCAAGTTTAGAATATACGGGCATTGTTCGCTATCCTGATTTGATTGGGTTGTATAGTACGGTAATTTCTCGTGAAGATGCAGAGATAATGGGGAATTAGTAAAATAACTCAAGATTATTGAATATACCTCCCTTTCTCACTAATAATTGAGCTAGCGTTTTAACGCTAGCTCATCTCATAAATGACACCTAACCCGTATTCCGCATACCAGCTGCGATACCTGTGATAGTAATCATCAAGGCTTGTTCTACATCAGGATTTGGGTTTTCAGGATTTTCACGTAAACGGCGTAATAACTCTACTTGTAATAAGTTGAGTGGGTCAGTGTAAACATTACGTAATGCAATAGATTCTGCAATCCAAGGTAAATCTGACATTAATTCATCTTCATGGGATAAAGAAAGGATAGTTTTAATATCAGCTTGCAGTTGTTCACGCAAAGAGTGACCTAAATACCATAATTCTTTCTTAACTAAATGTTGATCATAATGCTCTGATAACCATGTATCCGTTTTACTGAATACCATTTCTAACATACCGATACGAGTAGAGAAGAATGGCCATGTTTTACACATTTCCTCAATAGTTTCTTTATTACCTTTCTCAATTGCTTGACGAATAGATGCGCCAGCACCTAACCAAGCTGGTAACATTAAGCGATTTTGCATCCACGCAAAGATCCAAGGAATTGCACGTAAACTTTCTACGCCACCATTTGGATTACGTTTTGCAGGACGTGAGCCTAAAGGTAATTTAGATAATTCTTGTTCTGGTGTTGCAGAGCGGAAATAAGGAACAAAATCTTTATCTCCACGCACTACACCACGATAAATATCACATGATGAAGCAGATAGTTCATCCATAATCGCGCGCCAGCTTGCTTTTGGTTCTGGTGGCGGTAGAAGGTTGGCTTCTAAAATCGCACTTGCATAAAGGTCAAAACTATTAACAGCTACGGCTGGTAAACCTAGTTTGAAACGGATCATTTCGCCTTGTTCTGTTACACGTAATCCATTTTTTAATGAGCGAGGTGGTTGAGATAAAAGTGCGGCGTGAGCTGGTGCACCACCACGACCGATAGTACCACCACGACCGTGGAATAAGGTTAATTCTACGCCAAGTTTCTCGCAAAGGTTCACGAGTTGTTCTTGTGCACGATATTGCGCCCAAGAAGCAGCCATCATACCGGCATCTTTTGCGCTATCAGAATAGCCGATCATAACCATTTGTTTATTGTTGATCACACCACGATACCAGCCCACATTAAATAATTGTGTCATAACTTCTTCTGACGCATCTAAGTCATCTAATGTTTCAAATAGAGGAACGACTGGTAAATGATAAGTAACGCCAGCCTCTTTTAATAATAAATGTACAGCAAGTACATCAGAAGCCGTGCGAGCCATAGAAATAATGTAACAAGAGATAACGCCCTCAGGTTGTTGTGCAATTACTCGACAAGTATCTAAAATTTCTTGTGTTTCCGCTGATGGTTGCCAGTTTAGCGGAAGTAGAGGACGGCGAGAGCTTAATTCACGAATTAAGAATGCTTGCTTATCATCTTCAGTCCATTGCGAATAATCGCCTAAGCCAATATAACGGGTAATTTCTGCAATGGCATTAGTATGGCGAGTACTTTCTTGACGAATATCCAAGCGAGATAAAGAGAGACCAAAACAACGGATACGGCGTAAACAATCCAATAAAGCACCATTAGCAATAATGCGCATACCGCATTGATGTAAGGATTGATAGCAATCGTAAAGTGGTTCCCATAATTGTTGATTATCAGTCAAAATATCATCTTGGCTAATAGTAGAAGGTTTGTTTTCTAAAATTTCGCCATAATAAGCGACAGTTTTCACTAATTTCGTACGTAAGCCTTTTATTACTACACGATAAGGCTCCAAGTGGTCGCCATATTTTGCACGAAATTCTTCTGTGCAATGAATAACAGAAAGCTCATCAGCTAAGACTTGAATGTCAGCTAAAAATAATTCTGCCGCTTTCCAACGATTCATGGTTAAAACTTGGCTAGTTGTTTTGGCTGTTACAAATGGATTACCATCACGGTCTCCCCCCATCCAAGAGGAAAATTTAACAGGTGCTAAACCAACAGGATGCTGTACGCCAAAATTTTTCTCTAAGTGGAAATTCAGTTGACGACAAAAATCAGGCACTGCTTTCCATAGGCTGTTTTCAATCACAGCAATGCCCCATTTTGCCTCATCAACAGGTGTAGGGCGTTGAGTACGGATTTCGTTTGTATGCCATGCGAGCGCAATTAATTGCATTAAGCGGCGTTTTAATTTGGTACTTTCTGCTTGGGTAAGATCATCATGTTCTAAACGGCTTAAGCAACGATTTATTTCTACATGTTTATGCACAAGAGAACGGCGAGTAACTTCTGTTGGGTGCGCAGTTAAAACTAATTCAATTAATAATTTTTCTACCGTCGAAATGACTTTTTCCGCTGGTACATTTTGTTCTTTTAAGCGTTTAAACAATGCTTCTAAAGAGCGGTCAGAGGCGACTTGATCAATATGTTGGCGAGAGATTGTTTGGTATTGTTCCGCTATATTGGTTAAGTTCAAAAATTGGCTAAAAGCACGAGCCACAGGAATAATATTTTCATTAGAAATAGTCGCAAGTGTATCTAATAATTTTTTTCGTGCTTTTTCATCGCCTGAACAAGAGTTTCGAGATAACACTCGAATATTTTCGATGAGATCAAGAATATCGCTACCTTGTGTATCGCTGATTGTTTCGCCTAAAAAATGACCTAACATATTGATGTTATTTTTTAGCGTTGAGTATTGTTGGGGCATAAGATCCTCACTTAAAAATATAAAAAATTCATTAGATGAAGTAGATATACCCAAAAATAATTAAAAGGTCAAATGGAATTATTTTAAAATATAAAAAAATAAATTTTATTTTAAATGCTATAGATTTAATTAGTATTTTGACTGAATTTTTAGAATTTATTTAAATAAAGAAGATGTTTTTTAATTATTAAAAGATTGTTAATGAATTGCGGTAAGGTTATTTTTATGTGAAATCCCTCTTGACCTTAACCTTAGGTCAGGGGATATTCTACGCCAGTTTTTTTATCACTAAAGAAGGAAAAAAGATGAAAACCATTACATTAAAATTAGCTGATTTGTCTTGCCAACATTGTGTTAAAGCCGTGAAGAAAACGCTAGAAGGAATTGAAGGCGTAGAAAGTGCGGAAGTAAATTTAACGGAAGCTGTAGTACAAACTGATGTTGCGCCACAAACTTTAATTAATGCTATTGTCGATGCAGGTTATCAAGCAGAATTATTGGATCCAGTTGCAAAGTAAACCAACTACCACAAACAGAAAAATCTTTGCTTAAACAGACCGCACTTGAGCAAGAAACTACAGTGCAAGGGCAAGCGCCTGATCCTGTGGTAGTTGAAGATAGAGAGGATCAGGTTACTTTATTGTTGCAAGGTTTAACTTGTGCTGCCTGTGTTTTAAAAGTTGAAAAGGCGTTAAAAAAACAAGCGGGCGTGCGTTCTGTACAAGTCAATTTAGCGGAAAGTATTGCGTTAATTCAAGGCAATGCGGATCCGAAAACTTTGCTCCAATCTGTGATTGATGCAGGTTACGGGGCAGAAATTGTTGAAGATGAAAGAACTCGTAGAGAAAAATACGAGGTTCAAATTCAACGGGAAATTCGCCAACGTAAACAGCAAGGCATTACCGCACTTTTTTGGGGATTGCTATTAATGCTTTGGGGCTTATTTGGCGGAAGTATGATGGTTACCGCCGAAAATAGAAGTTATTGGGCAATTGTTGGTGCACTTACGTTGGCTATCATGCTATTTAGTGGCGGACATTTCTTTCAAAGAGCGGTGCTAAATTTACGCCGAAAAACCGCCACTATGGACACCCTTGTGGCTTTAGGTACAGGAACTGCTTGGCTTTTCTCTATGAGCATCGTTCTTATCCCGAGCTTTTTCCCCGAAAATTCTCGCCATTTATACTTTGAAGCAAGCGCTATGATTATTGGGTTAGTTAATCTTGGCAAAATGCTTGAAGTGAAAGCAAAACAGCGTTCTTCTCGTGCATTAGAAAGCTTAGTTGATCTCAGCCCTAAAACTGCACGCATTGTTACTGAACAAGGTGAACAAGAGATTTTACTGGAGCAAGTTCAACATGGCATGATTTTACGCTTAAAAACAGGCGATAAGGTTGGTGTTGACGGCACAGTCATTGAAGGACAAGCTTGGGTTGATGAAAGTATGTTGACTGGTGAGCCTTTGCCAGTAGAGAAAACAGTCGGAGAAAAAGTGAGTGCTGGAACCTTAGTTGCAGACGGTACTTTGCTGTTCCGAGCTGAGCAAGTTGGGCAACAAACTATGTTGGCACACATTATCCGCACAGTTCGCCAAGCACAAAGTTCAAAACCGCAAATTGCACAATTAGCAGATAAGATTTCCGCTATTTTTGTCCCTGTTGTAATTGCTATTGCCTTATTTGCGAGCGCCATTTGGTATGTGTATGGACCACAACCAAACTTATCTTATGCTTTAGTCATTTTCACAACCATCTTAATTATTTCTTGCCCTTGCGCACTAGGATTAGCCATTCCCATGTCGATTATTGCTGGCATTGGGCGAGCAGCGGAATTAGGCATTTTAGTGCGAGATGCTGATGCGTTACAAAAAGCCGCTCGTGCAGATACGCTCGTTTTTGATAAAACAGGCACGTTAACGCAAGGTTTACCAAAAGTGACCGCACTTTATTGCTTCAACGACTATCAACAAACAGAGGTTATTCAATTTGCGGCTACTCTTGAGCAAGGTGCAAGCCATCCTTTAGCTAAAGCTATTTTAGACTTTGCTGCAACGCATAAAGTGGATTTAACCTCTATTGCTCATTTTCAAACTTTGCAAGGGCTAGGAGTACAAGGGGTAGGAGTGCAAGGGAAAATTGCCAAAAAACAAATTTTGCTAGGAAATAAAACCTTAATGTTGCAACAAGATATTGATTGCCATTTAGCTGAGGATATTTTTCAGCAAAAAAGTGCGGTGGGATCTACAGTAGTTTTTTTAGCCGTAGAAAAACAACTTGCTGGCGTTTTTGTATTACAGGATCCATTGCGAGAAGATAGCGCACAAGCCTTGCAACGTTTAGCCAAACAGGGCTATCAGCTAATCATGTTGACGGGCGATCAAGAAAAAACAGCACAAAGCATTGCTCAAGGATTGCCAATTAAGCGTATTATTGCGGGCGTTTTACCAAGCGAAAAAGCGCAAGTGATTGTGGAGCTACAGCAGCAAGGGCATAAAGTCGTGATGGTGGGCGATGGTATTAATGATGCCCCAGCTCTTGCCCAAGCGGATGTGAGTATTGCCATGGGGACAGGTTCTGATATTGCTATTGAAACTTCTGAACTGACTTTGATGCGACATAGCATAAGTGCGGTGGCAGATGGGATTGTTTTATCCAAAGGAATATTAAGCAATATGAAACAGAACTTATTAGGTGCCTTTGTCTATAATGTTTTGGGTATTCCTATTGCTGCTGGTGTGCTTTATCCTTTCTGGCAATTTTTGCTTAATCCAATGATTGCAGGTGTGGCAATGGCACTTTCTTCCATTACCGTTGCCACTAATGCGAACCGCTTGCAGAAATTTAAGGTTAAAGAAGATTAGTTTTATTTTGGGGTGGCATTGTGGCGAACTACAATGCCATCTTTATTTTTAGGAAAATTGAAGAATAAAACGTTATCGTGAGAATGTTTCTAGCTCTTTATAAAACACTTAAATAAATGTGATGCAGATCACATTTATTTTTTATAAAAATAAAATATGTGAAATAAATCACATTTATTAAAATATATAAATTTTCTAGTGTGATCTATATCACATTTTAAGATAAATTTAATTGGAACTAAAAATAATCAGTGCTATTTTTTGTGTGTCTTTTAAACATACTTTTCGAGGTTAGCATGTCTTCAAATTTTAAAGTAAAAGTCCAATCTTTTGGACGTTTTTTATCCAATATGGTAATGCCAAATATCGGGGCATTTATTGCTTGGGGATTTATTACCGCTCTATTTATTCCAACAGGTTGGTTACCAAATGAAAGCTTTGCAAAACTTGTTGGTCCAATGATTACCTATCTACTCCCTTTATTAATTGGCTATAGTGGTGGTCGTTTGGTTGGTGGTGAGCGTGGAGCTGTGGTTGGTGCAATCACCACAATGGGGATTATTGTTGGTTCAGAAATTCCAATGTTCTTAGGGGCAATGATTG
Source organism: Canicola haemoglobinophilus (assembly GCF_002015075.1). GTDB lineage: Bacteria > Pseudomonadota > Gammaproteobacteria > Enterobacterales > Pasteurellaceae > Canicola > Canicola haemoglobinophilus. The sequence continues at coordinate 104,155 of NZ_MUXZ01000004.1, forward strand.
TTGGTCCACTTGGTGGCTGGGTAATTAAAACCTTTGATAAAGCGATTGAGAGTAAGGTAAAAAGTGGTTTTGAGATGTTAGTTAATAACTTCTCTGCTGGTATCATCGGAATGCTTTTAGCTTTACTCTCTTTCAGTGTGATTGGTGAATTAGTTAGTCAAATTTCAGCACTTCTTGCTTCTGGTGTAAATGCGTTAGTTGAGGCAAACTTGCTTCCTTTAACCTCTTTGATTGTTGAACCTGCAAAAATCCTATTCTTAAATAATGCGATTAATCACGGAATTTTCTCTCCGCTTGGCATTCAACAATCTGCTGAGTTAGGAAAATCCATTTTCTTCCTTATTGAAGCTAATCCAGGTCCAGGTTTAGGTATCTTACTTGCTTATCTTTTCTTTGGTAGAGGCTCAGCAAAACAAAGTGCAGGTAGCGCATCTATTATCCACTTTTTCGGAGGGATTCACGAAATTTATTTTCCTTATGTATTGATGAATCCTCGTCTAATTCTAGCCGTAATTGCTGGTGGTATGGTTGGTGTATTAACTAATGTATTGCTTGGTGGAGGATTGGTCTCTCCAGCTTCTCCTGGATCAATTATTGCAGTGTTAGCAATGACGCCAGCTGGTGCTCACTTAGCTGTAATTACCTCTGTTATTTTGTCTTGTGCGGTCACTTTTTTAATTGCTTCTGTGTTGTTAAAAGCACAGAAAAATGATGTGTCTTTAGAAGATGCTCAAGCTAAAATGAAGTCAATGAAATCTGGCAATTCAGTTGCGTTACAATCAAACCAAATTGATAAAATCTATGTTTCCTGCGATGCAGGCATGGGGTCAAGTGCAATGGGAGCTAGTTTATTACGCAAGAAAGTTCAGGCTGCAGGCTTAAATATTGTCGTTCAAAATGTTGCGATTAATGATTTACCGACAGATGCTCAATTAGTGGTTACGCATAAGGACTTGACGGCAAGAGCCCAAAAACAAGCACCAAATGCTCAACATCTGTCTTTAGCTAACTTTTTAGATAATGCTTTTTACGACCAACTTGTTATGCAACTTATTGAAAAAAATTCAGTAACAGAGAGTGTGCAAGCGGTAAGTTCTGAGCAAAAATCAGCAAATGCAGTATTCAGCCTAGATAAATCACAAATCTTTTTGAATTTGAAAGCAAATTCAAAAGAAGAAGCGATTCAATTTGCAGGTGAGCAACTTGTGAAATTAGGTTTTGCTGAAGCAGAGTATATCCCTGCAATGTTTGAGAGGGAGTCTCAAGTTTCGACCTATTTGGGTGAGGGAATTGCAGTTCCGCACGGCACCATTGAAGCGAAAGATAAAGTATTGAAGACAGGAATTGTATTCTGTCAATATCCTGATGGTGTAAAATTTACAGAGGAAGAAGATGGTATCGCTAAATTAGTGATAGGTATTGCTGCACGCAATAATGAGCATTTACAAGTTGTAAACTCCATTACTAATGCGTTAGATGATGAAAAAACAATGGCAACATTAACGCAAACTAATGATCCAGAACAAGTTTTAGCATTACTCACTAGGGCATAATAATTTATGGCACGGATTTACGTGCCTATTTTTTGAAGTTTAAGGAAATATACATGAAGGCATTACATTTTGGCGCAGGAAATATTGGGCGTGGTTTTATTGGCAAGCTATTAGTGGATTCAAATATTCGAGTAACTTTTGCAGATATTAACCAATCTCAAATCGATCAAATTAATCAACGCCAGCAATATGGGGTGAAAATTGTGGGCGATAACAGCCGTTTAGAGCGAGTTACTCAAATTAACGCGATTAATTCGAGTGATGAACTTGCGGTATTAAGAGCGGTGGCAGAAACGGATCTTATTACTACCGCAGTAGGACCAAATGTTCTAACTATCCTTGCCCCATTATTTGCCAAAGCATTGATAAATCGTTTGGAACAAGGAAATCAAAAAACACTGAATATCATTGCTTGTGAGAATATGGTACGTGGAACTTCATTTTTTAAAGAGAAAATCTTTGAGTATCTTACGCCATTACAACAAGCCAATGTAGAGCAATTTGTTGGTTTCGTTGATTCAGCTGTAGATAGAATAGTTCCACCAGCTGAAGTAAATCCCAATGATCCGTTAGAGGTTACCGTAGAGGAGTTCAGCGAATGGATTGTCGATAAAACACAATTTAAAGGTGAAATTCCTCAAATTACAGGAATGGAATTAACGGATAATCTTCTTGCATTTGTTGAGCGTAAGCTCTTTACCCTGAATACAGGGCATTTAGTTTGTGCTTATTTGGGGAAAAATGCAGGGGTAAAATGGATCAAAGAAGCTATTGGCATTGATACAATTCGTCAAGCTGTAAAAGCGACAATGGAGGAAAGTGGAGCCGTGTTAATTAAACGTTATGGCTTTGATCCAGAAGCTCACTACACCTATATTGAGAAAATTCTCAAGCGTTTTGCTAATCCTTACTTAAATGATGATGTAAATCGTGTCGGACGTGAGCCAATCCGTAAGTTGAGTCCAAATGATCGTTTGATCAAACCTCTATTAGGAACACTTGAGTATGACTTACCACATAATCATCTCGTTGAGGGGGTTGTGATGGCGTTAAAATACAAAAATGAAGAGGATCCACAAGCTGTTGAGTTAAGAGCTTTTATTGCAAAGAATGGGGTGCGTGAAGCAATTAAACACTATACAGGATTAAGTAATGATGCTGTGATTAATGAAATTGTGGTGCGTTATTCATAATGTTGCAACAAGATCAAGTTATTGAAAAATTAAGTGAGATTGCCACAGTTCGTGGCTTTCTTGCTTTCTCTACTCAGCAGATATCAGAACATATTGAGCAGCTTATTCAACGGGTATTTCGTAAGGAAGACTTTGCATTGAAATCTGTTGTTGATTCTTTATTTGAACACCAAGGACCACTTGCAGAATTGCCAGTAAGATTAAAGCTATTACTTGGTTTAGGCGTTATATCTGCTAATACTTATGAAGATGTTAATGCATTTTTTCAATTCAAATTAGCTCTAAGTGATGAGGTTGAGGAACCAACGTTTTCATCTCCGCCTGTTATTTATTTTGTGCAACAATTGCATTGTGTTGACCTCATTTCAATTCCCCAATTTAGCGAAATGAAATTGCTCAATAATAAAGACTCAATGCAATTTCAGATGCAACAAATTCGTTTGGAAAAAATAATAAAATCTAGCTTAATTTTAGGTGTTAGTGAAATTTTGAGATCTTTGGATGTGGAAAGCCCAATTTAAAAATTTTGTTCAAATTTGGCAGGATTATTTTCAATTAATAGTTTCAAAATAATACCTCTTCTTAGAAAATTGCTATAATTGGCATCGTTTTTGAGAATTAACAATTTGCTAGGAAAATTCTGATGTCATTACAATTTAATTCAATCACCTTATTATTGGTTATGCTCATTTTGCTCGGTGTGTTAGGCAATAATAGCTCCATTACCATTTCCGCTACGATCTTACTTCTAATGCAACAAACCTTTTTAGCCAAATATATTCCATTTATGGAAAAGCATGGCGTAAATATTGGCATCATTATTCTTACTATTGGCGTTCTAAGCCCTATTATTTCGGGTAAAGTTCAATTGCCAAATTGGACAGCCTTTATTCATTGGAAAATGTTTTTAGCCATGGCAATTGGTGTGCTTGTTGCATGGTTTGGTGGGCGTGGCGTGAACTTAATGGGGGCACAACCTTCCTTATTAACAGGTTTATTATTAGGCACGATTTTGGGTGTCGCATTTTTGGGTGGCGTTCCCGTTGGACCTTTAATTGCCGCTGGGATTTTGTCCTTATTTATTGGCAAAACAGGCTAAGATATTTTTATCTCTCCATTTACTGAATTTGAATAATATAAAAACAATGAAGAAAACAATAAAAAAAACCGTTTTTAACCCACAACAACAGGCATTGTTAACACAGCTTACAGATATGATGCTGGTTGATCATCGCCGTTTATTTGCTCGTATTAAAGGCATAAGCCAAATCAAAAATCCTACTCATATCAACAATGTTATTACAGAAATTGAGCAGCAAATCCAGCAAGCACAAGCTCGCTTTTTACAACGAAAAAGTGCGGTGCCAAAAATTGAATTTCCTGAAAATTTACCCGTAAGTCAAAGAAAAGCAGAAATCCAAAAACTTATTCAAGATCATCAAGTGGTAGTGATCGCTGGGGAAACAGGTTCAGGAAAAACCACGCAATTACCGAAAATGTGCTTGGAGTTAGGGTTAGGGCAAAGGGGCTTAATTGGGCATACTCAGCCACGCCGTATTGCCGCACGTTCAGTGGCGACAAGAATTGCTGAAGAGTTAAATACTAGCCTTGGTGGAATAGTAGGTTATAAAGTGCGGTTTAATGATCAAATCAGTGATCAAACGCAAATTAAATTAATGACAGACGGTATTTTGCTGGCTGAAATTCAATCTGATCGTTTTTTAAACCAATATGATACGCTGATTATTGATGAAGCCCATGAACGTAGCCTGAACAATGATTTTATCCTAGGTTATTTGAAACAATTGCTTCCTCGCCGTCCTGATCTCAAAGTAATTATTACTTCTGCAACCATTGATGTGGAGCGTTTTTCACAACATTTTAATCATGCGCCAATTATTGAAGTATCTGGACGTACTTATCCAGTAGAAGTGCGGTATCGTCCAATTGTTGAGGACGAAGATCAAGATCAGTTACAAGGGATTTTAAATGCCGTTGATGAGCTACAAGGCGAAGGGGCTGGCGATATTTTGATTTTCCTAAATGGAGAGCGAGAAATCAGAGATACCGCAGAGGCATTGCAAAAATTAGAATTAAAACACACCGAAATTTTACCGCTCTTTGCACGACTTTCCGCACAAGAACAAAATAAAATTTTTCATCCGAGTAATTTAAATCGCATCGTGTTAGCTACTAATGTGGCAGAAACTTCATTAACTGTACCGGGCATAAAATATGTTATAGATCTGGGCACTGCAAGAATTTCACGTTATAGCTACCGCACTAAAGTGCAACGCTTGCCCATTGAGCCTATTTCACAAGCCTCGGCTAATCAGCGTAAAGGGCGCTGTGGTCGTGTTTCAGAAGGGATTTGTATTCGTTTATATTCCGAAGAGGATTTTAATAATCGTCCAGAATTTACCGATCCTGAAATTCTCCGCACTAATTTGGCCTCGGTTATTTTGCAAATGACCGCTTTGGGATTGGATGATATAGATGCTTTCCCTTTTGTTGATGCGCCAGATAAACGTCATATTCAAGACGGGATTAAACTCTTAGAAGAATTGCAAGCATTTGAATGGAAAAAAACAAAGCAAGGCGAACAACGTCAACTTACCACTGTTGGTAAGCAGTTAGCACAATTACCTGTTGATCCTCGCTTGGCGAAAATGCTGTTAAGTGCGGTGCCATTTTCTTGTTTACATGAATTGATGATTATTGTGGCTGCCTTGTCAATTCAAGATCCAAGAGAAAGACCACAAGAAAAACAACAATCAGCAGATGATAAACATCGCCGTTTTGCTGATAAAAAATCTGACTTTTTAGCCTATTTAAATTTGTGGAATTATATTCAAGAGCAACAGAAAGCCTTGAGTAAAAATCAATTCCGCCGTTTATGCCAAAAGGATTACCTGAATTATTTACGTATTCGTGAATGGCAGGATATTTATCATCAAATCCGCTTAACTGTGCGTGAAATGGGCTTGCCTATTAATTCTCAGCCTGCGGAATATGCGCAAATTCACACCGCACTTTTAAGTGGTTTGCTTTCTCATATTGGCTTAAAAGAGGCAGAAAAACAGCAATATTTAGGGGCAAGAAATGCCCATTTCTCCATTTTTCCTAACTCTGTTTTATTTAAAAAACAGCCTAAGTGGGTGGTGGCAGCAGAATTAGTAGAAACCTCTAAACTTTGGGGGAGAATGGTGGCTGATATTGAGCCTGAATGGATTGAACCATTGGCAGAACATTTGATTAAATCAAGCTATTCGGAGCCTCGCTGGTCAAAATCTCGTGGACAAGTGATTGCCAATGAAAAAGTCAGTCTTTATGGTGTGCCTATTGTTACCAATCGACAGGCGAATTATGGTGCTATTGATCCAACCACTAGCCGTGAAATTTTTATTCAATCTGCTCTTGTTGAAGGGGATTGGAATACCAGACACAAATTCTTTTTTGCCAACCAAAAATTGATTAAAGAAGTTGAAGAATTAGAACACAAAACACGGCGCCGAGATATTTTAGTTGATGAGCGTGCTTTATTTGATTTTTATGATCAACGCATTGGGGCAGATGTTGTTTCACAAAAACATTTTGATAGTTGGTGGAAGAAAACAGCCCAAAAAGATCCTGAATTGCTGAATTTTGAAAAGTCTTTTTTGATGAATGAAGACAATGCCAATATTAGCAAATTAGACTTCCCAAATTTTTGGTATCAAGACAATTTAAAATTGAAATTAACCTATCAATTTGAACCGGGAACAGAAGCTGATGGCGTCACTGTGCATATTCCGTTGCCATTATTAAATCAAGTTGAAATGACGGGATTTGATTGGCAAATTCCGGGACTTCGTCATGAATTAATTGTTGCTTTGATTAAGTCTTTACCGAAATCTTTGCGCCGTAATTTTGTGCCAGCACCTAACTATGCGAGTGCATTTTTAGGTCGAGTGACACAAACGGATAAACCTCTACTTGACACTTTAAGTTATGAGTTGCGCCGTATGACTGGAGTACAAGTGGAAGTTGATGAATGGAATTTAGCGCAAATACCACCGCACTTAAAAATGACATTTAGAGTCATTGATGATAAAGGGCGTAAGATTGCTGAAAGTTTAGATTTAGATCAGCTGAAATTTGATCTGAAAGATCAGGTTCAAGAAAGTATTTCTTCTGTTGCTGATGATGGCATTGAACAAAGTGGTATCCATGTTTGGAATTTTGCACAATTACCGCAATTTTATGAGCAGAAAAAACGAGGTTTTAGCGTTAAGGCTTATCCTGCCATTGTTGATGAAAAAGATGCGGTGGGGATCAAATTATTTGAAACTGAATTTGAACAACAAGTGGCAATGCAACAAGGTCTGCGCCGTTTATTACTGTTAAATGTGCCATCGCCAATTAAATATTTACATGAAAAATTACCGAATAAATCTAAACTCGGTTTATATTTCACGCCTTTTGGCAAAGTGCTTGATTTAATTGATGATTGTATTGCTTGTGCGGTGGATAAACTTATTGCTGATTTTGGCGGATTTGTTTGGAATGAAGATGATTTTGATAAATTGCGTGATTTTATTCGAGAAAATCTCAATGAAATGACTGTAGATATTGCGCAACAAGTAGAAAAAATCCTGACATTAACCTTTGAAATTAATAAACGTTTGAAAGGCAAAATGGACTTTACTATGGCTTTTGCTCTTGCCGATATTAAAGCTCAAATTAGCGGACTTATTTATCCAGGGTTTGTCGCAAAAACAGGTTATGAACGTTTAACGGATATTCAACGTTATTTACAAGCCATTGATAAACGCATTGATAAATTAGCGCAAGATATTAATCGTGATCGTGCAGCAATGTTAAGAGTTGAGCAAGTTCATCAAGCCTACCAACAAGTTTTAGCAAAACTGCCAAAATCTAAACCGCACTCTAATGAAGTTAAGGAAATTCCTTATATGATTGAGGAGTTAAGGGTCAGTTTATTTGCTCAACAACTTGGCACTAAATATCCAATTTCAGATAAGAGAATTTTGAATGTGATTGGGGATGTGAAACTTATTTAAGAGAGTTGTGACTGCATTTGCAGTCACTCTTTTATACTGACATTACAAAAACTTTAGGCAATAAAAAACCGCTTTAAGAGCGGTATTATTTTTGAGATATTTTTGAATGGTGCCGACTACCGGAATCGAACTGGTGACCTACTGATTACAAGTCAGTTGCTCTACCTACTGAGCTAAGTCGGCATTGATAAGTCATTCGAGTTGCGTATTCTATGGATATTTTATTTTTCTGCAAGTGGAAATTTTTTAAATTGATTTAATTGCTTTATTTATCATCAATTAGAGCTCAATTTCTATATCATCTTCCAACTGACAACAACAAAGTAATATTTCATTTTGATTGAGAAAAGCAAGAGGAAGTTCTTTATAAGATACTTTGCCTTTTTTTAGCTTTACTCGACATGAGCCACAATAGCCTGAACGACATTGATATTCATGGGTTATGCCATTTTTTTCCAATTTATCTAATAATGGCATTTCATTAGCATGATCGAGAGTTTGTTGATAATTACTGATATAAACTTGATAAATTTTCATAATTTTGCGAAAAACAAACCGCACTTTGAATTTTAAAAGTGCGGTTCTTTTTTTTATATTATTTATAGATCAAAATCACCGAAATCATTAGTATCGACTTTTGAATCAATTTGCCCAACAAGATATGAACTTACTTCTACTTCTTGTGGTGCAACTTGTACATTATCTGACACTAACCAAGCGTTAATCCATGGAATTGGATTTGAACGAGCTTGGAATGGCAATGGTAAACCAACGGCTTGCATACGAATGTTGGTAATATATTCCACATATTGCACCAGAATATCTTTATTTAAACCAATCATTGAGCCGTCTTTAAATAAGTAATCAGCCCATTCTTTTTCTTGTTCTGCAGCAGCAACGAATAAATCATAGGCCTCTTGTCTGCATTCTTCTGCAATTTCGGCCATTTCTGGATCATCTTGACCTGCTGCCATGATATTGAGGATATGTTGTGTACCTGTTAGATGTAGCGCTTCATCACGAGCAATAAATTTAATAATTTTTGCATTTCCTTCCATTAATTTGCGCTCAGCAAAAGCGAAAGAACAAGCAAAAGAAACATAGAAACGAATTGCTTCTAATGCATTTACGCTCATTAAACATAAGTAAAGTTGGCGTTTTAAGTTGCGTAAAGTCACTGTGCATTCTTTGCCATCAACATTGTAAGTACCTTCGCCATATAAACCATAAAGTTGGCTATCACGAATTAAATCATCATAGTAAGAAGAAATATCTTTTGCACGTTTAATGATTTCTTCATTTGTGACGATGTCATCAAAGACGATTGAAGGATCGTTGACAATATTACGAATAATATGCGTATAAGAACGAGAGTGGATAGTTTCTGAGAATGTCCAAGTTTCGATCCATGTTTCTAATTCTGGAATGGATACTAATGGTAGTAAGGCAACATTCGGGCTACGACCTTGGATAGAATCTAATAGGGTTTGATATTTTAGATTACTAATAAAGATATGTTTTTCATGTTCTGGCAGTGCTTGGTAGTCAATACGGTCTTGTGATACATCAACTTCTTCAGGGCGCCAGAAGAAAGATAATTGTTTTTCAATTAGTTTCTCAAAAGTTTCATATTTTTGTTGATCATAGCGAGCAACGTTAACATTTTGACCGAAAAACATCGGTTCTAATAATTGATTGTTTTTGGTTTGTGAGAAGGTGGTGTATGCCATAGAATGAATTCCCTAGTTATTAATAATTAGTCTCATTTTAACATGATTTAAGATTAATTTTGATAGGATAGGCAAATAAAAAAAATTAAAGCTCGCTTTTAAAAATAAGAGCGAGCTTTATTTTTAAACAGAGTAAAACTATTTTTCAATAGCCTCAAATTTACGTTCTGTGTGTCCTTTATATAATTGACGAGGGCGTACAATTTTCATGTTACCCGGTTTGAACATTTCTTTCCAATGCGCAATCCAGCCTACAGTTCTTGCTAGGGCGAAAATTACTGTAAACATTGAGGTTGGGATACCAATGGCTTTTAAGATAATGCCTGAATAGAAATCCACATTTGGATAAAGTTTATGATCGATAAAGTAAGGATCGCTTAAAGCGATACGTTCTAATTCCATTGCAACATCAAATAATGGTGTTTGGATATTTAATTCTTTCAATACTTCATGACAAGTTTGGCGCATCACTTTAGCTCGAGGATCATAGTTTTTATAAACTCTATGCCCAAATCCCATTAATCTGAACGGATCACTTTTATCTTTTGCGCGAGCAATATATTCAGGAATACGATCAACGGAACCAATTTCCTCTAACATATTGATACAAGCTTCATTTGCACCACCATGCGCTGGTCCCCAAAGAGAAGCAATTCCTGCAGCGATACAAGCAAAAGGATTTGCACCAGATGAAGCAGCGGTACGTACTGTGGAAGTTGAAGCATTTTGTTCATGATCAGCATGCAAAATGAAAATTCTATCCATTGCTTTTTCTAGTACAGGATTGACTTCATAAGGTTCGCAAGGCGTTGCAAACATCATGTGTAAAAAGTTACCTGAGTAGGAAAGTTTATTCAATGGAAACATAAAAGGTTGACCAATAGAATATTTATAACACATAGCCGCAAGTGTTGGCATTTTGGCTAATAATCGGATTGCGGTAAGCTCACGGTGTGAAATATTATTAATATCTAAAGAATCGTGATAGAAAGCTGCGAGTGCGCCACTTACCCCACACATAATTGCCATAGGATGAGAATCTCGACGGAAACCATGGAAGAAACGAGAGATTTGTTCATGTACCAATGTGTGATTTGTAACTAACTTTCTAAAGTTAGCGTATTCTTCTTTGCTTGGGCGTTCACCGAATAATAACAAGTGAGCGACTTCTAAGTAATCTGCGTTTTGAGCGAGATCTGCAATAGGGTAGCCTCGATGCAAGAGTACTCCATTGTCGCCGTCTATATAGGTTATTTCAGAAACACAAGAAGCCGTTGACATAAATCCAGGGTCAAAGGTAAACAACTTATTTTTAACTAAGGCTTGGACATCAATCGCATCATAGCCAAGAGTTCCTTGTTGTACATTTAAATCAAATTCACGTCCATCGCTAAGAGTAAGTTTTGCTGTTAATTTAGGCATAAGACATTCCTTCTTGAGAGTTTAAAAGTAAGATGTTGTATGTTTTGTGTGTGTTTTTCACTATAACTTTTAATTTTGTCAGTGTCTTCATAAATTTTAATTTTTTTTGTAAATAAAATGTTAAATTTTCAAAAGTGAGATAGAGATCAAAAAAATAAAATTTAATTAACAAAAAATTAACTTTTTTGTTGCTTAAATAAGCAAATTAATTTTTAATTTTTTGCTGATGTAACTTGTCAAATAAATAGATTATTTATAGTTAAATCTATGTATAATAGAGAAAATTTACACTGTAAATTGCTATCAATAATCAAGTTAGGTGGTCATAATGAAAAAAAATAGCCCTATCAGTGAATGGTTAGCATCTAGCGCTCTAGCTGGAGCAAACCAATCTTATATCGAAGATCTTTATGAAGATTATCTTGATAACCCTCAATCTGTTGACGAAAGTTGGCAACAAATTTTCAATTCTCTTCCAAAACCGACCGCACTTGAGCAGCCTCACTCACAAGTCCGTGATTATTTCAAACGTTTAGCGCGTGATAATTCACAAAATGGGGTTGGTGTAATTGATCCCAATGTCAGTGCTCGGTTAGTCAATGTTTTGAAGTGGGTAAATGGGCATCGTAACCGAGGGCATTTACATGCGGATTTAGATCCATTGAAAATGTGGCAACGCATGGATGCCCCAACCCTTGATTATAAGTTTTATGGCTTTACTGATGATGATTTAGATGAAGTTTTTGATATTGGTGGCTATGTTTATAACAAAGAACAAATATCCTTGCGTGATTTAGCTGATGCCTTGAAAAAGACTTATTGCAGTACTATCGGCTTAGAGTTTATGCATGTTAACGATCTTGAAGCGCGTACTTGGTTACAGCGTAAAGTGGAGAATTTATTAAATAAACCATTATTTAGCCGAGAGGAACAGCTGAAATTTTTAGAAGAACTAACTGCAGCTGATGGCTTAGAGCGTTATTTAGGCGCAAAATTCCCGGGAGCAAAACGCTTTTCTTTAGAAGGTAGTGATGCTTTTGTACTTTTAATGAAAGAAATGATCCGTCATAGTGGTAAAAATGGCATCAAAGAAATTGTAATGGGAATGGCACATCGTGGTCGCTTGAATTTATTAGTCAATGTATTGGGTAAAAAGCCTTCGGAATTATTCGATGAATTTGCTGGCAAGCATCATGGCAGTGGGACTGGTGATGTGAAATATCATCAGGGTTTTTCATCTGATTTTATGACCGATGATGGCATAGTTCATTTAGCATTAGCATTTAACCCTTCTCATTTAGAGATCGTTAACCCTGTGGTTTTAGGATCAGTTCGCGCAAGACAAAATCGTATTCAAGATGTTGAACGTTCTCAAGTTTTACCTATTACAGTACATGGTGATTCAGCTGTAGCTGGACAGGGGATTGTACAAGAAACACTGAATATGTCGGCAGCCAGAGGTTATACTGTTGGCGGTACTATTCGTGTGGTAATTAATAACCAAATTGGTTTTACTACCTCAAATCCACAAGATACTCGATCAACTGAATATTGTACTGATATTGCGAAGATGATTGAGGCACCAGTTATCCATGTAAATGGAGATGATCCTGAGGCTGTTGCTTATGCCGCAAGAATGGCAGTTGAGTTTCGTTCAAAATTTAAGCGTGATATTTTTATTGATTTGGTGTCATATCGCCGTCATGGTCATAATGAAGCTGATGAGCCAGCGGTAACTCAGCCACTTATGTATGAGCGTATCCGTAAACATCCAACGCCTCCGAAAGTCTATGCAAATCGTTTAGTTGCAGAAGGTATTATTGATGAAGAATATGCAATTGAGTTAGCCAATAAATATCGAGATGCTTTAGATAACGGCGATTGTGTTGTTCCAGAATGGCGAGAAATGGATCCAGAAACTCAAGATTGGACTAAATATTTAACGCAAGAATGGGCTGAGTATGATGGTTCTTTTGAACCAGAACGTTTTATTGGCTTAGCGCAGAAAGTATGTGAATATCCTGATACACATCCATTACATCCTCGCGTGAAAAAACTCTATGATGATCGTTTATCTATGGCTCAAGGGGATAAATTATTTGACTGGGGAATGGCTGAAACTATGGCTTATGCGACCTTACTTGATGAAGGATATAATGTTCGTTTATCTGGTGAAGATGCTGGGAGAGGGACTTTCTTCCACCGTCATTCTGTATTACATAATCAAAAAGATGCCACTTTATATATTCCATTAACACAGTTACATGGTCAGCAAGGACATTTTGAGGTTTGGGACTCAGTACTCTCGGAAGAGGCGGTTTTGGCTTATGAATATGGTTATGCTACGGCGACACCTCGCACACTGACAATTTGGGAGGCTCAATTTGGTGATTTTGCCAATGTGGCACAGGTGGTAATCGATCAATTCATTAGTTCGGGCGAACAAAAATGGGGCAGAATGTGTGGTTTAGTGATGTTGTTACCGCATGGATATGAGGGGCAAGGTCCAGAACATTCATCAGCTCGTTTGGAGCGCTATTTACAGTTATGTGCACAACAAAATATGCAAGTATGTGTGCCATCTACGCCAGCTCAAATTTATCACTTATTGCGCCGCCAGATGTTACGTAAAGTGCGTCGCCCATTAGTTGTAATTACACCAAAATCATTACTGCGCCATCCTCTTGCAGTATCTTCTATGGAAGAACTAGTGAATGGGAAATATCAAAATGTGATTGCAGAAGTTGATGCTATTGAGCCGCAAAAAGTTCGTCGTGTCGTGATGTGTTCTGGAAAAGTTTATTATGATTTATTAGAACAACGCCGAGCAAATAAGCAAACGGATATTGCGATTATTCGTATTGAGCAACTTTATCCATATCCACATGAAGAAATGAAAGAGGCTTTGGCGCCTTATTCTTATGTCACGGATTATGTTTGGTGTCAAGAAGAGCCATTAAACCAAGGTGCTTGGTATTGTTGTCAGCATAATTTCTGGACATCATTACCTCCACATGGAGAACTACGTTATGTAGGACGCCCAGCTTCAGCTTCGCCAGCAGTGGGATATTTATCTTTACATAATGAACAGCAAAAAGCTTTAGTAGACGAAGCTCTCGCATAATTTTGATACGCTAAAATCATTTTTAAGCAATGATTGGGTATAGCCAATTTAATCGAAATATAGAAGGAAAAAATTATGAGCAATTTCGATATTATTACTCCAGATTTACCAGAATCAGTAGCAGATGCCACAGTGGTTACTTGGCATAAAAAAGTGGGCGATACAGTAAAACGTGATGAAATTTTAGTTGAAATTGAAACGGATAAAGTAGTGCTAGAAGTACCCGCACTTAGTGATGGTGTAATTGAAACTATCTTACAACCCGAAGGCTCCACAGTAGTGAGTAAACAATTGTTGGGTAAAGTTTCTGCTTTAGCTAGCGCTGGAGAAGTTACGAAAGCCACCGTACAAAATGTAGAGAAAACACCAGCAGATCGCCATTTAGGTAATTTGAGTTCTGATGCAACCAGCGATGTATTAAGTCCAGCTATTCGCCGTTTATTAGCGGAGCACGAATTAAATCCTGATGAAATAAAAGGCACTGGTGTCGGTGGTCGCATTACCCGTGAAGATGTGGAACTAGTGGTTAAACAAAAAGCACAACAAGCAGAAATCGCTCAAGCCTCTCAGCCAGTTAAAAATAATTTAAATCTGGATAATCGTAATGAAAAACGTGTACCAATGACACGTTTACGCAAACGTATTGCTGAGCGTTTATTAGAAGCAAAAAATACCACAGCGATGCTTACAACATTTAATGAAGTGGATATGCAGCCAATTATGAGTTTACGCAAGCGTTATGCTGAGAAATTTGAGAAACAACATGGCGCTCGATTGGGTTTCATGTCTTTCTATATCAAAGCAGTGGTGGAGGCATTGAAACGTTATCCAGAAATAAACGCATCTATTGATGGTGATGATATTGTTTACCACAACTATTTTGATATTAGTATTGCCGTTTCAACGCCTCGTGGTTTAGTTACGCCAGTGGTGCGCAATTGTGACAAATTAAGTATGGCGGATATTGAAAAAGAAATTAAAGCGCTTGCTGAAAAAGGACGTGACGGAAAATTAACTGTTGAAGATTTAACGGGAGGGAATTTTACTATCACTAATGGTGGTGTTTTTGGCTCCTTAATGTCAACGCCTATTATTAATCCTCCGCAAAGTGCAATTTTAGGTATGCATGCCATTAAAGATCGCCCAGTAGCAATTGATGGAGAAGTGGTTATTCGCCCGATGATGTATTTAGCTTTAAGCTATGATCACCGTTTAATTGATGGGCGTGAAAGTGTCGGTTTTCTTGTTACCGTGAAAGAATTATTGGAAGATCCAACACGCTTATTATTAGAAATCTAAGGATGATAGAAGACTAAAAGTGCGGTACTAAAATACATTCAATAAGGGGGCAATATGAATTTACATGAGTATCAAAGCAAAAAACTTTTTGCAGATTATGACTTACCTGTAAGCGAAGGTTATGTTTGTGAAAATGTTGAACAAGCTTTAAATGCAATTGAAAAATTACCTGGCTCCCAATGGATCGCAAAATGCCAAATTCATGCTGGTGGACGTGGTAAAGCTGGAGGTGTGCAAGTTGTAAAATCTGAGCAAGAAGTGCGGTCGTTTTTTTCTAAGTTTTTAGGGCAACGTTTAGTTACTTTTCAAACAAATGAACAAGGGCAACCAATCAATCAGATTTATCTTGAGCCTTGTGCAGAAATTAAAAAAGAATTGTATTTAAGTGCCATCATTGATCGTAGCTCGCAGAAAATCGTTTTTATGGCATCCACTGAAGGTGGCATGGATATAGAAGAAGTTGCAGAAAAAACACCGCACTTATTACATAAAGTTGCTATCGATCTTGTGATGGGGGCAATGCCATATCAAGCTCGAGAGTTGGCATTTAAGCTAGGGTTATCCGGTAAACAAGTCCAGCAGTTCAGTCACATATTTTGCCAGTTAGCGAAATTATTTGTGGAAAAAGATTTGTCCTTGTTAGAAATTAATCCATTAGTTATTTTGCAAAATGATGATTTATTTTGTTTAGATGCCAAGATAGTTATAGATGATAATGCCTTATATCGCCATCCTGATCTCCGCGCAATGCGTGATTTAAATCAAGAAGATCTTCGGGAGGCAGAAGCAGAAAAGTGGAATTTAAATTATGTTGCTTTAGAGGGAAATATCGGCTGTATGGTAAATGGCGCTGGTCTGGCAATGGGCACTATGGATATTATTAAATTACATGGCGGACAACCAGCGAATTTCCTCGATGTTGGTGGTGGGGCAACAAAAGAACGCGTTGCAGAGGCATTTAAAATTATTTTAACGGATAGCGCAGTGAAAGCCGTATTAGTGAATATTTTTGGTGGTATTGTTCGCTGTGATTTAATTGCTGAAGGGATTATTTCAGCGGTAAACGAGATTGGTGTCAATGTGCCTGTTATTGTTCGTTTAGAAGGAACTAATGCTGAGTTGGGACGTGAAATTTTGGCACAAAGTAACTTAAATTTAATTGCAGCTGAAAGTTTAACAGACGCAGTAAAACAAGCTGTTAAAGCGGCAAAGGAGAGTGAATAATGGCAATTTTAATTGATAAAAATACTAAAGTAATTTGCCAAGGCTTTACGGGTAAACAAGGCACTTTTCATTGTGAACAAGCTTTAGCTTATGGCACTCAACTCGTTGGTGGTGTTTCTCCGGGAAAAAGTGGAACATTACATTTAGGTTTGCCGGTTTTTAATACCGTGCGTGATGCCGTAGAGCAAACAGGGGCAACAGCAAGTATGATTTATGTGCCAGCACCTTTTTGTAAAGATGCGATTTTAGAGGCTATTGACGGCGGAATTAAACTAATTGTTTGTATTACTGAAGGTATTCCAACTTTGGATATGCTAGCCATAAAACAAAAATTAACACAAAGTGATGTGGTTATGATCGGTCCTAATTGCCCCGGTGTGATTACACCAGATGAATGTAAAATGGGGATAATGCCGGGAAATATTCATAAAAAAGGACGTATTGGCATTGTTTCTCGTTCTGGAACCTTGACTTATGAGGCGGTAAAACAAACAACCGATGAGGGATTTGGGCAATCCACTTGCGTTGGAATTGGTGGTGATCCTATTCCTGGCTCCAGTTTTATTGATATTTTGCAATTATTTCAGGCGGATCCCGAAACTGATGCAATAGTGATGATTGGTGAAATTGGTGGAAGTGCGGAGGAAGAAGCCGCTGATTTTATTCATAAACATATAACAAAACCTGTTGTTGCTTATATTGCTGGCGTAACTGCACCAAAAGGTAAAAGAATGGGGCATGCTGGCGCGATTATTAGTGGTGGTAGAGGAACAGCAGAAGAAAAAATTACCGCTTTAGAAAAAGCGGGTGTCAAAACTGTACGAAGTTTAGCCGATATTGGTAAAGCCTTAAAAACGTTGTTTTAAATGAGTAAATTAACCATTAAAGATATTGCACATACAAGAACACAAATTACAGCATATCCAAGTATGTCGCATGGGCAATAATCCATTATTATCTTTTCTCTTTTCCAATATTTTGACGATAGATTGAGGTTATGCTCAGACAGGGGAAGGATGCAGTACAACAATTACTTGAGCTATTGGAAATACGAAAAATTTCCCATAGTTGTGTTGACTATCAATTATTCTTATAAATGACCGCACTTTTCACTTTCTTGCGTTAACCCAAGTAATATAGAACAAGTTGGGCTTTCATCGCCTTGGCAAGCACAATGCCAATCTGTTAATAAAGCTAACATTTTTTGTAGATCGGCAATTTTTTCTGTTAATTCTTGAATATGTTGTGAGGCAAGCACTTTAACTTCTCGGCTCGTACGATTAGGATCATCATTTAATTTTAAAAGCTGAGCAATTTGCTGTAATGAAAATCCTACTTTTCGTGCATTCGCAATGAAATTAAGACGAGTTAAATCATGCTCAGTATAAAAACGGTAGCCGTTTAAAGTGCGGTGTGTTTTAGTTAATAGCCCCTGTTTTTCATAATCACGAATTTGTTTAGGCGATAATCCCGTTTGTTTTGCTGCTTGGCTAATATTCATTTGTTTTCCTTCTTAATCCATATAATTCAGATTATTTTCCCTTTTCTTTTAGGAACTATGAGCTTTGAAATGTTGTAGTTGGAAAGATTGTGATGAATAACTATGCTGATTTACAGATAAAGGAGGGAATTATCTTTTTACAACCTTATCAAGCGATTTATCTTTTGGAAACAAGATAAAATCATGTAATAAAAAGGGGCAACTCAATATGATATGCCCCTTTTTTATCGATACTACATTTTTTCTACTGTTTTGATGCCCAGTAAGTCTAAACCTTGTTTTAAGGTTTTTTCTGTGAGTAATGCAAGTTTTAAACGGCTTAATTTCACATTTTCATCATCGTTGTTCAAAATAGGGCAATGTTCGTAGAAACTAGAGAATAATCCTGCTAATTCATACAAATAAGCACAGAGAATATGCGGAGTTCCTTCTTTTGCTACAACTTGAACAGCTTCTTCAAATTGCAATAATTTAATCGCAAGTAAGCGTTCTTTATCATCGGCTAATTGGATTTGTGCCTGATGAAGTTGTTCATTGCTAATATTGGCTTTGCTGAAAATTGAACGAATGCGAGTATAAGCATATTGCATATAAGGTGCAGTATTTCCTTCAAAACTCAACATATTGTCCCAATCGAATACATAGTCAGTAGTACGATTTTTGGAAAGATCTGCATATTTGACTGAACCAATTCCTACTGCTTCGACAACAGCAGCTTTTTCTTCGGCAGAAAGTGCGGTGCTTTTTTCTGAAATTAATTTATCGGCACGTTCAATAGCCTCATCTAATAAATCTGCTAATTTTACTGTTCCACCTGAACGTGTTTTAAATGGTTTTCCGTCTTTGCCTAACATCATACCGAAGTTTTTATGTTCCAATTGGAAACTCTCTGGCACATAGCCAGCTTTTCTGGTAATTAACCAAGCCTGTTGCATATGTTGGCTTTGGCGAGTGTCTGAGAAAACTAACGCGCGATCTGCTTTTAATGTGTGGCAACGATATTTAGCAGCTGCAATATCTGTGGTGGTATAAAGGAAGCCGCCATCTTTCTTCTGTACGATAACGCCCATAGGATCGCCATCTTTATTTTTAAATTCCTCTAAATAAACAACTTGGGCACCTTCATCTTCCACTGCTAAGCCTTGTGCTTTCAAGTCAGCAACAATTTCAGGTAGCATTGGGTTATATAAACTTTCGCCCATGACATCATTTTCAGTTAAGGTAACATTCAAGCGATTATAGTTATGTTGGTTTTGTTGCATGGTAATATCAACGAGCTTTTTCCACATTGTGCGACAATATTCATCACCACTTTGTAGTTTCACAACATAATTACGCGCTTTCTCTGCGAAAGTTTCATCATTATCATAATGTTCTTTAGCCGCACGATAGAAAGCTTCCAAGTCAGCTAATTCCATTGCGGAGGCGTGCTCATTTTCCATTTTTTCTAGGTAAGCAATAAGCATACCAAATTGCGTACCCCAGTCGCCCACATGGTTTGCGCGGATAACCTTATGACCTAAAAACTCTAAGGTACGAACTACAGCATCGCCAATAATTGTTGAGCGTAAATGTCCAACGTGCATTTCTTTTGCCACATTGGGTGAGGAGTAATCTGCAACGATAGTTTGAATTTCTTCCGCTTTTATGCCTAGTTTTTTATCTTGTAAAGCAAGCTGTAAATTTTCTGCGAGCCAATTTTTATCTAAGAAAATATTGATAAATCCTGGACCGGCAATTTCTGTTTTTTCAGCAATATTTGTTAAATCAACCAGATCTAAGACTTTTTGTGCAAAATCACGAGGATTTAAACCTAATTTTTTTGCAGCAGCCATAATTCCATTGGCTTGATAATCGCCAAATTGAGCTTTACTAGATTGTTTTACTAAAGCATCACATTGCTCATCTGCGCCAGCTTGGCACATCGCTTGTTTAATTTTGTCAGATAAAATGGACTGAATATTCACTGATAATACCTAATAATTGATTTGTCAAAATAATGCGCTATGATACCGCTCTTTCCCTATTCAGAAAAGACGAACCAAGAAAAAATGCAGATTTTTAACCAAAATCATTTGTTATTTCAGCAATCTAATATTTCGTTAGATGAGTTTGAACAATTCGAAAAAAAAATTATTGAGTTATCTCATGCTATGAAATTAAGCTTAGATAATTTTGAGATTGATCATATTGCTTTAAGAGTAAATAAACGTAAATCTGCGGAAGATTGGCTGACTTTATTATTAAAGTGCGGTACAATTCTGAGCGATAATATCGTAAATGGAAGAATTATTTATTTAATTCAACTTAATAGTCCGATAGGCTTTTCAGGTCAATTTATTGATATTATTGAATTGCCGTTCCCTAAAGATAAAGTGTATCCAGTGGAGAACTGGGAGCATATTGAAGTTGTGATGCCATTTGAAGTTAATGAAACAACTGATGAATGGACTAAACGCATAAAAAAACGATTTTTATGGGACGAATCGACTAATTTAAAAATTAAAGTGAGTGAACCTAAAGTAGATGGAGAACAATTGCCAAATCCTTCTATCGCTGTGAGTTTTATTGATCGAACAGAAAATCATACTTGCATAAAAGTTCACCCATATCACATCAAAAAGATAATTGAGGTTTAGGATCCAATGAAAAAAGTAACTTTAGCATTCGCTGTATTATTAAGTTTAGGATTAGCAGCTTGCTCATCTAACAAGAATGACAATGCGTATCATGGCGAGGTTTTGTTCAGTTCTTATGAGGGAGATGGCTTAAAATTAACAATCCGTAAAAATGATTGTGAACGTCCAGATGGTCCAATTGAGAGTGTTGTAGTAAATCATTCTTATGACTCACATTTAGTTGTTGGTGCTTGTGTTCGAGTATCTAGTGATGATAATGGCGTTGCAGTAACAAATGTTTCTCGTAAGAGATCAAGTTCTTGGTTATCTAGAACTTCTAAAAATTAATCAATAAAATCCTAGGGTACTACTTATTTATGAAAAAGATTAGTTTATCATTCGCTATTTTACTTAGTTTAGGGATAGCAGGTTGTGCAAATGAGGATATATATAGTGGTAATGTATATAATGGCACAGAAGCTAAAGAGGCCCGTTCTATTAGTTACGGCACTATTGTATCAAGCCGTCCAGTTAAAATTCAGAGCAATAATCAAAATGTTATTGGATCTGTTGGTGGCGGTGTTTTAGGTGGGATTGTTGGTTCTGGCATAGGTGGTGGTACAGGACAAGCGATTGCAACTGCTGTTGGAGCTATTGCCGGAGCAATGATTGGTAGTAAAGTTGAAGAAAAAGCAAGCCAAGTTAATGCTCTAGAACTTGTTATCAGAAAAAACAATGGTCAAGAAATTGTGGTTGTACAAAAATATGATCCGAGTTTAGTGCCAGGTGCGAAAGTGCGTATCGTTGGCGGTTCAACTTTAAATGTTTCTGCAATGTAGTTGCCATTTATATATTTATTTTCATATCAAAAGGATTTTTAGTTCGCTAAAAATCCTTTTCTTTTTGAGAGCAGTAAAGAGCCCTACAATTTTTTCTTAAAATCAGATAAAATACCGCGATTTTGAATTTACACTATTATTTCATAAGGTTAGATAATGAAAGCCAGTATTATCAGCAAATTAGAAAGTCTAAAAGAACGCCATGAAGAATTAGAAGCCCTATTAGGCGATGCATCAGTCATCAGTGATCAAGATAAATTTAGAGCATATTCAAAAGAGTATGCACAATTAGAAGATGTGGTGAAATGTTTCGCTCGTTGGAACCAATTACATAAAAATATTGAAGATGCAAAATTGTTGCTTGATGATCCTGATATGAAGGAAATGGCTGAGCTAGAAATTGAAGAGTCACAAGCAGAAATTGAAAATGCAGAGCAACAACTACAAATTTTACTGTTACCGAAAGATCCAAACGATGAATACAATGCTTATTTAGAAATTCGTGCTGGAACAGGTGGCGATGAAGCGGGGATTTTCGCAGGGGATTTATTCCGTATGTATAGCCGTTATGCAGAGAGTAAACGCTGGCGTATGGAAGTGCTTAGTGCAAATGAAAGTGAGCAAGGCGGATATAAAGAAATTATCGTCAAGGTAAATGGCGAGGGCGTGTATGGTCAACTGAAGTTTGAATCTGGCGGCCATCGTGTGCAACGTGTGCCAAAAACAGAATCTCAAGGTCGTATTCATACTTCTGCTTGTACTGTTGCGGTCATGCCTGAGCTACCAGAAAGTGAAATGCCAGAAATTAATCCGTCTGATTTACGCATTGACACATATCGCTCTTCTGGGGCTGGTGGTCAGCACGTTAATACTACGGATTCCGCAGTGCGTATTACTCATATCCCGACGGGGATTGTGGTGGAATGTCAAGATGAGCGTTCACAACATAAAAACAAAGCCAAAGCTATGTCTGTATTAGCCTCTCGTATTGTTCAAGCTGAGCAAGAGCGCCAAGCGCAAGCGCAAGCAGATACACGCCGTAATTTATTAGGTTCAGGCGATCGTTCCGATAAGATCCGTACTTATAATTACCCACAAGGTCGTGTAACAGATCATCGTATCAACTTAACAATATATCGTCTTGATGAAGTGATGAATGGCAAAATTGATGAGCTAATCCAACCAATTATTACTGAATATCAAGCGGATCAGTTGGCTGCCCTTTCAGAACAAAATTAATGGATGTTAAAGATAACAAATCTGCTAAAAATGTATCATAAGGAAAGAGAATGATTGTTGAGAATGTAAATGAAAAAAACAATTCTTCTAGTGAAAAGGCTATCCCTATCTCAGAACAAGGGAATCAATCACAAATAAATGCTAGTAGAACATCATATATTGTTTATGCCAGTCGATTTAAGCGTTGGTTAGCCACAATTATAAATGTATTGTTATTCTATGTAGCTATGTTCATTGGTTTTTTGATCTTAGAAGATATTGGTATGGCTATTTTGATTATTCTTTATATAGGTTATCAATGTTTTCTAATATATAACTCTAAGCAAACATTAGGAAAGAAGTTACTCAATTTACAAGTGATAGATTATGCAACACAACAACCATTAACTTTTGGTCGTTATATGTTACGTGAATTGGTTGAAAATATTTTTTCAGTAACTGGGATCTTAACATTGATCAGTGCAGTGGTTGCTTTTGTAAGTAAAGAAAGACGTTCTTTAACTGATGCCGTTATGTCGACTATTGTTGTGAAGAAAAATTAAGTTTTACTAATATAATGAACTATTCTAAATGGCTCAATTATGCCATTCAGCAACTTGAATCTTCCTTGGCTAGCGATCCTTATTTAAATGCTAAATTGGATGCTAGCCTGTTGTTGCAATTTGTCACGCAAAAATCAGCAAGTCAAATTATGGCATTTGCTGAAATGGAACTAGATGAAAAAACTTTAGCAAAACTGACCGCTCTTTTAAGCAAGCGTAGTCAAGGCGAGCCAATGGCTTATGTATTGGGAGAAACTGATTTTTGGATATTAACGCTAAATGTATCCCCTGATACCTTAATTCCTCGTCCTGATACAGAAATTCTAGTGGAGCAAGCTCTTGCTTGTATTAAGCAACTTAAAGATTCAACTGATTTTAAACAATCGCCTATCCGCATTTTAGATTTAGGAACTGGAACAGGTGCGATTGCATTGGCTTTGGCTTATGAACTGAAAAAGAGCGGTGAAAAATTTGAGATTTTTGGTGTAGATTTTATTGAGAATGCAGTGAAATTAGCGCGAGCCAATGCAGTGCGAAATCATCTAAGCGAAGTACAATTTTTTCAAAGCAACTGGTTTGAACAAGTTACAGGGCAATTTGATTTAATTCTGAGTAACCCTCCTTATATTAACGCAGAAGATCCGCACTTAGCTCAGGGCGATGTGCGTTTTGAGCCATTAACTGCTTTAGTGGCAGAAGATCAAGGCTATGCAGATTTACGCCATATTATTGAACAAGCGTCTCATTATTTAAAACCTCAAGGATTTTTATTGTTAGAACATGGTTGGCAACAAGGGCAAAAAGTGCGGTCTTTTTTTAGCGAGAATTTGTGGCAGCGAGTAGAAACAGTTAAAGATTATGGCAGTAATGATCGAGTAACCTTAGGGCAATTGAGAGGAAATAATGAAGTATTATCATAAGGCACTATATGATGAAATGACCTCTTTTTATATTATTACGCGAGAGGATAGTGATGATGGATTACAACGTCTTCGAGGGTTGATTGGTGGGCTAGTTCGTCAGGCCCGTAAAAAAATTGATCCTAGCTGGGAAACCAAGAAGAAAATTCATCACTTGTTGCAATTAATGTATGGCGAATGGGGATTTATTTGCGATTCTGAGCGCTATTTTGAGCTAGAGAATTTATATTTGGACCAAGTTTTAACTCAGAGAAGGGGAATGCCTGTGACTTTAGGGGCAATACTTCTCTATTTAGCTGAGAGTTTGAAATTACCTATTTATCCAGTCAATTTCCCCACTCAGCTTATTTTGCGCGCAGATGTTGATGATGAAGTGGCTTTTATTGATCCTTGGAATGGTCAATATATGACACATAAACAACTAACTCAGCTCTATGAAGGAGCCTTTGGCTTTGGTGCCGAATTAACGTTAGATGTGTTAGATATTGCCGATGCGACAGAATTAACCGATCGTTTTTGTCAGTTGGCGAAACATGCTCTAATTCGTGAGTTTAAGAATTATGAGGCTTACCAATACATTGAAATGTTATTATCACGAAACCCAGAAGACCCTTATGAAATTCGTGATAGAGGGGTTGTATTAACGCAAATGGGGTGTATGCAAGCAGCGCTGAATGACTTTGAATATTTTTTAGAGAAATGTCCTGAAGATCCAACCGCACTTTTGTTAATGCCTCAATTGGAAGAACTCAAATTAGAAATTGAATCTATTCATTAATAAGGAAATGATTATGCAAAATAAAATTATCCACTTAGATAACATTGAAATTGGTAATGACAAACCCTTTGTTCTTTTTGGGGGAATGAATGTATTAGAAAGTCGTGATATGGCGATGCAAGTTTGTGAAAAATATGTAGAAGTCACACAAAAATTAGGCGTGCCTTATGTGTTTAAAGCATCTTTTGACAAAGCAAACCGTTCTTCTATTCATTCTTATCGTGGGCCTGGAATGGAGGAGGGTTTAAAAATTTTCCAAGAGTTAAAAGAGACTTTTGGCGTTAAAGTCATTACTGATGTGCATGAGATTTATCAATGCCAACCTGTTGCAGAAGTTGCTGATATTATTCAACTTCCGGCATTTTTAGCTCGCCAAACAGATTTAGTAGAAGCGATGGCAAAAACAGGGGCAATCATCAATGTGAAAAAACCACAATTTTTAAGTCCAGGACAAATGGGCAATATCGTAGAAAAAATTGCAGAGTGCGGTAATGATAAAGTGATTTTATGTGATCGTGGTACAAACTTTGGTTACGACAATTTAATCGTGGACATGCTTGGTTTTAGCGTAATGAAAAAAGTCTCAAAAGGCTGCCCTGTCATTTTTGATGTAACTCACTCATTACAATGCCGTGATCCTTTTGGTGCAGCATCAGGTGGCCGTCGTGATCAAGTCACAGAATTAGCGCGTTCTGGTATGGCGGTTGGTTTAGCGGGCTTATTCTTAGAAGCACATCCAGAGCCAAGCAAAGCAAAATGTGATGGACCTTCAGCTTTACCATTATCCAAACTTGAAGCTTTTGTAGCGCAAATGAAAGCCATTGATGATCTCGTCAAATCCTTTGAGGAAATTGATACCTCAAATTAAATGAATAGAGTGAAAAATCCGTATTTTTAGTGAATACGGATTTTTTCTATATTTATGATAAGTACTTTGATATATTGTTGCAGCCTATTTTGATTAATTAAGGAGAAATTGATGCAAATTGTATTTTTAGATAGTACGGCAATTCCAAAACATATTGCTATTCCTCGCCCAAGTTTTGAACATCAATGGACTGAATATGAGCATACGAGTGCGGAGCAACTGATAGAGCGAGCTAAAGATGCTGATATTGTGATTACCAGCAAAGTGCTGTTTAGTCGTGAAGTGATGCAGCAATTACCTAAATTAAAGTTAATCGCGATTACTGCAACAGGTACGAATAATGTTGATTTAGTGGCAGCCAAAGAATTAGGCATTACTGTAAAAAATGTCACTGGTTATTCTTCAGTGACAGTACCTGAGCATGTGCTAGGTTTAATTTTTGCCTTAAAACATAGCTTAATGAATTGGTATAAAGATCAGTTAAGTGCAAAATGGGCTGATTGCAAACAGTTCTGTTATTTTGATTATCCAATTACTGATGTTAAAGGCTCAACTTTAGGGGTTATTGGCAAAGGTTGTTTAGGGTCAGAAATTGGACGATTAGCGACCGCACTTGGTATGAACGTGATTTATGCTGAACGTCGTGGCGCGACAGAAATCCGCCCAGGATATTTGCCTTTTGAAGAGGTTTTAAAACAAGCGGATATTGTGACGCTACATTGTCCTCTTACAGAACAAACGCAGAATTTGATTAATGCAGAAACCTTGAAGCTAATGAAACCAACAGCCTATTTGATTAATACAGGGCGTGGTCCTTTAGTTGATGAGCAAGCCTTAGTAGATGCGTTGGATAATAAAGTCATTGCTGCAGCGGCGATTGATGTATTGGTTAAAGAGCCACCAGAAAAGGATAATCCCCTGATTCAAGCCGGTACTCGTTTACCAAATTTGATTATTACACCACATATTGCTTGGGCTTCTGATAGTGCGGTAACTACTTTAGTAAATAAAGTTACACAAAATATTGAAGATTTTGTCAAAACTGGGAAGTAATATTTAGTGTTATATCATTGATTTTAATGATAATAGATTGCAAGGACGCTATTTAGCGTCCTTACTATTCACAATTCAGCGCTTTTAATAAGAATATATATTCATAATTTGCAACTTTATAGATAACAAAATGACCTTTCCAATTTCTCTTTTTATTGCATTACGCTATTGGCGAGCTAAAAGTGCGGATCGTTTTGGGCGATTAGTAACAAATCTTGCCTCAGTGGGTATTGTTTTAGGTGTAATGGCATTAATCATTGTTTTATCTGTGATGAATGGGCTAGAAAAATATCAAAAACAACAAGTTCTTTTTGGCATTCCTCATAGCATTTTAATTCCTCAACAACATGCTGCATCTTTGGCTGATACATTTCCTCAAATGCCAAATTTTGTGCAAAAAGTTGTGCCAATAAATACGACCTCTGTGATTTTACAAACTTCGCAAGGTGTCAGTGCGGGACAGGCAATTGGCATCCAACAATTTTCTGATGATCCCTTGTTGGCTGATTTTGATGAACAAAATTTTTCTCAACTGCTGCCGAGTGGCGAGTTTAAATTGATCATTGGTTGGCAATTAGCACAAAAATTAAAATTGCAAATAGGCGATAAAGTGCGTTTGATGATTACTGAAAATAGCCAATATACGCCTTTTGGACGGGTTCCTGTACAACGCTTGTTTACCATTAGCGATATTTATCATTCTTCTGCAGCAAGTTATGAAGTTTTTGCTAATTTAGCAGATATTGGACGCTTAATGCGAATTAAACCAGAGCAAGTTCAAGGTTATCGTTTGTTTTTAGATGATCCTTTTTTAATCACAGAATTACCGCACTTTTTTCCTGAAGAACAGTGGAAAATTGTTGATTGGCGTAGCCAAAAAGGCGAGTTCTTCCAAGCGGTTCGTATGGAAAAAAATATGATGAGCTTGCTTATTAGCTTAATTATTGTGGTGGCAGTGTCCAATATTGTTACTTCATTGAGCTTAATGGTGGTGGATAAGCAAGGTGAAATTGCTATTTTGCAAACCCAAGGGCTAAAAAAAGGGCAAGTGCGGAATATTTTTATTTTGCAAGGCTTTCTGGTTGGTTTAAGTGGTGCTGTATTTGGTGGGATTTTAGGGGTTTTAGTAACTATGAATTTAGCGAGCATTATTCAGTTGATTAATCCACAAGGGATTTTTTTGCCAACAGAAATTAATGCTTATCAAATCGTATTAATTCTACTTTTTTCCTTAGCATTATCTTTGCTATCTACAATTTATCCTGCTTATCGAGCCAGTAAAATTGAACCAGCACAAGCATTACACTATGAATAGTCACACAACGATAACAAGAGCAAATTATGAATACATTATTAACTTGTCAAAATATTACAAAACACTATCAAGAAGGCGATATTAAAACGCAAGTGTTAAAAGAGGTTTCTTTTTCCATGAACGAAGGAGAGTTGGTCGCTATTGTAGGAAGTTCAGGTTCTGGAAAAAGCACACTTTTGCACACTTTAGGTGGCTTAGATAAAGCAAGCAGTGGCGAAGTTTTTATTGCTGGACAATCTTTGCAAAAAGCAAGCAGTGATGAATTAGCTAAATTACGCAATCAGTATTTAGGCTTTGTCTATCAATTTCATCATTTAATGGCAGATTTTACTGCATTGGAAAATGTGATGATGTCAATGTTAATTGGCCAACAAAATAAAACGGAAGCTAAAGATCGTGCGGAAAAAATGCTAAGTGCGGTGGGATTAGCGCATAGAATTTCTCATAAACCAGCCGCACTTTCTGGCGGAGAGCGCCAACGTGTTGCCATTGCTAGAGCATTAGTGAATAGTCCTAAACTGGTTTTAGCAGATGAACCAACTGGAAACTTAGATCGCAAAACGACAGAAAGTATTTTTGAGCTTATTCAACAATTAAATAAAGAACAAAAAATTGCCTTTTTGCTCGTTACTCATGATTTACAGTTAGCAGAAAAATTAGGGCGCACTTTAGTGATGCAAGACGGTATTTTAAGAGAGAAGATCTAATGAATACTTCATTTTTTATTAGTTGGCGATATCAACGTAGTCGCTCTAAAAATAAGTTAGTGTCGCTAATTTCTTGGTTTTCAACTATTGGCATTGCCCTTGGCGTTGCCGTGTTGATTTTAGGCTTGAGTGCAATGAATGGCTTTGAACGAGAGCTCAATAATCGTATTTTATCTGTGGTGCCTCACAGTGAAATTACGCTATACCAAGAGCAAAGTAATAGCAAAATTGAAAATCGGCAAAAAATTACCGCACTTTTACAGCAAGATCCGTATATTTTGGCTTTGTCTCCTTTTGTGAGTTTTACGGCATTAATTGAAAATGGCACAAAGCTAAAAGTGGTGCAAATTAAGGGAATAGAGCAAGCAGCACAAGATCAAGTCAGTCATTTAAGTCATTTTGTATTAAACGATGGTTGGAAACAGTTTCAGCAAAATGGTGGTTTAGTTTTAGGTTATGGCATAGCGAAAGAATTAGCCGTCTCTGAGGGCGACTGGGTGACTTTGTTAATTTCTCTTGCTAATGGCGATAACCAGTTATCTCAACCTATCCGACATCGTATTCAAGTAACGGGAATTTTGCGTTTAGATGGGCAATTAGATCATAGTTACGCTTTAATGAACTTATCACAAGCACAAGAATTATTGGACTACACTTCCGATGAGATTACAGGGATTGAGCTCAAAGTCCAAGATCCTTTTGCGGTGAGAAATATGAGCTATGAATATTTATATGATTATCCACAAGCCTTACAAGTTCAGGATTGGATTAGCAAATTTGGCTACATGTACAATGATATTCAGCTCATTCGCACCGTGATGTATATTGCTATGGTGTTGGTAATTGGTGTTGCTTGTTTTAATATTGTGTCCACTTTGATTATGGCGGTAAAAGATAAGCAAGGCGATATTGCTATTCTGCGCACGTTAGGGGCGAATAATGCTTTTATTAAGCGAATTTTTGTGTGGTATGGCTTACAATCAGGTATGAAAGGTTGCATAGTAGGCATTGTGTTGGGCGTAATATTAAGTTTAAATTTAACTCGTTTAATTCAAGGAATTGAATTTTTATTAGGTAAAAAGTTATTATCAGACGGGATTTATTTTATTGATTTTTTACCAAGTGAATTACATTGGCAAGATGTACTTATGGTATTTGTGGTTGCTTTAATTTTAAGTTTGGTGGCAAGTTTATATCCTGCAAGTCGAGCTGCTAAATTACAACCAGCACAAGTATTAAGTGCGCATTAGAAAAAACTATTTTACTAGTACAAAAAGAAGTGCTATGTTACGGCATAATTCAGTGTGAATTTATAAATTTTATGTAGTATTAAGAGAGAGTAGTGTATGGCTAAGAACAAAAATAATATTCGTATTGCAAATGATGACACCAGAATTGCAAAAGTAGAGCAAGTTTTGCCTCCTATTGCATTATTAGAAAAATTTCCAGCAAGTGATGCTGCGGTTAAAACAGTTAAAAATGCGCGTTTAGCAGCACATAATATTATTCACCAAAAAGATGATCGTTTATTGGTTGTTATTGGACCTTGCTCTATCCATGATCCTGCGTCAGCAATGGAATATGCGAAACGAATTAAAGAAATGCGTACAAAATATCAAGATACCTTAGAAATTATTATGCGTGTGTATTTTGAAAAACCTCGTACCACAGTGGGTTGGAAAGGTTTAGTGAACGATCCTTATTTAGACGGAAGTTATGCGTTAAATGACGGATTGCGCATTGCTCGTAAATTACTCTCTGATATTAACGATCTTGAAATGCCTACCGCTGGTGAGTTTTTAGATATGATTTCACCACAATATCTTGCCGATTTTATGAGTTGGGGCGCTATTGGCGCGAGAACAACAGAATCGCAAGTTCATCGTGAATTAGCCTCTGGTTTATCATGTGCGGTTGGATTTAAAAATGGTACTAATGGCGGTGTACGTATTGCTCTTGATGCAATTGGTGCCGCAGAAGCACCGCACTATTTCCTTTCTGTAACAAAATTTGGTCATTCAGCCATCGTATCTACCAAAGGAAACGAAGATTGCCATATTATTTTACGTGGGGGAGATAAAGGGGCAAATTATAGTGCGGCAGATGTGCAAGCTGTTTGTGCCGATATTGAGAAATCAGGACGTATTCCTCATGTGATGGTGGATTTTAGCCATGCGAACAGTAACAAACAATTTAAAAAGCAATTAGATGTTTGCACTGATGTTTGTGCTCAAATTGCAAATGGCTCAAAGCAAATTTTTGGCGTAATGGTTGAAAGTCATTTGGTTGAAGGACGTCAAGATTTAATCGATTCCAAAGAGTTGACTTATGGACAAAGTATCACTGATGCTTGTATTGGCTGGGCTGATACAGAAATTGTCTTGCAACAATTATCCGATGCTGTAGTTGAGCGCCGTAAGAAGTAAAACTCATCAAAAATGGACCGCACTTTACAGTGCGGTTCTTTATTTCTATTGTTTTATATTACACAGATTAATTTTCCCCTTTCTCTTAAATCTAGCTTAGATTTGGTATATCATATAGCGCAATTTCAATTTCTAACTAGGCTAGTTTTCTTAATGAATAAGAAAAAATCAACTTCATCTCAGACTGAAAAAATCCAAGATAAAAAATTTGAGCAAACCCTTATTCCGCCTCATTCCATCGAAGCAGAACAGGCGGTTTTGGGTGGGCTTTTGTTGGATAATAGCCATTGGGACAATGTGTCAGAACATATCATTGCGGAAGATTTTTATACTTTCGAACATCGCATTATCTTCCAAGAGATAGCCTTGTTATTTGCGCAAAATAACCCCGTTGATTTATTGGTTCTAGACGAAGCATTAAAAGCAAAAGGGAAAAGTGAAGAAGTCGGTGGTTTTGCCTATCTTGCAGAATTATCCAACAATACGCCAAGTGCGGCTAATATTTTAGCTTATGCAGAGATCGTGCGTGAGAAGGCGATTTTACGTGAATTGATCTCCGTGGGTAATGAAATTGCGAAAAATGCTTATAAACCTAGTGGACAACCAATCAAAGAGATTTTAGACAATGCGGAGCGTGATGTTTTTGCTATTGCTGAAAAGCGAACCACGTCTAATGGTGGTCCACAAAATGTAGTCGGGCTTTTAGAAAAAACAGTGACTAAAATTGAACACTTAGCTTCCATGGGAAATCATTCTGGCGTGACTGGTGTTTCAACAGGATTTACCGTCTTGGATCAAAAAACATCAGGTTTACAAAAGTCAGATCTCATTATTATCGCGGCACGTCCTTCCATGGGGAAAACAACATTTGCTATGAATTT
This sequence comes from Canicola haemoglobinophilus, assembly GCF_002015075.1. Classification (GTDB taxonomy): domain Bacteria; phylum Pseudomonadota; class Gammaproteobacteria; order Enterobacterales; family Pasteurellaceae; genus Canicola; species Canicola haemoglobinophilus. Next base: position 136,450 of record NZ_MUXZ01000004.1, read on the forward strand.
ATGTGAAAATGTAGCAATGTTCTCGGAAAAACCAGTGTTAGTTTTTAGCTTGGAGATGCCAGCAGAACAAATTTTGATGCGTACCATTGCATCTCTTTCTCGTGTTGACCAAACAAAAATTCGTACTGGGCAAGGTTTAAATCAACAAGACTTTAGTAAAATTGCAAGTACTATGCAAATTTTTAAGAAAAAGCCTAATATGTTCATTGATGACTCTTCAGGATTAACACCAACAGAATTGCGCTCAAGGGCGAGAAGAGTTTACAAGGATAATGAAGGGTTAAGTTTAATTATGGTGGATTATTTACAATTAATGCGCGCACCAGGCTTTGAAAACAACCGCACTTTAGAAATCGCAGAAATCTCTCGTTCTTTGAAAGCCTTAGCGAAAGAGCTAGAAGTGCCAGTTATTGCGCTTTCCCAGTTAAACCGTACATTAGAAAATCGCGTGGATAAACGCCCAGTAAACTCAGATTTGCGTGAGTCAGGCTCTATTGAGCAAGATGCGGACTTAATCATGTTTATTTATCGTGATGAAGTTTATAACGAAACAACAGAAGAAAATAAAGGTATTGCAGAAATTATTATCGGTAAACAACGTAATGGGCCAATTGGAAGAGTCAAATTAGCTTTCCAAGGTCAATATTCACGCTTTGATAATTTAGCCAATGTTCCAGAGTATTACACAGAATAAATAGAGTAGAAATCATGAATGTCACACCGCCAACAGCAAAAATCAGTTCTGTTGCACTAAAACATAATGTTCAAGTTATTAAACAAAAAGCACCAAATAGCAAAGTTATCGCTGTAGTGAAAGCCAATGCTTATGGGCATGGCATCGAGTTTGTTTCCTCTGCGCTAGATCATTTGGTTGACTGCTTTGGCGTCGCTCGTTTATCAGAGGCACTGAGTTTGCGATCCAAGGGAATTATTAAACCGATTTTATTGTTGGAAGGTTTTTTTTCAGCAAAAGATTTACCTATTATTGCAGTCAATAACATTCAAACTGTTATTCACAATCAAGAACAGCTTGATGAACTCAAGAAGGCTAAGTTGCCTAATAAGATTAAAGTTTGGCTTAAAATTGATACAGGTATGCATCGTTTAGGGGTGGAACTGGATCAAGTAGAAGATTTTTATCAGCAACTTGTGAATTGTCCAAATGTAGCAGAAATAGGTTTTGTCAGTCATTTTAGTCGTGCAGATGAATTGATGTGCGACTATACGGAACTACAATTAGAACGCTTTTTACAGGTTACCCAAGGTAAATTAGGGGAGCGCTCCATTTCTGCATCATCGGGTATTTTATTTTGGCCTCAGGCTCATTTAGAGTGGATTCGTCCAGGCATTATTATGTACGGTATTTCACCAAATAATACGCCTGCAGAAATTTACGGTCTGACTCCAGTAATGACTTTAACTTCCTCATTAATTGCGACTAGAAACCATAAAAAAGGGGAGCCTGTCGGCTATGGTGGTATTTGGGTGAGCGAAAAAGATACTAAGATAGGCGTTGTGGCTATTGGTTATGGTGATGGTTATCCAAGAGATATGCCTGAGGGCACGCCAGTTTATATTAACGGTAGAAAAGTGCCTATTGTTGGGCGTGTATCTATGGATATGTTGACCGTAGATCTTGGTACAGATAGTCATGACAAAGTCGGAGATGAAGTGATTTTATGGGGTAAAGAATTACCTATCGAGGAAATTGCAGCAATTAGTGGCATTTTAAGTTATGAACTAATTACGAAATTAACACCAAGAGTTTTAACTGAATACATCGATTAAATTTGAAATAGAAAAAGGAAAAATTATGCAAAATATTAACCCAACTCAAACTAATGCTTGGAAAGCCTTAGAACAACATCAAAAAGACTTAGCACAAGTCAGTATTCAGCAGCTTTTTGCTCAAGAGCCAAATCGTTTTAATGACTATTCATTAAAATTTGCTGATCAAATTTTAGTGGATTATTCAAAAAATAATATTAACCAACAAACCCTCGCTTTATTGCGTCAATTAGCAGAACAATGTGCATTGAGTGAAGCAACTGAGGCTATGTTCAGTGGGCAAAAAATTAACCGTACAGAAGATCGTGCTGTATTACATACCGCACTTCGTAACCGCTCAAATACGCCAGTGTATGTGGATGGTAAAGATGTGATGCCAGAAGTGAATGCAGTATTAGCTAAAATGAAAGCCTTTTGTGAACGCGTGATTTCGGGCGATTGGAAAGGTTATACAGGCAAAGCCATTACTGATGTGGTGAATATTGGTATTGGTGGCTCAGATTTAGGGCCTTATATGGTTACAGAAGCATTACGTCCATATAAAAATCATTTAACCATGCACTTCGTGTCTAATGTTGATGGTACTCATATTGCGGAAACGCTGAAAAAGGTTAATCCAGAAACTACGTTATTCTTAATTGCCTCAAAAACCTTTACCACACAAGAAACCATGACCAACGCACTTTCTGCGCGCGAATGGTTTTTAGCAGCAGCAAAAGATCAATGTCAAGTGGCTAAACATTTCGCCGCACTTTCAACCAATGCAAAAGAAGTAGAGAAGTTTGGTATTGATACCAATAATATGTTTGAATTTTGGGATTGGGTCGGCGGTCGCTATTCTTTATGGTCAGCTATCGGTCTGTCAATCGCACTTTCTATTGGTTTTGACAATTTTGAGCAACTATTGGCTGGTGCGCACGAAATGGATAACCATTTCCGCACTGCACCAACGGAGCAAAATATTCCAGCAACTTTAGCGTTAATTGGTATTTGGAATTGCAATTTCTTAGGTGCAGAAACTGAAGCTATGCTGCCTTATGATCAATATTTACATCGCTTTGCCGCTTATTTCCAACAGGGCAATATGGAATCCAATGGTAAATATGTAGCTCGTAATGGCGAAGTGATTAATAACTATCAAACAGGTCCTATTATTTGGGGGGAGCCGGGTACCAATGGTCAGCACGCTTTCTATCAATTAATTCACCAAGGAACCAAGATTATTCCTTGTGATTTTATTGCTCCAGCACAAACCCATAATCCACTATCAGATCATCATAGTAAATTGCTTTCAAATTTCTTTGCTCAAACAGAAGCTCTTGCTTTTGGTAAAACCCAACAAGAAGTTGAAGCGGAGTTTGTTAAAGCGGGTAAATCATTAGATGATGTAAAAGAGATTGTGCCATTTAAAGTCTTTACAGGTAACAAACCAACCAACAGCATTTTAGTGCAAAAAATCACACCATTTACTTTAGGTACATTAATTGCCATGTACGAACATAAAATTTTCGTGCAAGGTGTTATTTTTAATATTTACAGCTTTGATCAATGGGGCGTGGAATTAGGTAAACAACTTGCTAATCGTATTCTTCCAGAGCTTACAGGCGATGAGCAAATCAACAGCCATGATAGCTCAACTAATGGCTTGATTAACCAGTTTAAAGCTTGGCGTTAAAACTACCTCAAAAAACCACCGCACTTTGAGTAAAGTGCGGTGGTAATTTTGGGGGAGCTTGGTCACTCGTGAGACACGAGCGACAGCGATGGGTCACTCCGATAGCGTCAGTGTCCTCACTGGTGCTTTGTTTTTTGCCACAAAGTGCGGTGGTAATTTTGGGGATATTGGTCACCCGTGAGGACACGGGCGACAGCAGGTTTTTTTTGCGAGTTTTAAGAAATTTATACTTCTTGAGTTCTTTGTTCATAAAGCGAACGTAGATAAATAATTTGTAATACTGCAGGTATTGTTACTCTAGTCGCAGGTGAAGCAATATCAGCTAATAGCCAACCACCACTAATAGCCCAGCCGATTGGACCAGCTACAACACCAAGAGCTCGTCCACCAATAGTTCCTCCAATTAATGCTCCAATAGAAGATGTTACTATTTCTCTTGAGATTGTTGCTCCAACTATATTAACAATGACAGCAACAGGAACTGAAGTGGATAATAAAAGATGTAATCCGCCCACAAGTGCAGGTGCAATGGCTCCTGCTGGAAGATTATCTACTTGAATATCCAAGTCTTTTGCAATTTTCTTTAATTCATCTTCTGATAATTCAGAGATTTGTTTAGTAATAACTTTTTCAAATAAAGCTATCTCAATGATTTTGGTAGAATCAGTCTTTTTATATTTGACTTTCATCTTATCACATACATCGCATAAGATTTCTTTATATAGAACACCTTTGCGGCGCACTAAATTAACAATACTGTTTCCTCCATAACATTGAATTTCTTCAGCTATCGCTTTCCAATATTTACTATGGTCTGGATAATATCTTTTGTATTTACCATTAGATGTGAGAGATTCTGTTAAACGTTTTTTATCATCTTTGGGATCATGAGTAAGAATATAAACTAAATCATTTAAGTCTTCAGAAGAACATTCAGCTAAAAACTCAAGATCAGGATCTGGGCGATATGCCATAAAATAACCTCCAAAATAGTAGTTAAAAAACGAGAGTTATTCTATTTTTTGACCAACTCTGATACAATCCACGAACTGTTACACTTGACTACCCAAGTTCATCAACTAGCTACCTAAAAAGAGTTTTTATGAGTGTTACTGATCAATTAAGCAAATTAAGAGAAAATATTCGTACATTTAGAGAAAATAAAAAAATGACTCAGGAAATGATGGCTGAAAGACTAAATGTATCCAAAACCTGTTATGCGAAATGGGAAAGAGGTGAAAGCCAAATTAGAATTGAGCGCCTTGTCCAAATTGCACAAATTCTTGAAGTACCACTTGAAGATTTAATGTCATCAATGAATGAAGGTGTTTTAGTTTTCCAAAATTCTAATAATAACTTTAGTAATTCAACTAATTTCAGCCTTGCATTAGGTAACCCAGCACTAGAATCTGAAATTGCTCACTTACGTTATATTATTGATGCTAAAAATGAATTGCTGGATGCAAGAGATAGAGAAATTGAATCCTTAAAACAAAATATAAAATCATTAGAAAAAGTCATTTTAGCTTTAGAAAATAAATAAACAAAAACGCCTTACAATGATAGTTGTGAGGCGTTAGTTTTTGTCTACTATACCAACTGATTAAGGTGTAGATTTTTTATGAGTAAATATAGTGATTATATTGATAATATTGCTGGATTGATTTTCTTAATTTTATAATTGCTTTGTATATCATATAACAAAACAGCATTTTGTTTTTGTTATAAAATTTGTTAGTTTTTTACTCCTTTGAGATAGGAGGATTATTATGCTTATTGTTAACTTAGCCATTTTCGTGGCGTTGCTATTGTTATTAGCGATTTTATTTCGCAAAACTCAAAAACTAGGACAAACGGTTTTTATCGGTTTATTGCTTGGTTTAGCTTGTGGGACTTTATTACAAGTTAATTACGAACAGCCATTATTAAGTTCAACATTAGATTGGATTAATATCGTAGGCAATGGTTATGTACGTTTATTGCAAATGATCGTGATGCCTTTGGTATTTGTTTCCATTTTATCGGCAATTTCACGTATTAATCAAACCAGTTCATTGGGTAAAATCAGTGTTAGTGTGCTATCAACTTTACTTATTACGACAGCTATTGCTGCCGCTATTGGTATTGCCATGGTTTATATTTTTGGTGTTTCTGCCGAAGGATTAGTGGCTGGAGATAGAGAATTAGCCGCACAAACTAAAGTGTTGAGTAGAGCGGATCAAGTAACAGGTTTGAGCATTCCAGCTATGCTGGTTTCCTTTATTCCAAAAAATCCATTTGCAGATTTAACTGGAGCTAATCCAACTTCTATTATCAGCGTAGTTATTTTCTCTGCATTTTTAGGGGTGGCTGCTTTAAGTTTAGGCAAAGAGGACAAAGCTTTAGGTGAACGTATCGTACAAGGCGTAGATACCTTAAATAAACTCATTATGCGTTTAGTTCGCTTTGTCATTCGTTTAACCCCTTATGGTGTATTTGCTTTAATGATCAAAATGTCAGCCACATCAAAATGGGCAGATATTGTCAATTTAGGCAACTTTATTGTGGCTTCTTATGTGGCTATTGGCTTAATGTTCTTAGTGCATGGGATTTTACTTTTCTTATTTAAAGTTAATCCATTTGATTACTATAAAAAAGTATTACCAACCTTAAGTTTTGCTTTCACTTCTCGTTCAAGTGCGGCAACTATTCCGCTCAATATTGAAACTCAAACTAACAAATTAGGTAATAACAATGTTATTGCTAATTTTGCCGCTACTTTCGGAGCAACGATAGGACAAAATGGCTGTGGAGGTATTTATCCCGCTATGTTAGCTGTAATGGTGGCACCTACTGTAGGCGTGGATCCATTTAGTGTGAGTTATATTTTAACTTTAATCCTAGTCGTAGCCATTTCTTCTTTTGGCATTGCAGGCGTGGGCGGCGGTGCAACTTTTGCCGCTATCGTGGTGCTATCAACTCTTGGGTTGCCATTGGAATTAGTTGGGTTACTAATTTCTATTGAACCGCTAATTGATATGGGACGTACCGCACTTAACGTAAACGGAGCAATGGTTGCAGGAACTATTAGTGATCGTTTGTTGAATAAAAAATTTTAGATTAAAAAATATGATATTTGTAGCAGTTGAACAATGATCAAATAGAAGAGTATTTTTAGGGACGCCAGCGTGGCGTCCTTATTTTTTCACTGATTTAAAGTTTTTTGCATTTACTACACAATGCTGAATTTTTAGTATTTACCCCAAATTTTACTCAAAATTATCAAAAAAACCGACCGCACTTTTGAATGTATCGCCATAAAAAATCAACGGAATGCGAGCGCGTTGCCATACGGGAACATTATGTTCTTGCCAGCACTTTTTCATTTCTTGATGAAACCCTTGAGGAAGTTTGACTTTACCCGAATAACTAAAGCGAATTTCTATTTTTTCTTGCGTTAACGGTAATAAAACCTGTTTATCTTGCCAAGTGATTTGTAAATGTTTGTCTTGCTCCAATAAACAAATTTGACCTAAATTGTCAGGCAAATTAATACATTCATTAGCTTTAATGCTCAAGCGAAGATGAGTTAAATCTTGTAATGTTGGCGTAATATAAAGGCGTTTTTGGTAACGGCGTATGACTTGTTCGCCAAGTTTGAATGTTGGGTTACGATCTTCTTGTGCCTGAATAACATTTTGTATGATCTGATCCAACTGAATAGTGGAGGGCATCAAAATATGCTGCTGTTGTAACCAAGTTCGTAATAAAGCTTTTTGCTTTAAAATTGAATAAGTATGGAAATTAACAATAGATAAAGTGCGGTCAGATTTATCGTAAATTTTGTTAAATTCTTCATGGAGCAATTCATTAATTAATTGTTGTTGCTCAAAACAATGTTGTGCACTGCGTTGAACTGAATTATCAAAATGTTGCCAACGTTGGCGAAGTCTAGGCAGAATATCATTGCGCAAAAAGTTACGTTCGTAGCGATTATCTGCGTTACTTTCATCTTCAATCCAACGAAGTTTTTCCTTTTGTGCATAATGCTCAAATTGCTGTCTAGTACAATGTAAAAGGGGACGTAGAACAGGTACATTAAAAATCCAATTATGCACTTGCATTGCGCCTAATCCTTGTAAGCCACTACCACGTTTTAAGGCTAAGAAAAAAGTTTCGATTTGATCTTGTTGATGATGAGCCGTGACAAGAATTTCATTTTCTTGCAGATGTTGTGCAATGGCTTGATAACGGGCCTCACGCGCACCAGCCTCAATTCCTTGCGCTCGATCCACTTGGACTTTTTCACAAATAAAAGGAATGCCGAGCTGTTGACAAACTTGCTGACAATGAAAAGCCCAACTATCCGCGTTCTTGCTTAATCCATGATGAATATGGATTGCACGCAAAGATAAGTGAGGTTGTTTTTTTCTGAGTTTTGCGAATAAGGAAACAAGTACTGTTGAGTCTAACCCGCCACTAAATCCCAGTAGAAATTTATTTTGACTAGGGAATTGCTCTAATTGATTTTGTAGCTGTTGTAATAAATCCATAGGATTATGTTGGAAGTTGATTGAGCATGATAAAAGTAGGAGCAATCGCCCCTACTATAATTTTATAAGATTAGCCGATTTTTACTGCTTTATATTGGCTTTTCGGCTTAACAATCCATTCACGAGATGCGATAGTTTGCAGTTCATAAACACCAGCGTTATGAGTAGTTTCCATTACATCATTTACCGCATTTGCTGTATGTTCAAAGGCTTCTACATCAGATTTTCCATTTAATAAGTTAGCGAGGAATAAACCTGCAGTTAAATCACCTACGCCAACAGGCTCTTTGCTGAAATCATGTAATGGGCGGCTGATGTGCCAAATGCCCTCTTCATTTGCTAATAACATTTCAAATTGTGTTGCATCTTTACCAACACGACTTAAATGTTTGACTAATACTTTTTTCGGGCCTTTGCTCAAAATGACTTTTACCGCTTCAATAGCTTGCTCAAAGTTTTCCACGGCTAAACCGCTTAGCTCTCTTAATTCCACTACATTTGGCGTGATAATATCCGCTTGTGCCATTGCTGTTTTTATTAGCCCTTCTTTCACTCCATCAGCGACAATGCAGCCTTTGTCAGGGTGTCCCATCACAGGATCGCATAAATAAATGGCTTTTGGATTACGTTCTTTGACTTTGTGGAAGGCTTTAATGATTTCTTCTACTTGTTCTGCTGAGCCAATATAGCCAGAGAGAACCGCATCACATTGATGAAGTTCGCCAATATTGTCAATGCCTTGCACAATTTCACCGATTTGTTCTTTTGGAATGACCATACCAGTCCATTTTCCGTATTGTGTGTGGTTAGAAAATTGCACAGTGTTTAATGCCCACACATCAATGCCCAATAATTGCATTGGGAACGTTGCAGATTTATTGCCTGCATAACCATAAACAACATGAGATTGAATTGAGAGAATATTCTTCATTTTTTCCTCCTATGTAACAACTAAAAATAGAAAAGAGCGGTATAAAACTTTACTAATTATTCAAGTCCAGCTGTATACATAAATGTAACAACTAAAAATAGAAAAGAGCGGTATAAAACCGCCCTATATTCTTATAATAATTTAGCAATAGCCGTAGCTCATTAAGCGTTTGTAACGGCGCTCCAATAAGGTATCTTGATCCAATAAATCTAAATCAGCCAGATCTGTCAATAAGCGCTGTTTCAGATTGTTTGCCATTGTTTCATAGCTACGATGTGCGCCACCCAAAGGTTCTTCAATAATGCTATCAATAAGTTTTAGTTCATGTAAACGTGTAGCCGTTAAGCCCATAACTTCTGCAGCAGTTGATGCTTTTTCAGCACTTTTCCATAGAATTGACGCACAACCTTCAGGCGAAATAACAGAGTAAGTACTGTATTGCAACATATTGATTTTATCGCCAACACCAATCGCAAGTGCACCGCCTGATCCACCTTCGCCGATAACGGTACAAATCACAGGTACTTTTAATGTTGACATTTCACGTAAATTGCGCGCAATGGCTTCGGATTGACCTCTTTCCTCAGCACCAACGCCTGGATAAGCGCCCGGGGTGTCGATGAATGTAATAATTGGCAGATTAAAACGTTCTGCCATTTGCATTAAGCGTAATGCTTTACGATAGCCTTCAGGGGCAGGCATGCCAAAGTTACGTTTTACTTTTTCTTTAACACTGCGTCCTTTTTGATGACCGATAACCATAACTGGACGACCATCTAAACGAGCCAATCCTCCTACAATAGCTTTATCATCAGCAAAAGCACGATCACCAGCAAGTTCTTGGAAATCTGTAAAAATATGTTCAATGTAATCTAAAGTATAAGGACGATTAGGGTGGCGAGCCATACGAGATACTTGCCAAGCGTCTAAATTAGCAAAAGTTTTTTGTGTTAGCTCCGCACTTTTTTTCTGTAAGCGAGCAATTTCATCATCTAAATTAATATTTTGATCTTGTTGTGAAACTGAACGTAAAGCCTCAATTTTCGCCTCTAATTCAGCGATAGGTAGTTCAAAATCTAAAAATTCTTGGCTCATCTGTTTTTCCTAAAAATGATTTAGCACAAAATAAAACCGCACTTTAACAACATTTCTATTAAGGTGCAAATGCGCCCCCTATTCTATGCCTTTTTTGTAAAAAAATCAGTGATTTTATTAGAAATTTTAGCTGGTAGGAGGTATTGAAAATAAAAATGAGGAGCGAACTCCTCATCTTTAAATGGTATAGATTGTTTATTTAACTGTAATGCGGGCAAACTTACGTTTTCCAACTTGGTAAACTGCTGTTGAGGCTGAAATAGTCAGTTTTGCATTTTCGACTTTTTCGCCATCAATTTTGACACCGCCTTGTTGTACCATACGAATAGCTTCAGAAGTTGAGCCAACAAGTCCAGCCTCTTTTAATAGGTTTGCTAACCCCATTTCGCCTGTGAAAGTAAATTCAGGCATTTCATCAGGCATTGCGCCTTTTTGGAAACGGTTAATAAATTCTTGTTCTGCATGATCTGCTTCTTCAGCACTGTGGAAACGAGCAATAATTTCTTTCGCAAGTAAGATTTTAATATCACGTGGATTGCGACCATTTTCCACATCTGCTTTTAATTGAGCAATTTCAGTAAGTGGACGGAATGATAATAGATTATACCAATCCCACATAAGTTCATCGGAAATTGACATGATTTTACCGAACATATCACTTGGCGCATCAGTAACACCGATATAGTTACCAAGGGATTTAGACATTTTTTTCTCGCCGTCTAAACCAACTAATAAAGGCAATGTAATCGCAACTTGAGGTTTTTGTCCTGATGATTTCTGTAATTCACGACCTACTAATAAATTGAATTTTTGATCGGTACCACCTAACTCTACATCTGCTTCTAAAGCAACGGAGTCATAGCCTTGTAGTAATGGATAAATGAATTCATGAATAGCTATAGGCTGGTTGTTTGCGAAGCGTTTTTTGAAGTCATCACGTTCTAACATACGAGCTACAGTATAGTTTGAAGCAAGGCGGATCATGCCTTCAGTCCCCAGTTTGCCTAACCATTCGGAATTAAATACAACTCTGGTTTTTTGTGGATCTAGAATTTTGAAAATTTGTTGTTTATAGGTTTCCGCATTGCGTAAAACATCTTCACGACTTAATGGAGGACGAGTTGCATTTTTACCAGAAGGATCGCCAACCATACCTGTAAAGTCGCCAATAAGGAAGATAACTTCATGACCGAATTGTTGAAATTGACGAAGTTTATTTAAAACGACAGTATGCCCAAGATGAATATCAGGTGCGGTTGGATCTGCGCCTAATTTGATTTTTAATGGTCTATTTTCTTTGAGTTTTTCTATTAGATCTTGTTCGGAAAGTACTTCATCAACACCACGTTTTAATTCTGCAAGTACAACATTAATATCAGTCATAGTGATCCTTGTTATATGTGAAAAGTTAAAGGCAACATTATAGAGATTATTATTGAAATGAAAAGTCTTGAGCTAGGTTATCCATAAAAAAAGCGCTTCTCTTGTGGGGGAAGAAGCGCTGAAATGTTGGAGTGATTATCTATTATTGTTTGAGTGATTTAGATGATAATTGTTCTCAAATAGATTGTCAATAACTAAATGAAAATTATTCTCAAAAACTTACTCGATATAAGGTACGACCTCTGTCAATGAAAGTGCGGTAGGAATTTGCTGAGAAAATGTAAACTCTCCAGCATAAGCATAGACTTCAACACCTTGTTGAATAGCTTGGCGAAGTAATTTGTTATATTCAGGATCGATATATTCTGCGATTTTGAAATGATCGAAACCATTATGCAATCCAGCAAAAAATACCACTGCACGATAGCCTAATTTTTTCATTGCCATTAATTCACGCAAATGTTTTTGTCCCCTCGTTGTAACAGCATCAGGAAACATGCCCAAATTATTTTTTACTAAAGTCACGGATTTCACTTCCACATAGCAATCAGGTAAGCCGTTGCCTTTGAGTAAAAAATCTATTCGACTATTTTCTTCACCATATTTAACTTCAGGAAGTATTTCATCATACATAGCTAATTCTTTAATTTGCTTATTTTGTAAGGCTTCCAAAGTAAGTTGATTAGAACGGTGTGTATTTATACAAACCATATTGCCATTTTTGAGTTTGGTTAACTCCCAAGAATGAGGATATTTGCGCGTGGTGCTATTTGATGTTGAGTACCAGACAGTATCGCCCTTTTCTCCACAACCTGTCATTGCTCCTGTATTTGCACAATGAATTGTTAAAATTTCTCCATTGCTTAATTCTACATCTGCCAAAAAACGTTTATAGCGGCGAATTAAGGTTGCTGATTGTAAATTTGGTAATTGCATAAAAATCCTTGTTGTTTCATAGTTTGAAGTATTTTAGCCATTTTATCTGAAAAATATTTGGATTTAATCAATTGCCGAAAATTTTGAGAAAATAGCTTTATTTTTAGCGGATTAGTGGTACATTTATTCTCGTTTGACTTTTGTCATCTTAAAGGGCTTGGGCGATTTTATCTCCCAATTTTTTTAATCAATCAATTTGAAGGAAACATTATGTTAATTGGTGTACCTAGAGAACTGCTTGATAATGAAAGTCGTGTGGCTGCAACGCCAAAAACCGTTCAACAGATTTTAAAACTTGGTTTTGAAGTCCTTGTTGAGAATAATGCTGGTTTTAATGCGAGTTTTGAAGATCAAGCGTTTGTAAACGCTGGCGCAAAAATTGGTTCAGCGCAAGATGTTTGGAATGCAGATATTATTTTTAAAGTAAATGCACCAACAGATGCTGAAATTGCACAAATTAAAGAAGGAGCCACGCTCGTTAGCTTTATTTGGCCTGCGCAAAATCCACAATTAATGGAAAAATTATCCGCGAAAAAAATTAATGTGCTAGCAATGGATGCAGTCCCACGTATTTCTCGTGCTCAAGCCTTAGATGCGTTAAGTTCAATGGCAAATATTTCTGGTTATCGTGCTGTTATTGAGGCTGCTCATGAGTTTGGTAGTTTCTTTACAGGGCAAATTACCGCAGCTGGTAAAGTTCCACCTGCAAAAGTGCTTGTAATTGGTGCTGGTGTGGCTGGTTTAGCGGCAATTGGTGCAGCAAACAGCCTTGGTGCCATTGTTCGTGCCTTTGACTCTCGCCCAGAAGTAAAAGAACAAGTGAAATCAATGGGCGCTGATTTCCTTGAAATTGACTTCAAGGAAGAAGGTGGAAGTGGTGATGGCTATGCTAAAGTTATGTCAGAAGAGTTTAACCGTCGAGCAATGGCACTTTATGCAGAGCAAGCCAAAGATGTTGATATTATTATTACAACAGCGGCTATTCCGGGTAAACCAGCTCCACGCTTATTGACGAAAGAAATGGTAGAATCCATGAAACCGGGTAGCGTTATTGTTGATTTAGCAGCAGCCACAGGCGGTAACTGTGAATTAACCAAAGCTGGCGAAGTGGTGGTAACCGATAATCAAGTTAAAATCATTGGTTATACTGATTTCCCAAGTCGCCTACCGACACAATCCTCTCAACTTTATGGCACCAACTTAGTCAACTTGCTGAAACTTCTATGCAAAGAAAAAGATGGCAATATCAATATTGATTTTGAAGATGTAGTATTGCGTGGTGTTACTGTTGTTCGTGAAGGCGAAGTCACTTGGCCAGCTCCACCAATTCAAGTTTCTGCGCAACCTCAACAAAAAGCCGCAGAGCCAGTAGCGAAGAAAGAAGAAAAACCAGCAGATCCTCGTATTAAATACGGCATCATGGGCGCAGTAGGCGTATTATTCCTATGGCTTGGTTCTGTTATGCCTGCTGCATTTTTATCGCACTTTACCGTATTCGTATTAGCTTGTGTGGTTGGATATTACGTTGTATGGAACGTAAGTCATGCATTGCATACACCTCTTATGGCGGTAACTAATGCGATTTCAGGCATTATTATCGTGGGTGCATTATTACAAATTGCACAAGGCGGATTTTTTATTAGTATCCTCGCCTTTATTGCGATTTTGGTAGCAAGTATCAATATTTTCGGTGGCTTCAAAGTTACTCAACGTATGCTTGCAATGTTTAGAAAAGGTTAAGGAGAAAAAGCGATGTCTGAAGGTTTAGTACAAGCTGCCTATATTGTAGCGGCATTACTTTTCATTATGAGCTTAGCAGGTCTTTCTAAACATGAAACTGCTAAAGCGGGTTGTTGGTATGGCATTATTGGTATGGCAATTGCACTTGTTGCCACTATTTTTGGTCCATATTCACAAGGTTTAGTTTGGATTATTATCGCAATGGCTGCAGGTGCTGTAATCGGTATTCAGCGTGCAATGAAAGTTGAAATGACTGAAATGCCTGAGTTAGTGGCGATTTTACACAGCTTTGTAGGTTTAGCAGCTGTTCTGGTTGGCTTTAATAGTTTTGGTTTACATGAAACTGCACAATTTGTTGTTCCAGAAGGCGTTGAGTATGTAACAGAAGCTGCACAAGCATTATTAGCGCAACAAAAGGCAGCGTTTGAAGCTGAACAGGCTGTCTTAGCTAATATTCATAACGTAGAAGTATTTCTTGGAATCTTCATAGGTGCGGTAACATTTACTGGCTCAGTTGTTGCATTCGGAAAGCTAAACGGTCGTTTAAATTCAAAAGCGCTAAATTTACCGCACAAGCATAAGTTAAACTTAGCAGCGTTAGTGGTATCTGCATTATTAATGATCGTTTTCTTAAACAACCCACATAATATTTTCCCTGTATTAGTGATGACTGCGATTGCTCTTGCCTTTGGTTGGCATTTAGTTGCTTCTATTGGTGGGGCAGATATGCCAGTAGTTGTTTCTATGTTGAACTCCTATTCTGGTTGGGCAGCGGCAGCAGCAGGTTTCATGCTAAATAATGACTTACTCATCGTAACTGGTGCTTTAGTAGGTTCATCAGGTGCAATTCTGTCTTATATCATGTGTAAAGCAATGAACCGCTCATTTATCAGCGTTATCGCTGGTGGCTTTGGTAATGATGTTCAAGCAAGCTCAACTGAAGAACAGGGCGAACATCGTGAAACTACTGCGGAAGAAGTAGCAGAAATGTTAAAAAATGCAAGTTCTGTGATTATCACTCCGGGATATGGCATGGCAGTAGCACAAGCACAATATCCAGTAGCAGAAATTACAGCGAAATTGCGTGAACGTGGTGTAAATGTACGCTTTGGTATTCACCCAGTAGCAGGACGTTTACCAGGCCACATGAACGTGTTATTAGCAGAAGCAAAAGTGCCTTATGATGTTGTTTTAGAAATGGACGAAATCAATGAAGATTTTGCTGATACCGATGTTGTATTAGTTATCGGTGCAAATGACACTGTAAACCCTGCGGCAATGGACGATCCAAATAGTCCAATCGCAGGAATGCCTGTATTGGAAGTTTGGAATGCTGCAAATGTTATCGTGTTTAAACGCTCAATGGCTGTTGGCTATGCTGGTGTTCAAAATCCGCTATTCTTCAAAGAAAACACCCAAATGCTATTTGGTGATGCGAAAGAAAGAGTAGATGATATTTTGAAAGCGTTATAAATTTCATTGAAATTTAATGAAAAAAGAACCGCACTTTGTGAAAAGTGCGGTTTTTTATGGTGATTATTGAATAGTATTTTCAGATTGCTCTTTTGTACTCTGAGCTTCTTTTTTCTTACTTACATTTGATATTTCCTTCGCGAGAATTTCGCGCATAGCCTTGTTATGTCTTTTTATTCTTTTATCATTCCATTTCTTATAGCTCAACATAATTGCTTGTTTTAGACTTACACATTGCAATTCCTTATTTTCATAACGTGATTTTTTGCTTTCACAGCTATGATCACTCAACGATGAATTTTGATAATTAGAAATTAAGCACAGATTGCCAAAGTTATCTAATAAGCTATTATCTTTAAGTTCAGAAACTCTATTTTGAGAAAAATAATGTTCAATTGAGTTTCTTGACATCGAAAACTTGAACTTATCTAAGGGTAAAAATTTTGAAGCTTTATCACATAAATTACCATCTCTCCAGATTAAATAATCTAAGTAATTAAATACATAGTTGTTTACTCCAGTTCCTTGATTAAGTTTACTTTCTTTACTTGATAGAAACTTATCATTTAATAATGGATTTTCATCCCCTCTGCCATCGCAATAATATTTATTAGCTAGCTTTTCTAAGAAAGAAATATAACTACTTGCATTGATACTATATTTATCTTCATTTTTAGCATAAAGCCATTCAAGTACATCATATAACCATTCTTTATAGATCCGTTGTCTAAAAGAAACATGGAACATTGAAAGAAGTTTTATAATTTTCTCTTGGTTTATTTTTTTATATTGGTCATTTGCATCTGCTTTATTATCATCTTCTTCTGAAGAAGATGGCTTTTCCCAAGCATTTCCAAAGGTATCTACTTCTTTAAAATAAGTTGAGTAGTTTTTTAACCCTTTCAAACTCCAGCCATCTTCAATATCAGGTTTTGATTTAATGATATATCGATCAAATAACAATCTCGTACGTAAAAGAACCATAATAAATTCTTTGGCTTGATCTGAGGTAGTTATTTTCTCGAACTGCGTAATTAGCTCTTTATCATTTAATGGGAGCTCTTTATTTTTCAAATAAATTCTGAGCACATGCATCAAGAAATTAGGAAAATCAATTATTGAATTGAATTTTGCATCTGTTTTTTCTTCTTTTGAAAAATTTTCATCATTATATAAATTTTCTGATTGGTTATTTCCCGCTAATATATCTTTCAAACTAGCTATATTTTTAGAGCTAGTTGAGCTTTCAAAATGAGATTTTAAATCATCAAATTTCATTGAGAAAAGTGTACCATTACAATCGTCACCAAATAATTTTGTTCTTAAAGACTCTTCTTTTTTAGAAGAATAAGGAAATCCTTTCAAAGCATAAAAATCCATATTTGAACAAGCATTCCAAATCATTGAAAATGCTTTTTGTTCATTACTATCTGATTTTTCAAGTAAATCCATTAGCCTTGCTTTTACAACTTCATGTTTCTCAAGTTGCTCACCTCGGCTGTTCATAATTTCAAAATAATGATTAAGATCTGTATGCTCAGGAACCTCTGTGCGTAGAATAATGACGTTTTCTAGTATAAAATCTTCAAACTCTGAATAATTAATTCCTAATATTTTCTTAATTCCTGCTAATTTTCTTCCTATTATTTCAAAGCCTTCTTCAATTCTAGGGGATTGAATAACGTCTTCTATTTTTTTAAGGCTGTTATTAGATGCCTCCCTATGTTGAAAGGATAGATTAATATTTCTTTTATTTTCTAAAGAACTTAACAAAATACTTAAGGTAGTAAGACGCTGTTGACCATCAATGACCTCAAAATTATTATCTCGTTTAAAAACGACTAAACTACCAATATAATATTTTGCCTTATTCTTTTTATTTGCCTTATTCTTTTTAAATGCATAAAGAATATCATCTAATAACAAATTTATTTCAGTATCTCCCCAAGCATAATTACGTTGATAAATGGGTACTATATAACTTCCAGAAATTGCCAAATCATTGATCTTAAGTTTTTCTATTTGATTACTCATTTTTATCTTCCTATTTTTGATCTACTTCTAATTTTTCTAAGTCAACCAAATCTTGTGCTTGAAACTCCACTTTATATTTTGGTATAGAAAAGCAGAAAACATCTTTTGGTGTAATTGAATTGTTAATATGAAACAATAATCCATTTATACTATTTGCTTCATTTTCAACAGTACTAAAAAATACCCTTGTTTTTATTAGTCTGATTCGATATGCCCATCTAAAACAGAGTGTAATTGCTCTTTCTATTTCATCTAATCCAAATTTATCATAATAACGAAGTAGTACACATTCAAATAGGTTTCTCACATATTGATCACCAACGCGCCAATTTCCATGATAACTATTTAAAAAAGCTAATAAACTTTTTTCTTCTGACCCAAAATATACTCTGTTTAAATAGCCTTTTTCAGCATGAAATAAAAAATCGTGGGATTTACGATAATGTTCAATATATTCAAAGAAAGATTGCCCATTGATAATGACTTGATTTGTTTGAAAAATAGGTTGAGCAAATTTTTCACTAAACATAAATGGATTTAGTTTATAGCTTAGATGCATTGCATTTCCTGCTAGAGCCTGTCTAACATAAGGATAATGACAAGATTGACTCACACCTTTAAAATCCACAATATCTTCATTTTCAAAATATTCTGCTCCTCTCAATTTATCCCAGCGTCTTAATCTAAATAACGTTTGACTAATAACTTTATTTAAATTCGCTCCTTTTTGAGTATCAACCGCATTTTCCCAATTTTCAACAGACTGAAGAACATTTGGATTATCTGGCTCAAACTCTCTTAAATGATAGGCTTTTAATAAATCATAAGGTGCAAGAGATTTTCCCCTTGCATTTTGTGCATCAAAAAATTGGAAAGCTTTATCTATGTCTTTTAGACAGATTCTTACCATTTCACATTTTAAAATATAATTATAAAAATCTGACTTTTTCTCAGGCGAAATATCTTGAATAAAGTTTTTAATAACTTCATTATTATTTTTAATATTATCAATACTAATTTGGTGCCTTAATGTCAACCTGACTAAAATACCGTTAGACATTAACTTTTTATCTGTTTTTATTTCTTTTTCTAAATTAAATAATATTAAAGATAATGTAATAATACGCTGCTGACCATCAACAATATTAAGTTTATTTTCTTCATCTTCATGTAATACAACAGCACCTATCCGATAATTTGGTTTATAATTGAAATGAAACCAAAGATCATCAAGTAATTGCTGAACATTACGCTGAGTCCATTTATATGCACGTTGATATTCAGGGATAGCTAAATTTTCCTTTAAAATATCCTCAACGTTGGTTATTTCTGCTGATAATTCTGTCATTTTTTCTCCTTATGATTGAAGGCAAGATTATAATCTTTCCATAAATCTAAACAAGCTCACAAACCACCACTGAAAAATCATCATAAGAGCGGTGCTTTTTGAGCAATTTTCTGCAAACAGTTAAACGCTGTTTATTGGTGGGGTATTTTTGCCAAATGAGCTTGCGTTGTTGTTCGGAAATATAATTGGTTAAGCCGTCGGAACAGAGCAATAAATTTTCACCCTGTTGTAATTGAAATTCAGCGGAATAAATTTTGAAATCGCTATCCGTATCATCTGCCACTAAATAATCAGACAAAATATGATAAATACTGGCATATTCAATTTCGCTTTGAGCAAGTTGTTGAGCTTGCATTTCGTTAAATAAAGTATGGTCAAAACTGAGTTGTAACCATTCGCCTGTGGTAGTAATTTTATAGGCTCGGCTGTCGCCAACATTGAGGATTTTACCTTTTCCTGAAGTAGATATTTCTGCACCAACAAAGGTGGTGGAAGCACCTAAATAACGGCTTGCCAGTGTTTGTGATAATTGCTGTTGAACCTTTCTAAGCCATTGAGTGTTAAGGTTTTGGCACTGAGCTAACTGCTCCATCACAAATCGGCTAGCAAGCTGTGATTGAGGACTACTGGAAATACCGTCTGCAATTCCTAAAATAATAGGATCTTTTGCCAAACAAATGGTTTCTGCTTTTTTCAATTTATATTGAAAAGCTTGCTCGCCATTAAAAAGTGCATCTTGATTATGCTTTTTATTGCTACCTATTTGTTGGCAGAAGGTAATATGCCAATTATTCATTTTATCTGCTCTTTTCGTTTATTATTGTTATTAAAAACTATGCTTAATTTAAATCTCAAACATTTTGCAATAGCTCTTCAACAAACTTCGGCACAATTTCGGTGGCTTTGCCATAGCGTGATGATTTAAATGCCGATCCCGTTAAGCTAGGTTCAAGATTTAATTCAATGGTTTGTGCACCAGCTCGGTTGGCTTCTTGTACAAAACCTGCAGCGGGATAAACATTTCCCGATGTGCCAATGGAAATAAAATAATCGCACTCACTTAGGGCATCATAAATTCGCTCCATTTCAAAAGGAATTTCACCAAACCAAACGATATGCGGGCGAAGTTTTCTTGGCTGTGAACAGCAAGTACAGCGATCTTTATAAGTAATATCTTTATCCCAATCGTAAACTGTATCCTTAAAAACACACCGCACTTTGAGCAATTCGCCATGCATATGGATAATGTTTTTAGAGCCAGCACGTTCGTGTAAGTTATCGACATTTTGCGTCACTAACAGTAGATTATCACCGAACTTTTCTTCTAATTTAGCCAGGGCAATATGTGCTGCATTTGGTTTAATTTCGGGGGATAGCAGCTGTCTTCGGCGTTCGTTATAGAACTGCTGCACAAGCTCTGGATTACGCAGAAAGCCTTCTGGTGTTGCTACATCTTCAATGGAGTGATTTTCCCATAAGCCATCGGAAGCACGAAAAGTGCGAATACCAGACTCTGCGGAAATGCCCGCTCCTGTTAGCACGACAATTTTAGGTAAGTTATTCGTTGTCATTTTAGTTTTCCTTCTTATTTTGTTGATATAAATTCACTGATTCAGGATTATTTATTTGAATTTTATTTTATGTAAGTTGGTATTTAGGGCAAATTTGAAACTCTGCAGACATTCCTCCTTTTGTGTACCATTTAATCGGGCAAAGGGTTTTGCCTTGTTCAATCGGTTGGCATAAATATTGGAACATCGCTTGTTCTAGCAGATCTTCTGGGTGATCAAATAAGGTCGTTTGCCCTTGTTTAAAGCCATAATGCTGACACCAATCGTAGTACTTGCCTGATTTTTTGCCGATTTTCACATCAATATTGATCGGCATATCAAAGACTATTTCGCCATTTTCCTGCTTTTCACACCAGTAATAGCCTTCAAAATGGTTGTGCCTATGTTGGGTAAAAATAAGCGTTAAGCAGGGATCCCAATACTCTGAGCGAATTTCAACAGTTCTCCCTTTAAAACTCGCTTTTAAGCCTTGAGCTTGGCTTTCATGTTGTTGCAATATGGCTTTAATTACAGCTGTTTGAAAATAGATTTTCATTTTTCCTCCGTTACAAGAGGTTCATTTTGCGAATTTTTTGGCAAATGACTGAGTTTTAATGTTGCCATTTCTCGCATTCGGATCGCAGAATTGAAACCGAGTGAGAATTGGCGTTGTAAAGATGAAATTGAGCGTTCGGGATTGTCTGTTAAAGCGGTAAGCACTTCGGGGAAAACTCGCCGATAATGTTCGTTGCTTTCAATCCATTCATCAAATTCCGCCAATATTAAGCGTTCATCGAGCATTTTCAGAGCGTTTAAAATGTTCATTTCAAGGCTTAAAAAGTGCATTTTAGGCACTCCTGCTTCTTTGTTATTGATACGAATAAAGCCCGCTTTTTTCTGCTTTGCTGTGCGTTCCGAAAAGTTTCGCACCGTTGGTACGGCTTTACCTGCACCAAGTTCAATCACCACAAGGTTATTTACTCTCGCCAGCCAGCTTTGTAAATGCGTTTTCTGTATAAGGTATCGGGCATTTGCAAAATCGTAATCATTAAACATCAATACATTTTGGCGAGCCAAGCTATTACAGTAATGACAGCGTGGCGGGTCACTCAATAATTTACACTGTTCATCATCGGTGATTGGCATAAATTCATCGGACGACCAAGTCAGTCCTTTACAATTTTTCATACATTGCAAGCGGTGCAAAGTGCCATGAATTTCGCAAATGCGTTTATGATCAAACCCTGCTTTTTGAAATTGCCCATCAACGTTACTGGTGAAAACAAAGTATCCGTTTGGCTTGGCTTCTCCCCAACGTTTTAAAATTTGGTAGCCTTCGTGCGGTATGGCATTGCGATATTGATTTAGGCGATGTCCAAAGAACCAGTAGGCAATATCGGGATAATCTTGATAAACCTGTGGTGTGGCAGTCTGGGCGAAGTTTAAGCCTGTTTTTTGTAGTGGAGGATAGGCATTCCAAAAACCGCCTGAGCTTCTAAAATCAGGCAAACCAGAATCTACACTCATTCCCGCCCCTGCGGTAATTAAAATGCTGTCCGCTTGGCGAATGAGTGAAATGGCATAATCTAAATCGTTTTTCATATATCCTCCTCTTGTTCTAACAAGATGAAATATAAAAAGTATTACGACAGATTGTGTCGTATAAAAGAGCGGTCAGAAATAAAAAATAAGTGTTCTGAGAATATTTTTATAAAAGCTGTAAATTTTTATTCTAGGTGTTCATTTTTCTTTACATTTTTTGTGCTCAGTTTAGAATACTAGCTCAACTTATTTTGACTGGAGCAACTTATGACAAAGCTGATTTCTTTTGATGATATTGTATGTAAAAGTACCAAAATGCAGGCGTTAATTGAAACAGCAAAGGCTTTTGCTGGACTTGATGCACCCTTACTTATTCAAGGGGAAACTGGGACAGGAAAGGATTTGATTGCAAAGGCAAGTCATAATGCGAGCGCTCGCCAGAATAAACCATTTATCGCTATAAACTGTGCAGGTTTACCTACGGAAGATGCGGAAAGTGAGATGTTTGGGCGTTTCGATAAAGGCAATGAAACCCTCGGTTTTTTTGAATATGCTAATGGCGGTACGGTTTTATTAGATAGCGTGGCAGAATTGTCTTTAGAGCTACAAGCAAAACTGTTGCGCTTTTTGAACGATGGTACCTTTCGCCGTGTGGGTGAAGAGAAAGAGCATTATGCTAATGTGCGCATGATTTGTACCTCGCAAATTCCACTTCAGAACTATGTGGAGCAAGGGAAAATGCGTGAAGACTTATTTCATCGCCTGAATGTACTCAGTTTAACTATTCCGCCATTGCGTGAAAGAACGGAAGATATAGCACCTCTTACAGAAATTTTTATCCGTCAAATTAGTGAAAAACTCTCTATTTTAGTACCGCACTTTAATGAGCAATTTATCCAATATTTAACCAATTATACTTGGGCTGGTAATGTGCGTGAGCTGTATAACGCCTTGTATCGTGCTTGTTCGTTAGCCAAAAATAATGAATTATCCATTGCTGATTTGAATTTATTAGCGCAAGAAATTTTACCAGTGAGCGTGGAACAATTTGCGAATGAAACTTTAGAGCAAATAATGAATAAATTTGAGGCTATGGTATTGCAAAAATTTTATGAGCAATATCCAAGTACCAGAAAATTAGCAGCTCGCTTAGGGGTTTCACACACTGCTATTGCCAACAAATTAAAGCAATATGGTATTGCTAAATAAGCAAAAGTGCGGTCTATATTTCGTCAGTTTTTGGGGATTGATAGAAAGATTGTAGTAGTGGAAATTGCTTACTTAATTTCAACCATCCAATTTTATCTATGTGAATATTGAGTAAAAACTCGCCTTGCTCACTGATTTGTTCTTGTTGAACACAGTTCAGTTGATAAAGATGATGACGAATTTTTCCTTGCTGAGCTTCAAGTTTTATTTCTAAATGTAGAATTTCATGGCTTAATCTTTGTCGAATTGCCTCAAATAGCAAATCTAATCCTTGATTGAGTTGGGCTGAAAGATAAACTGCAATGGGTTTATTTTCTTCATCAACTTCAATATGGGGTTGGACATTTTCCAGCTGATCGATTTTGTTATAAATTAAAAGCGTTGGGACTTGGTTCGCCTTAATTTCAGTTAAAACTTCATTTACAGCCAAGATATTTTCTAATTTACGGCTATCGGCAGCATCAATTACATGAAGTAATAAACTTGCCTCAGTGGTTTCTTGTAACGTGGATTTAAAGGCAGATACAAGATCATGGGGTAGTTCACGAATAAATCCAACGGTATCCGCAAGCACACAGGTTCCCACATCTTGAATTTGTAGGCGTCTTAAAGTGGGATCCAAGGTTGCAAAAAGCTGATCTGCTGCATACACATTCGCTTGTGTGAGGGTATTAAATAAAGTGGATTTTCCAGCATTGGTATAGCCTACTAGAGAAATGGTTGGAATATCCGCTTTTTGTCGAGTTTGGCGATTTTGATTGCGCTGTTTTGCTACTTTTTCCAAGCGATTTTGTAATTGAGCAATGCGTACTTTAATTAAACGGCGATCTGTTTCTAATTGTGTTTCGCCAGGTCCACGCAATCCCACCGTACCTTTTTGTTGATCTAAACCTGTTTTACGGCGAACAAGACGAGTTGCGAGATGTTTCAGTTGCGCTAATTCAACTTGTAATTTCCCTTCATGTGAACGTGCTCTTTGCGCAAAAATATCTAAAATCAAGCCTGTTCTATCGACTACACGACATTTGCAGATACTTTCTAAATTACGAGTTTGTGCAGGGGTTAAGCTATGGTTAACTAAAACAATATCCGCATTGAGTTGTTCAACAGCCTGAGCTATTTCTTCCGCTTTTCCTTGTCCAACAAAATATTTTGCTTGTGGCGTAGTGCGTGAAGTAGTAATCACTGAAAGAATTTCTACGTTGGCAGATTTAGCTAGAAGTTGGAATTCTTGTAAATCTTCAAGGTTTTTATTTTGCGAGAAAAATGTATGAACAACAATTGCGCTATCTGGCAGGGGAGAATTTGAGCTAGAAGAAAGTGCGGTAGGATTTTGTGTTAAATCCACCGCACTTTTTGTTTGTATTTCTACAGTTTGTATTTCAGAGTTTTTATGTGTATTCAAGGTTATTCAGCAGATGTTTCAGCAACTGCTTCTACTTGTGTTTCTTGTGCATGCGCATTGTGGTGATGCTGAGTATTATTGTGATGAGAAACTGAACGCGCTGGAACAACAGTTGAAATAGCGTGTTTATAAACCATTTGGTTAACTGTATTTTTTAATAAAATTACAAATTGGTCAAAAGACTCGATTTGACCTTGAAGTTTAATACCATTAACTAAGTAGATTGATACAGGAATACGCTCACGACGTAAAGCGTTTAAATAAGGATCTTGTAATGATTGTCCTTTTGCCATTTTACTTTCCTTCTTATATTAATTATAGGGGATAGATTGGAGATAACACACTTTCTCCGCTCGTCAATATAGCAATTATTTGTTTTTATGTCTAATTATTTAAACGTTTGCGTCGGTTATCTTTATGTTTTTTATCCAGAAAATACTTGCAAAATTTTTGCTTTGGCTTCCTTAGGATTTAAACTATCCAGCCATTCAATTGGTGATTTCCAACCTCGCAACCAAGTAATTTGGCGTTTGGCTAATTGTCTTGTGGCACAAATTCCGCGAAAAATCATCTCTTCTTTATCATAATCGCCACGCAAATGCTCCCACATTTGTCGATAACCCACACAGCGAATAGAGGGTAGATCTGGATGTAAATCGGTACGCTGATACAGTTTTTCCACTTCTTGTTGAAAGCCTTGCTCAATCATTTTGTGGAAACGCTGTTCAATACGTTGATGCAAAATGGCTCTATCTTGTGGCGCAATAGCGAATTGTAGAATATTGTAAGGAATTTCCTCGCCTTTTTGTGCAGTTAATTCAGTCAATGATTGTCCTGTCAAATAGAAAACCTCCAAGGCTCGATTAATGCGTTGGCTATCATTGGGATTAATGCGCTGAGCTGAAATAGGGTCAATCTTGGCTAATTCTTTATGTAATTCAGCCCAACCGATTTGTGCTGCTTTTTGCTCTATTTCCAACCGCACTTTTTCATCAGCTGAAGGCAAAGGGGAAAGCCCTTCTAATAAGGCTTTGTAATACAACATGGTGCCGCCCACAAGCAGAGGGATTTTACCTTGTTGAGTAATTTCAGCCATTTCTCGTAATGCATCATGACGAAATTCTGCGGCAGAGTAGCTTTCACTTGGATCTTTAATATCGATCAGACGATGAGGCGCTAAAGCCAATTCTTGCGCATTAGGTTTAGCTGTGCCAATATCCATGCCTTTATAAATAAGCGCTGAATCAACACTAATCACTTCCACAGGAAGTTCTTGGCGTAATTGGATAGCGAGATCAGTTTTGCCAGAGGCCGTTGGCCCCATTAAAAAAATAGCCGTTGGTTTTTTGTTCATTGCAATTTATCTAAATATTGTTGCCAATCTATTTCCACTAAAAGCGATTGGAGTGCGGTTTGGTTTTTGCTTGAAAGTCGTTGCTCTGTTTCTGTGAGCAACGTCACTGCATCGGAAAATGTACTAAGCGATTGAAATTCTAATTGGGCGCAAAGTGCAGTAAAAAATAGCTCATATTTTTCATGAGTTTGTTCTAATAAGCTTAACACTAACTTTTGTATGTTTTGTGTACGCAAGCAATGAGGTAAACGATTTAAGGTTATTCGATGTTGCGTGGCATTTTCAGTGAACTCGAAACCTATTTGTTGAAAAAAAGGCGCTTGTTGTTGCCAAGATTTATATTGTTGTTCATTTAAACGCAATAAAATTGGGATCAGCAAGGCTTGCTGTGCAACGCTATCTTGTTGTAATTGCAAGCTGACATTGAGATGCTGTAATGCCTTAATAGAAAGTAAAAAATGTTGCTGATTTTGTTGTAATAACAAGGCTTTGTTTTTTATCAACGCAAGTGCATGTAAAACATTTTTTTGTTCACTGAGCGTATTAGCCAGATTGTGCATAAATTGATTTATTGTTACAGAGGACGTTGCTGTTTTTTCTTCATTTGTACTTAACAATTCCCCATAGATCTTTTGCTCCGTCTTGCTTGGCGTTGTTTTGGGGTAATTTGGTGCAACTGTATTGTAATTTGAGCTAAAGTGCGGTTTAAATTGAGAGGATTTTTCACTCTCTCGGTATTGTTGGGTAAAAATATTTTCACCTGCTGCGGCACGATTTACTTGTTGGCTTGTTGATGAACGCCATATTCCTTGTGGTTCTGCAACTTCGAGACAAGCAGTATCATTATTCATCGGAATATTTTTCTGCTCAGAACTTAAGGCATCGGCAATGCCTTGATAAATAAAATCATGAATAAGGCGAGCTTGATGAAAGCGAACCTCATGTTTTGTTGGGTGTACGTTTACATCCACTTCGTTTGGATTGAGATCAATAAATAAGACAAAAGCTGGGTATTGCTCATTGTTAAGATATTCAGCATAGGCTTGACGAATAGCATGAGTAACTACTTTATCGCGTACCATTCTGCCATTGATATAACTGTAACTAAGGTCGTTTTGGCTACGCGTAAATTGTGGTTGCGCTATCCACCCAGAAAGATGTAGCTCATCATGTTTCCAATCTATATGTAGGGCATTTTGCACAAAATCTTGACCACAAATCGCGGCGATGCGTTTAATTTTTTGCTCATCTGTGACCGCACTTTTATATTGGCGTACAAGTTTATTGTTATGACTCAAAGTAAAAGCAACTTGTGGTTTAGCCAAAGCAATACGGCGAATGACTTCATCAATATGTGCAAATTCGGTTTTGTCGGTACGCAGAAATTTGCGTCTAGCTGGCGTATTAAAAAATAAATTTGCCACTTCAACTGTTGTGCCAACAGGATGTGAGGCTGGCGTAATGGTCGTTTCCATATCTCGCCCTTGTGCATAAACTTGCCAAGCCTCATTTTGTTGCTCTGTTCGAGAGGTTAAGGTTAAGCGAGAAACGGAGCTTATACTTGCCAGTGCTTCGCCACGAAAGCCTAAACTTAAAATCATTTCCAGATCTTCAAGGCTGGCAATTTTACTTGTGGCATGGCGAGCCAAGGCTAAACTGAGTTCATCTTTGGCAATTCCAATGCCATTATCTCGAATGCGGATTAAGCTGGCACCGCCATTTTCTATCTCAATTTGAATACGAGTTGCGCCTGCATCTAAGCTATTTTCAACCAGCTCTTTGACGACGGACGCGGGGCGTTCTACCACTTCGCCAGCAGCTATTTGGTTAGCCAGTTGCGGAGGAAGAATTTTAATTGCCATAAGTTTGCTGATCCTTAGTCATGTAGCCTAATTTTTTGTCCTGTTTGCACTTTACCTTCTTTTAATTTCGGGTTGAGTTTGAGCAAGGTGCTCACAGGAATATTGTATTCACGTGAAATTGCATAGAGTGTTTGATTTTTTTGTACTATATGGAATTTCTTCGATTTATCCTCAGTTTTTTCTTTATTTTTAACAGGGGCAACTGATTTATCTTTAGGCTCAGTTTTATTTTTGCTAGTCGTTTTTTCTTTGATTGAATTCTGAGGTTTTTCCTGAACGCTATTTTTACTATTTTCAGGAATTTTTATTGTTTCACCAATCCAAAGCTCATTACGTTTAAGCTTATTTAAGCTGATAATATCCTTTGTTTTTACTTTATATTTGGCAGCTAATCCACCTAAACTTTCGCCAGATTTTACTTTATGACGAATGCCACTATCTTTGATTTGAATTTCTTCCGTTTTATCAACCGCACTTTTATTTTGTTTCGGTTGATGATTTTCCTTAATAGAACTGAATTCCGCTTTAAAATTGCGGTTACGATATTCCACTAAACTTTCATAAATGACTTTTGCTAGTTGCTTACGATAAGCCAATGTGTTTAATTTTTTTTCTTCTTCTACATTGGAAAGAAAACCTGTTTCAACCAAAATGGAAGGAATATCAGGGGAACGTAAGACACCTAAACTGGCGTGTTGAGGTGTGTTACGGCTTAAAGTTGCAATACGAGCAAAATGACGTAGAACAATAGAACCTAGCTCGTAACCAGCTCGCTGGCTATGTCCAAATTGGAGATCTAATACAGTTTGATCGAGGTATTTTTCTTTGTGTGAGGCTAATACATTACCCGCACCACCTAATAATTCAGAACGTTTTTCATGATCTTCTAACCACTGACCCATTTCGCTATTGGCACGGCGATTGGATAGAACCCAAACGGATGCGCCACGTAATAAAGTTGATACAGAGGAATCAGCATGAATTGATACAAGGTAGTTTGCTTTATGTTTACGTGCGATTTCAGAACGCTGTGGAACCGAAATATAATAATCGCCTTTACGAGTAAGCACTGCTCGGAAGTTAGGATCCTTATCTAATAGTTTTTTTAGCTCACGAGCAATAGAAAGGGTAACGTTTTTTTCATAAATATTAAGGTTACGCCCAATAGCACCAGGGTCCTTACCGCCGTGACCTGGGTCTATGGCAATAGTCCATACATTAGCAAAAGCATGAGAAAAAGCAAAAAGCGCTAAAATAACTGAAATAAAGCGTTGTAAGTAATTCATTGGTTGAGTTAATTAAGTTAATTGTTTAATGATTAGATGCCCTTTTTCTGATATTGGCTGTAACTCAATATTACGCGCATCATCAAAATAGTTAATGTGAATAATGAGGTCTGGTTCAGGGAGTATTCCTTGTCCTTTTTCTGCCCATTCGATTAAGCAAATAGATCTGGCATTAAAATAATCACGAATACCCATAAACTCTAATTCTTCTGGATCACTAAGACGATAGAGATCAAAATGATAAATATCTTTTTCCGTAAGATGATATTCTTCCACCAAGGTATAAGTGGGGCTTTTAACATTGCCAGCATGACCGAGACCTTGGATCATACCTCGGCTTAATGTCGTTTTTCCCGCGCCTAAATCCCCTTGTAAATAAACAGTTATCCCTTTTTCACTTTTAATTTGGGTAATCGTCTGCATGAGCTTTTTGCCAAATTGACACATGGTAAACTCATCAGGAATATATTTTTGATAATTCATAAGCTAGGTTCCCTAAGTTATAAGAGAAAAAACTTGCAAATTGTACCGCACTTTTACTGATTTTTGTTAGCCTTATATGCGATAATCCGCAAGTTTTTATTTTTATTCTAGGAAAGAATGAGGAGCTATTTTGGCAATATTAAAATCAAATAATCTAAATGAATTGATAGCACAAAAACTGTCAGAGCAAGATATGTTTGGACTATTGAATGATATTTGTGAGAAGTTCAGACAAGATCCTGATAATGTCTTGAATAATTTTTCTTACCTTATGGAAGTCTTGCAACAAGATCAGGCATTAGCGGAAAACTTTGCTTCTGAACTTTGTCATTGGATCTGTACAATGCGACTGTATCCACTTTTCATTACGCAAGGTATTCTAAGTCGTGATGGTTTTGGACGAGAAATGAAAAATCGCTTATACGAAAAAATTAATCCTGCTTTTAGAGATAGTAGCGATTTGCGTGATATATTTTTTCTCTTGTTTAAAGACAAAAATGACAGTAAATGGATACAGGAAGTTTCTCTTGAAAAATGGGAGAAATTATTTCGATTATTATATTGTCAGGTTACCCCTCAACAAAGAGAACGGGTGCATAATTATGTGCGCCATGAAGGCTTTTTTGCGATTAAAATGCTTTCAATTTGGATTGCTTCAGAGGATATGGACCCTGATTTGATGCGACTTGATCCGAGTTTATTAAGTGCGGATAGTCCTTTTGTGGCTTTACAAAAAGAAGTGGATTTATGGATTGATGCTCATACTGAGGGCAAAAGCTTTGATGATGCGCATTTACAAGTGATGTTTGAACAAAGTCAGTCTTTAATCGAACGACTACAAAAGAAAGGTGCAACGCAAGGATCCTCCTTAAATGTTTCTTATTTATTGGAGCGTTTATCTCAAACCCTTGAACGCCTTTCTGTCTTAATGAATGTATTTGGTGCAAATCGTTTTTTACCTCGTAGAGTTTTAATGTTGATCGGTGATCTTGCGAAATCTTCAGCGGACCAACATAGTATTAGCCGTTTGTGGAAACAAAGTGTCAGTATGCTTTCTCGTAGCATTACGCAAAGTGCAAGTGATCACGGTGAACATTATATTGCCCAATCGAAGAAAGAATATTTTGCGATGTTTTATTCAGCGGCTGGTGGTGGTGTTTTAATTGCTTTAATGGCATTACTCAAAATTTACTTAGGCACAGTCGTTGAAGACAAAATCTGGAAAGGTGTTCTTGAAGGGCTGAATTATGGCTTAGGCTTTACCTTAATTTTTATGTTGCATTTTACTGTAGCCACTAAACAACCAGCCATGACGGCGGCTCGTTTTGCCGAAGCCGTAGAAAAAAATCCACAAGGTAGAGCAGTGGATATAAAGCTCGCGCAACTTTTGGTTGACGTAATTCGTTCTCAAACTGCAGCAGTTTTTGGCAATATTTCCACTGCTATTTTAGTCGCAAGTGCGGTTGCTTTTGGTTACGAATATTATTTTGCAGAACCTTTATTATCAGCACAGGAAGTCGATTATCAATTACAAGGGGTCAATCCTTTTGGTGGAACTTTGTGGTTCGCTGCAATTGCTGGTGTTTGGTTATTTTGTGCTGGTATCATTTCAGGATTTTTTGATAACCGCTGTAATTATTTGAATATGAGAATGCGACTAGCTGAACATCCTTTATTAAAGAAAATGATGCCGAAGAAAATGAGAGTGGCATTTGCAGAATATTTCCATGATAACTACGGCTCAATTATGGGGAATATGTGTTTTGGTATGCTGTTAGGCTTAACTGGTGTCATCGGCTATGTGCTAAATTTACCGCTTGATATTCGCCATATTGCCTTTTCTTCAGCAAATGTAGGCTATGCCGCTATTAGTGGCTCCATTGGAACTACAATTTTCTTACAAAGTCTGGCATTTGTATTATTAATAGGAATAGTCAATCTTGCCGTCAGTTTTTCGCTAACCTTGTTCGTGGCGTTACGCTCCAGAGGAACAGAAATTGATAGTTGGTATAATATCCTGCAGGCTTTTTGGCAAATTATTAAACGTCAGCCTTTGAGCTTGTTTTTTCCTGTAAGTAAATAAGTTGCAGAGAAATTTGGGGAATTAATACAATTTTATTGGAGATAATATGGGATATTTTAAATCTTTAATTGGTTTACTTTTCTTATTTGCCAGCACCTTTTCCTATGCTTGCAATGTTAATTCTCCGATTAAAATTGGTGCGTTAGATTGGGAAAGTGGGCAATTTTCTACCGCACTTGTTAAGTTGATTTTGCAACATGGCTACCAATGTAATGTGGAAACAGTGCCGGGTGCAGTGAATGCTTTAGAAAATGCTTTAACGCAAAATGATATTCAAATTATTACAGAACAATGGGTAGGTCGTTCGCCAATTATTGAAAAAGGATTATCTGAAAATAAAGTCAAAATTGTGGGGGATATTTTAAAAGGCGGAGCAACACAAGGTTGGTATATTCCCGATTATTTACAGCAAAAATATCCCGAATTAACGAAGTTAGCCGATTTATCTCGTTTTTCATACCTTTTCCAAGATCCTGAAAATCCAACAAAAGCACGCTTTCTAAATTGCCCAACGGGTTGGAGTTGTGAAATATTTAACCGTAATTTGTTAAAAAATACAGGGTTAGCCAAACAGTTCAATAATGTTTTGCCGGGGACAGGGGCGGCTTTAGATGCGGAAATTTCCTCTGCCTATGAACAGAAAAAGCCGATTCTTTTTTATTACTGGCAACCAACGGGTTTAATGGCGAAGTATAAATTTGCTGAAATCCAATTCCCCGAATTTGATCCACAATGTTGGCAACATTTATTACAAAGAGAAAATTCAACCTCTTGTGTAAGCGGTTTTCCTAGCTCTACTTTGGCTTTCTCTGTTTCGACGGAATTTACCGAGCAATATCCTGATTTAATTGCTTTATTAAGTAAAAAATCAGGCTATCTTAGAGATGACAGAAAATAAACGTAATGGGGAAACACAAGCACGTTTATTTCTGCAACAATTTCCAGAAATATGGCAAAAATGGCTTTCAGATAGTGCCTCTCAAAATTTAGCTAAGGCGTTACAAACTGAACAAAATTCAAACCGCTCTTTTTTCCAAAGTTGGTCTTTTTCAGAAGAACTCAATCAATCCTTAGCGAATACGGTGCAACAGCATGGCGATAAATTCCGTTTTGTCAGCCAAAATATCTTAGATTGGTTACTTATTCCTTTAGAAAAGGTATTACAACAACTGCCTTCTTGGGTTATTTTACTTAGCGTATTTTTGCTAGGTTGGCATTCCACAAGAAAATGGTGGTTTGCTTTTGCTTGCGGTTTTGGTTTCTATTTTATTGGCGCTTTGGGGCTTTGGATTCCCTTGATGCAAACGTTAGCTTTATTGATGGTCTCTGCCAGTTTTATTATTTTGTTGGGTATTCTCCTTGGTATTTTAATGGCTTGTAGTTCTAGATTACATCGCCTATTACAACCAGTTTTAGATGTGATTCAAACTATGCCGAGTTTTGTCTATCTCATTCCAGTGTTGATGTTATTTGGTATCGGAAAAGTCCCAGCACTGTTTGCCACAGTAATTTATGCCACAGCTCCCCTTATCCGATTGACTGCCTTGGGTATCCGTCAGGTAAATCCACAAATTATTGAAGCGGCTCGCTCCTTTGGTACAACAAATAGACAAATGCTGATTTGGGTACTTTTACCTCAGGCAAAACCTAGCATTATGGCAGGTATCAATCAGGCTATTATGATGTCTTTAGGTATGGTTGTTGTTGCTTCAATGATTGGTGCAAAAGGGCTTGGAGAATATGTATTACAAGCCATTCAAACTTTAAATATTGGACAAGGTGTTGAAGCAGGGACAGCGATTGTTATCTTGGCAATTATTATTGATCGCATTACTCAGGCTTATGGTAAAGGCAGAAATTAAGTAGGATAGATATGGCACAAATTAAGTTTCAAAATGTCAGTAAGGTCTATGGAAAACAATGTGATAAGGCATTGAAACTGCTTAAACAGAATGTTTCTAGTAGTGAAATTTTTCAACAGACAGGCTGCCAAGTTGGCTTGCGTAACATCAATTTGGAGATAGAAGGGAGTGGCATTTTTTGCATTATTGGTTTATCGGGTTCTGGAAAATCAACCTTAATTCGTCACATTAATCGCTTGATTGAGCCAAGTTGTGGGGATATTTGGGTAGGAGAAACCAATGTAATGTCGTTGGATCAAAATGGGTTAAGGGAATTTCGCCAACAAAAAATTAGTATGGTATTTCAACATTTTGGCTTATTTCCTCATATGAATGTCGTGCAAAATGTCTCTTATGCTTTAAAAGTAAAAAATGTCTCTTCAAAAGAGCGGTTGGAACAAGCAAAGTTTTGGTTAAATGAAGTTGGGCTTGCTGGCTATGAAAATAGCTGTCCTGATCAACTCTCTGGTGGAATGCGTCAGCGAGTGGGGCTTGCTAGAGCTATTGCTGCGAATACCGATATCATTTTAATGGATGAGCCTTTTTCCGCACTAGATCCGATCAATCGCATTAAATTACAAGAACTTGTTTTGAAGTTACAGCAAAAGCTCAACAAGTGTATTGTTTTTATTACTCATGATATTGATGAAGCAATTAATTTAGGTAAACAAATTGCGATTCTTAATGCAGGCGAACTTATTCAAACAGGTACACCACAAGAGTTATTAACAAATCCAGCTAATGAGTATGTTGAAGATTTTATGAGGTTGGTAAAAAATCCCTGTTAGATTTTTATATCAATCATTTTCATGTCGAGCTCTCTATATTCGCTTCTGCAAATTGAAATGGACGATAAGGAATAATGTTATTTTTTGCTCTTTGCAAAGGAAAAGGATAGGTTCGTTTTTGTGCCACAATTAAAGTTAAAGGAGCAAAATATTCTTGCTGTTTTGTTTCGCCTAGATTTATTTGCTTAATGATTTCAAAATTCAATAATTCCAACCAATCTACAACACGCCAGTTGAAATATTGACGGAAAGGAAGTGCGGTCTGATTTTTGTAGTTTAATTGTTGTTTAAAAATCAATGGGCTGTAAGGGTTAAAAAGAGAGATAAACAAATAGCCATCATCTTCTAAAACCCTAGTAATTTCTCGTAGTAGCTGATGAGGGTTTTCCGTGAAATTTAATGTGTTAGCTAATACACAAGCATTAATAGATTGTTGTACAAAAGGAAGTTGTAATGGATCTGCTTGTATTAGACTAATTTCTTCTGTTTGATTTGGGGTAAAAAGTGCGGCGGGATTTTGGGTTATTTCTGGCATGAGAATAATTTTATGACGTAAGGGCAAATTGAGCTCCAATTCTGCACTCAATCCACCAATCATCAGCCACTGATACCCCAACACTTTTGGAAACCAGTCTGCAAAAAATGAATTGATTAAGCTACAATATGTGGCGCCTTTTTGAATATGCTGCCAGCTTGTTGGCAGTTGATAATTTTTTACTGATTTAGCTTTGAATTTCATATTGTGTTTTACTCAATGATCTGTGGAGGCCTTTAATGCTCATTTCTATTCCTGCACTTAATGATAACTATATTTGGTTGTACAAACGAGAAAATTTGCCTGTAATTGTGATCGATATACCAGAAATACTTGGATTATCTCAAGTTGTACAACAACAAAACTTAGAAATTGGTGCCTTGCTGATTACCCATAATCATCAAGATCATGTTGGTGGCTTAGCGGAATTTAAGCAGCTTTATCCTCATGTGGAAATTTACGGGCCAGATGAATGTGCTGATCAAGGATTAACTCAAATTGTTGAAGAAGGGAAATTATCTGTAGCTGGCTATGAAGTAGAGGTTTTGGCTACAGGTGGGCACACAGCGCAACATATTAGTTTTTTAGTTGATGGGCATTTATTTTGTGGAGATGCCTTATTTTCAGCTGGTTGTGGACGAGTGTTTACGGGAAATTATGTGCAGATGTTTAGTTCTTTGCAGAAATTTAAATCCTTACCTGATGACACTATTATTTGTCCAGCCCATGAATATACACTAAGCAATTTAGCTTTTGCTTTAACTGTAGCGAAGGATAAAAGTGCGGTGGAAAATCAGCTCGAAAAAGTGAAAAAACTGAGAGCAGAAAATAAGCCTAGTTTACCGACCACATTAGGATTAGAAAAACAAATTAATCCGTTTTTACAAGCTGATAGCCTTGATCTATTTATTGAATTACGTAAAGCAAAAGATCTTTTCTAACTCGCGATGTAGAGGGAAGTGCAGACTTCTTTGAATGGCTTAAAGTCCGTCAATTTTCTAATTTAATTCGTGATTATCGAGAAAGTGCGGAGATAATTAGACAAGATTTATTAGAAAAAGCGCTACAAGCCTTGCAAAACAGCTGGCTTGCAGACTTTTTCTAAAGTAGTTAAATTTTAAAAATCGGACTTTATTTAAGTTTTTCCAATTTAGCTAACAAAACATGAGCTGGCAGTTGTTGAATTTTGCGCATGCGCCAAAGTAATAAAGTAGCTGCAATGGTTAAACTCACGACAAAAGATACCCAAAATCCAGCGGCGCCAATACTCTCAATAATCCAATCTGTTCTTGATAATGAATAACCTAGCGGCATACCTACACCCCAATAGCAAAATACGGTGATGTATGAAATCGCCTGAGTATCTTTGTATCCTCTTAGTGCGCCACCGGAAACCACTTGAATTGTGTCGGAAAATTGATAAAGTGCGGCAATAATTAGCAGACTACTTGCTAAGGCAATTACGTCTTTATCTTTGACAAAGATAGCGGCTATTTCGTAGCGGAAGAAAAAGGTAATAAGTGCGGTAACGCAAGCAATAGATAAGCCGACCCCAAGGGCAGAGTAGGATACGAGTTTTGCTTTATCCACAGCGCCTTCGCCTAAACGTTGTCCCACGAGAATAGTTGCTGCCATGCCTAAAGACATTGGTAACATAAACACAAAAGAACTGGTGTTTAGTGCAATTTGGTGGCTTGCCACCACTTGAGTTCCAAGCGGAGATAGCAACAATGAGGCAAGGGCAAATAGTGCCACTTCACAACAAATTGCCACAGCAATGGGAAAACCTAAACGTAACAATTTTACTAATGTTTTGCCATTAGGCATTTCGATAATTTGTTCAAAGACTTTTAAGTCACGTTGATTTCTGGCTTTTTTACTATAACCGATCATCATTAAACACATTGCCCAATTCACAATAGATGTGGCAATTCCACAGCCTACTGCACCAAAAGCAGGTATGCCTAATTTGCCGTAAATAAAAATATAATTTAGCGGAATATTAAGGAGTAAACCAAGGAACGTAATTACCATTGCTGGCTTTGTTTTTGCAACGCCATCGCTTAAACAACGGAAGTTAATTAATAATAAATAGCCCGGTAATCCCCATAACATTGCGTGCAGGTAACCAATAGTGATGTTGGCGAGTTTTTCATCCATTTTCATATATTGGATTACCATGTCGCTGTTGTAGATTAATAAATCAAGAGGAATGCTACTGAAAAGAACAAGCCATAGTCCTTGACGTATTTGATGAGCAATGCGAGAACGTTGTCCCGAACCATTTAAATAAGAGATGGTAGGAGGTAGCGCAAGTAATAAGCCATGTCCAAATAAAACTAAAGGGAGCCAAATTGATGCACCTACGGAAATTGCCGCCATATCAGCCGCACTTACACGTCCAGCCATGATGGTATCCACGAGTCCCATGGAGTTTTGCGCAACTTGTGCCAATAAAATAGGAATAGCAATGGCAACTAACTTTTTTGCTTCCGCATGATATTGTTGAAAATGAGTTAATTTCATAAAAAAAACGAGTCTGATATAATGTTGACAATTTTTTATCTAGAGAGAACTTTTATATGTTTACAGGAATTGTTCAAGGAACAGCGCAAATTCAGTCTATTGTTGAGAAAGCTAATTTTAGAACACAGATAGTGAAAATGCCACAGGATTTACTGGCGAATTTAGAAATTGGTGCATCAGTAGCAAATAATGGCGTATGTTTAACGGTCACTGAAATCAATGGTGATTTGATTAGTTTTGATTTAATGACAGAAACGTTGCGCATTACCAATCTTGGTAATTTAGCTGAAGGGGATTTTGTCAATATTGAGCGTGCAATGAAAATGGGTGATGAAATTGGTGGCCATGTTTTATCTGGCCATGTTTATTGTACTGCCGAAGTTAAAGAGCGTATTCAAACAGAAAATAACTTACAAATTTGGTTTGAGATGCCTGAAGCTGAATTAATGAAATATGTGTTGACCAAAGGTTTTATCGC
Source organism: Canicola haemoglobinophilus (assembly GCF_002015075.1). Lineage (GTDB taxonomy): Bacteria > Pseudomonadota > Gammaproteobacteria > Enterobacterales > Pasteurellaceae > Canicola > Canicola haemoglobinophilus. The sequence goes on from NZ_MUXZ01000004.1 coordinate 174,387, forward strand.
TATTGAAGGTATTAGTCTGACGATTGGAGAAGTAAAAGGTCAGCAATTCTGCGTTAATTTAATTCCTGAAACAATTGACCGCACTTTAATTGCAAAACGTGCTATTGGGGATTTGGTCAATATTGAAATTGATCCGCAAACGCAGGCAATTGTGGATACAGTGGAGCGCTATTTAGCCAATAGATAATCTTTCATTTTATTTAATTTTATGGGGATCTTTTGATCCCCATACTTTCTTATTTATAACGTTTTTGGCTACTTTGCTCATCAATTTTACGCAAGCGTTCCAATTTTTCCTTAATCTGAATTTCTAGCCCACGCTCTGTTGGAAAATAAAATTGAGTATCTTTTAGTTCCACAGGGAAATAATTTTCCCCAGCTGCATAAGCATTAGGTTCATCATGTGCATAGCGGTATTCTGCACCGTAGCCTAATTCTTTCATTAAATGAGTTGGTGCATTACGCAAATGTATCGGTACATCATAATCAGGCATTTCTTTTGCCAGTTTTTTCGCTTGATTAAAGGCAACATATACCGCATTACTTTTAGGGGCAACAGCTAAATAGACAATAGCTTGTGCAATAGCTCGTTCCCCCTCCGCAGCACCAACTCGAGTAAAGCAATCCCATGCCGCAATTGCTACTTGCATTGCTCTTGGGTCTGCATTGCCTACATCTTCAGAGGCGATAGCTAATAAACGTCGGGCTACATAGAGAGGATCGCCACCTGCTGTAATAATTCTAGCGTACCAATATAAAGCCGCATCAGGCGCAGAACCTCGAATGGATTTATGCAGGGCGGAAATGAAATCATAAAATCTATCGCCTTGTTTGTCGAAACGAGCTTGCCGCTCGCCTAATATTTCAGTTAATAGGCGATGATCAATCATTTTTCCTTGTTCAGTTTCTTCCGCCATATCAACCATAAGCTCCAAGCAATTTAAGGCTAAACGTGCATCGCCATTGACATATTCTGCTAAGTTTTCCAATACATTCTCAGCAAAAACTAACCGCTCTTTTCCTAGTCCTTGTTCTTTATTTTGGCTGGCATTTTGTAACAATGTCACAATATCAGCTTTGCTGAGAGGCTTTAAAATATAAACTCGGGCGCGAGAGAGCAATGCACTATTGAGTTCAAAAGAAGGGTTTTCTGTAGTCGCACCAATGAAAATGATTGTGCCGTCTTCAATATGAGGTAGGAAAGCATCTTGTTGGCTTTTATTAAAGCGATGAACTTCATCAACAAATAAAATAGTTTGTTGACCAGTTAAGCGATTTTGTTTTGCTCGTTCAATGCTTTCACGAATTTCTTTTATGCCACTCGTCACTGCCGAAATCCGCTCAACTTGCGCATTAATGTGTTGGGCAATAATTTCTGCTAGCGTTGTTTTACCTGTTCCTGAAGGTCCCCAGAAAATCATGGAGTGAATGTGCCCATTTTCAATGGACTTACGCAAAGGTTTTCCTGTGCCAATTAAGTGTTCTTGACCACAGTATTGATCCAAGGTTTGTGGGCGAACTCTTGCTGCTAAAGGTTGAAATGTTGAGGGAGAGAAATCAAGTGAAAAATTGGACATATAAAACCCCATAGGAACAGCTAAAAAATGGACGCTTATTGCGCCCAATTCTCTAATTTAATTCATTATTTTTTACGTTGATCGTCTAGTTCAGCACCTTTAGGCAAGGTGAATTTAAAGACGTTATCATTTAAAGATTGATTCGTAATATTGCGTAAAATATACAGATTACTTTGTCCATCTTTTTCTACTGTACTAAAGTTCTTTAATACACCATCACTTTCGATACGGATATTAAATTGTTTAATAGCGCTCTTTTGCGCTTTTGGCTTGAGGATAAAAGTATCTGCTTTTTGTTCTACAATATATTGTTGCCAATGGCTTGGATCATTGCTGGTGAGCAAGACGAAAGGTGTGTCACTTAAGGCATCCTTTACCCAATTAGCCGTAGCTTGTTCAACAAAAGGATCATAGAACCATAGGGTTTTACCATCTGCAATAATTTGACTTTCTTGTGGTGTTTGGTTGTCCATACGAAATAAATTTGGGCGCTTGAGCTGTATTTTCCCACTACCTTGTTGGATCTCTTTCCCCTTGGCATCGCTCACTTGTTGTTTATAGTCCGCACTTAAAACATCAATTTTGTTCAAGCGGATTTGTAGTTCATTAACCGCATCAGCCCAAGTTATATTACTGATACCTGCCAATAAAAGTGCGGTTAATTTTAGATATTTTTTCATTATGTTTCCTTTTCAAGTTTAGCTAAATGGGTTTTACACAACCCAATCACAGAAATGCCGCATAACATATCACAAAAACGAAGTATTAATGTTAAAAATTAAAGAATATTTTATTTGCTGTTTGATACTGTGATCCAGTGCAAAGAAAAATTTTTTCTAATGGTTATAATACAGGATTGTTATTTATTTTTAAGGAGTATTTTTTATGCAAAATTGGACACCTGAGATGTGGCAAAGTGGATTGATTGGTTTATGTGTGGGCGTGGTTATTGGTTATTTATTGTTACGCTTGACTAAAGGTTCAGTGAAAAAACAAATTAAAACGGAAGCGGAGTTAGAGCAGGTTAAAACTCAACTTAATAATCAAAAACAACAATTAGAACAACACTTTGCGGAAAGTGCGGAATTATTAAAAAATATTGCACAAGATTATCAAAAACTTTATGTGCATTTAGCTAATTCATCAACCGCATTATTGCCTGAATTAGCACAAAAAGAATTATTTACACCTAATTTACTCGCAGCTGAAACTGTTTCCACACCTGTAAACAGCGAAGATGGTCAACCAAGAGATTATTCTGAAGGTTCATCAGGTATTCTGAAAGCAGAAAAATAAATCCAAATAGGCACGTAAAAGTGCCTATTTTTCTACCATTTCTTTATTCCCTCTCATATTTCTAAAACTTTTTTTGATTTTTTCTGTCTTAAACCAGCAATATTTATTTTGATTTAAATGGAGAAAAAAGTGAAAAAATCTAACTTTGTTTTAACTGGTATTGCTTTAGGATTGAGTGTTCTCACTACATCAATTAATGTTCAAGCAAGTTTGCCGATGACTGTTGATGGGCAACCTCTTCCAAGTTTAGCTCCAATGTTACAAAAAGTTTTACCAGCAGTAGTTTCTATTGCGGTGGAAGGAAAGCAAAAAAGTACCTCTTCTTTCAATAATGAAATCCCAGAAGAATTCCGTCGTTTCTTTGGGGATAGTTTTGGTGGTTTTGAAGGATTTGGTAGTCGTTCACCTCGTAATTTCCGTGGCATCGGTTCTGGAGTGATTATTGATGCTGAGAAAGGTTATGCATTAACGAATAATCACGTGATTGATCAAGCGGATAAAATTACCGTTAAATTAGAAGATGGGCGTGAATTTAAAGCAAAAGTTGTTGGCAAAGATGAAATGTCAGATATTGCTTTGATCCAGCTAGAAAATCCGAAAAATCTGACCGCAGTTAAGATGGCAGACTCTGATAAATTGAGAGTAGGGGATTTTACCGTAGCAATTGGTAATCCTTTTGGCTTGGGACAAACAGCAACTTCAGGGATTGTTTCTGCCTTAGGACGTTCAACAGGATCTGATAGTAGTTCTTATGAAAACTACATTCAAACGGATGCCGCAGTAAATAGAGGTAATTCTGGTGGGCCATTAGTGAATTTAAATGGCGAACTGATTGGAATTAACACCGCTATTATTTCACCAAGTGGTGGAAACGCAGGAATTGCATTTGCTATTCCAAGTAATATGGCGAATAGCTTAGTGAAACAAATTATTGAATTTGGCGAAGTGCGCCGAGGATTACTTGGTATTAAAGGTGGAGAACTCAATGCTGATTTGGCAAAAGCCTTTAATGTTGATGTACAACAAGGGGCATTTGTTAGCGAAGTATTACCTAACTCAGCAGCAGAAAAAGCTGGTATTCAGGCTGGCGATGTGATTACTGCGATTAATGGCCAAAAACTTGCAAGTTTCGCAGAACTACGCGCTAAAATTGCGACAACTGGTGCGGGCAAAGAAATCAAATTAACCTACTTGCGTGATGGCAAATCGAAAGAGGCGAAAGTAACATTGCAATCTGATGATGAATCAACAGCTTCAGCGGTGGGAAATATTTCTGTATTAGAAGGTGCAGAGTTAAGTAATTACAATCAAAAGGGTACGAAAGGTGTTGAGATTACAGACATTAAATCAAGATCTTTAGCTGCTCAATATGGTTTAGAAAAAGGGGATATTATTATTGGCGTTAATCGTCATAAAGTAGAGAACTTGTCTGAGTTGCGTAAAATTTTAGGTAAAAAACCTTCTGCTATTGCATTGAATATTGTGCGTGATAACAGTCGTTTTTATTTATTAATTCAATAACTCTATCAAGAAAGTCAATTTTTTAAGTAAATTACAAGAGAATCTGCGTTTTAACGGTGGGCATTATAGCTTACTGATTAAAGCGCAGATTTTTTATTTAAATATGATGTTCTTGTCTAATTCTTTTGAGCAAGGCATCGCAACATTTATCGAGCAATTGATAGGTTTGTTGAAAATCGCCTGTGTACCAAGGATCTGGAATATGATCATAATCCAAGTCATCGCACAGTGTTGTTATTTGAAATAATTTGTGCGGTGCTTTTGTAAAGAATTTTTCTAGGTCATGTAAATTGTTATTATCCATAGCGATCAGATAATCAAACTGTTGCCAGTCATTTTTATGAATTTTCCGACTGATAAATCCTGTATTGTCAATGTTGTATTTGCGGAGCATTTTCGCAGTACCTTGATGCATATCTTCACCATCATGCCAACCAGAAGTCCCAGCACTATCAGTAAAAATTTGATTATCTAAATGCGCTAAGCGAATTTTTTCACGCATAATATATTCAGCCATTGGGGAACGGCAGATATTACCCAGACAGACAAATAAAATATTAATTTGTGGTTTCATATTGCTCCTTTGTATCGTAGTTAATAAAAGTGCGGTAAATTTTTTGTGAGAAATGCGCTTAATTGTACATAATTAAGCTTGTATTGAGATAATTTTTTATTATTTTCAATCTATGGTAATATTCGCACCCCTTTATTTGAAACGTGACTAATTATGTCTTTATCAAACTATGTTGAACAGTTGTTGCAAGAAAAAAGTGATGTTCGGATTTTCTCTTTTGAATATGAGGGAAAACGTTACTGGCTAAAGCAAACTGAAAAACTTTCTTTTATTTGGCGTTTGCTAAAATCAAACCCCGAAGAAACCTTAAAACGAGAAATCACTCGTTTGCAGGAGCTCAATACAAAATCAGCACCTGTACCTAAGCTGATTTTATTTGGAGATAATTTTTTTGTTACTGAAAATATGGGAGTAAGTGCCAATCATTTGGTTGAAAATGAAAATTTATCTATAGAACGAAGAAATCAGGTCTTGTTAGATTGTGCAAAAGCTTTGACAGATTTACATAAACAAAATATTGCTCATGGACGTCCAGCTTTGAGAGATATGATTTGGCAAGAGGGCAAAGTGGCATTTGTTGATTTTGAATGTATGTCAGCAAGCCGTGATATAGGTTGGCATAAAGTGCGTGATGGATTAGTGTTTATTCATAGTTTAGGGCGTACTGCAGATATTTCAGATGAGCAAATTGCATTAACCATTTCTCATTATCGTACACATTGTGAAACGGATACTTGGCAAAGAACTGTGGATTTTGTTTACAAGTGTCGTGCGCTATATTATATTCTTCGCCTTTTCAAGCCTATTGCAAAAATGGATTTAATTGCTATTTATCGCTTATTTGAGGCTGTTTTAAAAACAAAGGAAACATGATGAAAAAAATTTTTGCTATTTTGAGTATTATTTTACTAACCGCTTGCTCTGTTGGTGCTGGTTTCAATGCTGGTGGAGGGAGTAGTGGTGTAGGCATCGGTGTTGGATTGGGTACAGGTATTCGATTTTAATTAACTTGCTTATAACATCAGCAACCAACAATAAATTAAGAATTTTGGCTTGCTATTTTTTTTATGCTGTATATAATATGGCGCATATCTCGGACGCGGGGTGGAGCAGCTTGGTAGCTCGTCGGGCTCATAACCCGAAGGTCGTTGGTTCAAATCCAGCCCCCGCAACCACTTTACATAGGTGTTTTTGTAAAGAACCCCACAATGAATTTTGGGGTTTTTTTGTGCGAGTAAACTTGAGATTTAGTAAACGGGCTGATAGCCCTTTTTTTACATCTGTGTATTATGAAATGTAGAAAAAATGCTCAAATTTATCTTGCTAATCATTTTATAGGAGAAAATAGTGGCAACATTAGAAGAGAAATTACAAGAATTATTACAATCTTCCGTAGAGGATTTAGGTTGCGAACTCTGGGGAATTGAATGTCAACGTGCAGGACGTTTTTTAACAGTACGTTTATATATTGACAAAGAGGGTGGAGTAACTATTGATGATTGTGCTGATGTGAGTCGTCAAGTAAGTGCGGTGCTAGATGTAGAAGATCCGATTGCAGATAAATATAATTTGGAGGTTTCTTCACCAGGCTTAGATAGACCATTATTTAGATTGGAACAATTTGAACGCTATATCGGGCAGGATATTTCTGTGCATTTACGTATTCCTATGTTGGATCGCCGTAAATGGCAAGGTAAGCTAGAGAAAATTGAAAATGATATGCTGACTTTAGTTGTTGATGGACAACCACAAGTGTTAGTTTTCGGCAATATTCAAAAAGCCAATGTTATTCCTAAATTCAATTAATTAGAGAGAAAGAAATGAGTAAAGAAATTCTATTAGCTGCTGAAGCAGTGTCCAATGAAAAATTATTACCTCGCGAGAAAATTTTTGAAGCATTAGAGAGTGCCATTGCGCTTTCTACGAAGAAAAAATATGAACAAGAAATAGATGTTCGTGTTGTTATTAATACAAAAACGGGCGAATTTGATACTTTCCGCCGTTGGCTAGTGGTTGAAACTGTTAGCCATCCAACAAAAGAGATTACTTTAGAAGCTGCTCAATTTGAAAATCCAGAAGTTAAAGTAGGCGATTATATTGAAGATCAAATTGAGTCTATTGCTTTTGATCGTATTGCGATGCAAACAGCACGCCAAGTGATCAGTACGAAAATCCGTGAAGCTGAGCGTAACAAAATTGTCGAGCAATTCCGCTCACAAGAAGGCGAAATTGTTACTGGTACAGTGAAAAAAGTAAATCGTGATTCTATTATTTTGGATCTTGGTCAACATGCAGAGGCAGTGATGTTGCGTGAAGATATGTTACCACGTGAAAATTTCCGTCCGGGTGATAGAGTTCGTGGTGTGTTGTATAAAGTGAGCCCAGAAAGCAAAGGTGCACAATTATTTGTCACTCGTGCAAAACCAGAGATGATCATCGAATTATTCCGTATTGAAGTACCTGAAATTGGCGAAGAGTTAATTGAAATTAAAGGTGCATCACGTGATCCTGGTTTACGTGCCAAAATTGCAGTGAAAAGTAATGATAAACGCATTGACCCAGTGGGTGCTTGTGTCGGTATGCGTGGCGCTCGAGTGCAAGCTATTACTAATGAATTAGGCGGCGAGCGAGTTGACATTGTGTTATGGGATGACAATCCTGCACAATTTGTGATTAATGCTATGGCACCAGCTGATGTAAGTTCAATTGTGGTTGATGAAGATAATCATTCTATGGATATTGCTGTGGAAGCAGCAAACTTAGCGCAAGCTATTGGACGTAATGGTCAAAATGTACGTTTAGCGACACAACTAACTGGTTGGGCATTAAATGTTATGACAACAGATGATCTAAATGCTAAACATCAAGCAGAAGACAATAAGATTTTAAGCTTATTTATGACCGCACTTGAGATTGACGAAGAGTTTGCACACATTCTTGTTGATGAAGGGTTCACTAATCTGGAAGAAATCGCTTATGTTGCAGTTAATGAGTTAACAGCAATTGATGGCTTAGAAGATGAAGATCTCGTTGAAGAATTACAAGCTCGTGCGAAAAATGCAATTACCGCTATGGCATTAGCGGAAGAAGAGGCACTAAAACAAGCGCATATTGAAGAAAAATTATTAAATTTAGAAGGTATGACTCGTCATATCGCATTCAAATTGTCAGAAAAACAAATTACAACTCTTGAAGAATTAGCAGAGCAAGGCGTTGATGATTTAGCTGATATTGAAGAGTTAAGTGCTGAACAGGCTGCGGATTTAATTATGGCAGCACGTAATATCTGTTGGTTCAGCTAAAAAGAAGGGGTAATAGAATTATGGTAGATGAAGTAAAAAAAGAAAATGCACCCAAAAAGTTGAGTATTCAGCGCCGAACAAAAACCACTGTGAGCGGTACAAGCACAACAGGAAAAAGCAAAGAAGTTCAGGTTGAAGTTCGTAAAAAACGTACAGTGACCACTGATGCTGCACGTAAAGCGGAAGAACAAGCTAAGTTAAAAGCAAAAGAAGAAGCAGAGAAAAAAGCGGCTGCAGAAAAAGCTGCGGCGGAGAAAGCTAAATTAGAGGCAGAAAAAGCTAAGGCTGAGCAAGAAAAGGCTGAAAAAGCAAAATTAGCACAAGCTAAATCAGAACAGGCAAAAGCAAACAAGAAAGTGGATGCTGAAAAAGAAAAACGCCGTGCAGAAGAAGCAGAATTACGTCGTAAAGCTGACGAATTAGCTCGCCAGAAAGCAGAAGAAAAAGCACGTAAAGCAGCGGAAGAAGCAAAACGTTATGCTGATTTTGACGATAGCGACAATGACAATACCACATTAGATGATTATAGCGATTACCATCTAACCTCTAGTTATGCGCTTGAAGCAGAAGATGAAGAAGAGCGTCGTAATGAAAGCCGTGGTCGTGGCAAAAATAAAGTTGCTAAAGCTAAAAAAGGTGGACGTGATGATGAAAATGGCAATAAAAATGAACGCCAATCAGATCGTCGTAACCAAAAAGATGCGAAAGGTAAAGGCAAACAGGGTAAAAAAGGCAGTGCATTGCAACAAGCCTTTACTAAGCCAGCTCAAGTTGCTAAAGCCGATGTTGTGATTGGCGAAACCATTACTGTGGCGGAACTCGCATCGAAAATGGCAGTGAAAGTCACTGAAATCATAAAAACTATGATGAAAATGGGCGAAATGGTGACCATTAACCAAGTACTCGATCAAGATACCGCTCAACTTGTTGCCGAAGAAATGGGACACAAAGTTATTCTTCGTAAAGAAAATGAGCTTGAACAATCAGTAATGGAAGATCGTGATGTGAATAGTGAAAAAGTTCAACGTGCACCAGTTGTTACCATTATGGGGCACGTTGACCATGGTAAAACTTCATTACTTGATTACATACGTAAAGCAAAAGTTGCTGCAGGTGAAGCAGGAGGTATTACTCAGCATATCGGTGCTTATCATGTTGAAACCGATGATGGGAAAATGATCACATTCTTAGATACTCCAGGGCATGCGGCTTTTACTTCTATGCGTGCTCGCGGAGCAAAAGCAACAGACATCGTTGTGCTTGTGGTAGCTGCTGATGATGGTGTGATGCCACAAACTATCGAAGCAATTCAACATGCTAAAGCAGCAGGAGCTCCGATTGTTGTTGCTATCAATAAAATCGATAAACCAGAGGCGAATCCTGATCGTATTGAACAAGAATTATTACAACATGAAGTGATTTCGGAGAAATTTGGTGGAGATGTGCAATTTGTTCCAGTTTCTGCGAAAAAAGGATTAGGTATTGATGATTTACTAGAGGCAATTCTTCTGCAATCTGAAGTGTTAGAATTAACCGCAGTTAAAGATGGTATGGCAAGCGGTGTCGTGATTGAATCTTATTTAGACAAAGGTCGTGGCCCAGTGGCAACTATCCTTGTTCAATCAGGTACATTAAATCGTGGCGATATTGTACTTTGTGGCTTTGAGTATGGTCGTGTGCGTGCAATGCGTGATGAAAACGGTAAGGAGATTCAATCCGCAGGTCCTTCAATTCCAGTGGAGGTATTAGGTCTTTCAGGTGTAGCCACTGCAGGTGATGAAGCAACTGTTGTACGTGATGAGAAAAAAGCACGTGAAGTTGCCCTTTATCGTCAAGGTAAATTCCGTGAAGTAAAACTAGCTCGTCAGCAAAAAGCGAAATTGGAAAATATGTTTAACAACATGGCTGATGGAGAAGTCGCAGAATTAAATGTAATCGTGAAAGCGGACGTTCAAGGTTCTGTGGAAGCTATTATTCAAGCCTTGCATGATTTGTCAACTGCAGAAGTAAAAGTGAAAGTTGTGGGTTCTGGTGTTGGTGGAATTACTGAAACTGATGCAACTCTTGCGGCAGCATCAAACGCAATTATGATTGGTTTTAATGTTCGTGCTGATGCGACAGCACGCCGAGTGATTGAAAATGAACATATTGATTTACGTTATTATTCAATCATCTATGAATTATTAAACGAAATCAAAGCGGCAATGAGCGGTATGTTACAACCTGAATTTACACAAGAAATTATTGGTTTGGCAGAAGTGCGAGATATTTTCCGTCATCCAAAATTTGGGGCAATTGCTGGTTGTATGGTAACTGATGGTATCGTTAAACGTAACAATCCAATTCGTGTATTGCGTGATAACGTGGTCATTTTTGAGGGTGAACTTGAATCTTTACGCCGTTTCAAAGATGACGTTAGCGAAGTACGTAATGGTATGGAATGCGGTATCGGTGTTAAGAACTACAATGACGTTAAAGTTGGCGACCAAATCGAAGTCTTTGAAGTTGTTGAAGTTAAACGTTCAATTTAATTGAAACTCAATGACAAAAGTGCGGTTGAATATGACCGCACTTTGTTTCAGAAGAAGAGTAAAAAATGGCAAGAGAATTTAAACGTAGTGATAGAGTAGCACAAGAGCTACAAAAAGAAGTCGCAATTATTTTACAGCGAGAAGTTAAAGATCCTCGCATTGGTATGGTAACTGTTTCTGATGTGGAAGTATCAAGCGATCTAGCCTATGCCAAAGTTTTTGTTACTTTCTTATTTGATCATGATGAAAGTGCAATCGAACAAGGCATGAAGGGATTAGAGAAAGCAAGTCCTTATATTCGTAGCCTATTAGGTAAAGCAATGCGTTTGCGTATTGTACCTGAATTACGCTTTATTTATGACCAATCTTTAGTAGAAGGTATGCGCATGTCTAACCTTGTAACTAGTGTTGTACGTGAAGATAAAAAACGTCATGTGGAAGAGTAGACGAAGATAGAAATGAATAAACCACGTAAAAAAGGGCGTGATGTTAATGGTATTTTTTTGTTGGATAAATCACAAGGAATGAGTTCCAACGATATTATGCAAAAAGTGAAACGCCTGTTCCAAGCAAATAAAGCTGGGCATACTGGGGCACTTGATCCATTGGCAACAGGAATGTTGCCAATTTGTTTGGGTGAGGCAACAAAATTTTCGCAGTATTTACTTGATGCAGATAAACGCTATCAAGTGATTGCGAAATTAGGTGAGCGCACTGATACTTCAGATGCTGATGGGCAAGTTGTACAAGAACGTGAAGTGAATGTGGATTTAGCAAAAATTTTGACCGCACTTCAGCAATTTCGTGGTGATATTATGCAAGTGCCAACTATGTTTTCAGCGCTAAAACATCAAGGCAAACCTTTGTATGAATATGCTCGAGCTGGCATCACTGTTGAGCGAGAAGCTCGTCCAATAAGCATTTTTGAATTGAAGTTTATTGACTATCAAGAGCCTTATTTGACTTTGGAAGTACATTGTTCTAAAGGCACTTATATTAGAACTTTAGTTGATGATATTGGTGAGGTTTTGGGCTGTGGGGCTCATGTAACTATGCTACGCCGTATTGGCGTTGCTGATTATCCTCGTGACAAAATGATGACGTTAGAACAATTGCAGCAACTGGTAGAGCAAGACGATTTAGATTTGTTAGATCAACATCTTCTGCCAATGGATACCGCAGTTATTCGTTTACCACAATTAGTTCTAACAGAAGAACAAACAAAAGCTGTAGGCTTTGGTCAGCGAGTGAAATTTGTCAATGCACAAAGAATACAAGGACAAGTGCGGTTGATTTCGCCTAACAATTTATTTTTAGGCGTAGCGATTATTGATGAACATAATATTATCCGTCCGCAACGTATGGTTGTGTATTAAACTTAAACATAAAACCAACCGCACTTTTTGAGATCAGCTTAAAAGTGCGGTTATTTTTATAGCTTTGCAGACTAAAATTTATCAGAATTTATAAGACAAACTAAACTTAAAGGTTCTTCCTCTCGCAAAGTTGTTTTGGAATGCTTTAGTGTAGAAATAATCACCATTAGCATTTTTAGTCGCATGCGTTAACCTAGCATATTGTGATGCCGCATCATTGTTAGCATCAAGCGGATTGGCATATCTTACGTCAGTGATATTATCGACATATAATTTCAACATCAGGTTTTCCGTTGGTTCATATGTAACATACAAATCATAGACAAATAGTTGACTACCAATTTCCTCGTACTCTGCGATACCGCCAATTCTTTCTGAAAGATCTTTCGTTTTACTATTAGGGCAAACTTTTCTATTGGCATCTTTATCAAAATAAACTCGCCCACCTTTACAAATCTCTATTGGGTCAAACTTAGTTCTTTTGCTTTTTCCATAATACTTAGCAATAGCACCAATGGTGAGTTTATTGTCGAAAAATCTTGTTCCAAGCTCTAATGAACCATAGCTATTTGGTAAAATAGTCACTTTTGTCAAACCAAAGCTTTGTGCTTCAGCTTGTTGTTCATCAGCATTGGCGGCAGTTCGTGGTATATCACTATAGGAAGCTGGTTGATTGGTTTTTTGTCTTGCGTAGGCTAAATTAACAAAAAATTTTCCCATATCATAATTGATTTCTGTTTCAAATCCTCTGATTTTAACGGTTTCTTGATAGTTTCTGTGCTGTAAAGCAGGAACTATTTGGCTACCATGTATTGGATTGATACCTCTGATACTTTTAAGACTGTAGACATTATGAATAAAATCATCAATTCTTGTTCTATAGGCTGTTACCTTATAACCTATTTTATCCGTAGCTGTAATAGCACCTTCCACAAAACCATTAAAACCAATTTGCTGAGTCCTTGCTGTTTCAGGTTTAAGATTTAGATTAACACCAGCATCGGTTAAACTAGAGAAAAATATTTCTTGAACGGTAGGTACTCTATGAGTTTTTGCATAGCTAATAAAAGGTGTGAAATAATGATTTATATCTGCTGTTAAAGTTGCTGAATAATTTTTAAATGTATGATTTACGCTATTATAATTAATAAAGGTAGGTCTTTTTTTGTATCCGTCATCTCTATCGTATTCATATTTTTTATCAAATTCTTCTTGGGCTTGTTCTAATTCAGTTTTTCGTTGTTGCAATATTTGTCTTTGCGCTTGATTATTACCCTGTCTACGCAGTTTTTTTAAAGTATCCTCAATTTCATCTAACTCTGATGCTAATTTAGAGTATTCCTGATCTACCGAGGTGAGAACTTGTCCCCTTGTATTAGATTTGACAATATTAAAGTTGTAATCCAACGTAAAAATTTTCCATTCTAATTTGTTATTAAAGTAAAAAGTTTTGTTTTTTTGTTCACCTGGTGGGAAAAATGAGTTTGTTGGTAATGACGCATTGACTTTCGTATAAAGATTAGTTGTGCCAGAAGGATTGAGTTCTCCCAATGATTTGACACATTCAGAGTCGTCATCATCCTCACACACTTTAAAAATTCTTAATTCATCTGGGTAACGATTTCTTGAATAATCATTTTTTAACCAGTTAAAACCAGGGGTCAGCGTGAGAGTTGTTTCTGCAGGAAGATTAAACTTAAATATATTATTAATATCAATAGTGGTAGATTTATTTTTTCCTTGTAATGGTTGCAGAATTTTTCTATTGATAATCGTTGCACCAACATCATAATTTTGACTATTAGTATTTTTTGAATAAAGAAAATTGAAGTTTACTAAATCGTTATTAGGAATGACAAAATTATAGTTAATTTGTTTAGTATCAGTGTTAATCGAACGTCCCGCTAAATGATTTTTCAATGTTCTATATTGCAAACCAAGGGTATTATAGTTATCTACATATTCAATCTTGAATAAATGGCTTTGTGGCTTTTGTTTTACTTTGTCTGGATCAAAAGGTCTTATATCATAAGGAGAGGCGTCACCATAGGCTCGTCGATATTCTTCGGCGATAAGTGCGGTATCTCTTTCGGAAATTTGCTGGTGGGTTTCTCCCCCCCCTACTTGATAATCTTGCGTAATAGTTTTACGTGTGTGTGCATACAAAACGCCCAACGTACCACCATAATCAAAGAAATGTTTACCCGCTAACCCAATCATAAACTCAGGTCTTAAATCATTATCTCCAAACGAGTATTTAACAATTCCACCAAAATTTTTATCTAGTCTTAAAATATCATCAACACCAATAGTTTTGAAATTTGCCGAACCGACTAAAGCATTTGCACCACCAGCCCCTTTAAAAGAACCACGATTCACTTCAACGCTAGTTAACAAGAGCGGATCTATTGCTGCACCAAACTGAGAACCTGCACCACCACCCTTTGTACCCGTATCACCACCACTACTATAAAAAGTTTGAGTTACACCATCGACCATAGAATTAACACGTCCAAGCCCAGTAGCACCCCTTATATTGACAGTAACCGCACCAGCTGCTTTATTCATTTGAGTAAAAGCACCAGGCGTTGAACGGATAATTTCATCTAAATCTTTCGATGAATTATTAATTTCATCTCTAATACTAACCGCACCTGATTTCTTGAATGCTTCGTCCTTTTCTTTAATTTTTTGCCCTACAACCTCAATTGCATCAAGCTCCGCCTCAACATCATCAGCATAAGCTATTGATGATATATAGCTGGCTAAAGCCGTTGCAATCAGTGTTTTGACTAATTTATTCATATTGAAATAATCCTGTTATTATAAATTTGCGTAAAAAGCGCAATAATTTTAAGGAAAAAATAGATAATGTCAATAATATTGAGAATTATTATTAATTGTGGGTGATAAGGTCTTTTTATATGAAATAGGAAAGGGAAAAGTGCGGTGGTATTTTTGTTTTTTTTTGCAACTCAAAGGGCAGATTTTCGATCTGCCCGTTTTGTATTTTCTATTTTAGGATTATTTCGACTACGCCAATTCCGCACGTAATTTTTTGGTTACTGCCATCATCACTTCAAGCTGTGCGATGGTTTCAGGCCAGCCACGAGTTTTTAAGCCGCAGTCTGGGTTTACCCATAAACGCTCTTTTGGTACAACGTTGAGGGCTTTGCGAAGTAAGCGTTCGATTTCTTCCTCCGTTGGCACTCGTGGGCTGTGAATATCGTACACGCCTGGACCGATGTCGTTTGGATATTTGAAATCGCCGAAAGCGGTTAATAATTCCATATCAGAACGAGAAGTTTCAATGGTGATCACGTCCGCATCTAAGCCTGCAATAGCTGGCAGAATGTCGTTAAATTCGGAATAACACATATGGGTGTGAATTTGTGTGTCGTCCGCCACGCCCATATAGCTTAAACGGAAAGCTTCGCCTGCCCATTGCAAATAAGCATCCCAATCTGCCCGCTTGAGTGGCAAGCCTTCACGAATTGCGGGTTCGTCAATTTGGATCACTTTAATGCCCGCTTTTTCTAAATCTAACACTTCATCGGAAAGTGCCACGCCGATCTGTTTACATACCGTTGAACGTGGAATGTCGTTACGCACGAATGACCATTGCAGGATAGTTACAGGGCCAGTTAGCATTCCTTTCATCACTTTTTGTGTAAGGCTTTGCGCATATTGTGACCAACGCACTGTCATCGGTTCAGGGCGAACCACATCGCCATAAATTACTGGTGGTTTCACACAGCGTGAACCGTAGCTTTGTACCCAGCCGAATTTGGTGAAGGCAAAACCGTCTAATAATTCGCCGAAATATTCCACCATGTCATTACGCTCTGGTTCGCCATGTACAAGCACATCTAAATCTAATTTTTCTTGCTCACGCACCACAAGCTCGATCTCTTTTTTCATCGCTGCTTCGTAATCTTCAAGGGATAAATCGCCTTTCTTAAAGGCTGCACGAGCATGGCGGATTTCCGTTGTTTGTGGGAATGAGCCAATATTGGTGGTTGGTAACAGCGGTAGGTTTAGCCACGCATTTTGCAATTTGATACGTTCGCTAAACGGCGATTTACGTTGATCCGCATTGGCAGGTAAGTTTGCTAAACGCTCCGCCACTTCTGGACGATGAATTTCTTTGCTGTTGGTACGAGCATCAGCGGCTGCTTGGCTTGCTGATAACTCGCTTGCTACCGCAGAACGACCTTGCTCAAGTGCGGTCTTAATCACGCTTAATTCTTCCAGTTTTTGTAGAGTGAAGGCTAACCAAGAATAGAGATCAGGATTTTTCGCTTGAAGTTGTGTTTCCACGCTTAAATCATAAGGGGTATGCAATAATGAACAGCTTGGGGCAATCCATAAACGCTCGCCCAATTTCGCTTGTAGCGGCTCTAACACATCAAGCATTGCATTTAAGTTTGCACGCCAAATGTTACGCCCTTCAATCACGCCCGCAGATAACACTTTGCTGTAATCTTCAAAGGCAGCCAGTTGCTCTGGAGCACGCACTAAATCTAAATGTAAACCGTCCACTGGCAAGGCTTTCAATAATTCAGCGTGTTCTGCCACAGATCCAAAATAGGTAGCGAGCAATAATTTCGCATTGACTTTGCTCAGTTCGGCATAAACGGTTTTGTAAGCTTCAACCCATTCTTGTGGTAAATCTAACGCAAGAGCGGGTTCATCAATTTGAATCCACTCAGCACCTTCTGCCACTAACGCGTTTAAAATTTCAACATACACAGGCACCAGTTGATTGAGTAACTCAAAACGGTTGAAGGCTTCACCTTTTTCTTTACCTAACCAAAGGAATGTTAAAGGCCCAACAATCACAGGTTTAACGTTGTGTCCTGCCGCTTTGGCTTCACGAATCTGGTTCACATAATGAGCTGGATTCGCTTTAAATTGGGTATTTTTGTGGAATTCTGGCACTAAATAGTGATAGTTGGTATCGAACCATTTGGTCATTTCAATCGCAAATTGTGCTTTGTTACCACGAGCCAGTTGGAAGTATTGATCAAGGGTTAAATTTTGGCTATCAAACCCAAAACGAGCTGGGATCGCTCCCGTTGCCACTTGTAGATCTAAAATGTGATCGTAAAAGGTGAAATCACCCACTGCGACAAAATCAGCTTTTGCATCTGCTTGATGTTTCCAATTTTTTTCACGCAATGCTTTAGCTAAATCTAATAAATCTTGCTCTGCTAACTCTTTACGCCAGTAACGCTCTTGAGCGAATTTTAACTCTCTTTTTGCCCCAACACGTGGAAAGCCTAAAACGTGGAATGTTGTCATAATCGAATCTCCTATATTTCATTTTAAATCAAATAGACGTCTAAACGTCTGCGTGAAGCTATAATGCAATAAAAGTGATAA
Organism: Canicola haemoglobinophilus; assembly: GCF_002015075.1. Taxonomy (GTDB): domain Bacteria; phylum Pseudomonadota; class Gammaproteobacteria; order Enterobacterales; family Pasteurellaceae; genus Canicola; species Canicola haemoglobinophilus. The sequence goes on from NZ_MUXZ01000004.1 coordinate 191,949, forward strand.
ATGATGCAATCTCATAATTTTCACGTTTTATATGAATAAAATTCATAAAAGTGCGGTGTTATTTAAGAAAGATTTGTTGAAAGAGGGTATCAGAATCAAATAGCGAGCTTGAACTCGCTATTTTTTAGAATAAAAGGAAGGTTATGGCACGGGTTTCGCATCTTCCACTGGTGCGGATAGGACATCCCAAATAGATGGTCTTGGCTCGCTAGGTTCTGGGGCATTGTTGCAGAATATTTGTCCGTTATTTATCCAGACAGGAATAGTTCGAGAACTAGAGCAGTCCCAACCACCATAAGAATTGATGCCAATCCATTCAATTTGTGCTGGTTTTTGTGGCTTTAATTTTTGAACTTCTGCTCGAGATAAATAATCTTGGTAGATTTTTAATGCGCCACTTGCACCAGTTAATTTTGTTTCGCCATTATCATCTCGTCCCAGCCATACAGTCACTACATTTTCGCCATCAATACCCACATACCAAGTATCTCTTGCTTCGTTGGTTGTTCCCGTTTTTCCAGCAAGATTAAGTGAAGCATACTGATTTTGTAAGCTACGAGCGGTTCCTCGCTCAACAACTTGTTGCATCGCAAATAAGGTTTGGAATGCGGCTTCTTGTGGAACTACTTGTTGTGGCACGATTGGGCGTTGATAAATCAGGTTTCCTTGTTGATCTGTTATGCTATCGAGAGTGGATAATGGAATATGTTTTCCTTCATTAGCAATAGTTTGGAATAATTTAGTCACATCATAAGGGGAAATAGAGTAGCTCCCTAATAATGTGGCTGGTACTTTAGGGATTTTGACATTATCCCAACCCATTGCCATTTGAGTGTCAATGACTTTGCTTAAACCCACCTTCATACCAATATTCACCGTTGGAATATTGAGTGAACGTGCAAGGGCGTCCATAAGCATGACTGAACCACTATACTTTCTATCGTAGTTGCGAGGCTGCCAAGGCTGACTTCCTTTGATACGAATGGTAATCGGCTGATTTTGAATAGGGCTATTGAGGCGGAATTGCTCAGGATCGGACAAGGCAGCCAAATAAATAGATGGCTTGACTAAAGAACCAATTTGGCGGCGAGCATTTAAAGCGCGGTTAAATCCAGCGTAGTTTGTTTGTAGCCCTCCAACAATCGCTCGGATTTCACCCGTTTTATAATCTGCAATTACCATCGCACTTTCTAAATGTGGATTTTTATGTTTCAGTTGTAACTCTGAAACTGTTTTTATTACTGATTTTTCCGCATATTCTTGCTGTTTTGGATCTAAAGTAGAGAAAATTCTTGCACCAGATAAAGTAGAGAGTTTATTTTCGCCTAATTTTTCCCTTAATTCTTGTTGTAAAGTTTGGATAAATGCTGGGTATTTGCGGTTAATTTGTCCTTTCTTTTGAACACCTAAGGGGCGTTTACTGAGCAACTCATAGAGTTCATCACTGATCACTTTGTGATCGAGCATGAGTTTTAGTACAACATTACGGCGTTCTAAGGCATTTTGTGGATTACGCCAAGGGTTATAGAGTGAAGGACCTTTTACCATTCCTACTAAGAGTGCGATTTGATCCAAGCTGATTTCTCGAATAGGCAGACCAAAATAAAAGTGGCTAGCTAATTCAAAACCATGAATTTGTGTATCGCCATTTTGTCCCAAATAAATTTCATTAAGGTAGGTTTCTAAAATGCGATTTTTATCGTAGCGAAAATCTAAAATGATCGCCATTAAGGCTTCATTCACTTTACGGCTTAAAGTCCGTTCATTGCTTAAAAATAAATTTTTTACGAGTTGTTGTGTTAATGTACTTCCACCTTGTACATTATGACCTGCTTTGATATTGGTAATTAAAGCTCGAGTAATCCCCAGTAAACTTATCCCATCATGTTCATAAAAGCGGCGATCTTCGGTTAAAAGTAAGGTATCGATTAATAATCTTGGATAATGCTGCAATGGAATTGCTAAACGTTCTTCTTTATTTGATTGCAACATTGCAATCAATTTGGGTGCCAAACGAAATTCATCAATTGTTTTAACACTAATTAAATCTTCAATGACTGCTAATTTATTATTGTTGAAACGCAAGCGAAAAACACGTTGTGCTTCAGGATGATTTGGGAAAGGAAAAGCTCGGCGTAAAATAACTAAGGTATTATCTTCAATTTTAAAATCGCCGGGTGCCGCAATCATGGTTGTTTGGCGATATTCATTTTCTAATAGAATTTGCTTTATTTGCTCTAAGCTTAATTGATCAGATAAACGAATACTTTCAATTTGGCTATAAACCTCGGCAGGTAATTGCCAAATTTGCCCGTCCATTTTGGTACGGATTTTTCCGTCTAAATAGATGCCGTAGAATGCAGCTCCACATAATAAAGTGAAACCAAGTTTTGCACTAAAAAGCAAAAAACGTTGCTTTTTGCTTTTCTTTTTGGATTGAGCTGTATTTTGCTTTTGTTTCGCTGTCATTGATCATTGATTAGTTTAAGCAATAAAAGAAAGATAGGATTGTAAAAATTGTTCAAAATCTTCTAAGCCACAGAAAGCGATACTTTCTTCATCGTAATAATGGAAGTCATCTTCTAATTCGTCTTGTTCATCAATAGCTAGATTATTTGCTTTGATCATGACTTCATCTTCATTAATAAAGAGAGAAAACTCACTACCAATCAGGCTAAATTCTTGTTTGCTATGAGATTGTTTGGCTTGTTGTAGGTAATTAAGTGCGGTAGGAATTAATTGAGAATTTAACCGCACTTCTGTATTGAACCAATTTGCTATCGCTTGATGTTCCATAGAAAATTTGACCACGACTTGATCTGGATAGCGAGTAAATTGATAGTCCATAATTTAAATAGTAAAAATATTAAATGCTAAAAGATGAGCCACAACCACAAGTTGTTGAAGCATTTGGGTTGTTTACAATAAATCTCGAACCTTCTAAGCCTTCAGTGTAATCAACAGTGCCGCCGATAAGGTATTGTAAGCTCATAGGATCTACCACTAATTTTACCCCTGAATTTTCGATAACTAAATCGCCGTCATTGGTTTTTTCATCAAAAGTAAAACCATATTGGAAACCGCTACAACCGCCGCCAGTAATGTAAACTCGTAATTTTAATTCGCTATTTTCTTCTTCTGAAATTAAGGTTTTGACCTTATTTGCTGCTGCATCAGTAAATGTTAAAGGAACTGCAATATCTGTCATAATATCTTCCACTAATCTTGCCTTGTATTAAAAATCAGTGGGCTATTATCTAATAACCAACTAAACCATTCAAGATTTATAAAAAATTTAATGTTATAATGCGCCACAAATTTTTTATGACGTAGAGAAGAAATTATGGCAATTCCAATTAGAACAGAAGAAGAAATAGTAAAGTTACGCACTGCTTGTAAATTAGCCTCTGATGTATTGGTCATGATTGAGCCTTATGTTAAGGCAGGTGTAACGACAGGCGAATTAGATCGTCTTTGTCACGAATATATTGTTAACGAACAAAAAGCAATTCCTGCTTGCTTAGGCTATCATGGCTTTCCAAAAGCGACTTGTATTTCTTTAAATGAAGTTGTTTGTCATGGCATCCCAAGTGAAGACAAAGTGCTGAAGCATGGCGATATTGTCAATATTGATGTGACTGTGATTAAAGACGGTTATTTTGGCGATAATTCCAAAATGTATATTGTGGGAGAAACCAATATTCGTAGCCAAAAATTAGTTGAGGCAGCACAAGAAGCCTTATATATTGGTTTGCGAGCGGTAAAACCTGGTGTTCGTTTAAATGAAATTGGGCGAGCAGTACAAAAATATACGGAAAACCAAGGTTTTAGTGTGGTGCGTGAGTATTGTGGACATGGTATTGGTACGGAGTTCCATAGTGATCCTCAAGTGTTGCATTATTATGCTGATGACGGTGGTGTTATTTTGCGTGAAGGCATGGTTTTTACCATTGAACCTATGATTAATGCTGGTAAAAAAGAAGTGCGTTTAATGGGCGATGGTTGGACAGTAAAAACCAAGGATCGTAGCCATTCAGCTCAATATGAACATCAAGTTGTTGTAACCAAAGACGGCTGTGAAGTGATGACAATTCGTGAGGAAGAAGAACAAGCTGGGCGAATTAGTCGAATAATGGTTAATATGTAATTTATCAATTTAGAAATGCAATCTTTCAAGGTTGCATTTCTTTTATTTATTTTTAGGGCAACTTATGTTTTCTTATCTTCCAACTCCCAATCCTACAATCGCAACAATCAAAGCACAGAAAGAGCAACTTAAACAATTTGAATTGGCTCATTTTCAGCAATTATCTGTGGATCAGCTAATTCATAATCGCTCAACCTTTTGTGATCAACTGTTAATTCATTTGTGGCAATATTTCCAATTGGATCAAAGCCATTTAACTCTTATTGCAGTGGGGGGGTATGGGCGAGAAGAGCTTTTTCCTCTGTCCGATTTGGATGTTTTATTGTTAGGGGAAGAGGAGCCTAGTGCTGAATTAGAAGAAAAAATAGCGACTTTTATTCAATTCCTTTGGGATTGCGGGTTTGAGGTTGGCCATTCTGTACGGACTTTAGCACAATGTGAACAAGCTGGACGAGAAGATATTAGTATTGCAACAAATTTATTAGAAAGCCGATATTTATGTGGTCAACAAGATTTATTGCAAAAATTAACCGCACTTTTGCAACAAGAAGACTTTTGGCAAATTGAAGACTTTTTTAACGCTAAAGTCGCTGAAAAAATTGCTCGTCATCAGCGTTATCACAATACTAGCTACAACCTTGAACCAGACTTAAAATACAGTCCCGGTGGCTTGCGTGATTTGCATCTTATTTATTGGCTTGCATTGAAACATACTGGTGCCAAAAATTTAGAGGATATTTTGCATGCTGGCTTTATTTATCCACAAGAATATGCGTTATTGAAAAAAAGCCAGCAATTTTTATTTCAAGTGCGGTTTGCTTTACATTTAATTTTAAAACGCTATGACAATCGTTTGTTATTTGATCGCCAACTTAAAGTGTGCGAGCTGCTTGGTTTTGTCGGTAAAGGAAATCAAGGCGTTGAGAAAATGATGAAAGTCTTTTTCCAAGCGCTACAATCTATTTCAGTATTAAGTGATATTTTAGTTAAGCATTACCAAGAGCATTTTGTGGCTCGTTCACAAATTATTGAACAGCAGGTTTTAGATACAGATTTTTACCTTATTAATAATGGGATTTGTGTTAAAAATCCCGATATTTTTCTGCAAACGCCAGATAAAATACTCGATCTTTTTTATTATTTGACTCAAAGATCTAATACAGAAATTCATTCTGCAACCTTGCGTAAGCTATATATTGCCATTCAACAATTTACAGGGAATTTGTCAGATTTACCTCTTGCCAGAGAAAAATTTTTACGTTTATTTTCACAACCTAATCCTATTTCTCGAGCCTTATTGCCAATGCACAAATATGGCGTATTGAATATTTATTTATCGCAATGGTGTGGAATTAAAGGCTTGATGCAATTTGATTTATTTCATTCTTATACAGTTGATGAGCATACCTTGCGTGTAATGCTGAAATTAGAGGGTTTTTTACAGGATGAAGCAAAACATAGTCATCCTATTTGCCATACTATTTTCTCTGAATTAACAGACCGCACTTTGCTGTACCTTGTTGCCTTATTTCATGATATTGCCAAGGGGCGTGGTGGCGATCATGCGGAATTAGGGGCTGTTGATATGCGTATTTTTGCGCAGCAACATGGATTTGATAATCGAGAAATTGACACTATGGCATGGCTAGTTGAGCAACATTTACTTATGTCGATTACCGCGCAACGCCGAGATATTCATGATCCGCAAGTCATTTTAGATTTTGCTGAAGAAATGAAAAATAAAGTGCGGTTAAATTATTTAACTTGTTTAACTGTGGCGGATATTTGTGCAACCAATGAAACCTTATGGAATAGTTGGAAAAGATCTTTATTTACGACTTTATATCAATACAGCTTAGATCAGTTTAAGCAAGGAATGGACAATTTATTAGATCATCAAAAGAAAGCCGAAGAACATCGCAGACAAGCATGGATTTTGTTGCAGCAAAAATATGGATTTTTGTCGGAAGAACAAATTGAACAACTTTGGCAAGATTTTCCTTGTGAATATTTTTTACGTAATACACCAAAACAAATCGCATGGCATTCAGAATTATTGCTCAATAATGAGCATAATTTCTTAGTTAAGGTGAGTAATCGTTTTTCTTCCGCTGGCACAGAAGTGTTTATTTATTGCCAAGACCAAGCTCATTTATTTTATAAAGTCGCCAGTATTATTGGTGCTAAGAAACTGAGTATTCATGGGGCGCAAATTATCACAGGGACAAATGGTTATGTGTTTGACAGTTTTATCATTACGGAATTAGATGGAAGTTTGTTACAAAATGATCGCCGCCGCCAGTTAGAAAGCGCATTAATAGCAGGATTAGAAAGTGACAAATTACCTAAAGCAATTAGAATGAACAATCATAAATTGCAACATTTTTACGTTAAAACTGAGGTAAGATTTTTAAATGTGCATAAACAAGCACAAACGGAAATGGAGCTTTGTTCCTTAGATAGAGCAGGCTTGTTAGCAGAAATTAGTCAAATATTTACCCAATTAGAGCTGAATTTATTAAATGCAAAAATTTCTACCATTGGGGAAAAAGTAGAGGATTTCTTTATTTTGACTAATAAGCATAATCAAGCCTTAACCGAGCAAGAGCGTTTACTATTGCAAGAACGTATTGAAAGTAGTTTTCGCTAAAGATAAATTTCTACATCGGCTAGATTTTTTATGCTAAAATCCGCACCCGATTTATTTTATTGCCAAATAGGAAAAAGAATGAAAGTTTTAGAAGGTATGGTTGCAGCGCCAAATGCAAAAATTGCTGTTGTTATTGCTCGTTTTAACAGTTTTATTAATGAAAGTTTATTAGAAGGCGCTTTAGATGCGCTTAAACGTATTGGTCAAGTTAAAGAAGAAAATATTACTTTAGTGCGTGCTCCTGGTGCTTATGAATTACCTTTAGTGACTCGCCGTTTAGCAGATAGCAAAAAATATGATGCGATTGTGGCATTAGGTACAGTTATTCGTGGTGGTACTGCGCATTTTGAATATGTGGCAGGCGAGGCGAGTAGTGGCTTGGGACAAGTTGCAATGCAAGCTGAAGTGCCAGTTGCTTTTGGGGTATTAACTACTGAAAATATCGAACAAGCTATTGAGCGTGCAGGTACTAAAGCAGGTAATAAAGGCGCAGAAGCAGCATTAGTTGCATTAGAAATGGTGAATTTATTAGCTCAAATTGACAAGGCGTAATAGATAAAAATGACAGAACAAGTTAAAAAATTATCTCCGCGCCGTAGAGCAAGAGAATGTGCGGTACAAACCCTTTATTCTTGGGCTATTTCAAAAAATGCACCTGAAGAAATAGAATTAAATTTCATTGTGGATCAAGATGACGAAATGAAAGGCGTTGATATGCCGTATTTCAGAAAATTATTTCGCCAAACAGTGAATAATGTTGATGTTGTTGATAGCACAATGGCGCCTTATTTAGATCGTAATACTGCAGAGTTAGATCCAATCGAATGTGCCATTTTACGCTTGGCGGTTTATGAACTGAAATTTGAATTAGACGTCCCTTATAAAGTCGTGATCAATGAGGCGATTGAGGTAGCGAAAGTATTTGGTGCTGAAGAAAGCCATAAATACATCAATGGTGTTTTAGATAAAATTGCTCCCGCACTTTCTCGCAAATAACTATCGTAAATAACTGGGTTTATCAGAATGAGTAATGGCGAATTTGATATTATTCAGCGCTATTTCACCGCATCAAAACGCCTCCAGCGGAAAGATGTGATTGTTTCTATCGGTGATGATTGCGCCATTACTGAACATTACCAAAATCAACGTATCGCAATAACCACTGATACCATGGTAGAAAATACGCATTTTCTACCTTCCATTAAGCCTGCCGATTTAGCTTATAAAGCTGCTGCTACTAATTTAAGTGATCTTGCTGCCATGGGGGCAACGCCAGCATGGTTTTCCCTTGCTATTACTTTGCCTCATGTTGATGAGCAATGGCTGAGTGAATTTAGCCAAAGTTTATTTGATGTATTGGATCATTATAATGTGGCGCTAATTGGTGGCGATACTACTAAAGGCCCTGTTTATACCATCACTATTACTGCTCAAGGCATTGTACCGAAAGGCAAAGCGCTTTGTCGTCATAGTGCACAAGATGGTGATTGGATCTATGTTTCTGGCACTCTCGGAGATAGTGCAGCTGGGCTTGCATTGTTGCTACAAAATGCTGAACAAGAGCAAATGGGGGCACAAAGTGCGGTTACGTTTGAGCAAGAATATTTAATTCAGCGCCATTTGCGCCCAACGCCTCGAGTTTTGCTCGGATTAGAATTAGCAAGTGCGGAGCTAGCCAATGCCGCTATTGATATTTCAGATGGTTTTATTGCGGATTTAGGACATATTCTGCAACGTAGCCAATGTGGGGCAGTGATTGATTTAGACAAGTTGCCTTTGTCTGAACAATTAATCGAAACTGTAGGCTTGGCGCAGGCAGAGAAATTTGCTTTAACAGGCGGAGAGGATTATGAACTTTGCTTTACTGTGCCAGATCGCAATCGTGAAAAGTTAGAGCGAGCTTTAGCGCATATTGGCGTAAATTATAGTTGTGTTGGGCAAATTCGTCATAAACAGCGTATTAGTTTTCAGCGTAATGGAAAACCTGTTGAGCTAGATTCATTACAAGGTTTCGATCATTTTAAATAAGATTTCACTATGGCAGGTAATCCTTTATCTCGTATTTCTTTAACTAATCCCATTCATTTTCTTGCTCTTGGTTTAGGTTCTGGGCTCATTCGACCTGCACCGGGCACTTGGGGTACGCTTGCCGGCTTAATTGTGGGGTGGTTGCTGTTGCAGGTTATGTCCGCATTTTCTTTTGCAATTACCACCGCACTTTGTTTCCTATTAGGTTGCTACCTTTGTCAAAAAACAGCAGATGATATGGGCGTTCATGATCATGGCTCAATTGTTTGGGATGAGTTTGTTGGCATTTTTATCGTATTGCTTGCTATACCTGATTTGTCCTTGCTTTGGTGCAGCATTGCTTTCATTACATTTCGTTTCTTCGATATTTTAAAACCTTACCCTATTCGCTATTTTGATCATAAATTAGAAAGCGGTTTCGGCATTATGCTAGATGATGTTTTGGCAGCCATGTACGCAGTAATCAGTGTTTTTATCTTGCGCTATTTTATGTAAGGATTAATTATGTTGAATTTATTATTAGTTAATTTATTCGGTTTACTGACACCAGGTCCCGATTTTTTCTACATTAGTCGCTTAGCAGCGAGCCATTCTAAAAGAAATGCGATTTGTGCATCTTTTGGTATTAGCTTAGGTTGTTTGGTTTGGGCAACTTCAGCTATTCTTGGTTTAGCCGTTTTATTGACAACTTATCCTAGTTTACAGGGCATTATCATGGTGCTAGGTGGTAGCTATTTGGCTTATCTTGGCATATTAATGGTAAAAACGAATACAAATGTTGAATTTGAAAGCGCTGAACCAGAAAAAAGCTCAAAAACGAGTATTGGCAAAGAGGTTTTAAAAGGATTATTGATTAATCTGTCTAATGCAAAGGCAATTATTTTCTTCAGTAGTGTGATGTCTTTTGTGTTAGTGAATTTAACCGAAACATGGCAAATCATTACCGCACTTTTCTTATTAACTCTTGAAGTTTTTTTATATTTTTCCTTTATTGCGCTTATTTTTTCTCACAAATCGGTAAAAAGATTTTATAGCCAATATAGTCGTTACATTGATAATTTTGCTGGGATCTTTTTTCTTTGTTTTGGTGGATATTTAATTTATAGTGGTTTTTCCTTAGGTCTTGGCAATTGATAAATACAAGGAGGAATACAATGACGTTAAGAATTGGGATTGTTGGTGCTGGCGGTAGAATGGGTCGCCAGTTAATCCAAGCTGTATATAATGCGGAAGGCGTTGAACTTGGCGCAACCTTTGAGCGTACTGGCTCATCTTTAGTCGGGGCTGATGCTGGCGAGTTAGCAGGTATTGGCGCTATTGGGGTTAAAGTCACTGATAATTTAGCGCAAGGAAAAGATAATTTTGATGTATTAATTGATTTTACTCGTCCAGAAGGCACAATTCAGCACTTAGCATTTTGTGTTGAGCAACAAAAAAATATGATTATTGGTACTACTGGATTTGATGAGCAAGGTAAACAAGCGATCCAACAAGCAGCACAGAACATCGCTATTGTTTTTGCCTCAAATTACAGTGTGGGCGTGAATTTAGTGTTTAAGCTCTTAGATAAAGCGGCAAAAGTTATGGGGGATTATTGCGATATTGAAGTAATTGAGGCTCATCATCGCCATAAAGTAGACGCTCCATCTGGCACAGCTTTATCTATGGGCGAGCATATTGCTAAAACCTTAGGCAGAGATTTAAAGACGCATGGGGTATTTGCTCGAGAAGGTATTACTGGCGAGCGTAAACGAGATGAGATTGGTTTTTCTACTATTCGTGCAGCCGATGTTGTGGGCGAGCATACAGTATGGTTTGCGGATATTGGTGAACGGGTAGAAATATCCCATAAAGCCTCTAGCAGAATGACATTTGCCAATGGGGCAGTACGTGCAGCAAAATGGATTTCTTCTAAACAGAAAGGACTTTTTGATATGACTGATGTGTTGGATTTAAATAATCTGTAAGTGCGGTTGAATTTTTTGTATGGTGCAAGGTTTAAAATCTTGCACCATTTTTTATGGGAGTAATTTATATATTTTCAATCTAATGTATTCTGAATTTCAGGCATAAAAAAAGTCGCTCATCGCAACTATCTCTTTCATCATTGTCATCTTTAAATAATGGTGCCCGAGGCCAGACTTGAACTGGCACGCCTCGAAAGGCGAGGGATTTTAAATCCCTTGTGTCTACCGATTTCACCACTCGGGCATCAAGAACGCTGATTTAATTTGGAGCGGGAAACGAGGCTCGAACTCGCGACCCCAACCTTGGCAAGGTTGTGCTCTACCAACTGAGCTATTCCCGCTTAATTATCAGTGCTGCCTGACAACAGGTGTGCATTTTACTGATTTTTGATCTTGAGTCAAATAAAAAATTGCAAAAATTATTCAAGTGATTAAAAATAAATCTGTGTTAAAAGTGTTGTGGTTTTTTATATTAGAATTGAGCGTTTTATCTACATTATTCACTATCAGCTAAAAGGTAATTTTTGGCAATAGCTAAATATTGAAACATCGACCATACAGTTAAGATTGCTGCTATATATAGAAAGATAATAGCTGTAATCTCCATTAATGGATTGTAACGCCATAAAAGTCCACCAAGAGCAAGCATTTGGGAGGCTGTTTTTACTTTACCTAGCCAAGATACAGCCACTTTGCTACGACTACCAAGTTCTGCCATCCATTCTCTTAGCGCTGAAATAATAATCTCACGAGAAATCATGATGATTGCTGGTATAGTTACCCAAAAAGCATTTTGATATTCAACAACTAAGGTTAAAGCTGCAACAACCATCACTTTATCTGCAACAGGATCTAAAAATGCACCAAAAGGTGTGCTTTGGTTCCATCTTCTAGCTAAATATCCATCTAGCCAATCAGTTACTGATGCAATAAAAAAAATAAGTGTTGTTAGAAATGGAGCCCAGCTAAATGGCAAATAAAATGCCAGAATAAAAAAAGGGATTAAAGCAACCCGAAATAAAGTGAGAATAGTTGGAATATTGAATTTCATAATGCGGTTTTGCGTAGAGTAGGGATACGCTGTATTTTAAAGCATATCCCTTATTTTTAAAAGTCGAGTACAACTAACAAAATAAAATAATTAATTATTTTTGATATAGGATTTTAAAGTTTGTTCAATTTCATAGATCCAGTCTAATTCGTATTGCGTAAATCCTGCTTGAATACGAGCATCAGTATTAATGACACCTTTGAAAATCACTATACGATACTTATGCAAGAGCTCCCCAAAACATTTCATTGCATCTAGTTGGCGTTTGGCTGAAAGCGCATGATACCAATGATTTCCAATCGAAACATGGCCAATTTCGTCACGCAAAATAATATCTAAAATTGCCACCGCATCAAAATCTTTGCGCTGTGCAATTTTTTCTTGTAGTACAGGCGTTGCATCTAATCCTCTTACTTCTAAAACTCTGGGCACTAATGCCATTCGTTCCCAAATATCATGTGCTGTTGCTTGAGCCATTTCCCATAGACCCGCATGAGCTTCAAAATTACCATATTGATAACCTAATGTTTTTAAATGCTCATTAATGAGCGCAAAATGAGTACTTTCTTCGCATGCAACCCTAAGCCAATCTTTGATAAAAGGCATGCCTTGATTGAGTTCCTCTTGTGCCTTACGACCAAATCTCCAAGCAGCATCTAAGCCAAGATTTATTGCATTAAATTCAATATGTGCAATGGAGTGTAATGTTGCAGCATAGCCTTCATTTGTAGCAAAAGAACGTTTAGGTACATCTTTAGGCGCAACAAGTGATGGTTTAGTTGGAATTCCAACGATATCTTGTTCTGGTACTACAATCGGAAAATCTTCTAGTTTATCTAAAGTGATGTTAGGTAAAATTTCATCATATAAGTAGTTAACTAATCGACATTTTTCATAAGGATCTGTTTCTGCTAAGGCTGTTTTGATTTTTTGCCAGAATTCTTGAACTGAAAGTGCGGTCATATTTTTCCTTGTTTGAATAGAATAATCTTTAGCCGCTCAAAGTATAATTATCAGAGAAAGATTTGCAATCGGAATTTGCTTATAGGATAATGTGCGCCATTAACCGTTCGGTTAATTCTATGGAAACCTTTTCGGTTCCTCGCAATAGTGTCTGGTTTACCTGGTCAGGTTCGGAAGAAAGCAGCCAAAGTCAGAATTTCTGTGTGCCGAGATCAAGCTGGAAAGGTTTCCGCCCATCAAGCCAATATCAAAATCACTTACAAAAAAAGCAACTTTTCAGTTGCCTTTGTTTTGCTTATTTCATTCCTTTGTTTATAAATCCTAAAGGTTTTTGTAGCTAATAATTGTATTACCGCAGTCAAATTAAACATTTTTTCCAGTGTCCTTGATTTTTTTTTTTTTTTTTTTACAATAAGGAAGTTTATTCAAATTTTTAAGGAATGCATTTAATGGAACATTTCGGCTTCCCTATCGAAACAATTATTGTTTTTTTCAGCGTTATTCTGCTCTCCGTTTACCTCGATTTATTTGCTCACCGCAATACCAAAGAAATTAGCGTTAAAGATGCGACACTTTGGTCTCTTTTCTGGATTGGGCTCGCTTTAGCTTTTTATGCCTATTTGTGGATTCGCTTTAGTAAAAATGATGCCGATCTCTATCTTGCTGGTTATGTATTAGAGAAAAGTTTGTCGGTAGATAACCTAATGGTATTCATGGCAATTTTTTCATCCTTTGGTATCACAGGAAAACTACAACATCGCATTCTATACTGGGGAATTGTGGGAGCCTTAATCTTCCGAGCAATCTTTGTTGTTGCTGGAACCGCTCTTTTCTCTTTAAGTCCTTGGATTGGTTTTGGTTTTGCTGCATTTGTAATCTGGAGCGGTTGGAAAATGTTGGCAAGCAGTGGCGATGATGATGAAGAAATTGAAGATTATTCAAACCACTGGAGTGTTCTCTGGACGGGGAAAGTAATGCCCGTTTATACCAAATTATTTGGTGATCGTTTCTTAGTAAAACATTCCGAACTTTCAGAAGAACAGATTGCTTCAACTACTCGTAAAGGTTTACGTTATGTTACACCCGCATTCCTATGCCTAATGGCAATTGAAACCTCTGATGTTGCTTTTGCCTTTGACTCCGTTCCAGCTGTAATTGCGGTAACTCAAGAACCACTACTTGTTTATGCGGCAATGATCTTCGCTATTCTTGGTTTGCGTAGTCTTTACTTTATTTTAGCAGCATTAACGAAATATCTTGTTCACCTTGAGAAAGCCGTTATTGCTTTACTCTTCTTTATCGGTGTCAAAATGGGTATCCAATCTTGGAATCATGCTCTTGGTGATACAGGTATTCATATTAGCCCAAATATGAGTCTCTATATTGTACTTGGTACATTAGCAGTTGGCGTTATTGCTTCACTCATTTTCCCAGAGAAAAAATCTGAAGAATAAGGATATTTTATGTTTGTAAAAAATTTAACAATTTTAACCGCTTGTTTAGGTTTTATGAGTGTAGCGGTTGCTCAACGTTATACCGCTCCACCAACATCTTCAACAACAGGGTACGTCCCTGTCATTAGCGATCAACAAATGGAACAATGCGTGGAAATTTATAACCAAGCGAAGTGGTTAGATGAAGAATTATCTCGCACTTCGGTTAATCAATATTCAAGCTACGAAGTGAATGCTTATAACCAAAAAGCGGATAAACATAGACAACTAACTTCTTGGTTTAATCAGAACTGTGCAGGTAAACAATCTCAATCTGCATGTAAGGCCGCTCAAGAATTAAATCGTAAGAATGGTTTACCAACACAATCTTGTTATTGATGATATATGAATTGATTAGGAGAACATTATGCGTCGTTTACCCGTTTATTTATTAGTAGATACTTCTGGCTCAATGATGGGCGAGGCAATTGAGTCTGTTAGAAATGGATTGCAGATGTTGGTATCAGCTTTACGTCAAGATCCTTATGCTTTGGAAACAGCTTATTTATCTGTGATTACATTTAACACCACAGCAAAACAAGTGACACCATTAACAGAATTAATGAGTTTCCAAATTCCTGATTTACAAGCGAGTGGCGTTACTGCAATGGGTGGTGCTTTAAGTTTACTTGTAGACTGTATCAATAGAGAGGTGCAAAAAGGCTCTTCGGAAGTGAAGGGAGATTGGAAACCTGTTGTGTTCTTACTTTCAGATGGTCTACCTACCGATGATTTACAACAAGGCATCAATGCTATCCGCACAGTAAAAACAGGTACTTTTGTTGCATGTGCCGCAGGTGCTGGTGCGGATACGAATGTGTTAAAGCAAATTACAGAAAGTGTCGTTTCTCTTGATACAGCAGATGCAAATTCTATCAAAGCTTTCTTTAAATGGGTTTCCGCTTCCATTTCGGTATCTAGCCAAAAAGTTGACTTAAATAAGAAAGATGTAAGTGGTTTAGGTGAATTACCTCCACCGCCAGCAGAACTGAATATTGTACTTTAACCTTATTTAGACGGCGGAAGTTATTTCCGTCTTCTATATCTACCACATCTACAACGTTTATTTGGTTTTATTATGTCTAGACGACTTCTCACCTATATTTGTATTGATACTTCAGGCTCAATGAAAGGAGAGCCAATAGAAGCAGTGAATGTTGGTTTGCAATCACTTCTTTCTGCGTTGCGTCAAAATCCTTATGCATTGGAAAGCGTTTATCTCTCTATTTCAACCTTTGATAATCAGATTAAAAATGTTTTACCTCTAACCGCACTTGAAGACGTTATCTTACCAACAATTAGTTGCCCAGATAGTGGGGCGACCTTCTTAGGTAAAATGTTGGAAGAGTTAGCAAGTGCGGTAAAAAAAGATCGTATTTTAGGTACAGAAACTCAAAAAGGCGATTGGCGTCCTATACTTATTTTACTCACCGATGGTAAACCTTCTGATGTGATGGCTTATGAGCAAGCTATTCCAGCAGTGAAATCGCTCAATTTTGGCAACATTGTGGCTTGTGCTGCTGGCCCCAAAGCTGATCCAAAAGTATTAAAGAAACTGACTGATACAGTGGTGTCGTTAGATACGATGGATGCCAACAGTTTTGCACAATTCTTCCAATGGGTTTCAGCTTCTGTTGCTCAAACCAGTGTTAGCGTTGGAGCACCTGCGAATAGTTCCCTTCCTCCTCCTCCAACAGAAATTAACATAGTGTTATAGGAGATTTTATGCGTCGTTTACCTGTGTATCTCGTCATTGATATTTCTGAGAGTATGGTGGGAGAAAATCTCCGCCAAATGCAAGAAGGAATGAGCCGATTAGTCAACCAGCTACGTCGTGACCCTTACGCCTTAGAAAGTGTTTATCTCTCGGTAATTGCTTTTGCTGGTGCAGCTGGAACATTAGCCCCTTTAACCGAGCTTGTTAGTTTTTATCCTCCCCGTTTACCGATTGGTTCTGGCACATCAATTGGTACAGCGTTAAATCATCTAATGGACTGTTTAGATAAAGACATTATTCGCAACACTGCCGAGAAAAAAGGTGATTGGAAGCCGCTTGTTTATTTTATGTCAGATGGAGCAAGTACTGATGACACTAATTCAGCAATTGTTCGTTGGAAAAATAGCTATTCGCATAGAGCGAAGCTGATCAATATTGGTATAGGAAAGTATGCAGATCTTTCTACCTTAAATGAAATTAGTGATCTCACTTATCGTTTAGATGATGCGGATATTGAACAAGTCTATCGTGCACTTTGCGAATCTGTTGCAGATTCTATTTTAAGCCAAAGTCGCTCATTAGGTGTAGACACTCCAGTTTCGTTGAACAAAGACATTTTAGAAAGCGGTGCAGTTTCTTTAGTAAAAAATAGCGAAGAAGCCACCGCTCTTGACGAGAATTACGCCATTATTACTGGACTTTGTCGCAAGGTTAAACTGCCTTATTTAATGAAATATGAACGCATAGAGAATGTTTCATTTGGAGAGGCAATATTCCAGTATGTTGGAACTTATGCCGCAGAGAAAGATTATGAAGATTGGTCAGATCATCGAGTAAACCACAACAAAATTGCTGCGTCGCAACTTTGGGGTGGTGGTGGATGCCCACATTGCGGTTCTCCGTTTGGGCTGTCCGTTTGCGATTGTGGGCAAATATTTTGTACTGAGGGGGAGGGCGAGGTGGTTTGCCCTAGTTGCCAACAAAGTCTCTATATGAGTAGTGGTGAAGGCGATTTTGATATTACCCGATCAAGAGGTTAAACGATGCAAAAAGCCAGTGATTATTTTAAACAATTTGAACAATGGTTAGCAAAAGCAGATGCGAATTCGCTTGATGCATTTATCAATCAATATGAATACCTCGTTCGTCATTTGGTTGAACTAACAAATCAATTTAGCAATATAACTTCCTTAGATACGGAACAAAATATGTATATGACGCCTAGTGAGAAAACACCTGTTCAGACAAAATTAGCAGTGATCAATTTAGAGAATGCGAAACAAGATGAATTTTACGTTTGCTATCAACGTGATGATTTTATCGTTAAAGATGTCAGTTTTTCTAAGGAATGTGGCTTAATATGGAATACAGAGAAAAGGGCCATTGAAGGCATGCCGACTGAAAGTGGCGAAGTTATCGTTTCATTCTTACTTGAGGATGGAACGACAGTTCAATCTACGCTGTTTATCAACCCAAATCCAAAGAAACTATGGAACAACATTCCATCAGATCCTCAAAGTCGTTTTTGGAAACCAGATAATGCCAGCCATAAGATGGATACGCCGCAAGGTACATTGATTGCTGCTCGTCAACGTGGGCGTTCTCATGCGCATAAAGGCACTTGTTGTGATGATGATTTTGCTCTTGCTTACCATCAACCAACAGGCATTCATTTCTTAGCTGTTGCAGATGGTGCTGGAAGTGCGGAGTTTTCTCGAGAAGGTTCTAAAGTTGCTGTTAATGCTGCCAAAGAAAAAGTCATTGAATTACTTAATCTACCAGAAAAAAGTTACAAAGCATTCCCCGAGTTTTTAACTGAGGAAAGTCTCAAATTTGTTACACAGGGTGTTTTTAACAATGCAGTACAAGCGGCATTTTTAGCCCAACAAAAAACGGCCACTGATGCTGCTATAGAGCTGAAATCACTTTCTTGTACCTTATTACTCGCTTTTACCCTGCCTTTGAACGACAACCGTTGGTTTACTGCTTGTTATTGGATTGGTGATGGAGCCTCTGCCATTTTTAGCCCTGCACAAGCGGAAGTAAAAATATTGGGTGAAGTGGATGCTGGTCAATATTCAGGGGAAACGCAGTTTTTAACCTCAAATGAGGCAAACTCAGATCAAATTATTAAGCGTATTTATACGGATATTCGAGATTATCCTCCACTATTAATGCTAATGACAGATGGTGTGTCTGATCCTAAATTCCAAACAGATGCTCAGTTACAAAATCCTGAAAAGTGGCAACAATTCTGGGTTGAGTTGAATGAACCTTTAGTAAATAAAGAGGCAGAAAAAGCATTAGAAGAATGGTTAGATTTCTTTTCTAAAGGGGAACACGATGACCGTACACTCGCTATGTTCATTCCCTCATCAATTTATACAGAAATACGTAACAACAAAGAGCAATCTGTAGGAACTATTTCACAAACAATAGAGGATAAAATTGATGGCGTAGTTGAGGCAGACTCTATTGCAAAAGAAGTTGTAAATATTTCAGCAGAGGCTACCGCTTGTATAGAAAGTGAAAGCAAAGAGGCATTACAGGAGAAGATCTCTAATATTTCATTAGATGAAATATCAGTCTCACAGATCAAAATTACCTTGGTAAAAGCAAGTGACCAAGGAGGAGTGGCGTGAGCAAAATTATCACATTAACGGCTACAAATGGTGAAATGATCCAATTTGTCGATGAGGTCAAGGCACAAGGGGGAATGAAAGATGTTATGTTCTCTCCCAATAAAGATTATGTTGTTGCCTTTTTCCGTGAGCCTGCTGATCCCGCAACAAAAGAGCGGTTAGAAATAATTACGGGTACTTACCGAGAGCGTATCTTTAATCAAGAAGGCGGAGAGTATCTTAAAAAATTATTTTGCTGGCCAACAGCCGTTGTTGAACATAATGGTAAGTTAGGTGTGGTGAGCCCTTTTTATCGTAACTGCTTTTTCTTTGAATATGGTAGTCGTAATAACGATATGCTTGGTATTAAAGGAAAGGATAAAGATGGAAAGTGGTTTGCTAGTAGCAGTAACCGTAATAAGTTTCTTGATCCTAAAGAGCTTGGCGATTGGATGTTACATCTAAAAGTATGCTTAATGTTGGCTAGAGCCGTTCGCCGTATGCATATGGCAGGTTTAAGCCATAGCGACTTAGGCTATAAAAACTGTTTAATTGATCCAACAACTGGGCAGGCGTGCCTGATTGATATTGATGGTTTAGTCGTGCCTGGAAAGCATCCTCCAACGGTTGTAGGTACACCAGATTTTATCGCCCCTGAAGTGGTAGCCACGCAATATTTAGATAGAAGTGATCCAAAACGTAAGCTTCCAAGTAGAACTACGGATCTACATGCTTTGGCTGTATTGATCTATATGTATCTTCTCTATCGACATCCGCTTCGGGGAGATAAGGTTTTTGATACAAATGACAGTCAAAGAGATGAAGAGCTTGGAATGGGTGAAAAAGCACTCTTTATTGAGCATCCTATCGATAAAAGCAACCGTATCAAAACACAGGGCTTAAAACCGAGCGAATTGCCTTGGAAGGATACAGATAAAATTCCTTATACCGTTACGGGTATTTATCTAAGTAAATTATTTGAAAGAGCCTTTATTGATAGTTTACACAATCCTCATCAACGTCCAACGGCAGATGAATGGGAACAAGCATTGGTTAAAACTGTAGATCTATTACAGCCTTGCCACAATCCTGATTGTGAGCAGAAATGGTATGCCTTTGATAATTCAACGAAACCGAAATGCCCATTCTGTGGAACAGCACACAAAGGGAAACTTCCCGTTCTTAATCTTTATTCGGCAGCACCCAACGGCAGCTATCGTCCAGATAATCATCGAATTATGGTTTATAGCGGTCAATCTCTATTTAAGTGGCATTCAGATAATCGAGTATTTCCAAATGAAAAATTAAAAACAGAAGATACCAAACGGGTAGGGTATTTTGTTGAACATCAAGGAAGTTGGTGGCTAGTCAATGAAAACCTTCCAGAAATGTTTGATGTAAATAATAAGTCTGCTATTCCGATAGGTGAAAAAATTAAACTCGAACAAGATGTCAAAATCCTTCTACAAAAAGGAGAAGGAGGTAGATTGTTGATGGTACAAATGGCAGGTAACTAATTTCTTACTTAATTAATACAAATAAGGAGTAAAAATGGCAATTTCATTAAGTAAAGGACAAAACGTCTCGTTAAGTAAAACAGCTCCAAGTTTAAAAAATGTTCTGATTGGATTGGGCTGGGATGCTCGTTCTACGGATGGGCAAGATTTTGACTTAGATGCAAGCATATTTCTTGTTGGGGAAAATGGCAAAGTGCTATCAGATAGTCACTTTATATTTTATAACCAACTACTTTCACCTTGTGGTGCTGTAGAACATACAGGAGATAATTTAACGGGTGATGGAGACGGCGACGATGAAAGTGTGATTGTGCGTTTAGATCAGGTTCAAACCAGTGTTAAATCATTATTTGTTACTGTGACGATCCACGATGCGGATGCTCGTAAACAGAATTTTGGTCAAGTGAGCAATGCTTTTGTTCGCTTAGTTAATCATGAGACGGGTGAAGAGGTTGTTCGCTTTGATTTATCCGAAGATTACAGCACAGAAACTGCAATGGTATTTGGTGAGGTGTATCGCCACAATGGAGAATGGAAATTCCGTGCGATTGGTCAAGGATATGCTGGAGGTTTATATGCCTTATGCCAACAATATGGTGTTAATGTAGGCTAAATTAAGGAGAAAAATATGAGTTTAACCCTTGAAAAAGGTCAAAATATTTCTTTAAATAAAGTTGATCCTGGATTACAAAATGTCATTATTGGATTAGGTTGGGATGCAAGATCAACCGATGGTCAGCCCTTCGATCTTGATGCTAGCATCTTTATGGTTAATGAAACTGAAAAAGTACCTTCTAACGGATATTTCGTTTTTTACAACCAAGCAAAATCACCTTGCGGATCAATTATTTACTCTGGCGATAATTTGACAGGAGACGGCGATGGTGATGATGAAACTTTGACAGTAAATCTTAGCTCGGTTGATCCTCAAGTTAAATCACTTTTTATTACAGTTACTATTCATCAAGCAGAAGAACGTAAGCAAAATTTCGGACAAGTGCGTAATGCTTTTGTTCGTCTTGTTAATCAGGATACGGGAAGAGAAGTTGTTCGTTTTGATCTTTCTGAAGATTACAGTATCGAAACTGCGATGATTTTTGGTGAACTTTATCGCCATAATGGAGAGTGGAAATTTAGAGCTATAGGACAAGGGTTATCTGGCGGTCTATTAGGACTATGTCAGCAATATGGTGTAGTTTTGGGATAAAAAGGAATAAAAAAATGGCAATTAGTTTACAAAAAGGGCAAAAAATCTCTTTAGAAAAAGAAGCAGGGCAAACGCTTACTCGTATCATTATGGGACTTGGTTGGGATGCAGCTAAAAAAGGGGGATTATTCGGGCTATTCGGAAGTAACAATAGCATTGACTTAGATGCGTCGTGTTTACTATTTAATGACAAAAAAGAACGAGTTGATGTTGTTTGGTTTCGTCAATTAACAAGCCAAAGATGGTAGTATTAAACACACTGGTGATAACCGTACAGGCGATGGAGATGGCGATGATGAACAAATTATCGTAGATTTAAATCGAGTTCCAAACTATGTTACTGCGTTAGTATTTACTGTAAATAATTTTACTGGACAAAATTTTGAGAAGGTTAGTAATGCCTATTGTCGCATTGTGAATGGATCGAATAATAAGGAAATCGCTCGTTATAACCTATCAGCACAAGGTTCTCATACTGCACAAATTATGGCTAAAGTTTATCGTCATAATGGTGAATGGAAAATGCATGCCATTGGTGAAAATGGCTATGGTAGAACAGTTGCAGATTTACTTACGGGTATTATTCCTCATCTTTAAATAAACAAATAAGAGCCTTATCCATCGGATAGTGGCTCTTTTAACTTTCTTTATAAAGATATGTGGGTTTAGGTTTTATCACGTTTTTGTCGAGAGAAATTTGTCATATTGTCCACCTTTAACATAGCAAAAGCCAAGAGCAAAATCTGAGCTTTCTACTTTTATGTTTTAACTTTGTTCTTTCACTGCTTCCAATGCACGTAATGCATAAGTGTAAGCTGCTCCTGCATTTAGCGCGATTGCCGTTGCTAATGCACCCGCAATTTCGCTATCAGTTGCGCCTGCTTTAGCCGCTTTTTCTGCGTGCACGCTAATACAGCTTTCGCAACGTGTAGTAATGGCTACAGCAATAGCAATAAGTTCACGAGTTTTTTCATCAAGTGCTTCCGCCGCCGCAGCTTGATCTAAGCCGATATAAGCTTGTAGCATTTTAGGATGTGCTTTACCTAATTCGCCGAAAGATTTTTTAACATGAGCTGTATGCTCTTTCCAATCTGTAAATGTTGTCATAAGAATGTCCTCTTTGTTAATAACGTTTTGTTTTATAGTATTAACCTTTCTTTTATGACAAAATTGCCACAAAAGAGCGGTGTAATTTTAAAAAGTTTTCAAATTTAAATGCGTTCGATAAGCTGTTTAAAATAGCCTTTTTCTTGTTGAATGAGTTCGCTGTAATGACCTTGTTCAACCAAATGTCCATTATCAATCACACAAAGTAAATCAAATTGCTCAATGGCAGTTAAACGGTGAGTTACCATAATCAGCGTTTTATTTTGACAATGTGTAAACAATAAATTCAGAATATGGCGTTCAGTATCACGATCCAATCCCTCTGTTGGTTCATCAAGCAGGATAATTGGTGCATCATTTAATAACACTCTAGCCAATCCTAAACGACGCTGTTCGCCTCCAGATAAAGGACGTCCGCCATCGCCTAACCATAAATCCAGCCCTTGATCTTGCTGAAGTAATTTCTCCAAGCCCACTTGTTGCAGAATGTGGCGCATTTTTTCATCTTCAATTTGTTGCTGGCTTGCAATTTGTAGATTATTGCGCAAAGTATCGCTAAAAATATGTACTCGTTGAGTGAGCAAACAAATATTGTTGCGTAGAGTTTCTTCGCTATAAACTTGGATTGGCTCACCTGCAAGTAAAAGTTCGCCTTGATTACAATCGTAATTACGCACTAATAATTGCAATAAGCTAGATTTACCACTTCCTGTTTTTCCTAAAATCGCAATTTTTTGCCCTGATTGAATGGTTAAATCAATTTGTTGCAATGCCATATCATTACGTTCTGGATAAGAGAAATTTACTTTTTTTAATTGAATAAGCGGCTGTTCATTGTTTTGTAAAATCTTATCGCTATCAAATTGTACCAAGGGCTGTTGATCCAGAAGTTCATTAATACGTTCTGCAGATGAAATCACTTGTCCAATATGCAAGAATGCAGCACCAATCGGCATAAGAATTTCAAATGAGGCAAGTGCAGCGAAGGCAAATAGCGCAATAAAAGCACTGTGATAGTCATCAATAGAAAATTGAGCTTTTGCTGCAAACCAAAGGGTTATAGTAACAAGTAAACCATTAGCAAAAACCACAAGTGCGGTGGATAATCCAGCTAAATTTGTTTCTCGTTGTTGATAGGATTGCCATTCTAGTTCAATTTCTTTCAATTTTTCCTTTGAGCTAACAGCAGCATTAAAGAGCAAAAGCTCGGCCTGTGACTGAATAAACTCAATAAAATAAGTACGATAAACTGAGCGAGATTGCGTTAATTTAGCACCAAACTTGCGCCCTAGCTGATAAAAAATCGCAGGTACAATTAAAAGCAGCAGTAATAAACTTGCACCGAGAAATAGGGCGATAGAAACATTAAATAAACTTAAGCCGATAGTAATAAAAGCAATGACAGTTACCGCACTAATAAAAGGCGCAATAAGGCGTAAATATAATGTATCTAAAGCATCTACATCTGCCACTAGGCGATTTAGCAAATCACTGTTGCGATAACGATTAAGCACTGCTGGGCTTAAAGGAATCAATTTACTAAAGACTTGTACTCGCAATTTTGCAAGCACTCGGAAAGTGGCATCATGAGTGACAACTTTTTCAAAATAACGGGTCACAGTCCGCCCAATAGCCAAGCCTCTAACGCTTGAAGAAGGGTAGAAGAAATTAAACAATGCACCAATGCCAGCTAAAGCCGTTGCAGCAAGAAACCAGCCAGAAAGGGTTAATAAACCGATGCTTGATGCCAGGCCTGCAATCATTAATATCCCCCCTAAAATGAGGGTAAATTTAGCGTGTGAAAATAAGCGAATAAAAGGAAGTAAAGCTCGCATTATTGAATATCCTGTTTTCGTTGAGCTAAAAGTTCTGCAAAGAAGCCTTCTTGTTTTAGTTGTTCAAAATGCCCTTGTTGTACAATTTGACCTTGCTGCATAACTAAAATCTGATCACATTGTTTAAGATCTTCAATTCGATGCGTGATCATTAAAGTGGTTTGATGCTGGCTAATTTGTTGTAATGCCTGTAAAACGGCATTTTCAGATTGTGCATCAAGACTAGCTGTTGGCTCATCAAGTAGTAATAGATTGCCTTGACGTAGTAATGAACGTGCAATAGCAAGGCGTTGTGCTTGCCCAACAGATAAACCAATTCCGCCTTCTTTAATTAAGAAATCAAGCCCAAGTTGATCGCAGAAAGATTTTGCTTGTGCTTGTTCTAAGGCTTGAGCAATTTGCTCATCCGTGGCTTGAATATCCCCTAAAAGTAAGTTCTCTTTAATAGTACCTTGCAATAGCAATGGATTTTGTCCTACCCAAGCAATGTTTTTACGCCATTCGTTTAGGGATAATTCTCGTAATTCGATACCATTAATTTTCAGGCTTCCTTGATAATTTAAGAAACCGAGTAATACATTAATTAATGTCGTTTTACCTGCACCACTTTGTCCCACTAAAGCCGTATGACTTTTCGCACTTAAACTGAAGTTTAGTGGTGCGGTTAAAGGATTGCCTTGTGGTGAAAGTGCAATAAGATTTTCTGCTGTAATTGCTACCGCACTTTTAGGATCAACAAGCTGGCTTTTTTCATATTGTTGTGAATTAACTTCTTGCTCTAAGAATTTTACGATTTCATCAGCAGCACCAATTCCTGCTGCACGATCATGATAATAAGTACCTAGATCACGTAGTGGTTGATAAAATTCAGGGGCAAGAATTAAGCAGAAGAAACCCACAAACAAAGTCAATTCAGTGCTATACGTACCAAAAGTAATTTGCCCTAAATAGCTAAATCCAAAATAAACCGCCATTAATGCAATGGAAATAGAAGTAAAAAACTCTAAGACGGCAGAGGATAAAAATGCCATTTTTAACACTGTCATCGTAGTTTCACGAAAATCTTCAGTGCTTTCTTCAATATGTTCAGTTTGTTCTTTCGTTTTATTAAAAAGGCGTAAGGTTTCTAATCCACGTAAACGATCTAAAAATTGTCCACTCAATTTAGCTAAAGCAGACATATTTTTTTGGCTACTATCCGCTGCTGCTAAGCCAGCTAAAATCATAAAAATAGGAATGAGTGGAGCAGTAAGCGCCAAGATTAATCCAGCTGCCCAGTTTAGCGGAAAAACAGCGATTAAAATTACAACAGGGACAATAGCGGAAAGGGCTTGTTGTGGTAGGAAACGAGCATAAAAATTATGTAGGTTTTCTACTTGTTCTAGCATTAATGTTGCCCAACTTCCTGCAGATTTTTGGTTGATCATCGCTGGGCCAGCTTGATGTATTTTGTGGAAAATTTGCTGGCGAATATGATGGCGCAATTGTTGACCGCACTTAAAGCCCACTTTTTCCCTTGCCCATAAAATCAAACCTCGTAGCGCAAAGCCAATAATCAGCGCTAAAAAGTGCGGTAGTAATTCGCTGCGTTCTGTATTTAAAATAATGAGTTGATGAAGTAGGTAGCTTAAAATATAGGTTTGCGCAACTAAAATAATAGAAGAAATAGTTGCAAGGATAATATTAAGTGCAAGCAGCTTTTTGATCGGCTTTTGTTGTTGATGTAGCCATTTGAAAAGGTACTTTTGGCGTGATTTTTCCATTGTTTCCAGAAGTTATTTAAATATTTGTGGGGCGAATAATTCGCCCCAATACAACAAGTTTAATTATTTTTGTGCATCTAAAAAGCGTTCAGCATCTAATGCCGCCATGCAGCCAGTTCCTGCCGAAGTAATTGCTTGGCGATAATTGTGATCCATGACATCGCCAGCGGCAAAAACCCCTTCAACAGAAGTTGCAGTTGCGTTGCCTTCTAAGCCTGATTTCACCACAATATAACCATTATTTAACTCAAGTTGGCCTGCAAAAATTTCAGTGTTTGGTGCATGACCAATAGCAATAAATGCACCTTCTAATTTGAGTTCTTCAAAACTTTCTGTTTGTGTATCTTTTAAACGAACACCTGTTACGCCCATGTTATCGCCTAAAACTTCATCTAAAGTGCGGTTGGTATGCAGGACAATTTTTCCTTCTTCCACTTTTTTGTTTAAGCGATCAATTAAGATTTTTTCTGCACGGAAAGTATCACGGCGATGAATTAAATGAACTTCAGAGGCTATATTAGCAAGGTATAAGGCTTCTTCTACAGCAGTGTTACCACCGCCAACAACGGCAACAGGCTTATTGCGATAAAAGAAACCATCACAGGTTGCGCAAGCAGAAACGCCACGGCCTTTGTATGCTTCTTCTGATGGTAAACCTAAATAGCGAGCAGATGCACCAGTGGCAATGATGAGAGCATCACAGCTATAAGTTCCAACATCGCCAAAGAGTTTGAATGGGCGCTCAGATAAATCCACTTTATTGATATGATCGAATAGGATTTCAGTATCAAACTTCTCCGCATGTTGTAACATTCTTTGCATTAACTCGGGGCCTGTTGTATCGCCAAAATCGCCAGGCCAGTTTTCAATTTCGGTCGTGGTGGTTAATTGACCACCTTGTTGTAACCCTGTCACTAATACAGGTTTTAAGTTTGCTCTTGCCGCATAAATCGCTGCTGTATAGCCAGCAGGTCCAGATCCTAAAATAAGTAGTTGACTATGTTTAATCTCAGACATAAAAAATCCTTGTTGGTGAAATGTTACGGAATTGTAGATGCGCTTATTATAGAGATTTCAAGAATTAAATCTATAACTAAATAGAGGCCCTATACCAATGATATAGGGCATTTATCCTAGTTTAATGGATGTTGTATCTTAAGTGCGGTTAAATTTGATAATCGTCTTTGAGTAAATGTTTATAGGCGAATAAATAAGAGGCTCCAACAAAGGTTGCTCCACCAGTCACATTGCCTAAAAATACTGGGATCATGTTAAAAAAGAATTGTCCCCAAGTTACATCGGCACCAGCCCAGATCCCAGCTGTAATAATAAACATGTTCGCAACAAAATGTTGTAACCCAATAAGAACGAAGGTCATGACAGGGAACCACATAGCTAAAATTCGTCCAGAGGTTTGTTTTGCCCCAAAATAGAACCAAATTCCCATACAAACCATCCAGTTACAAGCGATGGCTGATATAAATGCACGCCCAAAGTCCATATTGACTTTGGCTTCTGCAATAGCCATAGTTTTTGCTGTGGCAATACCTTCACTTAGTCCCACATAATGACCTAAGAAAAATGCAATGGTAACAGCACCAGCTAGGTTACCAAGGCTTACAATGATCCAGTTTCTCAATAACTTACGAAAATTAACTCGATGAGTAAATTTACCTAAAGCCATCATCATCATGTTCCCAGTCGCCAGCTCCCCACCACCAATCAATATACAGATTAAACAAATAGGGAAGACCATGGCGCCGAGTAAATTTGCAATTCCTCCCCAATCCGCTGGAATGCCACTGACAACACGCAAATAAGCTAAATAACCAAAGCCGACGTAGCCACCTCCAAGGAAACTGAGAATAGCTAACATTTTTATACTGCTATTAGATTTTGCTGAACTCTTATCAATAACTTCTTGAAGAATTTCAAAAGGATAAAGATCTCTATTTTGCATAAGCATACCCCTGTAAATATTGAAAAAACATGGAGTAGAATGTAGCTAAGTTGATGAGAAAAAAGAAATAACCCTTGGTTATATTTTATAACTGGAGAGAAAAAATGAGGTGAGCATTGCCCACCTCAAGAATGTTATTTAGCTGAATAATATCCGCCCATAGCGCTATAAATTGCATTTTGGCTTTGAATTAAGCTGTATTTGGCATTCAAAATAGCAAGTTGAGAGGATTTTTCTGTATTCGCAGCATTTAGCCATTCCCTTAATTCTGAAATGCCTGCATCATAACGATTTTTATAGTATTGTGTGATGCGTTTATTGTAGTTATAGGTTTCTTGTAAATTAGCAAAATTTTCTTTGGCTTGGCCGTAAGAAAAATAGCGACTATCGATTTCATTTAAGGCTTTGGTAATACTTTGTTCAAAATTAAGCCTTGCATTTTCATAAGCTGCTTCAGAAATTTTGACATTCCATTTTACTGTATTCCAGTTTAAGAAAGGTAAGTTTATTGCTACTGTACCAGCTGCCATAGGTACATTAAAGGCATTATCAATTTTATTACCGCTTGATGAGAGTCCCGCGCCTATTGTAATAGAAGGGAACCAGCTTTTTTGCATTGATTTCGCATTTTTAAATGCACTATTTAGGCGATATTGAGCACCTTTGATATCAGGACGATTGGCAATGGTTGATAAAGGAACATTTAAATTTACTTCCGCACTTTTTACTCCCAAAATACTTGGTGTTTTAATCTTCAGATCTTCGTTTGGTTTCAAATTCAGTAAATTACGTAGAGTGGTTTCCGCCACTTTTTTCTGTGTTTGATAATTAATCAGATTATTACGAGCTCTAAGTACAGCTTGTTGAGCTTGATCAGAGCTAGCTCGATCAGCGATACCTTGCTGGAATTTATTCTGCATAATGCGATTAATTTGCATATAGTAATTAATAGTTTGGTTTGTTACGTCAATAGCATCGTTCAAATAAGCAAGTTGATAGTAAGTTGTGACAACAGAATTGATTAAAGACAGCTTGGTTGCTTGTAAATCTTGCTGTGTAGCAGAGTGCGTCCATTCCGCAGCTGATGCTTTATCCGCTAAGCGACGCCATAAATCTAAGGTGTAGCTAATATTGAGTGAGCCACCATGAGTAATTCGGGAATTTCCCCCTTCATTGATATTTTTTACGGCAGAAGCATTAACACCTGTTTGGTTGGTAAAATTCGGCACTAAATTTGCACCAACTAGGTTGGCATTATACAGCGCTGTATTAACGGCAATAGCAGCTTTTGCAAGATCTTTATTATTTGCTAAGGCTTGAGTAACAACTTGGTTAAGTTGTGCATCGTTGTATAGTGTCCACCAATTTTCCTGAATATTATATTGTTGAGTGAGTTCTTCATATTGTTGAAAATCTTGCTGAGCCGTTTGGTAACTATCATCAATATTGGCGCAACTAATTAGGGCGCTTGACATTACTAAGGCAAAAGTAATTTTAGAAAGTTTGAACATAAGTTTTCCTTATTTAATCTTATATAAACAGAAAAAGTGCGGTATTTTCTACCGCAGTTTTACACAAATTTTATCATGATTTTATTCATGTGCTAATGCGTTGATCGGGTTTAATTTAGAGGCATTTTTAGCCGGCATATAGCCGAAAATTATGCCGATCAAAGTTGAACAAATAACGGCTGTAATGATCGAGGATGTGGAGAATATCATCGTAAAATCAGTCATAACCATGTTAAATAACGTACCTAATACAAGAGAAAGTAAAATTCCCGTTATTCCATCAATTAAGCAAATCAAAATAGCCTCAATTAAAAATTGTTGCAGAATATTAAACTGCCGTGCTCCAATCGCCATTCTTACGCCAATTTCTTTGGTTCGTTCTGTTACTGAGACCAACATAATATTCATAACGCCAATTCCACCTACAACCAATGAAATTAAAGCAATGGAAGAAATAAGAATTCTCATCGTATTTGTTGTACTTTCGATACTTTGTTTGATCGTATCTGTATTCATAACAAAAAAGTCTTTTTTGCCATGGCGTACAGTAAGTAAATGAGTCAGGCTTTTTTCAGCAATAACGGAATTAATTTCATCTTGTATTTTTACCGTAATTGAATCAATTTTGGTATTGCTTGAAATCTTATTCATTGCTGTGGTGTAAGGAATATAGATATTCAAGCTATTACTAGTCATTCCCATATTGTTTGACGTAGCTGCTACGCCTATTATTCGCAATGGTTTTTTATTGATCATAAAAATCTTACCAAGTGGATTTTCGCCGTTAAAAACTTGTTTTAAGGTGTTTTCATCTATTACTGCCACTTGTTGATTATTTTTAACATCATTTTCGCTAAAAAAAACTCCCTGTTTTAAACGCAAGCCTTTGACATTAAAAAATTGCTCACCCACACCACGCACTTGCGCTGTAAAGTTTTGATTGCCATAAGTTAAAATGCCATTGACAGCACTATTCGGCGTGCTACTAACAATATAACTTTGTTTAGAGAGGATATTAGAATCTTCAACGGTAAGATTTTGCATATGTGGCGCTCGTCTATCACCACACCTGTTCGAAA
>NZ_MUXZ01000005.1 GCF_002015075.1 Canicola haemoglobinophilus
CTCGCGCGTATATCAAAAGCGTTTTCAAGGTGAATAATATGCTCTTTTGTTGGTGGATTATTTATCAATAGGAAATAAAAAAGCCTTGTGGAATAACAAGGCTCTTTATTGATTGAATTGATAGTTATTCAGGAATAGAAAGCAATATGCCGCACTTTTCGCAATAGTCGCCCCATGCTTGATAGGCTTGCTTTCTTTCCTCTAAGTAATCATATCTATCATAGATCGCTTGAATCTTCCCCTTGCCTGTTGAATTATGGGCTATTGCTAATTCTCCAACGACAACAGAAAAGCCAATTTGACTAAGATAAGATCTAAATATTACCCTAAGCCCATGCGCATCTTGTTTATCTCTATAGCCGTTATCTCTTAGTGCATTGCTTACAGTATCTACCCCTATTGTTTTATTTCTGTTTCTCACTCTGGGGAATAGATAGCGACTTGTGCCGTTAAACTGTCTGATTGTGTCTATAAGTTTAATCATCTGTGAAGATAAAGGGATTATATGATCTTTGGGCTGCTCCTTTAGCTTTCTAGTTTGTTTCATATTCTCAGAAGGGATAATGAGCAACTTATTCACATCATCAATAAAAGCCCATTCAATGCTTGTTAGCTCTTTCTGCCTTAATCCTGTGAGTAAATGCAAAGAGTGTATTAAACTCTAGCTTACCTTCATTGAAAGCGGTGTTTATTGCCTTTAATAGCTCGGGTAGTTCTTCGGGTGTAATAGCGGGGTGATTTTTGGCAAGTGGTGCTATAAAGTCATCTTTTGCTAAATTGCAGTTATGCCCCTCTATGATGCCTAGCTTAATACCATAATCTAGCGTAGCTTTCACAAGTCTATGAAGTTTATCAAGGGTATTGCTTGCCCCTATATCTCGATAAACTTCTATTAATAATCTAGGCGTTATTTCTGAAAGTGGTAGTTCTGCAAGTCTAGGGAATATATGCTTTTCTAACCTTTTCCAATTCCTCGCCCTAGTCTCCTCATTATGTGCCTTTGTTGGATATATTTCGGCATACCATTTAGCACAAACATGTTTAAAAGTGTTCTGCCCTAATGCTTGTGCACCTTGTTCTTGCTCTCTGTGTGTTTTTGGGTCAATGTTTTGAGCAAGCAAGGCTAGATAGTCTTCTCTCGTCTTTCTTGCTTGTAGTAGTGATATTTCGGGATATTTGCCGATGCTAATTTCTGTGCGCTTTTTGGTGTAGGGTTTGTAATAGTTAAAGCGCCATATTTTCGAACCGCTAGGCTCTACAGATAAAAAAGTCCGCTGCCGTCTCTTAATGGATAAGCCGTCTTTTTAATCTTCGCTTTCTCTATCTCTGTGTTTGAAAGTGGTTTGATTAATCTTGCCATGAGTTTAGTAGTATAAAAAAAGTAAAAAATAAAGTGCTTTGCGCCCTTTAAAATCAAGGCTCTAGCAATTTTTAGTAGGATAATTTTTAAAATAAAAACGGAATTTGTGATTTTATACTACTAAAATTCATTGCTTTAAACATATAAACACGGATAAACACGAAAGAAGAAAAACAATAAAAGCACGATAAAGCCAGTATTTATAAGGGTTTATTTGATGAAGTTGAAAGAGTGAGAAAGAAGATAAAAGTTAACTTGGTGCCTAGGGTCGGACTCGAACCGACACGCTTTTAAAGGCGGCGGATTTTGAATCCGCTGCGTCTACCAATTTCGCCACCCAGGCAGATGAGAACGGATGCAATTATACGTTTATCTTATGATCTTGCAAGCTAAAATTGTTTTTTATTAAATGGTTGCTTTAATTTTCATCAATATGAATCAGTAAAAATTGGATTTTTTAAATTTTGCTTATAAATAAATCATAGAAGCGGTGTGGTCAACAATCATTTTGCGCAATGATACGAATTAGCATCGGTACAACAAATACGATTGCCACTTAGTCATAATGTTATATCTATGCGAAAACAAAAAAGTGCGGTTATTTTTATTTTATAACCGCACTTTCTCATTAATTTCTGCTATTTCACTTTGCCACAATTCAAACAATATAAATATTGCCCTTTCGGATCATTGAATTTATTTAAAGTCCCTAGTTGCTCAACCATTTTTTGCATTGGCACAGAAAGACCTAAGAAATGTGCAAGATGCTGGCGAAAGCTGTATTCTGAATGTTGCTTAGCATTTTTCATTAACTCCCCCCACAATGAATCTTCTTTTTCAGTTAACCAAATTACCGAAAAATCTTTGATGTCATCTTTGGAGTTTTGCATCACTAATTCTCCCGCTTTTTCTATGGCATCATCAAAACTGCCTAATTTATCCACTAGCTTATGTGAATATGCATCAGTTCCAGTCCATACTTGCCCTTGTGCCACTTTATCAACTTGTTCTTTTGATAATTTACGTCCACGACTTACTACATCTAAAAATTGCTCATATCCATG
Organism: Canicola haemoglobinophilus; assembly: GCF_002015075.1. GTDB lineage: Bacteria > Pseudomonadota > Gammaproteobacteria > Enterobacterales > Pasteurellaceae > Canicola > Canicola haemoglobinophilus. Next base: position 2,425 of record NZ_MUXZ01000005.1, read on the forward strand.
CTCTATTTCTAACTGGATAATTTCGCCACCTGTTTTAGATAATGGGCTAAAAGGCGATTTCATCACAATATCCGTTGTAGCAACACCATCAGCATTTACGCCAATTTTTTGCATGGACTTTTCAAAGGTTGGGAACATCGCAAAAATACCGATAGATCCCGTGATTGTATTGGGATCAGCAACGATATAATCTGCCGTTGAAGAAATCCAATAACCGCCTGAAGCTGCCATTGCCCCCATTGAAACTACCACTGGTTTACCCGCTTTTTGCAAATTATCTACTTCTTGACGAATAATTTCTGAAGCAAAAGCACTTCCGCCTGGACTATTCACACGCAATACCACCGCTTTAATATTTGGGTCTTGTTGCGCATCACGCAATAATTGTGACACGCTATCGCCGCCTACATCTTGTTCATCGCTTTCGCCATCAATAATTGCGCCCTCCACATTCACAACTGCAATCGTAGGTTGATGAGTTGGGGTAAAACGATCTTTTAACGTAGCAAGGTAATCTTCAAACTCAACAAAATCTAACTCACCGTCAGAATTTGTTACCCAATGCTTAATAATATTCTCTCGCTCTTTCGTTACTGCTAATTCTGTGACTAAACCACGCTTTTTAGTGTATTCAGTTTGATTACCTTTTAATTCTTTTAATTCAGCAAGATAAGTTTTGCTATCGGGTAAAACTTGCTCAAATGGAATATCTCGATTTTCTGCCACAATTTGCTGATAGCTTTTCCATAATTGATTTAACCAACGGCCTGTATTTTCACGGCTTTCTTTTGACATTTGATCAAGCATAAAAGGCTCAACGGCAGACTTATAAGTCCCAACACGGAAAATATGTGACGTCACTTCTAACTTCTCAAATAAAGATTTGAAATACAGATTTTCGGCTACCATACCTTCAATTGCTACTTGCCCTTGTGGATTTAATAAAATCGCATCAGCGTAACTTGCTAATAAATACTGGCTTTGTGTGTAGTTATCGGCATAGGCAATCACAGGTTTCTTGCTATGTTTAAAAGCCTGAATAGCTTTCCCAACATAGGTTAACGCAGGAATATCAGCCCCTTCAAAATAATTCAGATCAAGCACAAGTGCGGTAATTTTTTCATCATTTTTTGCAGATTGAATGACATTGACCACATCAAAGGTTGAAATTTGCTTTGGTACATACTGATTATCTAACTCCAGCAAAAGATTTTGCCAACTCATATCATTGCTGCGATTATCCGCTAAATATCCATCTAAATTTAATCGTAAAGCGCCTTTAAAATGGGTTAAATCCACTTTATTTTGTTGCGAACTTGAAGTGATAGAAAAAATGCTCACAGCAAGTAATACAAAAAGCAGAAAAACTAAATTCATTACGATACGGCGTACAAAATTCAACGCTCTCCAGCAAAGTTTGAAAAACGAAAAAATCGCTTTCATATTATCCTCTCTAAACGAAAAACGAAGGCGCTACCTTACCACAATTCCTTATTGCTGAATATCGATCTAAAGAAAAATATGCTAGAATTCACCGCACTTTTAAAATGAGAAAAATACAGGATAACCATGGACGCATTACAGTTACTTACAACTCGCCATTCAGAAAAAAAATTAACAACGCCAGCACCTAACCAACAACAACTTGAGCAAATTTTTCAAGCAGCATTTCATGCGCCAGATCATGGAAAGTTGCGCCCTTACCGCTTTGTTGTTATAGAAAAAGAAGGCATGAATAAATTTGCTGAATTGCTAAAAGATGCAGTTTTTGAATTAAATCTTGGCGAAGAGCGGTTAAAAAAAGCAGAGAATTTAGCCAAGAGAGCTCCTATGGTCATTGCTGTCATCGCTAAGCTAAATCATGAAATTGAAAAAGTACCAGCTTGGGAACAAATGGTTACCGCAGGCTGCGCAACCTATGCGATGCAATTGGCTGCCAATGCCCAAGGCTTTGATAATGTTTGGATTAGTGGACCTTGGATTAAAGGCTCGGCTTTACGCAATGCCTTTGCTTGCGAAGAAAATGATCAAGTGATTGCATTATTGATGATTGGTACAGCGGAACAAAAAATTGAGCGAGAAAATCGAGAATTTGATTTAGATAAATTTGTACGTTTCCTATAAAGCAAAAGTGCGGTCAATTAAAACCGCACTTTTTTCATCATTGAGTCAACATAGCCTCAAATCTAAATTGAGATGACAAAATTTTCTCCGCTAAGGCTTCAATATTTTGCTGAGTTGCGAACTGTTTCAACTGCTGATCTAAAAACATTAAAGATGGGCTATCTGTAAGAGAATAACTCTGTTCTAATTGAGAAAAAATAGCTAACAAAGATTCCTTCGCTTGTTTTAATTGAGATTGTTTTTCGCTCACTTTTTTCGCTAATAATTCAGGTTCTATCCCCTGTTTAAGCATTTGATCCAACACTCTGTGTGTCAGTTGAGTCAATTCTTTCGCTCTCTCAGGCTCACAACTGAACTCTATTTTCCCCTCAATTTGCGGTGAAAAATGCGGTTGTTCAAACCAAGCATTCACAGAATAGATGCCCGAAGCCTGTTCTCTTAAACTTAAACGTAATTTTTCTTGAATAATATCCGCTAAAATATCAAGCAAATATTCATTTTCGACTCGCCATTGATGATCAGCTGCAAAATAAATTTCTACTTCTGCTCTTGGCTCATGTAAGCCTTTAAAGACTAAGTTCTTACTCGGCACATGGGCTTTGATTGGCTGTAATGCCCTGTTTTGTTTTTTAACAGGAAGGTTAGCTAAATATTTTTCGGCTAAATTTTGCACCGCACTTTCATTAATATCGCCAACAATGAAATAAGTAAAATCCGTCTTATCGGCGATATATTGCTGATAAAGTGCAGAAAGCTGATCCGCACTTAAATTCAAATTATTTATACGATTTGCACCATATATAGTTTCTTGTTGTGGGAAACGCAATTGCTCAACTTTCTGCATAAAAGCTTGTTCAGGGCTTTTTTCACTGATTTCCTCGCGTAAGGACTTACGATAATCCGCTAACGCCTTCGCTGAAACTGGGCTAGCTTGTAGTTTAAGCCTGAATAAGCGCAAAATATCCGCTAAACTTTCCGTTTTTCCTGCAGCGGTAAATCCTTGATGAGCATCATCAATTACTGTAGTAAAGGCAATAGGGCTGTGGCTAAAATACTGATTAATATCTGCCTGAGGAACAATGCCAATCCCCGTATCATCAACCACGGAAATTGCAGCTCTTAATGGGTGATATTGTTGTTTTGGAATAGAGCGTAATCCACCAGCAGTCAAGGCTTTAAAATAAACCTGATTAGGATTTTTATCGCTATACATATAAACCAACTTACTGCCATTACTCAATTGATATTCAGTAATTTTTTGTCCTCGCCATACCTTTTGCTTAGTCAAACTACCTGCAACTAAATCTAATTGAGGCAACTGAACTTGCTTATTATCCTGCTGCCAAGAAGATTGATTTTGCTGTAAAGATTGCTGCCATTTTTGCTCTAACCATTTACTATCAAAAGATAATTTGTGTGGATTTGGCTGAGTAATCAGCATCAATTTAGCTTTTAACTGCAACATCTGCTGAAAAGTGCGGTTAATTTCTGATAAGTTTAGTTGGTTAAGCAAATTATTATTTAATTCATATTGATCTTGTGGGGAAAGCAACACTTGATCATTTGCTACTGTTACCACTAATTCATCTGCAATTTTGATACTGCTGACTTCTAAATGACGTTGTTTAGCATTAAGTTTGTGCAAACGCTGACGTTCTTCATCTAGCTCCGCTTGAGTAAAACCATTTTGAGCAATTTCTGCAATAAAATTAAATAGTTGCTCTGTGGCTTTTTGATAATCAGTATTCTCAAGCTGTAAGGAAAAAGTGGATTGTAAGGTTTGCTTACCTAAATGTTCATGATAAAAATTGGCGGATTTTATGACCGCACTTGAGGATTGTTGTAGATATTTTTCCCATTGCTGCAAACGTAAATTCAGTAAACGAATCACTATTTGTTGCCATAAATTCTCTCGATATTGAGCTACTGTATTAACAGTTTCAGCTGGCTTTAAGAAACTCAATTCCAAGCTTGGCTCACGCATTTCAGCCTCAAATACAGTGGCTAAACGCCATTGTTGTGGTAAAGGAATATCGAAATTAATCTTTGGTAAAGGCTGAGATTGTAAAGGATTTTTGCTAGCGAGCTGCTGCTGAATAAGAGATTCAATTTTAAGTGGGTTTACATCACCTACAATCACTAAACTCACATTATCTGGGCGATACCATTTTTGATAAAAATCTTTTACTCGCTGTGCTGAAACATTTTTAATGACATTGACATCACCAATAGGATCTCGTTCAACATAACGAGAACCCGCCATTTCTATTTGACTTTTTTTATCCCCCAAACGTAGCATAGGACTTAAACGAGAACGCCATTCTTCTAATACAATGCCTCGTTCCGCATCTAAATCTGCTGGCAAAATAGTTAAATGATTTAACCATTGATCTATTACATTTAAAGCTAAACTCAGAGATTCTTGATCATTTTTAGCAATATTTAATACATAAACTGTATTCTCAAAATCAGTAAAAGCATTAATATCACGAGCAAATTTCATACCTAATCGCTCAAGCGCATTAATAATTTGATTTTGCGGATATTGCTGTGAACCGTTAAACGCCATATGCTCCACAATATGAGCCACACCTTTTTGATCATCATCTTCGTGCATAGATCCCGCATTGATAACCAAACGCATATAAACACGATTTTGTGGGAAATGATTAGGTAAAATCACATAGCGTAAGCCATTTTGTAATTGCCCTTGATAAGCCTGTGAATGAAAAGGAAGTTTATCTTTCTCATGAAATGAGGATTGGCAAGCGCCAATCCCCAAAAGTGCGGTTAAAATTAGCAATGTTTTTTTCAACATTAGAATTCATACCCCAATTCAAGCCAAAATTCACGTCCTGCTGCATAGAAACCATAATCTTCACCAGAACTGCCAATGCCTTTACGAGTTTTATTTAGCACATTCAGCACATCCACTTTGGCAAAAACAGAATGTTTACCAAATAATTTAGGTTGCCAACGAATACTGGTGTCCCATTGTGTATGAGTACCATGATTATAGCTGCGATAAACTGGTATATCCCCATGATCATCCACATTAGTTACACCTTTAATTGGAGCCTTAACATAAATTCGGTTAGTCCACTCAATATTATAATTTGGAATTCTCATATCAATGCCAACTCTAGCCATCCACTCTTCACGATGGTTATTAATTTTGGATCTCATATCCAATTCACTCATTAATTTACCATCTAAAATCACTAAGGAATTAGGATCATAACCAACGCCGACATCAATCCCTTTAGTATCTAACCAATCAAATCCCAATGAAGTTGTCCATTCTGTACCAAATAATTTCCAACTGTCCATATTTTGAATTTGCAAAGTATAAACATCATTACTGTAATCCTTACCTTGCTCAAAACGACGATTTCGATCATCACCTCTTAGCACAATACGTTTTTTATTTTTACGATGAATATATCTTGCATCAATAATAAAATTACCTAGTTGTTGATTAACGCCCAAGCTCAGTTCATCAGTAAAAGGTGTCTTCATAGATTGAACTGACTGGTAACGTCTGCCATCTTGATTATCCAAATTATCTAATTTGAAAATTCCCTCAGATAATTTCATGGCGGCAAAAGATCGCCCATAATAGCGATTAGCTCCAAAACTTAATTTAGTTTCCTCAAATGGTTTCCAACGTGCCACAAAGCGTGGGGCAATATTGGTATTTTTTAGGAAATTATCTCGTTCCAAACGCACGCCAGGACGAAATTCAAAATTTTTCCAACTAATTAAATCTTCTGCATAAAGAGCTATATTTTGATAGCTAGTTTGAACTGTTCCCTTTGGAACCTTATTTTCAGAGGAATCTTCAAAAGGAGGAAGTCCCCCTCCAAGCTCAACTCTAGATAAAGTTTTGGCTGTAGCATTTTGATCTCTTTGGAAGCGATATTTAGTGAATTGATAAATACCACCTAAAGATATTGAATGTTGAACACTACCCCAAGCAAAAGGATCCATTGCATATTCACTTGAAAAATGCAAATTAGTCTGTTTCAAGGAACTATTCCCCATTCCTCCACGGGAATATTCTTCTGAATCCCCATCTTCATTAGTCAAGATTGTGGTATCCATATGAGTAGAAGCTGATTTACGCTTATCTTTAAATTCATCATAAGCAAAAGTGTTTGTTAACACACCGCTCTTTAAGGAATGAATCCAAGCTAAAGTAGCACCATAAGCCTGATGATAATCTTGTAGATTACTATCAAGATTAGTCGCAAAGAATTTACTTTCAAGGTAGTTAGAATAGCGCAAACTTAATTCAAAACGATTATCTTCATTGGCAAGATAGTTAAAGTTTAACAACGCATTATCTGCACGGCGTTTATGGTTCTGTTTATCTGAACTAAATTGTAAATTCTCCCCTAATACTAAACGGCGTTGCTGAATATCTGAAGTACGGCGACTAAAACCAGCCACCATACCCAATTTATCAGTTAAGGATTTTTGGGCTGAAATGCTAAAGAAATGTTTACTATATTTAGGTTGATATTCAGCTTGATTACTGACCGGTTCCGCTCTTTCAAATTTTTCTCTATCTTTTTCATCAATATGGAATTTAGCCCAACGAGAGTTGCTGGTTCGATAACGTAACTGTACGCCATCTGTACCATCATATTGCTTGGTTTTCGCCACTACAGCACCACCCGCAAAACCGCCTAAACTGGCAGAAACATCGCTATCATAAACAGTTACTGAAGATAATAAATTCGCATCAAAGAAATAGGCTTGTGCATTACTCGCCATTGGTAAATTCGCCATATGCCCTTCAAAAATATCCGAGCCAAAACCTAAATCATTATTCACATTGACATTATCCACAAAATAACTAGTTTGACTGGCCTCAGCACCATTAATAGAAATTTCTGCAGGCTTGATTTCACCTCGTTGATGGCTGCTTTCATCACTACGTTCAAAACGGATATTAGAATTTGTTTTTAAGAAATCGGAGATATTACCATTAGAATTTGGCGAAGATTTAATTTTTTCTGCTGTAACTTTTTGGCTAGAAGATAGCCCTGAATTTTGTTGGGCATATACGACAATCTCAGGAAGTTGGTTAGTGTTATCTGTTTTATCCTTATCTGCTTCAGCCTGAGCAGACCAAGCTAAACATAAACTAATAGCTAATAGAGTTTTTTTAGGTTTTTTCATGATTATCCTTTTTACTAGATATAAATGATAATGATTTTCATAATTATATAAATAAATTTTTTGATGTAAAGCTGATAATCATATTGCTAGGCAAAATGATAATTTAAGACCAAAGCTCTCTATTATTATAGTAATGCGATATAGGCTTTTTATTTTACCGCTCTTCTATTCTGGGCTATACTGTGCGCCTTCAAGATTGTTGTAAACAGAAGCATTGTAAAATGAAAAAAATTGAGCAGTTATTTGCCAATAACTTCAGTTGGGCAAATAGAATGAAAGAGGAAAACTCTGAATATTTTAAGGAATTAGCAGAACATCAAACGCCAAGTTATCTATGGATTGGTTGTTCTGATAGCCGTGTTCCTGCGGAAAAATTGACAAATTTAGGGCCCGGTGAGTTATTTGTGCATAGAAATGTGGGCAATCAAGTTATTCATACTGATTTAAATTGCCTGTCGGTAGTTCAATATGCCGTTGATGTGTTGAATATTGAGCATATCATTATTTGCGGTCATACCAATTGTGGCGGTATTAAAGCTGCAATGGCTGATCAAGATCTTGGTTTGATTAATAACTGGTTGCTGCATATTCGTGATATTTGGTTTAAACATAGTCATCTACTAGGAAAATTATCTCCTGAAAAAAGAGCGGATATGTTGACAAGAATTAATGTAGCTGAGCAAGTATATAACTTAGGCAGTTCTTCAATTGTGAAGTCAGCTTGGAAAAATGGTAAAAAACTGTCTTTGCACGGCTGGGTTTATGATGTTAACGATGGTTTTTTAATTGACCAAGGAGTAATGGCAACAAGCCGCGAAACCTTGGAAATATCTTATCGCGATACAATTGCAAGATTACTCAAATTAAATGAAGATGAATTGCTCCTAAAACCTCATCAAATAAAGATAGAATAAATAAAATCACACAACATCTTATTAAGTAGAAGGATCATGTCATGATAAACAGCACTTTATATCCTACAGTTTATGTTTTAGGTAATGGGCAGCTCGGCAGAATGTTGCGTTATGCTGGAGCACCTTTAGATATTCAAGTTGAACCACTTGCCTTTGATGCGCCAGTATTTGACTTACCTGCAGACAGTATCATTACCGCAGAAATTGAGCGTTGGGAAAAAACACCTCTAACAGAAATGCTAGCCAATCATCAGAATTTTATTAATCAGAAAGTGTTTGCTACGACAGCAGATCGCTTAACCCAAAAATCCTTACTCGATGAGTTAAATATCTCGACTTCTCCTTGGCAACTGGTAAAAAGTGCGGTGGATTTTTCCAAAATTTTTGCTGAAATTGGCGAGAAGGTTGTCGTAAAACGTCGAATGGGAGGCTATGACGGACGTGGACAATGGATTGTGAATAAAGATAATCAAGATGTGATTAGTGATGATCTTTTTGGCGAAGTTATCGCTGAGAAATTTATTCCTTTTGATTATGAAATTTCTTTAGTAGGTGCGAGATTTAAAAATGGAGAAACGCGTTTTTATCCTGTAACCCACAATCTGCAACAAAATGGTATTTTGCGTTACAGTGTCATGAATGTAAATTTTCCACAGCAATCCACTCAGCAAAAGCAAGCAGAAGCGATGCTCGCTAAAATTATGGATAAATTGAATTATGTTGGTGTGATGGCAATGGAATGTTTTGTTGTAGAAGATCTGTTACTGGTCAATGAATTAGCGCCAAGGGTTCATAATAGCGGACATTGGACGCAGTTAGGTTGCTCTATCAGTCAATTTGAATTGCATCTTCGTGCCTTATTAGATTTGCCAACGCCAGAATTACAAGTCGCTATGCCCTCAGTGATGATAAATTTAATAGGTACAGCGCATAATCCGCAATGGCTTAATTTGCCATTTGCACAATTACATTGGTATGGCAAAGAAGTGCGAGCAGGTCGCAAAGTTGGGCATATCAATTTGACCCATCCAGATACCGCACTTTTAAGAGAGAATTTGCAAAAATTACGCTCTACATTACCTCAAGATTATCAATCTGGTTTAGACTGGACATTAGAAAAATTGAAATAATCTAATAAAAAAAGAGATTTTTAATATTTTTTATAAAATAAAAATCAAATAGTTAAATTTAACTTAAGCAAGCACTTGCAAAAACTGTTTTTTATCAGTATAAAGAAACCCATTCAAACACAACTATTTATTGAGGAAATGATTATGTTCGAGAATATTAATGCAGCACCAGCGGATCCAATTTTAGGTTTAGGGGAAGCTTTTAAAGCTGAAACTCGTGCCAATAAAGTTAACTTAGGTATTGGCGTTTATAAAGATGCTCAGGGTAATACGCCTATTGTGAAAGCCGTTAAAGAAGCTGAAAAACGTTTATTTGATTTAGAAACCAGCAAAAACTATTTAACTATTGATGGTGTTGCTGAATTTAACGAATATACAAAAGAATTATTATTTGGTGCAGACTCTGAAATTGTTAAGCAAGGACGTGCTAAAACAGTACAAAGTTTAGGTGGAACAGGCGCATTGCGCATTGCGGCTGAATTCATTAAACGTCAAACCAAATCTCAAAATGTTTGGATTAGCACTCCAACATGGCCAAATCATAATGCAATTTTTAATGCAGTTGGCATGACAATTCGTGAATACCGTTATTATGATGCAGAAAAAAAAGCATTAGATTGGGATAATTTAATTGCTGATTTAAGCAATGCTGGCGAAGGTGATGTCGTGTTATTACATGGTTGCTGCCATAACCCAACAGGAATTGACCCAACACCAGAACAATGGAAAACATTAGCTGAAATGTCAGAAAAAAATGGTTGGTTACCGCTCTTTGACTTTGCTTATCAAGGTTTTGCTAATGGTTTAGAAGAAGATGCTATTGGTTTACGTACTTTCGCACAAAATCATAAAGAATTATTAGTGGCAAGTTCTTATTCTAAAAACTTTGGTTTATATAATGAGCGTGTGGGTGCCTTTACTTTAGTCGCGGAAACAGCAGAAATTGCAGCAACAGCATTAACCCAAGTTAAATCTATCATTCGTACCCTCTACTCTAACCCAGCCTCTCACGGTGCGGCAACAGTATCTATCATTCTTGGCGATCAAGAATTACGTCAACAATGGGAAGCAGAACTTACCGAAATGCGCAACCGTATTAAGCAAATGCGTCATCAATTTGTTGAGTTATTAAAAGAATATGGTGCGGAGCAAGACTTTAGTTTCATCATTGAACAAAATGGTATGTTCTCTTTCAGTGGTTTAAGTCCCGAACAAGTAGACCGCTTAAAAGAAGAATTTGCGATTTATGCCGTGCGTTCAGGACGAATTAATTTGGCTGGTGTAACAGAAGATAATATTCGTTATTTATGTGAAAGTATTGTTAAAGTCCTATAAAGTAATCTAACCGTATTTGTAAAGTTAAGTAAAGAAGGGGTCAATTATTTGATCCCTTCTTTTAAGAAGTATAAAATCCCCTCCCACATGACGCTTTCTATTAATCATCTAATTTACATTTATTTTAGAGTCACTATGAAATTAAAACTTACCATTTCTCTTCTTTCGATAGTAGGTATGTCCGCCTGCTCAACATAAACAATTGTGGAAAATAGAAGTTGTGATCGATATGAAGATTTCCCATGGTATAAAACATGGAGTCAAAATTGCTCTTCTGCTGATAACTCTAATAGTAATTCATCAGAATATTCAAGTTTGAGAGAAACAACTAGCTCAGCAAATGACATCTCTAGTTCAGAGAATAGAGATGGTGTAACCGCAGGTCTAGGTGCTGGCACTTCTGGTTCAGGTGCTGGTGATGAAAACGGTGGTTCAACAGTAGGTACCCCTAATGCCGAGAATAATAATGCGACAAGCACTGATACAACAGGTGGCCCAACAAACTCAGGAGATAATGGTACAGAAAGCAATCCAAATACAGAGACTGATGTTAATACTGGCGACGACAATAGTGAGGGAGATGGGGAAGATGGGGAAGATGGTCTTTGGCAGGATCTTTGATCCTATAATTGTTTTTAAAAACTGAGTTATAGCAAATATCTATCAATCAGATTTTACAACTATTTTCCATTACCCAGACTAAAAATGCCTTTAATGGATTTTCATTAAAGGCATTTTTATTTTAAGTTAAGCTCATAAACTAAGACTTATAACCATTCGGATTATTTTTTTGCCAATTCCAAGTATCTTTCATCATTTGAGTTAAATCTCGTTCTGTTTTCCAGCCTAGTTTTTCCAGGGCTTTTTGTGGATTGGAATAGCAAGTGGCAATATCACCCGGACGACGAGCCACAAGTTTATAAGGCACTTTAATATCATTTGCGGTTTCAAAAGCATTTACCATATCTAATACAGAATAGCCTGTACCTGTGCCTAGATTATAAACATGGTAACCTTGATCATTTTGATGTTTTTCCAAGGCTTTTAAATGCCCAATGGCTAAATCAACTACATGAATATAATCACGAACTCCCGTTCCATCATGAGTATCATAATCGCTACCAAAAACAGAAAGTTGTGGTAATTTACCTACTGCCACTTGGCTAATATATGGCAATAAATTATTTGGAATACCATTAGGATCTTCACCAATTAACCCACTTTCATGCGCACCAACTGGATTAAAATAACGCAAAATAACAACGCTCAATTGCGGATTTGCATTAACCGCATCTTGTAAAATACGTTCAACCATAAATTTAGACGTACCATAAGGATTGGTTGTACCACCAACTTTGCAATCTTCAGTGATTGGAATAATTTCAGGATCGCCATAAACCGTTGCGGATGAACTAAAAACTAAGTTATATACGCCAGCTTTTAGCATTTCTTCCAATAAAGTAATTGAGCCTGTTACATTGTTTTGATAATAATGTAGTGGCTTTTGTACGCTTTCCCCTACTGCTTTCAAACCAGCAAAATGAATTACTGCGTCGATTTTATGCTGTGAGAAGATACGTTGTAACATTGCACGATCTAAAATATCGCCTTGATAAAAAGTCACTTCCTTGCCTGTAATTTGCTGTACTCGCTGTAATGAAATTTCAGAAGAATTAGATAAATTATCTAAAACAACAATTTCAAAATTATGATTAAGTAATTCAACAACCGTATGTGAACCAATGTATCCAGCGCCACCAGTAACTAAAATCGCCATGTTTTACTCCTAGATGAAATATGAAAAATAATCGTGGCTTATTCTACACCTATTTTAAAACCTGCTCTAATAAAAACCGCACTTTATAGAGTCAGATCAATATAAAGTGCGGTTTAATTTAAAGGAATTTTGAAGGCGCTAAACTACAAACAATTCTTTTCGCCACGAGATAAGCTAATTAAACCTGAGCGAACAATTTCAATAAGCTGACTTTCCTCTTTTATGGCATTGATAAAAGCATCAAGTTTGTCTTTAGTACCCACTAATTTTTGTTGTGACATCGACGATTTGCCCACGGAAAATTTCTGCTAAGCGTTTCAATTCATCACGAGATGAGCCTTGTGCTCGGACTTTAATAAGCATAACTTCTCGCTCAACATGCTCACAATCGCTTAAATTAATCACTTTAAACACATCAACTAATTTATGTAATTGCTTTTCTATTTGTTCCAACACTTGTTCATCGCCATAGGCTTCGATAGTCATTCTAGATAATGTGGGATCATCTGTAGGTGCAACTGTTAGACTTTCAATATTAAAAGCTCGTTGTGAAAATAAACCAACAACACGAGATAAAGCGCCCGATTCATTTTCTAATAAAACTGATAAAATTCTACGCATTATGCATTCCCCACTTTAGTTAAAATCATTTCATTCATTGCACCACCACGCACTTGCATTGGATAAACATGTTCGGTTTCATCCACTTTAATATCCACAAAAACTAATTTGTCCTTAATTGCAAAAGCCTGTGCTAATTTTTCTTCAAGTTCATCTCTTGTATCAATCTTAATTCCTACATGTCCATAAGCCTCCACAAGTTTGACAAAATCAGGGAGCGAATTCATATAGGATTGGGAATGACGTCCTGAATAAATTAAATCCTGCCATTGTTTAACCATACCTAAGAAACGGTTATTTAGGCTAATAATCACAACAGGAATACCATATTGCTGCGCAGTAGAGAGTTCTTGAATATTCATTTGAATACTACCATCTCCAGTAACGCAAACCACTACTGCATCAGGATGAGCAAGTTTTACGCCCAATGCGGCTGGCAAACCAAAGCCCATAGTCCCCAAGCCACCAGAATTGATCCAACGACGTGGCAAATCAAAAGGATAATGTAAGGCTGCAAACATTTGATGCTGACCTACATCAGAGGCAACATAAGCCTTCCCTTCAGTTAAACGATAAACCGTTTCGATCACTTGCTGCTGTTTAATCACATTACTTTGGCGATCAAACTCAAGGCATTTTTTTGCTTTCCATTGATTAATTTGCGCCCACCAATCATCAAGATTAGATTGTGCATTTGCTAAATCCTCAACTTCTAATAAAGATAAAAACTCGTCTAAAACAAACTCCGCACTTCCTACGATTGGAATTGCAACAGGTACATTTTTAGCAATCGACGTTGGGTCAATATCAATATGAATAACTTTGGCATTTGGGCAATATTTCGCTAGATTATTTGTTGTACGATCATCAAAGCGAACACCTAATCCCACAATTAAATCACTTTCATGCATCGCATTATTTGCTTCATAGGTTCCATGCATACCAAGCATACCTAGACATTGCTTGTCAGTACTTGGAAAAGCACCTAGTCCCATTAATGACAAAGTGACTGGTAAATTAAGTTTGTGCGCAAGTGCGGTCAGTTTTTCACTACAATTTGCAGTAATCGCTCCTCCACCAACAAATAAAACTGGCTTTTTGGCAACCAAAATGCTTTTAAAGCTTTTTTGATTTGCCCTTTATGACCTTGGATAGTAGGGTTATAAGAACGCATACTAATATCTTGCGGATATTCATAAGAGAATTTATTGAGTGGATTCACTACATCTTTAGGAAGATCAATTACCACTGTACCAGGACGCCCCGTCGAAGCGATATAAAAAGCCTTTTTAATGATTTTAGGAATATCTTCTGTATTTTTTACTAAAAAACTGTGCTTAACCACTGGACGAGAAATGCCTACCATATCACATTCTTGAAAAGCATCACTGCCGATTAAATTGGACATCACTTGGCCAGATAAAACAACTAAAGGAATAGAGTCACTATAAGCTGTTGCAATCCCTGTAATTGCATTTGTTGCACTAGGCCCTGAGGTTACCAAAACACAACCAACTTCGCCTGTAGAACGAGCATAACCATCAGCCATATGCACTGCTGCTTGCTCATGACGAACTAGAATATGCTCAATACCACCTAGCGTATGAATAGCATCATAAATATCTAATACCGCTCCGCCAGGATAACCAAACACGAATTTAACCCCTTGATCTCTCAAGGATTGCACAACCATTTCTGCGCCTGATAATTTTTTCATTTTTACCTCTCAAATAACTACATTCTTAGATGTAACTAAATAATTGTTAAACATTTTTTATCTTACTGAAAATCAAGATATTATCCACTAAACAATATTAACAATTTTGTTACATTTTAAAATTCAAATAGATATAAATTTCAAAAAATTCAATATTTTTAGTTTTTTATAAAAAACAAATAGTTAATAAGAAAAAAATACGGCATTAAGCCGCATTTTATAAAATAAAAATATTATTTTTCTAATGTGATAAAGATCACATTTTATCGTTTTCTTAAAATCAAAATTAGTACAGCTAAAGTTATAGCGGTAGCAACAAAACCTAGTAATCCTGATAGAGTAAAGCCCACCACTAAATATCCTACAATAGTAGCTGCTGCTAAGGTTAATGAATAAGGTAACTGTGTTGTTACATGATCCATGTGATCACATTTCGCACCAGTAGAAGACAAAATGGTTGTATCAGAGACTGGTGAACAATGATCTCCACAAACAGCTCCAGCCATGACAGCAGATAGACAAGGTAGCATTAATTCAGGTGCAGAATTTGCTGCAATTGCAGCTGCAATTGGTAGCATAATGCCGAATGTTCCCCAGCTAGTTCCTGTTGAAAAAGCCATCACAGCTCCGAGAACAAAAAGTAGAGCTGGTAAAACTTCAACAGGAAGACTACCTGATACAAGGCTAGATAAATATGTCCCTGTATGCATATCTTTGACCACAGAATTGATAGTCCACGCAAAGCACAAGATTAGAATCGCACCTGACATCGACTTCGCTCCTAATCCCCAAGATTTGATATAGTCGTTCAAATTCACTTGACGATCAACTAAAATACAGAGAGTCGCCATAATGACAGATGTCGTACCACCGACAACAAGAGAAATGCCAACTGTAGTATTTTCAAATGCGCCTAGCACACTAAATTCTTGACCATCAGCCATTAATGCCTGTCCTCCTGTATACATCATCATTACAACAGTTGCCACAATCAATATAACTATAGGTAGAACAAGATTACGCACATGCCCTTTAACACTTGTTTCAGTTTCTGCATCTGTATCTGCTATTTCTAATGCTAATCTCTCATGTCTAGCCATTGAACCAATATCAAAGGAAAAATAAGCCACAAAGAAAACTAATAAAATAGAGAAAATAGCATAAAAATTCATTGAACTCATTGCCATAAATGCCCCAATAGGAGAATAATCTGTAATGGCATAAGTCGCTAATAAGCCTGAAATCAAAGTGATAATGTATGCACCCCAACTAGAAACAGGCATCATCACACACATAGGCGCTGCGGTAGAATCAAGAATATAAGCTAGCTTTGCACGAGATACGTTGAATTTGTCTGTAACAGGACGAGCTATAGCACCAACGGCTAAACTGTGGAAATAATCATCAATAAAAGTAACAAAAACCAATGCAGCAGCCATTAATTTAGCGCCGCGACGCCCCTTAATACGTTTCTGTGCCCATTCAGCAAAAGCTTGATTGCTCCCAGAAACAGTTAAAAGTGCGGTTAATACGCCAAGCAAAATTAAAAATAGAATGATATTGATAGTATCCCAAGCAAACGCTATCGAACCATTTTCTTCGACACTATAAATTAAGCCTGAAACATGACCCCACAAATAAGGAATACTATCTAAGACAGAGGTATTCTTGGTTAGCATTAATGCACCAGTAACAATACCAATACTTAAAGATAAAATAACTCTCCGAGTAACAATAGCTAACAATAAAGCTAAAATAGGCGGAATAACCGAATAAATAGATGTGGAATAATTTACAAGTTCCATTTTGTTCTTCCTAATATTAAGGGAGAACCACTGAGATTAATATTTTTAGAATTAAAATAAGGCAGGCAAAACGATACCAACCTAACCAGTAGCGCTCCATAGTGAATAAAATACTATGACAGTGACGTTTCTTTCAAAGACGCCCCCAACCAATAAAAATGACTTTTTATTGATTTCGGCAACTATTCCTTTCACTTTTTTTCATCGTTATCCACTCAAAAAAGCTACTTATAATAGTTGCACCTCTACATACGTAGGACTTGGTAAGATTACAATAAGAAAATCAAAATTCCAATAGTTAATTAAGACAAATAATCCATAAATATTAAATAAGTATTATTTTTAAAAATTAGGATTTACCTTAAAAATTTTTTTCGCTATTATTTGAGAGTATTTATATTTACTTAACATAAAAATTATTAAGGAATAAAAATGTCTGAGTTATCAAAAGTACTAACTAGTATTCGATCATTACGTGCTGCTGCAAAAGAATTAACGCTAGAAGAATTAGAGGGCGCATTAGAAAAATTGCAAGCTATTGTAAATGAACAACGTCAAATGATTGAAGAAAACCAAAAAAAAGAGCAAGAACGCTTAGAACGTATTGAAAAATATAAAGAATTATTAGCACAAGATGGTTTAACTTTAGCAGATTTAGCTGATAATCCAACCACAACAACTAAACGTCCTCGTAAGAAAATGAAGCCTCGTAAAGCGAAATATCAATATATTGATCAAAATGGACAAGTAAAAACTTGGACTGGTCAGGGTAGAACACCTTCAGCTATTCAAGCTGAATTAAATGCGGGAAAATCATTAGCTGATTTTGCCATCTAATTATTTTCATAAATAAAGCCCAATTTTGGGTTTTATTTATTTCTAACTACAGCAAATATCACAAGATAAATTAATATTGATTATGATTGAAAATAAAATTTTATTAACAGATTGCCCTGATGATAAAGGTTTAATTGCTAAAATTACTAATATTTGTTACAAACATCAGCTAAATATTATTCATAATAATGAGTTTGTTGATTTTGAAACTAAGCATTTTTTTATGCGTACTGAACTAGAAGGCATTTTTAACGAACAAACGTTACTTGCTGATTTAGAATATAGTTTGCCTAAAGGAACAAATTGCCGTTTAATTAATACAAAAAGAAAGCGTATAGTTATTTTAGTCACAAAAGAAGCGCATTGTGTAGGCGATATTTTAATGAAAACCTATTATGGCGGATTAAATGTAGAAATCGCTGCAGTTATTGGAAATCATGAAACTTTACGCTCATTAGTAGAACGTTTTGATATTCCTTTCCATTGTGTAAGCCATGAAGGATTAACTCGAGTAGAACATGATAAATTACTGGCTGAAAAAATTGATGAATATGCGCCAGATTATATTGTGCTAGCCAAATATATGCGCGTTTTAAATCCTGAATTTGTCAGCCGCTATCTAAATAGAGTGATTAATATTCATCATTCATTTTTACCTGCCTTTATTGGTGCCAAACCTTATCATCAGGCTTATGAAAGAGGGGTAAAAATTATTGGTGCAACGGCACATTTTATTAATAATGAGCTCGATCAAGGACCAATTATTATGCAAAATGTCATTAATGTTGATCATACTTACAACGCTGATGCAATGATGAAAGCAGGGCGAGATGTAGAAAAAACAGTATTAAGTCGAGCTTTAGATTTAGCATTACATGATCGCATTTTCGTCTATCAAAATAAAACTATCGTTTTATAAAATCTATATACGTTCGCAAAAAAATCTGCCTCTATAATAGAGGCAGATAATTAAAGTAAAACTCGATAAATATTATTCAATGGTTCTTAATAATTCATTAATACCCACTTTCCCTAGAGTTTTCGCATCCACTTTTTTCACAATAACTGCACAATAAAGATTATATTTACCGCACTTAGAAGGCAAGCTGCCTGATACAACTACAGATCCTGCTGGAACACGTCCATAGAAGACTTCGCCTGTTTCACGATCATAAATTTTTGTTGATTGACCGATAAATACGCCCATTGAAATAACACAGCCATCTTCAACAATCACGCCTTCTACAATTTCAGAACGTGCGCCAATAAAACAGTTATCTCCAATAATGGTTGGATTTGCTTGTAATGGCTCCAATACACCACCAATGCCTACACCACCAGATAAATGTACGTTTTTACCAATTTGTGCACAAGATCCCACTGTTGCCCAAGTATCAACCATGGTTCCCTCACCAACATAAGCACCAATATTGACAAAAGATGGCATTAACACAACGCCTTTAGAAATATGAGATCCTTTACGCACTACTGCTCCTGGTACAGCTCTAAATCCTTCCGCTTTGAAACGTTCTGCATCATAGTCAGCAAATTTTACTAGTACTTTGTCATAATATTTTGTTTCAGCACCATCAACTAATGCATTGTCATTTAAACGGAAAGAAAGAAGCACAGCTTTTTTCAACCATTGATTAACAACCCACTCGCCTTGCTCATTTTTTTCAGCAACACGATATGTCCCATTGTCTAACCCTTCAATAACTTGCTCTACCGCGGATCTGAGTTCTGCATCCGCATTTGCTGGGGTAATTTCTGCTGCACGTTCAAATGCGCTTTCAATAATGTTTTGTAAGTTTGACATATTTTTTCCTATAAAAAGTAAATAAAAAGTGCGGTGTCTTTTGTACCATATTTCCAACTAAAACTCATCTTTTATTATTAAATCAGTAACATTATCAGTCTTGAAAGAATAAAAGGTTAAAGTCCATGCTTAAATAGAAAGGACTGAGTTTAATTTCTAACTCAGCCCTTTAAAATAAATATCTAATTTCGGTATTAAGCTTATTTACTTAGATCAATTTGATAAATCGCAAAACCTGTTTCATTGTTATTAAGATAGGTCATTGGATATTGTCCTTTCTCTTTAATGAAGGCTTTTGCTTTATCACTTGGTGAAGTTTCAAAGCGAATATCTAATTTAGCTTTGCTTGCGATTGGAGCAAAACTCCAGTTTTTGTCTGCTGCAGGGCTAACATGACCATGAGTTTTACTTTCTGTAGTGATGTAATTCGCTAGAATTTGGCGGTTTTCATCAGGCGCTGCAAAGACAATATGGCTGTCGCCAGTGCCAGGGAATTTATTGCTGTACGCACGATAGTTATTGGTTGCAATTAAAAATTCCGCTTTTGGATCAACTGGTTTGCCGTTGTAGGTTAAATTTACAACACGATGCGCTTTATCATTGATAAGTTTGCAATCGCCATCGTAACGAGCTGGCTGGGTAATATCGTATTGATATTGTAATGGTCTAACCAATTGCAACAAACCAAAGACTGTTTTTGATAAACTTTCTCAAAATGGAGAACAGCAAAATGGTTAAACTTTTTACCCCTGAATATAAAAAGCAATGTGTTGACATGGTGTTAGAGGGCAAACACAGCGTCACCCAAGTGTGTAAAATGATGCGCGTCAGTCAATCTGCCTTAAATCGTTGGCGGCGGCAATTTCTCGCTGAGCAGCAAGGCATTACCCCAACAGCACCAGCGATTTCTGCCGAGCAGCGGGAAATTCAACGTTTACGGGCGGAAAATGAGCAGCTGCGTAGCGATAATGCCTTATTAAAAAAGGTGTCCGCCTTCTTGCTCGAGAAGTCTTAAAATCCTGTGTGGTGGATTTACGGCGAGAAGGCATTTCCCATGCGCAACTTTCCCGTTGCTTTTCGTTAAACCGTACCACGAGCCATCGTTGGGAAAAATCCCCACCCAATCAAACGCTGGCGAGCTTACAGGAAACGCTGTTGTCAGCCTTTGAACGTAGTGAGGAAACCTATGGTTCAAGGCGTTTATCACAGGCTGTCACGGACTTGGGGATAAAAGTAGGGCGATTTAAAGTTCGCCGTTTAATGCGAGAGTTGGCGATAAAAGCCAAGTGTCCAAAAGCCAAAGTGTGGCGAAAACAAGCGGTCGATTTTGCGGAAAATATTGCAAACGAACAGTGTGCAATGACGCCCAACGCTCTTTGGGTGGGCGATATCACCTACATCCCCACCGATGAGGGCTGGTTATATTTGGCTGTTGTGATTGATTGGTTTTCACGCTTGATTGTTGGCTGGTCGGTATCGGATACCCCCGATAGTCACTTGTACATTCAAGCCTTACAGCTGGCTATTCATCGTCGAAAGCCGCCTTCGGAGGTGATTTTTCATTCCGACCGAGGTTCACAATACAGCAGCCAAGCCTTTCGACAGATATTGACGGAAGCAAAAATGGTGCATAGCCAAAGCCGAGCGGGGAAATGTACTGACAATGCGGTAACAGAGCGATTTTTCCGCAGTTTGAAGGTAGAAAAATTAAACGGCTACCGATTTAAGACACGAGAACAAGCGTTGCTTTGTGTGGCGGAATACATTGAGGATTTTTACAATCCGAGACGACTTCATTCTGCATTGGGAAATCGCTCTCCAATGCAGTTTGAGATGGATTGTTTAAGGACTTGAATATGATTATGTCTTTAGAATGTTGCAAGGGAGTGAACCATTACAGTTACGAAAAAAAGACCGCACTTAAACAATTAAAAGGCATCAAAAGGTTTTTAGTTCAGGCTTATTGTTGGGGTTTAGTCACCTTCGCCTTTTTTATCCCCGTCATCCAACTTGGCTATTGGGCAATCCATTATTTTGAACAAGCACAACTCAATAAGTTTGCACAATATGCCTATAACAGTTTATCTGTTTCCATTATTGCTTCCATTATTTGTATAATTTTTGCTTTATTACTACATTTTTACCAACGCCTAAATCAACATTCAAATCACATACAAGGGAACACCCAATTTACTTTACGCCTTGCCAGTTTAAGTTATGCAATCCCAGGAACTGTCTTAGCTATTGGTATTTTGATCCCATACACATTTGCAGATCACCAAATTAATGCCCTACTTGCTAAATTTAATCTATCCCCTGTTGGTCTAATTTTCTCAGGCTCCATGTTTGCCTTAATTTCTGCTTATGTTATTCGCTTTTCTGCTATGGCACTGGGTAGCATTGAAACATCATTACAGAAAATTCCCCCAACATTAGATATGGCTAGCCAAACTTTAGGTTCTCATGGCATTAAAATGCTAAGAAAAATTCACATCCCTTTACTTTCCAAAGGAATTTTAACCGCACTTTTAATGGTATTTATTGAGAGTATGAAAGAACTGAATGCTTCATTATTATTGCGACCTTTTAATTTTGATACGTTAGCGACTTATGTTTTTTCTTTTACCTCCGATGAGCAACTCGAAAATGCCGCTTTGCATGCATTAACTTTAATTCTGGTTGGACTTATTCCAGTTATCTGGCTCACTCGTTCACTCATTTTAAATTCAGAAAAGGATCGATAATGGATAATCTTAAAATTCAATCACTTAGTTGCCAATACAATCAACAAATTGTCTTACATCAACTTAATCTAGAATTAAATAAAAATGAGATTTTATGTTTATTGGGTGCAAGTGGTTGTGGAAAAACCACATTATTAAAAGCCATTGCTGGATTACAACCTATTACGCAAGGACAAATCAGCTTAAATGGGCAAGATTTAACGCCTATTCCTGTGGAGCAACGTAATATAGGCTTTATCTTTCAAGATTATGCCCTCTTCCCTCATTTAACAGTCGCTGAAAATATTCAATTTGGCTTAGATAAAAAAAGTGCGGTAGAAAAACAGCAAATTTTACAAAATATGCTTAATTTAGTTCATTTAAATGGACTAGAAAATCGTTATCCCCATCAACTTTCTGGTGGTCAACAGCAACGTGTTGCAATTGCTCGAGCCTTAGCTTGCAAACCCAAATTATTATTGCTCGATGAGCCCTTTTCAAATATTGATAGCCAAGTTCGCTATCAAATGATTGATGAGATTAAACAAATTGTTAAGCAACAAGGAATTTCTGCTATTTTTGTCACCCATAGCAAAGAAGAAGCCTTTGCTTTCGCAGATAAAATAGCCTTGATGAAAGATGGAAAAATCATTCAAACTAGAGCAACAGATCAACTCTATTATCAACCTAATAGCAAATTTGTCGCTGAGTTCCTAGGAAAACATAACTATATTGATTGTCATCTTGATCAACAAAATCAATTACATTCTCTTTTTGGCATACAACCTATAAGCACCTCTCTTAAACTTGCAGATCAATCGCCATTATTACCAAATACAGAATTACATTGGCTCGTTCGCCCTCATCAAATTCAAGTCATACCTCATTTACAAGGACATGGAACTGTGACTCAACGCCAATTTTTAGGACAATATTATCAATATCAAATTTCTGTATCTGATATACAACGAACAAAAATCCATGTTCAGACAGCTCAAGCCTTAGAAATTGGGCAAAAAGTACAATTGTTCTACCAAGATCAACAACCTATTCTCTTCCTTAAAAATAAGATGTAAATAAATCAGTACATTTGTAAAAATAAAATTACACATTCTGTAAAATATAAGCTACAATAACCGCACTTTTATTTTCATCATAGGGGAAAATTATGAATAAAACACTTGGAAGTACGCTTATTGTAGCGGGAACAACTATTGGTGGTGGTATGCTTGCCATGCCATTAACATCAGCGGGTATCGGATTTGGCTTTACCGTTGCCCTATTAATTGGACTTTGGTTATTACTTTCTTTTGCCGCATTACTTTTTGTTGAACTATATCAAACCGTAGAAAGCGATGCTGGAATTGGGACTCTAGCTGAAAAATATTACGGATCCTTCGGCCGTATTCTTTCTACAGCTGTACTGTTAATTTTTCTTTACGCTTTAGTTTCTGCTTATGTTTCAGGTGGAAGCTCTTTGCTAGCTGGTCTGTTACCAACCATTGGTGATGAACAAACCACATCTCGTATAGCTGGCGTATTATTTACTGTGATTTTTGGTTTCTTTATTATTTTAGGCACAAATAGTGTTGATAAAGTTAATCGCATTATTTTCCTCAGTAAAATCGGTTTCTTTGTCGTGGTGCTTTTCTTATTACTCCCTAAAGTATCCTTAGAAAATTTACTCGAAATTCCAATTGATAATGCCTTAATTATCTCAGCTAGCCCGATTTTCTTTACTTCTTTCGGTTTCCATGGCTCTATTCCAAGTTTGAATAAATACCTTGATGGCGATGTGAAAGCATTAAGAATTTCTGTCCTAGTTGGTACTTTTATCCCACTTGTTGCCTATATCTTATGGCAATTAGCCACTCACGGTGTATTAAGCCAAACAGAATTTTTAGCTATTCTAAAACAAGATCCAACCTTAAATGGCTTAGTAACAGCAACAATCAAAATTACTGGAAGTGAAATGATTGGTGGTGCAGTGCGTTTATTCTCTGCCTTAGCCTTAATCACTTCATTCTTAGGGGTTGCTTTAGGATTATTTGAGGCATTAGAAGATCTATTAAAACGTGTGAATATCCCTACAAATAGAGTATCATTAGGCTTACTTACGTTTTTACCTCCACTTGTTTTTGCACTATTCTACCCTCAAGGTTTTATCCTTGCTTTAGGATATGCAGGTCAAATGTTTGCCTTCTACGCAATCGTCTTACCTATTGCAATGGTGTGGAAATTACGTAAAATTTACCCGAACCTGCCTTACCGAGTAAAAGGTGGCTCAGCCTCTCTTATTATCACATTAGTTATTGGTGTATTTATTGTAATCATTCCATTCCTAATTCAAGCAGGTTTGTTACCAACCGTTGTGGGTTAATTATTAATAAATAAGGAAATAATCATGAGTGAAAAAACATTGCAGCAAAAAGCAGCAGAAGCACATAATATGTGCCGTATAAAAGGTGATTCAATGCTAGACAATTCCGATAGAGAAGTTATTTTTGATGCGGAATATGATACAGAACAACAAGCCTTAACCGCTCGTGATTATTTCATTCAAAAAGCGCGTGATGTTGAAAATGAACCAGCTAATATTGACAGCGAAATTACCGCACTTTCAGATGGTTTTCGTTTAAAAATGCATATTATTTTTAGCTGCCAAGCTGAAGTCGTATTATTCCAAATGGCAATTCGTTAAATATTGAAAGGAAATTGGTTATGACAACAATTACAAAAGAACAAGTCTTAGAGATTTTTCATCATCGTGCTTCTACACGTTATTATGATCCAACCAAAAAAATCAGTGATGAGGATTTTGCTTATATTTTGGAGCTTGCTCGCCTTTCCCCTAGTTCAGTTGGGGCTGAGCCTTGGAAATTTTTAGTAATCCAAAACCCAGAGCTACGAGCAAAATTAAAACCCGTTAGTTGGGGAATGGCAACACAAATAGACGATGCTAGCCACTTGGTTGTACTTCTTGCTAAGAAAAATGCACGCTATGATTCCGAATTTTTAGAACAATCCATGAAAAGACGCGGATTAACCGAAGAACAAATCCCTGTTGCCAGAGAAAAATATCGTGAATTTCAAGCAGAACACATGAAAACCCTTGAAAGTGACCGCTCTTTATTTGATTGGACAAGCAAACAAACCTATATTGCTTTAGCAAATATGTTGACAGGTGCCGCATTAATTGGGATCGACAGTTGCCCAATTGAAGGCTTTAATTACGGAGAAGTAAATCAAATTTTGGCGGAAGCCGGCGTATTGGATAGCGAAGAATGGGGCGTATCCGTTATGGCAACTTTTGGCTATCGCGCAAAAGAAATTAAACCTAAATCACGTAAAACAATAGATGAAATTGTTCAGTGGGTAAAATAGCTTATTTATATAAACCAAAGGCACAAACTAAAATTTGTGCCTTTTCTTCTTTTATTTTACTAACAATTTGTTGATCTCGTTATTTAGCGATTTTGATTTACATATCATTTAATAACCAGATAAAGAAAAATTTGAGTTAGTCGATAAGCCGGGTTCTGTCGTGGACAATCATTCCTCTAGGCGCATATTTACACATACGCTCAAGCAACCTACCCGAACTCTGAGCGGGCCACCCATTGAGTTCCTATTTGGTCTTGCTACGAGTGGAGTTTACCCTGCCATGAAATGTTACCATTCATGCGGTGCGCTCTTACCGCACCCTTTCACCCTTACCTGATCTCTTACGAGCCATTGGCGGTCTGCTCTCTGTTGCACTGGTCGTAGGCTCACACCTCCCGGACGTTATCCGGCACTCTGCCCTATGTAGCCCGGACTTTCCTCTCGTCTACTTGTCCCACTAGGTCGTTTAAAAACGGTTAAGGGCTTCAATAAACCAGCGATTGCCTGACTAACTCGGTGCGGAGTATAGCCTAAAAACAAGATAAAAGATAGAGTTAACCCAAAACTTGCGGTAAAATGACCGCACTTTTTCAATGGGGAAATTAATATGGACTACTTACAAATCGCTCGCAACTCTTTAGCTGCAGAGCAAGATGCCTTAGCGAGATTGAGCCAAAATTTAAATCAACATTTTATTGATGTCGTTGAGCTTATTCTAAATTGTGAAGGCCGATTAGTTATTGGCGGAATTGGAAAATCTGGGCTAATTGGAAAAAAAATGGTAGCAACCTTTGCATCAACTGGAACACCTAGTTTTTTCTTGCATCCAACGGAGGCTTTTCATGGCGATTTAGGCATGTTAAAACCTATTGATATAGTCATGCTAATTTCTTACAGCGGTGAAAGTGATGATGTCAATAAACTTATTCCAAGTTTAAAAAATTTTGGCAATAAAATTATTGCATTAACAGGCAATCCAAATTCAACTTTAGCAAAACACGCGGATTATATTCTGGATATTAGTGTTGAACGTGAAGCCTGTCCAAATAATCTCGCCCCAACAACCTCTGCTTTGGTTACCTTGGCTTTAGGCGATGCACTTGCCGTTTCTCTTATTACCGCAAGAAATTTCCAACCAGCTGATTTTGCTAAATTTCATCCGGGTGGTAGCCTTGGTCGCCGTCTATTATGTCGAGTTAAAGATCAAATGCAAACTCGCTTACCAAAAGTAACCGAAAGCACAAACTTTACTGATTGTTTAAGTATTATGAATGAAGGACGTATGGGCGTTGCTTTAGTCATGGAAAACGATCAATTAAAAGGCATTATTACCGATGGAGATATTCGCCGTGCATTAAGTGCAAATGGTGCCAATACATTGAATAAAACAGCCAAAGATCTGATGACCTCTAATCCTAAAACAATAAATCACAATACTTATTTATCTGAAGCAGAAAACTTTATGAAAGAGAAGAAAATTCATTCATTAGTAGTTGTTGATGATCAAAATAAAGTTATTGGTTTAGTTGAATTTTCGAGTTAGTCCTATGCTTTTAAATGAAAAATTACAAAAAATTAAGTTTGTTATTACTGATGTTGATGGCGTATTAACAGACGGTTTATTACATTATGATGCCAATGGCGAAGCGATAAAAAGTTTCCATGTGCGTGATGGTTTAGGTATCAGAATGTTGATAGAAAATGGTATTCAAGTTGCTGTTCTATCAGGACGTGATTCACCAATTTTGCGCAAACGTATCACAGATCTTGGCATCAAGTTATTTTTCCTCGGTAAATTAGAAAAAGAAAGTGCCTGCTTTGAATTAATCAAACAAGCTGGCGTTACCCCAGAAGAAACTGCTTATATTGGCGATGATAGCGTTGATCTCCCTGCTTTTTCTGTTTGTGGATTAGCTTTTGCGGTAAATGATGCCATGGATTATGTAAAAGATTGTGCTGATCATGTGTTAAGTTTAGCGGGTGGAAAAGGTGCCTTCCGAGAAATGTCCGATATGATTTTAAAAGCGCAAGGAAAAACCGATGTATATGCCACCGCACAAGGCTTTCTAAAAACAGTTGAGAATATGGTGCAATAAAGCACTTCCCCACTGGTTATATACAAGTGGGGATCTTCTCTTTTTTCTACGCAATTTTCAAAAATTTCTACGTTATAACTCAAAAACTTCTTTTCATTAATTTTCTTCTCCTTCTATCAAAATTACGATCTTTTGTACTTCTAATTATTTTTTTCTTCAGGGCTTGTATTTTTTTTAGACTAGGAAAGTTTTTGTTTTTTATACAAAAACGCCTAAATAACAACTTACCTTATTTATATTCAGAAGGGATCGACTATGAATAAACATTTTAAAATGACAGCATTAGCAATCGTGGTAAGCTTTGGTTTAACCGGTTGTTTGACTAGCAATGACAGTCCTGCGGATGTAAAACCTGCAACGCCTATTGCTAAAGAAGAACAAGGAAAACCGCAGACCACACCAGCCACTAAACTGGAAGAGTCTAAACCAACTACTAAGCCAGAAGAAACTAAGCCTCAGCCTGAACCAGAAAAAATTGTCAATGTGGATTCCATCGACAGTAAATGGCGAATTATTAAAACGAATGGCTGGGAACCACACGATTACAGCCAAGTTAGCGGTGCTGGGTGGCCGGTTAGGGGTATAAAAACAGAAACCGCTGATGCTTGCAACAGCCCTGGCATCTGTGATCAGGGTAATGTGCTACAACATGAGTATAATGTTTACGATAAGAGTAAATTCCTTAATTTAGCTGAATTATCCCAGCAAGATGGTAAACCATTCTTAGGACTTCATTCTGGTAGTAAAACTTACGACAATCTTGTTGGTGAGGTAGTTGATGTTCGTATTAATGAAGCAGGTGAGATGGTTACATCAAAAGAAAAAGCGAAAGCAATTAACTATCTTTTTATAAATCAACCATATTCATCTTACGGGATGCTATACACTAATCAAAATGATATTTCATCCTTTGCGCTAGGTTTAAGTGCAAGTGAAGCGGGACCATATGAGGATATAAACGCATTAGATGCATTTACTGTGTACAAAGTGGATGATAAAACAGGTAAAATTACTTGGAATGACAATGTAAAAGGCAATGCAACCTATAAAGGTGCGGTTATTGCTTCTGTTAATAGAGCTGCTATAATCCCAGGCGATCATGTAGGTAGTTACAAGAGCTTGAGAGAAATTCCAAAAGTAGATGGCACTATTACACTAAATGCACATTTTGGTGAATCTTGGCAAGACACTTATGTTTCAGGCGAATTAGATAGTAAGTTAATTGGTAAAGTGGATCTACCAAAAATGAATTTGCACGGAGGCTTAACTAAACGTGATACTATATCTAAAAAACTAAATGACCAAACTACTCTCAACGGGGACTTCTATATTCACTTTTATGGTAAAGACCTTAATGATGTCGCTGGTCAAATGTCGTTAGGCAGAATTAGTTCATATGGCGTTGCACCTAACAAAGGTGATATAACCTCGTACGATGCTGCATTCGGTGGAACCAAACAACCTAAATCGGAATAATATCCTCTAACTTTAACCGATTTCTTGCTTTAGCAGGAAATCGTTTTTTTATGTAGGTTAATATAATTACCCATATCCTCAATTAATTCTATTTTTCTCTGATACTCAATATGAAAAAATATCTCACATTTTTATTACTTATTCCTACCGCACTTTTAGCCGCACCAGAGGACACAGAACAGCAATTACGCCATGTTGCAAAACCCACCGGTGCCACAAGCCCAAATGCCGAACTTGCCTATGATGAAAACAGAAAAGAAAGTGATCGATATTACCGATCAGCAACTTAAACAAAATCCACAATTAACCCATCAATTATTAACCGATGCCCTATACAGCCGCAATATTGATGCGATTGAATTATTGTTGCCGATTTATCAATCTTTCCCTCATCATGACCCGATTTTAGTGGAGTTTGCACAAGGTAAAATGGCGATGTATCAAGATAGCAATAGCCAAGCCATTAAGCATTTTCGTTCCATTTTAGCCAAACAACCCGATTTGAACGTGGTGCGAATTGATTTAGCCATTGCCCTGTTTAACGCCAAACAAAATAATGCGGCGGAAGACCAATTTAACAAAGCCAAAGCAGTAGAAAATCTGCCTACTCCTGTTCGCCATTTGATTGAAGCTTATCTGGCAAGTCTAAAAAAACGTAATAGCTGGCAATTTGGCGCAAGTGCTTATTATTTACGAGATGATAATGTGAATAACACTTCATCTTCCCCTGAAATTAAAAATACGGGTTATGTGAAAGGCGAGGATATGTTGCCACAAAAAGCCCATGGCGTTGCTTATAGTGCTGATTTATCCCGTGATTTTAACTTCATTAATGCGCATTACCTTGCCTTTGAAAACAATCTCTACGGCAAACTTTATTGGGATAGCCGTGAAAATGATGAAATAACTAACCGCACTTTACTGGGCTATGCCTATAAAAACCCAGATTTTACTTTCCGCTTGTTACCTTTCTTTGAAAAAAATTGGGTCGGCAATCATCGTCATCGCAATATACGAGGTGTGAGTACCGAGTTTAGCTACTGGCTTTCACCTCATTGGCAGATTTCAACTGCGGCAGAATATGGCAAGCAAAGCTATTATCAAAATACCGTGCGAAATGGCGATAATAAGCTTCTTTCTACTACTTTATTATGGCTTCGCACGCCACAACAATTTTTCTATTTAGGTGCGGATTTCAACCGAGAGAGAACACAGCTTCGCCAATTTAATTCAGATACTAAAAGTCTGCGTTTAGGTTGGGGACAAGAATGGAAACTATGGGGAATTTCAAGCCGTTTAGGTGGATCAATTACTCAGCGAAATTATAAAGATGTGGCAAAGTTAGGTGGTTTCTTAAATCTTGGCAAAGTGAGAAAAGACAAGGCTTACAGCCTGAATTTAACCCTGTGGAAACGAGATTGGCATTTATGGGGAATAACTCCGAAACTACAAATGTCGTGGCGTAAAAATGACAGTAATTTGCCAACCTTGTATAGCTATACTGACAAAAATATTAATTTGGTTTTTGAAACGAAATTTTAGAGAATGAAAAAGCCTCTAATTGTAAAATTAGAGGTTATTTTTTTAGCGCATACAAACAACTCAAGATCACAACTCCACCACTCAAAATCTGCCACATATTCAATGTTTCCCCTAAAGCAATATAAGCAAAAAGTGCGGTGGAAAAAGGCACGATAAGTTGTAGCAAGTTATAAGTCACAATCCCTTGAGTTTGTACAACATGAAAAGACATAAACATGCCAGTCACAATACCATAAACACCAGCGCCAGCTAGACCAATTAATAAGGCATGAGATACTTGAGTTAATTCAATGAGTTTATCTGCAGAAAAGCTAATAGCAAAATTTAAAATTCCAGCCAGCAATGCGACAAAAGCACTGATTACAACTGCATTTATTTGATTATTCATAGATTTGATGACTAAACTTTGTACGCCTTGAATAAAAATTGCGACAAACAAAAATAATGCACCGAGTGAGAATTGGTAGGCAAATTCTGCATTTATTGAGGATCTTTGCATAACAAACAGCAATGATCCAAGAATGGCGATAAAACTTCCCCAATAAAATTTTGCTTGTTTGATACGAGTTCTTTCGTCAGGATAAAATAATGCCGCTAGCCCAATGGCCAACGGCATCGCTAAAATCGAAAATAAACTTCCAGTGACCGCACTTGTATAAGTTAGACCTCGCATAAATAAATACATATTAGTCGTCATTAATACGCCAAGGATTAATACCTTGATAAGTAAAAGAGGACTTTGTTTTAATTGATGAAATTGCGCTGGATAACGCCATAATCCATAGCTAAAAAGCACCGCACTTCCCGCTAAAAAACGCACCATATTATTGTTGTTTGTATCAAAATGCAGGCTCATATAACGCAAAATGGGCAATCCAGCACCTAACAGCAAAATATAGCTCAAATTATACATAGCATATTTCTTATTCATCTCTACTTTCCTTTTTTTGAAATTAGAAAATTCTACAAGAAACAGCAATGTAATTCTGTGACCCTAATCAATTTAGTTAAATTTAAAATGCGGTTGTATCTTGGAATAAGCCCACTTTTAAATCTGTTGCACTATAAATTATGCGACCATCTACTTCTACTTCACCATCAGCCATTCCCATCACGAGCTTGCGATTAATCACTCTTTTCATATTAATACGATAAATGACTTTTTTTGCCGTTGGTAAAATTTGCCCCGTAAATTTTACTTCGCCAACGCCCAAGGCTCTTCCTTTGCCTTTTCCACCAACCCAACCAAGATAAAATCCAACAAGTTGCCACATAGCATCTAAGCCCAAACAGCCCGGCATTACAGGATCGCCAATAAAATGACAATTAAAAAAAGCTAAGTCAGGATTAATATCTAACTCAGCTTCTATATATCCTTTGCTAAATAATCCACCATTTTCATTCATCTCAACGATACGATCTAACATTAACATTGAAGGCGCAGGTAACTGAGGACCTTGTTCTCCAAATAATTCCCCACGTCCTGATGCTAATAAATCTTCATAGCTATAACTACTTTTCCTATTTTGTGTACATTTGTTCATTTTGTTTATCCTAAAAAACACGTTACATTATCAGTAAATACATTTAATTACATAAATATGAATGAATTATATCAAGATCAAAACCAAACAAAATAGCTAACACTTGTTAGCTTAACTCATCAAACCAGTGCTACTCCGATGAGTGAAATACAATGAGAGTATTTTCTCAAGTCTTGTTGTTAACTATTCGCATCTCTCATTAGTAAATAACAATAGTTATTATTAAAAATATCCTTTAAAATTAATAACTTACAAAAATAAAAAGTTGATTTCCAGAAAAAACTGGTTAAAATAGAAACGGTTTTATTTATGAACAATAGGAAGGTAACAGTTATGCTAAATCAAGCTATCGCAACTAAGTTAAATGAACAAATTAACTTAGAATTTTATTCATCTAATGTGTATTTACAAATGAGTGCATGGTGTGCACATCATGGTTATGAAGGCGCTGCAGCATTTTTACTCCGTCATGCCGATGAAGAAATGGAACACATGCAAAAATTATTTACTTATGTAAGCGAAACAAGTGGTATGCCACTGCTAGGTAAAATTGAAGCACCAAAAAATGATTACAAATCACTTAAAGAAATTTTTGAAATTACCCTAGAGCATGAAAAACTAGTCACTAGTAAAATCAATGAGTTAGTTGAAATTACTTTTGCTAACAAAGATTACTCAACATTTAACTTCTTACAATGGTATGTTGCAGAACAACATGAAGAAGAAAAATTATTCGCGAGCATTATTGATAAATTTAATTTAATGGGCGAAGACGGACGTTCACTTTACTTTATTGATCGTGATTTACTTACTTTAGAATAATTTGTTAGGAGAAAAATTATGTTATCAGCAAATGTTATTAAATTATTAAATGATCAAATGAATTTAGAATTTTATTCTTCTAACCTTTATTTACAAATGAGTGCTTGGTGTGAGCAAAATGGATTTGAAGGAACAGCTAAATTCTTAGCCGCTCATGCAACAGAAGAAATGCAACACATGCGCAAATTATTTACTTATTTAAACGAAACTGGCGCATTAGCAATTATTACTGCGATTGATGAGCCACCTCATGAGTTCACATCATTAAAACAAGTTATTGAATTAACTTATGAACATGAAAAACTCATTACTAGCAAAATCAATGAATTAGTAGGAAAAACTTTTGAAGAAAAAGATTATTCTGCTTTCAATTTCTTACAATGGTATGTTGCAGAACAGCATGAAGAAGAAAAATTATTTAGTGGTATCTTAGATAAACTTAATCTTCTTGGTGACGATGGTAAAGGTTTATATCTCGTTGATAAAGATCTTGGTAATTTATTTGTTCAAGTATAAGCAACTTTCTCTTAAAACAAAAAAATCCCGATAGCACTCATCGGGATTTTTATCTTTCACTGAGGGATTAATTCGCCATTAATTTTTCTAATACCTCACCTAACCCACTTTGTCGTTCTGTCGCTTTATTTACCGCTATATTCCATACTTTTTGGTCAGAAAAAACGGTCACTTGGTTAATTGCCCTTGTCACCCCCGTATAAACCAATTCTTTACATAACACTGGATTAGGTTCACTCGGTAAAATAACAAAAGTATGAGCAAATTCAGATCCCTGAGATTTATGAATTGTCATCGTAAATGCGGGGCTATGATTTGGAATACGGCTCGCTAATTCAGCCTTGCCATTTTCAAACCAAAAATATCCTTTTTCACTCCCGTCATGTTGCTTTTCCGTTAAGTACAAAGCAATATCACCATTCGCTAAACCAAGGCGACTATTATTTTCAGTAATGATGATCGGTTTTCCTAAATAGAAATCACGACTATGGTTAAATTGCACAAGCCCTTTTTGTCTTAATCGTTCAGCAATAAGTTGATTTAAATTTTCACTACCCAATTCGCCAACTCTAAGTGCGGTTAAAAATCTCACTTTATTGAAGGCAGCAAAAATATCAGCTATATGGGATTTAATCGGTAAATTATGCTCTGTGATTTTCTGAATTAGCTGCAAATATTCTGCATAATTTTGCACCGCACTTTGCACCACTAACTCAGCACAATATTGCGCATAATGGTGTTTTGATGATTGTTCATCAGTACTTCCCTTTGCATACTCTGCCGCAAAATCAATTAAATTGATTTCAGCGTTCTCCTTACCGGTATTTTCTTGTTGATATTGTTCAAATAATTGCCAACTCGCTGCACTTTGTTGTTGATTAATTAGTTTAGCTAATTTGCCAATATAAATATGTTTACCAAAACGGCGACTCCCTTCTAAATTACACAAACAATCACGAATAAGATTTTTATTAGCCTGACTCTCTAATTTTTCCCCGGTGGTTTGTTGTAAATAATCAGCTAGTTTTGAACTAATTGGATATTGTCTAAAAGTACCTAACTCAGCCAAAATTGCCCCAGCCTCAACGGAAGAAAGCTGATCTTTATCACCAAGTAAAATCAATCTACAAGTAGGTTTTAAAGCTTGTAATAATTTCGCCATCAAAGATAAATCCACCATTGAAGCTTCATCAACCACTAGAAGATCTATGGGGAGCGGATTACGTTTGTTATATTTTGTTTTTTCCTCAAAAAAACGCACGCCAATTAAACTATGAATAGTTTCAGCATTAAAGGGAATAGCATTTTTTATTTGTTCAGAGACATGAATATGCTCTTTTTCTGTCAGTAAATTAAAAGAGTTTTGCATACTTATTTTTAAACGATCTGAGGCTTTTCCTGTTGGAGCAACAAGGCGAATTATTAATTTCCCTTCCGCTAGTTCTTGTAGGGCTAATAATAATCTCGTCACCGTTGTGGTTTTACCCGTTCCCGGACCGCCAGTAACCACACAAAAAGGCTGATGAATTGCAGTTGCAACGGCAATTTTTTGCCAGTTATGTGTTTGTTGTAAGCTGTTATCTTCATATTCAGCAGGAAAATATTTTTGTAAAATCATTTGCGTTTTTTCTAGCGAAACCGATTGATTTTCTTTCTGTTGCATCGTCTGAATTAAGAACTCTGCAATACGATATTCATCTTGCCAGATCCGATAAAAATAAAGGCGATTATTTTGTAGCACTAAAGGTTTCGCTTCATGCACTGGATCTTGAGTAAATGCAATATGATCAATCAGCAATTCTTGCCATTTTGATATAGCCAAATTCTCAATTTTATCTTTAATTTCATCAAGGTAGCCTCGTTCCACATAAGGTAGATTAAAGATATTTTTAAATGCGAAATTAGCGAGTTTTAAACAAGTATGCCCTTGCTGATAGTGAAAACTACAAAGTGCGGCAAGTAAAATGGCTAAATTTTTAACTTGTGGCGAGTAATCCAAATTTTGCTGTTTATCGGCGATCAACTTTGCAAAATAATAGTCGCTAGCTTGAATTAATTGTTTTTCTTTAAGTTGAGACAAAATAGTTAACATTAGAATAAACTCTCCAATTCAGAAATTAAACGCCAATCTGGTTTATCAAAAAATACACCTGAACTATCCTTACCATTCATACCACGCAAGAAAGTATAAATTACACCGCCAAAATCACGTTCATAATCATAATTTTTATCTCGCTCTTTTAAATAACGATGTAAGGCAATGGTATAAATTAAATATTGCCAATCATAATGGCTATTGCACATGGCTTTGCTTAAATTGTCTTGCTCATAATCTCGTGGGGAATTTCCTAATAAATTAGACTTATAATCTAATAAATAATATTTCCCTTCAAAACGGACAACCAAATCAATAAAACCTCTTACCATGCCTTGAATACTCTCCATTAATAATGGAGGCGAAGGTAAATGATGATATTTATGTAAAAGCTGATTAAAGGCATTTTGATTAAATCGTTGATTTAATTTCAAATAAAATTGCATTTCTTTTAAACAATCTTGCTGTTTAATATTTCCTAACGTAAATGCCGTATATCCTTCGATTAAAGGTGTATTAAAGATTGCCTCAATCCACTGATGTAAAGATATTTGCCATTCATCAGATAATTGCAAAGCCTGACAAAGTTTAGATAAATGTTCCTCATTTAAGGCTTGCTCCATATTATATTTTTCAAAATAACGATGGATTTCAGTTCCAATATGCGTACCATGAGGAAAGTCAAAAGGTGAGAAACCTGCTGGATAATCAGAAACCACATTCAACTCAACATCACTGCTAATAGGCTGAATTAACCTCTTATTATCTTTGAAGTCATAATCTCTTGCCTGATCAAAAACGCCCTCAATTTCTACCGCACTTTGAATTTTTTGCTGAGCATGTAAGGCTTTGTTACGTTGATGACGATAGGTAATTTCGGTAAAACTGGTTACTGTCCAATCCCTTTCAATCCAACCATGAAACTCTTCAGCGGTAACTGGTTGAAGTTCCTCCTCCATTGCAACATGCTCTCTTTGTTCTGCCAACAGTTGCTCAGCGTTTTCAACGAAAATACACTTATCTCCCAATTGTTCAATCATTGGCGTTAACAACTCATTTGTATCATATTCAGTAATGTTTTTATTGATACCAATTTCCCCTTTACTTAATACATACAACAACGCATTCCATTTTTTATCAAAAACAGTCGGGAGATTAACTACAATCTGATATTTCGCACGAGTAAGGGCAACATAAAGCAAACGAATATCTTCCGCCATACGTTCTTTTTCAATATATTCCGAATGTTGTTTATCCATATCCCATAACACTTGTTCCTTATCTTCATCATAGTAAGTGTTAATAGAATTATCGTGGAAACGAGAAGGCTTACAAATAAAAGGAAGCCAAACTAAATCATAAGCTAGACCTTTAGATTTATGCAATGTCACAATTTTGACTAATTCTCTATCACTTTCTAAACGGATTTGCTCTTCTAAACGATCTTCCCCTTGAATTTGTTTTTCAAACCAACGAAGTAAAGCTGCTTCCGTATCGTTCAGTCTTGCTGCGTGTTGCAATAATTCACTTAAATGCCACAAGTCCGTCATTTTTCTTTCACCTTGTGTCATTATTTGTAAATTTTCATTAATTTTTTCAGCATTGAACAAATGATGCAACATCGGCAAAACACCTTGTTTTTGCCATTGTTTCTGATAAGCAATAAAACGCTCTACGTAACTTTCCCATAAGCTTTCATCTTGTTTAATTTGGAAAATTTCTGCACTGCTTTTAGCAAAAAGGCTCGAACTAATTGCATTGAGAATATTATTTTCATTTAAAGGATTTAAACATGCTCGCAAAATAGACAATAATTCTTGTGCTGTAATGCTATCAAAAACATTACTTGTATCCGATAAATAAACTGATGAAATACCTTTCGCACTTAGCGCTTTTTGTATTTTCTCCGCTTGGAAAAAACTACTTACTAAAACTGCAATATTTTTAGCTCTTAATGGCTTATTGTCTAAAACAGCTTGATTCCGAACCGCACTTTGCAACCAATGCTCAATAGACAATGCACAATTTTCTGCTAATTGATCATCATTGCCATCTGTCATATAGCATCTTAACGCTGGTTCAGCTTTCCCATTTAATAAGAATTGATGAGGAATGAGATTACCTTGCTCATCGTAGTTCAAACCTTTGGCAATTTGCTGAAATTTAATTTTTTTATATAAAAATGGTGGGGGCTCCTGAAAGTCAAAGAGATGGTTAACTACTTGAATAAGTGGCTGTGTAGATCGCCAGTTTTCACCCAAATTGAACTGATGCTGTGCGTTTTCTGTTGCTTTTAAATAAGTAAAAATATCTGCCCCACGGAATTTATAAATAGATTGTTTAGGATCACCGATCATAATAAATCCCGAATTTCCCTCCGCACTTTCCATATAAATTCGTTTGAAAATATCATATTGCTGTTGATCTGTGTCCTGAAATTCATCAATCATCGCAAAAGGATATTGATGACGAATAAGCTGTGCTAGTTCTTGTCCTTGTGGCTGATATAAAGCTTCACGCACTAAACGCAAAAGATCATCAAAGCCTTTCTGTTGATGGGTTAATTTATAATCTAACACCTTACGACTTAACTCTTGCATGCAATGATATAAAAGCACGGAAACATTATTCGTCATTTGTGCAATTTCATTAGCTGCTAAACTTTCTAATTCTGCAAATAATGCATGCGATACTTCAGGTTCTTTTTTTGCTAATTCTGATTGATAAAAATATTTTGCTTGATCAGGCGGAGAAATGACATATAAGTTATTTGCCCAATCGCGCATTTTATTAAAACGACTTTCAAACCAATCTTTACGCCATTTTTTTTCTACGACAAGATCTTTGAGTGTCTGTTCATTATCCAACCAACACTGTTTAAATTCATTAATTTTTTCAAGCTGTGGACCTACTTGTTCCTTTAGAAATAGTTGTAGATTACCTTCTAATAAGTGCGGTTTGTTTGTGTTTACTTTTGGTGGATTGGTAAGATATTTCTTCT
This sequence comes from Canicola haemoglobinophilus, assembly GCF_002015075.1. Taxonomy (GTDB): domain Bacteria; phylum Pseudomonadota; class Gammaproteobacteria; order Enterobacterales; family Pasteurellaceae; genus Canicola; species Canicola haemoglobinophilus. The sequence continues at coordinate 40,890 of NZ_MUXZ01000005.1, forward strand.
CGATTTCCGATAATAACCCATTGGGAGAGCCTAATTTATTAAAAATAAAGTTCGCCACGAATAAAGGTTGTTGATAAAAATTTTCTCGCCATAATTCATTTGCTAAACGTTTAATAAGATCCGTTTCATCCGTCACTAATTCCATATTGAAGTGAACCCCAGAATTAAAAGCATATTGCATCAACACTTGGCGACAAAAACTATGGATAGTGGAAATAGCGGAAATATCCAAATTTTGTTCCGCTAAAGTTAAACGATAAATAGCAAGTTTAATGTCTTGAATATATGGCAATAATTCTCGTGTAAATTGATCTTCGATAAGAGTCTTATCTCGATGTTGTTCATATTGAATGAGTTGCTGTTTTGTTTGCGAAATTCGTTCGCCAATTCTCTGTTTTAACTCCTGCGTAGCCATTTCAGTAAAGGTTACGACCAAAATTTGATTTACTTCCAATGCTTGAGGAAAGTTATTTTCCCCAGCTTGCAAGAGCAAACGAATATAAAGGGAAACAATTGAGTGGGTTTTTCCAGTCCCTGCAGAAGCTTCAATTAAACTGACCGCACTTAACGGAGTAGAAATAGGATTAAAAGGTTGGGAAGGAGAAGTTTGTTCGGAAGACTGTTGATCTTGTAAATTAGCCATGAAATTACACATCGAAAATAGGACATAGAATGTTGGCTAATGTACCGAACCTCAGCAATTTTTGCAAACCTTGAGAAGGTATTTTCTTTTGATTGTATCAATTTGATTTTAAAGTAAAAATGGATTTTAGCGATTGAGAATATTAAAAACATAAAAAAGCAAGGTTTTACCCTTGCTTTACATCTAATTCTATATTGTTAAATAGCCGCTATTTGCTTAAATAACTGCGGTTCTTTTTCTACTAGTTTTAACAATAAAATAGCTTGGGCATTGGGTTTTGTTTTACCTTGTTCCCATGCTTGATAGGTTCTAACACTAGTGCGCAACTTATGTGCAAAAACGCCCTGTGAAAGATTAAGAGAATGTCTAATTTCTTTTATCTCTTCAGCCTTGATTGTTAAAGGCTCAAAGCGTTCTAGTGTTTCTGTTTTTAGTGTTCGCTTACCATCTAAATGCTCTTCTAATGCGGCCAAGCCTTCCATTAAATCATCAAAAAATTTTGACATAATATCCCCCCTTATAATTTGCTCTTAATTCGTTCAACAATCGCTAAAAATGCTTTTCTTTGCTCATTCGTTAAGTCTGTTTGCTGATTTTTGCTATAAGCAGATATAAAAAATATCTGACTTTCATTCAAAAAATAGTAATAAATTACTCTATATCCACTCCGTTTTCCCTTATTGCTTTTTTCGCTTGACACTCTGATTTTTCGCAACCCAGCCATGCCTTGCATTAAATCACCTTTTTCGGGATTTTGTAGCAACTCATTTTGCAATGCTCTATATTCTTCATCGGTTAAATATTCAGCTCTAAAGCGCTCAAAAGGCGGTAGCTCTAAAAATGTTAACTTCATATATTTTCTTCTCTATACCTTAATCAAGTATATATAATTTTCAATCATGCGCAACTCTTTATTATCTTTTCCAACAACGCAAGCGGTTACAATATCCTCTAGTGAAAGAATGTGAAATTAAGAACAGAATAAAAAAAGAAAACGGAGCAAATTTTTGCTCCGTTCTCCTTTTATTTACCACCTAGCGTATTCAAGTTGCGTAGCGCTTCAATGCGCTTTTCTAATGGTGGATGGCTCAAGAATAAAGCAGCGAGTCCACCTCGTTTTCCATTAATTGCAAAAGCCGCTAATTGACCTTCCATTTCTTGTGGTTCATGTAAAGTTTGCAAGCGTTGTAAGGCTGCAATCATTTTATGTTTGCCGACTAATTCTGCTGAACCTGCATCCGCTTTAAATTCACGATGACGAGAAAACCACATTGCGATCATGCTTGCTAACACGCCAAATACTAACTCAAGCACCATAGAAACCATAAAGTACATACCTTGGCTAGTATTACCATCACGATCCGTCGCCGCAACCTTGGCAACCATTCGAGAAATAAAAATCACGAAGGTATTTAATACGCCTTGTAACAACGTCATGGTGACCATATCGCCACTCTTAATATGGCTTACCTCATGGGCTAAAACAGCTTCAGCTTCATCTCTAGTCATAGAGTTGAGTAATCCGGTACTCACCGCAACAAGAGAATTCTTTTTCGTTGCACCTGTTGCAAAAGCATTAACATCCGCAGAATGATAAATAGCTACGGTTGGCATTGGTAAACCCGCTCTTTCCGCTTGAGAATGTACTGTTTGAACTAACCAACGTTCCGTTTCATTACGAGGTTGTTCAATAACTTGACCATTCACCGAACGTAACGCCATGGATTTTGACATTAATAAAGAAATAATAGATCCAGTAAAACCAAATAAAGCAGCTAAAATCAACAAACCAGCTGCATCTTGACTTTGAATACCAGTCAAGGTCAAAATAATGTTAAAAACAAATAAAACCGCAAAGTTAGTAGCTAAAAAAAGCAAAATTCGCATCATAATAAAGTTCCTTTATAGTAAAAAAATTCCTCGCCTATAATAAGGACAAAATATTGAAACTCAAGGGAAAAGAAAAAATATTTATCACCATAAACTCATTTGTTTTTGTTCTGTCATTGTGGGGATATTGACATGCAATCCAACTAGGCGCACAGAACGATTTTGGCAGCGCTGCCAAATTTGCATTAATAACTGGATAAAGTTTTCTAACGAACATTCCACCGCACTTTTTTCCAATGTCGTAGTATGAAAGTCATCAAATTTTAATTTCACGCCAATTTTACAAAATTGTTCAAGTGGAATAGTTGGACAAGCTCGCTTAATACGTTGTAACAACAACGGATAAAGGCGCTGAATAACCTCGATACCTTGCTCAGCTTGCCAAATATTTTTCATTAAAGTGCGCTCAATTCCGATAGATTTTGGTTCTCTATGCGGTTGCACAAGACGATCATCTATACCTTGGCTAAACTGCCAAATTCGCTGTCCTATTTTACCGAATTGATTGATTAGAACATGATAATCAAATTGCTGAATATCCAAACAAGTTTCCAAGCCCATTTGCTGTAATCGTTGTGTGGTAACTTTACCTACACCTGGAATTTTTCTCAGTGGCAATTGTTTAATAAAAATCTCAACTTCCTCTGGCTTAATTACAAACTGCCCATTGGGTTTATTCTGATCAGATGCAATTTTTGCTAAGAATTTTAGCGGGGCAATTCCAGCAGAAGCTGTCAATCCCGTTTCCTGAAAAATTGCTTGTCTAATTTCTTGTGCAATCCAAGTTGCTGAACCTGAGCATTTTTCACAATCTGTTACATCTAAATAAGCCTCGTCCAAAGATAAAGGCTCAATTAAATCTGTATAGCGCAAAAAAATCTGCTGGATTTGCTGTGAAACCTGTTTATACAAAGGCATATTGACTGGTAACAATACCAAATTAGGGCAAAGTTTTAGCGCTTGTGCTGTTGACATTGCACTGTGTAAACCAAACTGACGTGCAACATAATTACAAGTGCTTAAGACGCCTCGCTGACTAGCCAAACCACCTACGGCAACAGGCTTATGACGTAATTCCAGCTTATCTCTAATTTCAATAGAGGCATAAAAGCAATCCATATCAATATGAATAATTTTACGAGATGTCATAGTCAAAAAAAGTGCGGTCAAAATCATCAATTTGTACCGCACTTTAGCACAAGTTACTGTATAAAAAAACAGATACCCAGTAATTTCTTTTTATTGTTATCTTATTTTGTTGCTAAATCCTCAATCATATCCAAACGCTGTTGATGTCTGCCTCCATCATAAGGAGTATTCAACCATAATGTTGCTAAAGCCAATGCTTTTTGTGGAGAAATAATATTTGCACCAAAAGCAATAATATTAGCATCATTATGCTCACGGCACATAAGTGCGGTTATTTCTTCACTGCATAATGCACAGCGGATACCTGAGATTTTATTGGCAGCGATGGAAATACCAACACCAGTTCCACAAATTAAAATCCCCATATCTACTTTATTTTGTTTAATAGCTTGTGCGACAGATTCTGCATAAATAGGGTAATGGGTTCTTTCTGCTGAATAAGTTCCCATATCCGTAACTAAATGCCCCTGTTTCGTTAATTTATCAATCAAAAAGGCTTTATGTTCAAGCCCAATATGATCTGAACCAATTGCAATACGTTTCATTTATGATTCTCCTATATGCTGGCTTGCATATAAAGCTGCACCAATAGCACCATTAAATAATGATGGTTCTGCTTTAAAGATAGTTAAATTTCTATAAGGTAAAGGTTTTCGAATATGATTTGCTAATAATCTTTTTAACGACTCTAGAGGGAAGTCTGGCATATCCATAACTCCTCCACCTAAAATTAGCCCATGTGGATCGAATAAATTAACTACTGTACTTATGGCTTTAGCTAAATTGGTTAGATAATCCTTAATAAAAGGATGGTTGCATTGATGAGTAAAAATTTCCTCTATTGCAAACTCAAATTGTTGTTCCTCATACCAATGTTTTAATGCTCTTCCTGAACAAAGAGTTTCTAAACAAGCTTGATTACCACAACTACAGAGTAAATTCTTATCTCCATAAGGAATATGTCCTAGTTCGCCTGCTACGCCATTAGTCCCAAGAAACAGCCTACCATTAAGCCAAATGGAAAATCCAAGACCTGTACCAAGATAAACGCCTAAAGCAATTTTATTTTGCAGTTTATAGAAGTTAACGTCATAGATCATTTGTAAATTTACATCACGTTCTAAATAAACTTCACAATTAAATTTTTTGGATAAGTATGGTACTAAATCGGAGAAATTTTGTGGTTCCATATTGAGATTAGGAACAGACAAAACGTTCTTACGATCTGCAGAAATCGCAGCAGGTAAACCAATTACAATAGATTTCACATTGTGTTCATTTATGTATTTTTGGCAAAAATCTGTCAGTCCATTGAGCAGATTTTCTCCTAATACATCTTTTGTTTTTTGCCTATCCGTCAGAATAACTTGAGATTTCTGATCTAATAGACAAATACGAATATGGGTTGCTCCCATATCTATTCCAACAAAAATATCAGCCATAGCTTATTCCTTAGCAATATTTAGCAAGATCATTTTCTAATATTTCCCAAGCTTTCACTATATCCTCTGAATTATTGAACAGCCCTGATGTTCCTACAATAAGTACGTCAGCACCAGCCTGAAGTAGCTGTTGATAAGTTTTAGGATTACAAGATCCGTCTATTTCAATTTGATAATCTAATTTATTCTGCTCTCTAAACTGTTTTAGTTCAGTTATTTTCTCTAGCATTTCAGGAATAAAGGTTTGTCCTGCAAACCCAGGATCTACCGTTAATACTGTAACTTTAGAAGCTTTATGCAAATAATATTTAGCAAATTCAACTGGAGTTTCCGGATTAAAAATTAATCCTACTTGCATACCCAATCGTTTAATTTTTTCAATTAAACGAAAAGCTTGCCCAGAAATGGTTTCTATATGCAAGGTAACCATATCGCAGCCTGATTTAGCTAATTCATCAATATAATTTTCAGGATGAGTTACCATCAGATGACAATCTAAGGGTTTGGTTGCTAATTTTTTTACTTGACTAACAAAAAATGGGGAAAGGGTTAAATTAGGTACGTAATGACCATCCATAATATCAATATGGAAATAACCGACTTTCTTATCTAAAAATTCAATTTGTTCTTTGAATTTAGTCAAATCCATACACATCAATGAAGGGGAAATTAAAACTTTCATATTACAAACTCCAAAACTAACGACTAATTAAACGATCTAAAGCAACAGCGGTAATAATTAATCCGCCCATAACTACTAATTGATAATAGGTTTGTACTTGTAAAATATTTAAACCATTATTAATGGTTCCAATAATTAAGCCGCCTATTACCACAGAAAAAATACGTCCTTTTCCACCAAAGAAACTGGTTCCACCAATAATGGCACTCGCTATTGCGTAAGTTTCAAAGCCTACGCCAGCCAAAGGCTCTGCTGCTCCCAAACGAGCTGTTGATACCACACCAGCAAGACCAGCACAGATACCTGAGATAATAAAAACAGCCATAGTATGAAATTTCACATCTATGCCTGAATAATAAGCAGATTCTCTATTTCCTCCTAAGGCATAAATATTGCGGCCTAAACGAGTTTTATTAGTGATGAACCAAAGTATTAACGCCACAATAATGGCGAAAATCACAGGAACAGGAATCCATAAAAAATTCTGAGAAAAGAAATCGACAAATTCAAAAGAAAAGCCATAAATTGAATTAGCATCAGAGATAACTAAAGTTACGCCACGGAAAATAGCATTAGTACCTAAAGTGATAATAAATGGATGAAGTCCTGTATAATTGACTAAAGCCCCATTGATTGCACCTAACCCACCACCAACAAATACGCCACCAATAATGGCTGATAAGGTTGGATCTAATCCTAAAATCATCAACTTAGCAGTAACCATGCCTGCAAGTGCTAAAATAGCCCCTACAGATAAATCAATGCCTGCAATTAATATTGCAAAAAACTCTCCCATACCAATTAATACAGTAACGGAACTTTGCACAAAAATTTGCTGAATATTATTGGCTGTTAAAAAATATTGGCTAGATATAGAGCCGAATATGGCAACAATAATTGCTAATATAAAAAATGTGCCGTATTGATCCCAAAATCTTGGGAAATTAAATTTTGTATTAGTTTGCATAATTAACCTCTTTCATATCAGGCAATGCCCAACTCATTATTTGTTCTTCAGTTAAATCCGTTGTGTTATCAAGGATCTGTGAAATTTTTCCTTCACGAAAAACAGCAATTCGATCACAAACAGACATAATTTCAGGTAATTCTGATGAAACCATCAAAATAGCTTTTCCTTGTTCCGCAAGCTGACGCATAATTTTGTAAATTTCCGTTTTAGCTCCTATATCAATACCCCTTGTAGGTTCATCAAAAATTAATACTTCAGGTTGACAAGAAATCCATTTAGCAATAATGACCTTTTGCTGATTTCCGCCTGATAACTGCGTAATGTTTTGTTCTATAGAAGCACACTTAATTGCTAACAGCTCTTTTTGCTGTTGAGCTAACTCCCTTTCTTTACTTGTATTAAACAAACCAATAGCACCTTTATATCCACCTTCTTTTAAGCTTTTGGATAAGGCAATATTTTGTTGAATGGAAAAATTGTGAAAAAAGCCATTTTCACGACGACTTTCAGTGATATAAGCCATGCCTTTTTTAATAGCATCAAGGGGCGAGTGCGGTGTTATTTTGTTACCATTTAAGTAGATCTCACCTGAAATTCTTTTGTCCACCGCAAAAATACAGTTCATTAATTCTGTTCTACCAGAGCCAACTAATCCTGCAAACCCAAGAATTTCTCCTTTATGTAATGAAAATGAAACATCATCCACCTGCTTAGTTTTCTTCCCAATCAGGTTTTTGACTTCAAAAACGATTTGTTCAGATTTAGTAGATTGTTGACTAATAAAACGAGACTCTACTTCTCGTCCTACCATTAAGCGAATAATATCGGCATTACTAACTTGCTCGATCATTCCAGATGCAACCGAGCTGCCATCTTTCAACACTGTATAGCGATCACAGATTTGACGAATTTCATTCATCTTATGAGAAATATAAATAATCGCTTTTCCATCTTCTCTAAGCTGACTCATAATAAAAAATAAATATTCAATTTCAGCATTGGTTAAAGAAGATGTTGGTTCATCCATAATAATTATTTTGACATCAGAAAGAAGAACCTTAGCAATTTCAATCATTTGTTTGTGAGAAATGGAAAGATTTCCAACTTTTTCATCTAAATTAATTTTTAATCCCAATCTGAGTAAAATGATCGAAGCTTGTGAACGCATTTTCTGCCAATCAACTACAGTGATTCCTAAAACTTTCTTAACAGGAATCCTACCTATAAAGAGATTTTCTAATACTGTCAGTTCATCAATTAAACTTAATTCTTGATAAATAATGCCAATTCCTAAATCAGCGGCTACCTTGTGATCTAAGAAATCATATTCCTGATTTTTAACTGAAATTTTTCCGGAGCTTGGTTGATGTAAGCCAGATAAAACTTTCATCAGAGTGGATTTTCCTGCTCCATTTTCACCTAATAGAGCATGAATTTCATGGCTGTAAATATCTAAATTAACATCCTTCAATGCCTGCACAACACCGAAATTTTTACAGATATTTTTCATTTGAATCAAAGGCTCAGCCATATATCTCTCCTTATTCTAAATTTTAAAAACTGCCAGTTCTTGGAGATATAAAGAGGAAGAAAAACTTGGTGAATTTATACCGCTCTTTCTTCCTCTCTAATCATTTATTTCGTAACCAAAATAGAATCTACAGTCTCAAATTTAGCTTGAGTATCTACTGGAATTTGTTTGCCTGATTTTTTTGCTTCCACTAAGAGACGTAACCCTTTAGCTCCAATTTCAGCTGGGTCTTGGGCAACGGTTGCTGTAAGCTTACCTTCTGTTACCATTTTTCTTGCTTCAGGTACGCCATCAGTTCCAACAACTAAAACTTTACCTTGTTTACCTACATTCATCACAGCTTGAGCCGCGCCCATAGCCATAGTGTCGTTAGCTGCATAGAAGGCTTTAATATGAGGGTTTCTAGATAATACATTGGTTGCAACATCTAGAGCTTTTATACGATCCCAATCTGCCGGTTGACTTGCTACAAGCTTAATATTGCTATTTTTTTCAAATACTTCTTTTGCTCCTCTACGGCGAGCCTCACCAGAAGCATTACCTGCTTTACCTTCAATAATGGCAACTTCACCACCTTTTTCACCTAATTGATCAACAATAAATTGTGCAGCTTTTGCCCCTACAGCTACATTGTCCGTAGTAATAAATGCTTCAACATTCCCTTTCGCTTTTTGTAGATTATCTAAATCAATCTTCTCATCTAAATTCACTAAGAAAATTCCCTTACGATAAGCTTTAGCTGCCGGCATTACTAAGTTTGCTGGTGAAAGAGGTGCAAAAGCTATTCCTTGATAATTTTTATTAATCAAGTCTTCAAACAACTGTAATTGAGCTTGATAATCACCTTCCGATGGAGAAGCAAAAATATCCACAGTTACACCTAATTTTTCCGCTTCTTTTTCCACCCCTGATTTCATTTCTACCCAAAATGGATTGGAAAGTGTTTTTAAAATAACTGCATAATCTGCTGCAGAAACAGATATTGAGCAGGCTAATCCTAATACGGCTAAACAGGATTTAATTGTTTTTAACGATTTCATATGCATCTCCTCTTATTGTTAAGCACATTTCTAAAAAGAAACAAAACATTACGAATTAAAACTTGTTCTAAAGTTTATGCTATTTATAACACTTTCCACGCTATAAAAAAGTGATCAACTTCACAAAAATAAATGTTTTGTGAAGTTTTGTTGTTTTTATTAGTCTTTGTAATAACAAATTGAAAGAAAACCAACAAAGTGCACTGCATTTGTTGGTTATCGGGAGGAACAGAAATAATGAATAGATAAGAATAGAAATTATCTTTGGCGGAAATATTCCGTAGCTTTAAAGGTTTTTTCTAAATTAATTTTTGATAACTCAATATTCTGTTGAGCTACGGAAACAAAAAAAGCATCAACTAATATAAGCTGTAAAATTCTAGCAGATGCATTTTTTCCTAATAAGGGGGTGTCAGGAGCAGGTGTACAAATCACAAAATCGGATAAATTTGCAATAGGAGATATATCACTATGGGTAATACAGATGATTTTAGCACCATTTTTTCTTGCTTCATTCACCACCTTAAGTAAATCTGTTGTTTTACCTGAATGAGATACAACCAGTATTACATCATCTTCGGTAAGTAAAGATGCCGACATCATCATTAAGTGAATATCACGATATACATTACAGCGAATTCCTATACGTAAAAATTTATGTGCGATATCATCACAAATTGTATTAGAACCACCAGCGGCATATAAATCTCGATTTTTTGCATTGCAAAAACATTTTGCAGCTTGTTGAATAACATCAGAATCAAGAATTGATCGTCCCTCAGTAATAGTTTGAATCGATACATTAAAGACTTTATCAACCAAATCTTGGGGCGTATCTTGAGTGGATAATTCTACATTATTTAGTAAATTTCCCTCAAAAGAAGTGATAATCTGTTGGCGTAAATCTCTAAAACCAGTAAAACCAAGTAACTTAGCGACTTTTACAATTAGAGCTTCAGAAACATTTAGAGATTCGGCTACATACTTCAAAGAGGTGGTCCGTTGAAATTTTACAGGATCCAATAACCAATCAACTACTCGTTTTTCTGTATTGGTCATTCCTTCTCTTTTCATGCGAATACTTGGAATAAGGGAAAGATCTTGTTGCATAAATATTCCTATTAATAAAAGGATTAGCTTGCCAAATGTACTACGAGAAATCTTATACTATTTGTGATAACTTAGAACATAGTAAATAATAAAACTTAACTGCTATTTTATACACTAAATAACCAAATTAATCAGCATTTATCTAAAAACAAATCTTTCCTAGGTAACTTGCTATAGTTGTTGTAACAAATATTGGTACAGATAACAGAGCATTTTCTTTCCTCTAAATAAAATTTTAAGCTTTTATTATTTCATCATTTCTATAATCATTCGCCTGCTGCAACAATTGACGGCTTTCCTTTAAAAATTGCTCAGAATATTCGCCAAACCATTCTCGAACTTGATTAAAGCTATCAATAAATCCTTGCTTATCGCCTTGCTCAAAAAATTTGAGACTTTCTTCATAACTTTGCTTTAAGCTTTCAATGATCGCCAGATTTTCTGGTTTATCCATAATAATGTCGGCATAAAGTTCCGCATCTTGCGCAAATAAACGACCAATCATAGCCAATTCCAAACGATAAATTGGCGAAGATAAAGCGAGTAATTGTGCTAATTCAACGGGCTGTTTTGATAAATGCAGACCATTGGCAAATGTTGAAAAATGGCGCAAGGCTTGTATATAAGTCATGCTTTTATCATGTTCTGAAGCATCTACCTGATAAATCTTCGCACCCCAAATTTGAATTTGATCTAAAAGCCATTGATATTTTTCCGGATAACGACCATCACAACGCACTACAACTTGTTTTGCCATACTTGCAATATCAGGACCAAACATTGGATGCAACCCAAGCACTGCACCTTGATGCACCTGTAACATTTTTTCTAACGGCTGGCGTTTTACAGAGGTTAAATCCGCTAATAACATTTGCTCAGTTAAATAAGGTTGCAGACGTTCAATTACGGCTAAAGTTTGTGCAATTGGTACACAAACGATAACAACATCAGCATTTTGTAAAATTTGATCCGCATTTTGCCAATCTTGCTGATCTAAAATAGCCACTTGGTAGCCTGAAGCCGTTAAATAGCGCGCAAACAATGCCCCTAACTTCCCTTTACCGCCAACAATCACAATTTTTTTTATTTCTGCATTTGTCGTTTTAAAACCATATTGATTTTCTCGTGCATAAGATTCCCGCATCAAACGGCGTAATACATCTTCGATTAAATCAGGCGAAACCCCCAACTTTTCGGCTTCATTACGGCGAGCCTGTAACATTTCATTTTCACGTTCAGGCGCATAAATAGGCAAGCCATGTTGATGCTTTACCGCCCCTACTCGTTTAACTAACTCTAGGCGTTGAGCAAAAAGTTGGAGCAATTCACGATCCAAATCATCAATTTCAGCCCTTAGTGCTTTTAATTTATCCATAAAATCCCCATCAATAGCCAGCTGCGTAAAAATTTAATTACAAATTATGTAAAAAATAAATTACAAAATAAATATTAAATGTGCAACAACATTTTTTGAAAATACTACCGCACTTTATTTCTCATTCACGCAATCGTTTGCTCATTTAATTTAAATTATGCTATCCTTAGCGCCATTTCTTACTAAGGATATTTCTATGCAAAATAATAAACCTCAAATAGCCATTGTAATGGGATCTAAAAGTGACTGGGCAACAATGCAAGAAGCAACAAATATTTTAGATGAGTTGAATGTACCTTATCATGTAGAAGTTGTATCAGCACATCGTACGCCAAATAAACTCTTTGAATTTGCAGAAAGTGCGGAAGCGAAAGGGTATAAAGTGATTATTGCTGGCGCAGGTGGTGCTGCTCACTTACCTGGTATGATTGCTGCCAAAACTATTGTGCCAGTGTTGGGCGTGCCAGTTAAAAGCTCCATGCTAAGTGGTGTAGATAGTTTATATTCTATCGTGCAAATGCCAAAAGGTATTCCCGTGGGCACCTTAGCTATTGGGCCTGCAGGTGCAGCAAATGCTGGACTATTAGCCGCCCAAATTCTCGCAGCTTTTGAACCGCACTTAGCACAAAAACTACATCAATTCCGTCAAGCTCAAACTGAACTTGTATTAAATAATCCTGATCCAAGAGATTAGTAACACAAAGGCAACTCAACGAGTTGCCTTTCTTCTTTAGATTATACAAATAATATTTACCATTTTTCTAATGCTTGCTGATCGGATTCTCTATGTTCAATCCAGCGCTCGCCTTGATCTGTTTGTTCCTTTTTCCAAAAAGGTGCTTTGCTTTTTAGGTAATCCATAATAAATTCATTTGCTTGATAAGCATCGCCTCGATGCGCGGTACTTACCCCCACTAAAACTATTTGATCACCCGTATTTAATAGTCCAACACGATGTATAACCGCGACACGATAAATATCCCAACGTTTTTTTGCTTCAGCAACAATTTCTTGTAGCGCTTTTTCTGTCATCGCTGGATAATGTTCTAAATACAGACTGGAAACGGAATCGCCTAAATTCATTTCTCTGACTTTACCCACAAAAACAACTGCGGCCCCTACTTGATGATCTTCGGTTAACCATTGATAAATCGCATTTTGATCAAAATCTTGCGCTTGGACGGCAATCTTAACATCAGTCATTTAGCCTCCTGTTACTGGTGGGAAAAAAGCAATTTCATCACCAGAATTGACCGCACTTTCTAGTGGCTGGAGTGTTTGATTAATAGCGACAAGTAGTTTTCCCTTTTCTAAAGCTAACGCCCATTTATCGCCTTTTTGACTTAAATGTTCACGCAGTTGCTCTGCTGTTGCAAACTCAGCTTTGACTTCTAATTCATCAATCCCAATCAATTCTCTAGTTTGAGCAAAAAATAATACTTTTAACATCTTTATATTTCCATTTACTCAGCAATAAAATGCCCTGATTTTCCACCGCTCTTTTCTAATAATCGCAGTTGTTCAATAACAATATCTTTTTGTACAGCTTTACACATGTCGTAAATTGTCAATGCGGCAACACTCGCAGCAGTCAAGGCCTCCATCTCTACACCAGTTTTTCCACTGAGTTTACATAGGCTTTCAATGCGAACACTGTTGATTTCAGGAAGTGCGGTCAAATTTACTTCCACTTTTGATAATAGCAATGGATGACATAAAGGAATAAGCTCCCAAGTGCGCTTAGCAGCTTGAATTCCAGCAATGCGAGCTGTAGCAAAAACATCGCCTTTATGATGTTGTCCTGAAAGGATCATGTCTAAAGTGGCTGGTGCCATGCGCACAAATACTTCTGCTCTTGCCTCACGAACAGTATCTTGCTTAGCAGACACATCCACCATGTTCGCTTCCCCTTGGCTATTAATATGTGTAAATGTTGTCATATTTTCCTTTTATCCTCCAATACTGGCGAGATGATTGCGTATCCCACTATCGCCACTATGTAAAAAATGATGCTCTCTTTTGCCTTGTAAGGCTGTGGAAATTCGATTTTTTAGCTGTTCTTGCTGTTCATCTGATTGTAATAAATCTCTCAGTTCAATTCCTTCTTCACCAAATAAACATAAATGCAATTTCCCTTTGGCAGATACTCTCAAACGATTACAGCTTGTACAAAAATTCTTTTCATAAGGCATAATAAGACCAATTTCACCTTTATAATCAGGATGGGCAAACACTTTGGCTGGCCCATCAGCACGATCTTTTTTCTGTAAGCTCCAGCCTTCTCTAATCAACTTCTCCGCTAAAACTTGACCAGATAAATGATATTGATGAAAAAATTGATCCATTTCGCCTGTTTGCATCAATTCAATAAAACGCATTTGAATTGGGCGGTCTTTTACCCAAATTAGGAATTGATCAAATTCTTTATCATTAAGGGATTTCATTAATACTGAATTCACTTTAACTTTGCTATAACCGACCTCAAAAGCTCGGTCAATTCCTCGCATAATATCGTGAAATTTATCGACGCCCGTAATAGCATAAAACATTTTAGGATCTAAGCTATCTACGCTTACATTGATTGAATTTATTCCCGCACTTTTCCAATCATCAACTTGCTTTGCCATTTTGTAGCCATTAGTTGTTAAAGCAATGGTTCTAATCTGATCAATAGCATGAATTTGCTCAACAATAGCGAGAAAATCTTTGCGTAAAGTGGGTTCGCCACCTGTGATACGAATTTTTTCTGTACCTAATTGAGCAAAAGTATGTGCCAAACGGCGAATTTCAGCGAGATTTAAAAAATGAGGCTTTTCACTTTCTGTCTGGTAACCATTGGGTAAACAATAGTTACAACGAAAATTACACATATCTGTAATAGATAGGCGTAAATAATAGTATTTACGTTGAAAAGCATCAATGAGATGATTTTCGGTAAGATGTTGAATAGGAATAGATTGTTGCACCAGACACCTTTTTAAATAAGAAAGGATAAGTTGTTTCCTATCTTATCCCTGAGCAATGATATTTGCTGGCATTGCTTCCATATTTTTCAACTTAGGAAAGCAAGCTCGGAGTTATGCGATAATTTTCCGTATTTTAAAGAAATCTAAGCCATTAGCATAGTAAAAATTGATGATGCTAGAACAATAATTACACCCAGCGCCAATACAACAACGCTCATAGCATAGCCAAATACACCCATTCCACTCTCCTATAATAAATAATAAATAATAAATAATAAATAATAAAAATTAGCTTGATGAGTTTAAACAAATGAATCAACAAAGAAATACCTACAAATGATTAAAAGTTGTGATGTAGTGCATAAATTTAAACTTTAAACATTCACCTTATGCCCCTTAATCTTTATAATAAATGAAATTTTATGGAGAGATATTATGGCTACAATTAAAGATGTGGCAAAAATGGCTGGCGTATCAACAACGACAGTTTCCCACGTTATCAATAAAACTCGTTTTGTCGCTCAAGAAACAGAGCAACAAGTTTTACAAGCAATTAAAGAACTCAATTATTCGCCAAGTGCGGTTGCTCGTAGCTTAAAAGTTAATACAACAAAATCCGTTGGAATGATTGTTACAACTTGTGAAGCCCCTTATTTTGCTGAAATTATTCATTCTGTAGAAGAACATTGCTATCGCCAAGGTTATTCTTTGTTTTTATGCAATACCCAAAATGATCCAGAAAAAATCAAAAACCATCTGGATATGCTTGCCAAAAAACGTGTTGATGGCTTGCTTGTTATGTGTGCTGAATACACTCAGGACTCTCTAGATCTATTAGCAGCATTTGAAGATCTACCAATGGTCGTTATGGATTGGGGTCCATACAATGAACATACAGATCTCATTCAAGACAATAGTTTATGTGGCGGATACCTTGCTACAAAATATCTTATCGATAATGGGCATAAAGATATTGGCATCATCTCTGGTGAATTGAAAAAAACTACGGCGATAACACGTTATCAGGGATTTGAAAAGGCAATGCAAGAGGCTAATTTAACCATAAATCCTGACTGGATCATGGAAGGTTTCTTTGAACCTGAAGATGGTTACGAATGTATGAATAAAATTCTTGTACAAGATAAACTACCTACCGCAGTTTTTTGCTGTAATGATGTAATGGCATTAGGAGCAATTTCTGCTATTGGTGAAAAAGGCTTAAAAGTACCAGATGATATTTCAATAATTGGCTATGACAATATTCATGCTTCACGTTTCTTTTCTCCACCATTAACAACTGTACACCAATCAAAATCTCGTTTAGGCGTGCAAGCAATCAATTTGTTATTTAAGCGGATTGGTGAAAAATCAGGAGAGCATGAGGTTATTGAGCTTCATCCAGAACTGGTTATCCGTAAATCTGTTAAAGCTATATAAAAAGAATGCCCATAATTTAGTTTATGGGCATTCTTTTTATCGATTATCCAATTGAATATGTTCAAACAATTTTTTCACAGCATTATTATCTCTTAATCTTTCCGCTTGCTCGACTAATGATTTGGTTAATTGCGGTGAAAAATACTGAATAAAATCGTACATATAATTTCTTAAAAAGACACTATGCTTAAAAGCTATCTGTGTCATACTCGATCTAAATAAATGACTTGCATCTATTGCAACCAAATCTGTATCAGCTTCGGTGTGGGCCATTGATGCCATAATCCCCACACCTAACCCTAAGCGCACGTAAGTTTTAATCACATCAGCATCCGTTGCAGTAAACACAATATTAGGCAATAAACCAGCACTATTAAAGGCATAATCTAAATCCGAAACCCCAGTAAAACCAAAGGTGTAGGTAACTAAAGGATATTTACCTAACTCCTCAATAGTTAAATTTTTGCATTGTGCTAAAGGATGATCGGGTTTAACAATCACAGATCTGTTCCACATATAGCAAGGCAATAAAACCACGTCATCAAAAAGATATTGCGCTTCTGTTGTAATAGCTAGATCAACCTCTCCAGATAATAATGCATCATATATTTGTGTTGGTGAGCCTTGATGAATATGTAAGCTAACCTCAGGATATTGCTTAGAAAAAAGCTCAATTACGGAAGGTAACATATAGCGTGCTTGTGTGTTTGTTGTTGCAATACGTAAAACTCCGCAATTTGGACGAGTATATTCATTCGCAATTGCTTTAATACTCTGAGTTTTAACAAGTAATTCTCTCGCAACATTAACAATTTTTGCGCCAGCTGGTGTTAACCCTTTAATATGTTTACCATTGCGCTCAAAAATTTCCAAGCCTAGTTCATCTTCTAGCAATCGAACTTGTTTGCTAATCCCTGGCTGAGAGGTAAACAAAGCATTAGCTGCCTCAGTTACATTCATATTTTGATTAACAATTTCAACAATATAACGAAGTTGTTGGATTTTCATAGCAATACCTAGACTATCAATTAGAAAAAAAAGGTGCGTTAAAACGCACCTATCATGAAAGAATTATTCTTGTGGATGACGAGCGGCAACCTCAGCTAATAACGGCTGTAGCTCACCTTGTTGAAACATTTCCAACATGATGTCACAACCGCCAATTAATTCACCTTCAACCCATAATTGTGGGAACGTTGGCCAATTAGCATAAACAGGCAATTCTGCGCGAATATCTGGATGCTGTAAAATGTCAACATAGCCAAAAGGGACTTTACAATTAATTAAGGCTTCAACTGCTCTTGCTGAAAATCCACATGAAGGGAATTTAGGAGAACCTTTCATATAAATAAGGATTGGATTTTCACTGATTTGTTTTTTGATTTTGTCTAAAGTTTCCATAATATTTCTCTTAAGTTAAATTCGGGTTAAATTGTAGCATAAGTACAATGGAAATAGTCAAGTTAAAGAAAGTTTTGACTACCAACTTCCCCCAGCTCCACCTCCGCCAAAGCTACCACCGCCAAATCCGCCACCAGAGCTTGAGCCTCCACCAAATCCTCCTGAAAATCCACCACCAGAACGTCTTCGTGATAAAGTGGACTGGCGAATAATGCGATCAAAATCTTGACTACTTGGGCTAATATAAGGTTTTCTACGCCAGCTTAGCTCACCAAATAGAACAAATAGTACAAAAACAGCGATCATAAAAATAGGAATATAGTCTTCCCAGCTATTTTCTTGCTGATGAGGCTCATATTCTCTTTTACTTGCTGCAATAATATAATCTAACCCCTTATTAAGCCCCTTAGCATAAAAACCTTGCTTAAACTCAGGCATAATAACATTACGGATGATTTGCGATAAAAAGGCATCTGGCAAAGCTCCTTCTAGTCCTTGTCCAGTGGCAATAAACATCTTACGATCGTTCATAGCTACAAGCATCAAAACGCCATTATCTAATCCTTTTCTACCAATTCCCCATTTATCTCCTAACTCAAAAGCATATTGAGAAATAGGATAATCTCCTGTGGTTGTGATCATAACAATGGCTATTTGTGAGCTAGTTTCTTTAGCATAGGCTGCTAGTTTTTCTTCTAAAAACTGCTTTTCCTGTGTATGTAATGTTTTGGTATAGTCATTCACATATTGAAAAGGAGTTGGAGGTGTAGGAAAACTAGCAGCTAATGCAGTTTGAGAAAACAAAAAAATCAGAAAAAGCACCGCTCTTTTTTGCCAAGATACAAAAAAATTAATCATTAATGATGACCTCATTATCTAATTCATTTTGATCATTTTCTTGAATAGAAAAATACAGTGCTAATTTTTCCCCAATCTGATCTATTGCTCTAACAACACCTAAAGAATACTGATTAGCTTTAAAAAAGCTTACCATTTCATCACATTGCATACGCCAAAATTCATCTCCAACATATTGATGAATTCCAATGTCACCAATAATTGCACATTGATGATCCTTATGCGCAATATAAATCAGTACAGCATTCTTTAATTTTGTATTTCCCATAGCCAAATCATCAAAAATTTCTAGTGCTCGATTATATGCGGAATGAGAAGAATGATTTATATGACGCTCAATATATACTCTTAACTCAGCTGAAGAATTGAGCTCAAGGCGACTAATTGCCGCCTCAATTTGTTTTTTATTAAAGGGAATACGAGAAAACAAAGACATTTTTGACCGCACTTTAATTGAAATTTACAACAGGTGCATTCTCAGCACCAGAAGCTGATTTAAAATAAGGCTTTTCTTTGAAACCAAAGATCATCGCTGTAAACTTAGCTGGAAATTGACGTACTTTTTGATTGTATTCTCGAGCTGCTTCGTTAAATTTATTACGAGCGACATTGATACGATTTTCTACACCTTCCAATTGGGCCTGTAAATTCATAAAGCCATCATGCGCTTTTAATTCAGGATATTTTTCTACTGTCACTAACAAGCGAGATAAGGCAGAACCTATATTATTCTGACTTTGTTGGAATTGAGTTAATTGATCTTCAGTCATATTTGTCGGATCAATTTTTGTTTGTGTCGCTTGAGAACGAGCTTTAATCACACTAGTCAATGTTTCTTGCTCAAAATTAGCTTGACCTTTAACAGTATTAACCAAGTTAGGAATTAAATCTGCACGATGTTGATATTGTGATTCCACATTTGCCCAAACAGAATCAATTTTTTCTTCTGCTTGGACTAATCCGTTATAACTACTCATTAGTGCAAAGCCAATTGCCACTGCGACAATAATTAAGCCAAATAATTTTTTCATTTTAGTTCCTTATTTATACTAAATAATAAAGCCCTAAACTTTCATTTAGGGCTTTTTATAAAATTCAGTAAAGTGTTACAAATTATATATTATTTGTCACCTTTAACTGCGATTTCAACACGACGGTCTTCAGCTAAACATGCGATTAATGCTTTGCGACTTTTAACAGCGTCACATTTAGCACCAGTAACTGGGTTTGCTTCACCGTAACCTGTTGCAGTAATAGCATCTTGAGCAACACCTTTAGATACTAAATAAGTAGCTACTGTATCAGCACGACGTTGAGATAATTTTAAGTTTGCTGCATCAGAACCGATACGGTCTGTGTAACCAGCAACAGAAACTTGTGCTGCTTTTAATTGAGCGATTTCACCGTAGATACCATCTAAAGTTTGTTGCGCTTCAGGTTTTAATGTTGCTTTACCGAATGCGAAAGTAACATCAGAGTTTAAGTTGAAAGTTTTGCTTACAACTTCAGGAGCAACTTGAGCAACTTGACCGAAACGGTAAGATAAGCCTGCAGTTACAGAACCGATGCTTGGAGTATAGTCTAAACGAGCACCTGTTGTATCATTATGGATTTTACCAACGCCTTTAACCCATTGATATTCTACGCGTAACGCTAGTTCTGGTAATGATGGTAAGTTGTATTCAACACCAGCTGCGAAAACTGGAGATACTTTTAAGCTATTTTGTTTAGTTGGCTCTATAACAGAATAATCGTGAGTTACAGTGTAATCAGAGCGGATTAAAGCTGCACCAACGCGACCATAAACGTCTAAACCTTCTAATACTGGGTAACTAGCTTTTAAGCTTAAATGAGCGCCATGATTAGTATGTTTAGACTCAGTCTTTCCATTAACTCGACCTTTAGCACGACCAAAATCATCGTAACCTAATTCTACAGCAAAGTTATCAGTAATTTGGTAACCACCAAACACACCATAAGTTACAGAGTTGCGTAATGTTCCTGTTTTATCAGTTTCTAATTGTGTGAATCCATCGTGGAAAGATGCCCAACCTGCTTTAGCACCAACATAAAATGTGTTTGCTTGTGGAGCTGCTTGTACAGATGCTGCTAAACCAGCGATAGCTAATGCGATTGCAGTTTTTTTCATTTGGATGATCCTCTATTTAGTCATCAATATTAATATAATATGTACTCCAAATCTAAATCTAATAGATTAGGATTTAAACACCTAATAGGTGTTTAGCGCAATATTACCCTCTTTTTGCCCAAAGGTAAAACTTTTTTTATAAAAAATAAACTTTTAGCGTATGACATTTGTATTCTTGACTAAATCTTGAGCATTTTTTCAATTGTTTTAGCTTTGACTAAAAATGCCTTTCTTTCGCTACTTGCCATCTGACTACTTGTTCCTGGTAGCTTAACTTTTAAAGGATTAACTGGTCTTCCATTAATATGAAACTCATAATGTAAATGTGCACCGGTAGAACGACCAGTGTTGCCCGATAATGCTATGCGTTGCCCTCTTTTTACTGATTGACCGGCTTTTACTAATGAGCGACTTAAATGCATATAAACAGTCTGATATTCTCTGCCATGTCTAATCATAATATAGCGACCAGCACCATTAGCCTGATAAGCCACTTTTTCTACAATTCCATCTGCTGGAGCTATTATTGGTGTGCCTACAGGAATAGCAAAGTCAACTCCTTTATGTGGTCTTATTCGACCTGTGACAGGGTGACGCCGAGCAGGGTTAAAGTGAGAGGAAATTCGAGCTTGATGCAACAAAGGGGAACGAGCAAAACCTTTACCTAAGGTTTCTCCTTGGCGGTTGTAATAACGCCCATTGCTTGCTTGAATGGCATAATAACTTTTACCTCCAGACACAATATGGATAGCTTCTACATTACCTTGCCCTGTTAATTTATCATCCAAATATTCTCTTGATACTAAAACTGCGAATTTATCACCTTTTTTTAATTTATTAATACTTACTTGCCATTGAAGTGCGGTGGTTAATTGGTTAATTTGTTTCTTATTCAGCCCTAATGTTTTTAAGCTAGCAGAAAATGCCCCGTTTATCTGACCTTTCAGTACATCTTTTCTCCAAACACTTTTCTTCTCCAAAATCTGACGTTTAAAATTGTTTTCATCTATTCGCTCATAAATCCGCTCTTCACGCGCAGAAATTAGCCAATTTAAATACTCTAAGTTACCATCATTATCTAGTATCCAGTATATTTGTTGACCTGCTTTCAACTTTTTTAATTCGGGATAGTCAGCAAGTAACTTATTGCTAGTCTCTTCCCCTAATCCTGAATTTTCTAGCACATCTTTTAAGGTATCACCATTAACAATAGTATGCGTAAATTGATCTTTGATCCGCATTGCCTGATCTGCTACATCTAATAAACTGTTTAAAGCGTCCTTAGCATCATCAGGTAAAGATGACATCTCGCTATCTTCTAGATTAACTTGATCAACCTCATCATCCTGACCATCTAAATCGTCATAAGATAAATCAGTTTCAGTTTTCTCATTCTCTACTGAAACTTTATTGGTTTTTGTTAAAGTTGATTCATTTGTGTTATCAACAAGGATTTTCATATCTTTATCTTGAACATCGATAAATTCTCCATGCTGAGTAGATGCTGGATGTTTTATCACGTCCTTGTCTAAAGAAACATTGTGAAGGTTTTGTTGGTCCGAGGATGTGAGAGCTGTAACATTTTCAGTCACGACTTTGTTTTTCAAAGATAAAGTAATACCAATTAAAATAGATAAAATAGCGAAGAAAAAAATAGCGACTTTTGTACGCAATTTCTTTCTACGTCTATCTCGGGCTAATTTAATGTGATACACCATTTTGAATAAACAACCTTGTAAAAATTTGGGGCTCTAGTAAGACAGAGGATTTTACTAAAAATTCATTTCATTTCGTAAAAAATAAAACAAATGAATACTTTATATGCATAAATCTCGAGCATACTTGTTAAATAAAGGAAAATAAGCTATTTTTTCACCTCACTTTCACAGCATATCTTTTGTTTACCATGCAAATTCACTCAATCAAATATCCCCTAGTGGAATTAAAAAATATCAATGTTAGCTTTGCACAAAAAAATATTCTAAAAAATATTAATTTAACAATTTATCCTAATTCTATAACAACAATTGTTGGGCCAAATGGTGGCGGAAAATCCACCTTGCTCAAAGTTTTATTAAAACTGTTACCTGCAACCAGTGGAGAAATTACTTATAGCAAAAATCTCGTCATTGGATATGTTCCACAAAAAATTCATCTTGATCAAAGCCTCCCTATTACTGTAGAAAAATTTTTATCTTTAAAAAAAGGCATCAATAAACAAGATATACAAGATGCTTTAGCTCTGCTTTCTATTGAGCATTTGCGTTTAAACTCTATGCAAAAATTATCTGGTGGAGAAATGCAGAGAGTTTTACTTGCTCGAGCAATCCTAAACAAACCTAATTTGCTTGTACTAGATGAAGCAACTCAAGGGGTTGATATAAATGGTCAGGCGGAGCTTTATCAACTGATAAAGCAAACTCAACAAAAACTCAATTGTGCCATTTTGATGGTTTCTCATGATTTACATATCGTTATGGCAGATACAAACGAAGTTCTCTGTGTTAATCAACATATTTGCTGCGCTGGCACACCAGAAATTGTATCTAATGATCCAACCTTCATTCATTTCTTTGGCGATCAATTTGCTAAAAATATTGCTGTTTATACTCATCATCACAATCATAAACATGACATACATGGTGATGTGTGCTGTGGGCATAACTTCCAATCTGCACAATGTAAACATACAAAATAAATTAAGGAATAAAAATGCTAGAAATTCTCTTACCCGCTTGGCTAACTGGAATATTACTGTCATTTATTACCGCACCTTTAGGTGCATTCGTAGTTTGGCGCAAAATGGCCTATTTTGGCGATACCCTAGCCCACTCCGCTTTACTTGGCGTTGCCTTAGGGCTTTTTTTACATACCAACCCTTACATTGCTATTTTAATCCTCACCATATTATTAGCTATCATCATGGTTTGGCTAGAAAGTAACACACAATACTCAGTAGATACGTTATTAGGCATTATCGCCCACAGTTGTTTATCCCTTGGCGTTGTGACAGTTGCTTTATTGCAAAATGTACGGGTGGATTTAATGGCTTATTTATTTGGCGATTTATTAGCGATTGGATTGGAAGATCTCTATTTCATTGCCATGGGAGTAATCATTGTATTAGGGATTTTGATTTATTTTTGGCGGCCTTTATTATCCATTACAGTCAGTCCTGAACTTGCCCAAGTGGAAGGCATTAATATCAAAAGAATGCGATTTTTATTAATGATTTTGACCGCACTTACTATTGCATTAAGTATGAAATTTGTGGGTGCATTGATCATTACTTCATTGCTCATTATTCCTGCGGCAACAGCAAGACGCTTTGCCAAAAGTCCTGAAATCATGGTGCTTATTGCTGTTTTTGTCAGTATGATTTCTATCACCTTAGGATTGGCATTATCCGCATTCTACGATACGCCTACTGGACCTTCAGTGGTGATTAGTTCTACTTTCTTATTTATCTTATCTTTGTTCAAAAAAGAAAATGCTTAATTCTTAAAAAGAAAAAACGTAAGGCAACTCATTACCTTACGTTTTTTATTACTAAAAAATCAAAACCTAATTATTTCCAAAGTCTTGGATCAATACCTTTTTTGAGTAACTGAGGATATTGTTCAATCTTAAATTCAGGCTCTTTACCCTCTTTCAGCTGTTGGCGATAATCTTTTAGTAACAACATTACGATTGGCGCTAATAACACAATAGACACAAGGTTAATTAATGCCATAATCGCCATGACTGTATCAGCAAAGTTCCAGACCACATTCCCTGAATTTACCGCACCAAAATACACAAAGAACAATACGATCAAACGGAAAATTAAAATAAATAATGGTTTGTTACGAATAAAACGAATATTGCTTTCTGCATACGCATAGTTTCCAATGATAGAAGAAAATGCGAATAACAATAAGATGAAGGCGAGGAAATGTAAGCCAAATTCGCCCACGTGGTACTGTAAAGCATACTGAGTCAATGAAATGCTTTTCAGCTGTTCACCACCATAATTATCTGATAACAAAATAATCACCGCGGTACAAGTACATACAATAATCGTATCTACAAACACACCAAGCATTTGGATTAACCCTTGACTTGCGGGGTGCTTCACATCTGCTGAAGCGGCAGCATTCGGCGCAGAACCCATACCAGCTTCATTGGAGAAAAGTCCACGTTTAATTCCCATTAGCATTGCTTTAGAGAAAATAGCACCGAACATTCCACCAGCCATCGCCTCAAAGTTAAATGCACTATGTACAATACGGCTAAGCACTGTAGGCACCATTTCAATATTCATGCCCAAAATAATGACTGCAATAATGAGATAAAACAACGCCATCATCGGAACAATCTGTGAAGAAACTTTACCGATACGTTTTACCCCACCAAAAATAATCACACCAGTCACAACCACTAATGATAAACCTACATAGTGCGGTTCCCATTCCCAAGCATTTTTAGTTGCTTCAACAATAGCATTCGATTGCACAGCATTAAAAGCAAAACCAAAGGTAAATATTAAAGCAATCGCAAAGCATACCGCTAACCAGGGTGCTTTCAATCCTCTAGTAATATAATAAGCTGGACCACCACGAAACAGACCATTTTTGTCTTTTACTTTAAATAACTGAGCTAAAGAAGACTCAGCAAAAGCACTCGACATACCAATCAAAGCTGTAACCCACATCCAGAAAACTGCACCTTCTCCGCCAATAGCAATAGCAGTTGCAACACCACCAATATTACCTACACCAACTCGGCTTGCTAAGCCAGTAGTAAATGCCTGAAATGGCGTTAAGGATTGTCCTTGTACTGCACGTCCAAACCACATTTCACGCAAACTTTGTGGCAATAGACGTAGCTGGATAACCCCTGTGGCAACAGTAAAAAACACACCTACACCAAGTAAAGTAATAATAGTTAAATCCCACAGGGGACCATCGAAAGTATCCACAAACCATACTAAAGCTTGCTCGATACTTGACACTATATTTGCAAACATAAATTCTCTCCTATAAATTAAAACACTAGAATTAAAATACAAATATTAAAAAAATAAAAATAAAAATAATAAAAAGATAAAATAAAGTTATAACAATTAGAAAAAATCTAATTTAAAGAAAATTAATTAGATAAAAAATAAGGGCGGTACCGCCCTTTTAACATAATTGCTACTCTCTTGATAAAAAGAGCGCTGCTGCACCTCGTACACCACCAGAATCGCCAAATTTTGCTTTTTTAATCTGTGGTACTTTAGCAGTACGCATTAAATGTGCAGGTAATGCTTTCGGTAGTGCCTCGTATAAATAATCAAAGTTAGATAAACCACCACCCAATACAATCACATGAGGATCAAGCGCGGTAATAATATTACCTATGGAAATAGCGCAAAGCTCAACAAAAATTTCGACAAATTTGACCGCACTTTCATCTTTATTATAAAAACGCTGAATAATTTCTTTAGCAGATAAGGTTTCTCCTTGTAGATCACGATATAACATCTCGAAACCGCGTCCAGATAAGTAAGTATCTAAACAAGCTTTATTTCCACAACCACACTCGTAGATCGGTGCTTTATCCCAACCTAATAATTTCAATGCGTGATAGTTCAGTTGTAAATGTCCTAATTCGCCCGCCATACCCGTTTGGCCTGAATGAACCTTGCCATTAAATACTAAACCGCCGCCAAAGCCTGTACCTAAGATCAACCCCAGTACCAAAGGATATTGCTGGTTATCCTTATCCCAAGCCTCTGATAACGCAAAACAGTTCGCATCATTTTCCGCACGCACTTCTCTACCTAAGCGCGCTGATAAATCTTTCAAAATCGGCTTATTATCTGCTACACGAATATTGGTAATTTCTGCAATGCCCGTTTCTTGATTAACAAATCCTGGAACACCTAAGCCTACAGTACCTTTACAAGCAAATTTTGCATCAGCTTTTTCTACTAAATGTACAATAGCATTTAGCCATTCATCATAGCTTTCTTTTGGCGTATCTACCCTTTCAGAATAGAGTTTTTCTAAATTCTCATCAAAAACTGCTATTTCAATTTTTGTACCGCCAATATCAAATCCGTAATACATAATGTCCTCCTAATATAAAGAAATTCCAACCGCACTTTTATCGATTCTCAACTGCAAAAAGATATTTTCTTTGCAAGAGAGTAAATATAAAAATATGCACAAGCCAAGAGATTAAGGTAGAAATGAATAAATCAATGGGATAATGCATTCCTAAGCGTAATCGACTTATCAACATTAACAGAGCCCAAATTGCCACTATAGGTACAAGCACTTTAACTTTTGGATTATGTTTACCAAGCAACTGCGCAAATCCAACAGCTAATAACAACCAAGTTGCTGCAAACATAGTATGACCTGAAGGAAAAGAATAACCCGTTTCATGAGCATAATGATCTACCAACCACTCAGGTGCGGTCTGTTTTTGGGACGTTTCTTGATAATATTGATACACCATTTTTTTACGTTCTGGGCGTTTTTGACCATAAAAATCATCAGTCGTAATGGCTGAATTTTGTGCCATTTCTTGTACAAAAGGACGTGGCTCAGCAAAGGCTGTTTTTAAACCGCTCTTTATCCCCTGCGTTAAGGCAACAGAAAAAGCCATAATCAGAATTGCCCATATCGCCTGCTTTTTATCTTTAATAGCAAGAAAATAGAAGAGCGCAAAAATAACGCAAGTACCGAGTGCATAAGGTGCGCTACCTGTTTCTGTCAATAAATATAAAAAATAATCAAAGGAAGGCATAATTGCATTTGCTTGCCATTGCCAATTAATTAAGTAGGTAAAAATTGGTACAAAGCAAAGTAATAAGGTATATAATGACAACCGTTTTAACATCTTGATAACTCAGAAAATGGACTTATATTAGGTCGCACATTTTAACATTATCAAGCCATAAAAAGCTAAAAATAAATAGGTACTTTATTATGTCCAAAATTCAGTTAGTTACTGAGGCTAAATTACCAACAGAGTTTGGTATTTTTCGTATTGTCGGCTTTGAATTCCCCGATACCAAAAAAGAACATGTTGCGCTTGTGATGGGCGATATAAATGATGATAAACCTGTCCTTGCACGTATTCATTCAGAATGCTTAACTGGCGATGCCCTACATAGTTTAAAATGCGATTGTGGCTTTCAACTTGCCACCGCATTACGCCAAATCAGCCAAGAAGGACGTGGCGTGTTAATTTATCATCGTGAAGAAGGCCGTGGCATCGGCTTAATTAATAAAATTCGCGCTTATTCTTTACAAGACCAAGGATTAGATACAATTGAAGCCAACCTTGCGTTAGGCTTTGCCGCTGATGAGCGTAATTTTTCAGTTTGTGCAGATATTTTTGAATTATTAGGAGTAAAACAAGTGCGCTTACTCACGAATAATCCAAATAAAATCGAAACAATGAAAAAATCTGGAATCAATATTGTCGAGCGTGTACCATTAAATGTAGGCGAAAATCGCTACAATACAGAATACTTAGATACAAAAGCGAAAAAAATGGGGCATTTTATCGTACATAATAACGAACAACATTTAATGACTTGCCCACATTGTCAAGAAGAAGTACCAGAAAAATAAGATTTCATCATTCTCGTAGGTCGGTTTTGCCGACCTATTTTTTGCTCATTTCTTCAATAATTTATTTTTTCCTTTAACCCTTTCTTGCTTGATCCTGTGTTAGAATTCGTTGTATTTTTGAGCCAACACAACAATCTATAAATACAGGTAAGATAATGCTCCCTAGATTAAAAGATATTCCCCAGCTTGATCCTTTAGTGTCTGCCTATCTAGAAAAATTAAAAACGCAGCATTTTGAAGGCGATATAGCAACAAATTACGCTGACCGCTTAACCCTTGCAACTGATAACAGCGTGTATCAACAACTTCCACAAGCGATTTTATTTCCTAAAACGACAGCAGATATTGTGCGTATTACTAAGCTTGCACAACAGGTAGATTTCCAATCGCTCACTTTTACGCCAAGAGGTGGAGGTACTGGAACTAATGGTCAATCAATCAACCATAATATTATTGTGGATCTCTCTCGCCACATGACAAAAATCTTGGAACTCAATGTAGAACAACGTTGGGTTCGAGTACAAGCTGGCGTGGTTAAAGATCAGCTCAATCAATTTTTAAAGCCTTATGGCTTGTTTTTTTCGCCTGAGCTTTCTACCAGCAATCGAGCAACGATTGGCGGCATGATTAATACTGATGCATCTGGACAAGGTTCATTAAAATATGGAAAAACCTCAGATCATGTATTAGGACTTAAATCTGTTTTGATGAATGGAGAGATTTTAGAAACAAGTGCGGTGAAATCTGCAGGATTTTCACAAAACATTCAACATTTATCCGCAACTAGCCAAAAACTGCACCAAGAGGTGTTTCAGCGTTGCCAGCAAAAGCGCTCACAAATCATTAATGATTTACCTCAGCTAAACCGTTTTTTAACAGGCTATGATTTAAAAAATGTATTTAACAAAGATCAAAGTGAATTTAATCTAAGTCGCATTTTAACTGGCTCTGAAGGTTCATTAGCTTTTATCAGCGAAGCGGTTTTAAATTTAACACCTATCCCACAATACCGCACGTTAATCAATATTAAATATAGTTCTTTTGATGCTGCATTACGCAATGCACCTTTTATGTTAGCCGCAGATGCACTATCCGTTGAAACCATTGATAGCAAAGTGCTCAACTTAGCCAAACAAGATATTATTTGGCATTCTGTCCATGAATTACTAACAGAAGAACAAGAAAACCCAATTTTAGGCTTAAATATCGTTGAATATGCGGGGAATAATGCAAACTTAATTCAAAGACAAGTGGCTCACTTATGTCAATTATTAGAAGATAAAATTGTGCAACAGCAAGATAATATTATTGGTTATCAAATTTGCTCAGACTTACCTTCCATCGAACGAATTTACGCAATGCGCAAAAAAGCCGTGGGCTTGTTAGGTAATGCTAAAGGCAGTGCCAAACCAATTCCTTTTGTAGAAGACAGTTGTGTTCCGCCTGAAAATTTGGCTGACTATATTAGTGAGTTTCGCCAATTATTAGACAAACATAACCTAGATTACGGTATGTTTGGGCATGTTGATGCTGGTGTTTTGCATGTCCGCCCAGCTCTAGATTTATGTGATAAAGAACAAGTTTTGCTGTTCAAAACTATTTCAGATCAAGTGGCTGAGTTAACCAAAAAATATGGTGGTTTAATCTGGGGTGAACATGGCAAAGGTATGCGTTCGCAATATGGTGAGAAATTCTTTACGCCAGAATTATGGCAAGAGTTACGCTACATTAAATTTCTATTCGATCCAAACAACCGCTTAAATCCGGGAAAAATTTGTACCGCACTTCACTCTGAACAAGAACTCTATTCTATTTTATCGCCAATGCGTGCCGACCAAGATCGCCAAACTCCAATCCAAGTGCGCGAAGAATTTTCGGGTGCAATGAACTGCAATGGAAATGGGTTATGTTTTAACTTCGATGTGAATAGCACTATGTGCCCTTCAATGAAAGTAAGCAAAAATCGCCTCTATTCGCCAAAAGGACGAGCTGCAATTATTCGTGAATGGTTGCGCTTAATGGCAAATGAAAATATTACGCCTGAACAATTAGATTTTCGTAAAACAGAAGTAAAACTGACAGATTTTGTCCATAAAATTCGCAATTTTATTGCAAAAACTCGGGGTGAATACGATTTCTCTCATGAAGTAAAAGAGGCAATGAACACTTGTTTAGCTTGCAAGGCTTGTGCAAGCCAATGCCCAATAAAAATTGATGTGCCTAGTTTCCGTGCTAAATTTTTCTACTTTTATCACAATCGCTATTTGCGCCCATTGAAAGATTATGTAGTTGCTAATGTAGAAATGGTCGCACCTTTCATGGCAAAAGCACCAAAATTCTTTAACTTCTTCACCGCAGCAAAAATGACACAACCTTTAGCAGAAAATTTGCTAGGTATGACAGATTTGCCATTGCTCTCTGTACCCACTTTACAGCAACAATTAGTGGAAATTGGTTATCAAGGTTATTCCTTGGAGGAATTAGAAAAGTTAAGTGCGGTAGAAAAAGAGAATATTTTATTGGTGGTGCAAGATCCTTTTACCACTTTTTATGATGCAAAAGTTGTTGCAGACTTTGTGGCGCTTTGTCAGAAACTCGGCTACAAAGCCATTGTTCTACCTTTCAAACCAAATGGCAAAGCCATGCATGTTAAAGGTTTCCTAAAACGATTTGCCAAGACAGCGAAAAATCAAGCGGATTTCCTTAACAGAGTGAGTAAACTGGGTTTATCCTTAGTCGGTGTTGATCCTGCTATTGTTCTTTCTTATCGTGATGAATATAAAGAAATTCTCGGCAACGAGAGAGGGGATTTTAAAGTCATCACTGCACATGAGTGGCTAACGCAAGAATTGAATGCTGGAAAATTAGCACAACAACTTACACAAATTATGCAAAAAAATGACCGCACTTTTGAGGCAGATGTTGGGGAAGAAAAAGCACAAAAATGGCATTTATTCCCTCATTGTACAGAAAGTAGCGCAATGCCAAACAGTCCAAAAGAATGGCAACAAATCTTCTCCGCTTTTGGCCAAGATTTACAAACAGAGAACGTGGGTTGTTGCGGAATGGCAGGAACCTTTGGACATGAAACGAATAATATAGAAATGTCCAAAGAGATTTACCACTTATCTTGGGCTAAAAAATTACAAGGAAAAAATCCTGAACATTGCTTAGCTACTGGCTATTCTTGTCGTAGCCAAATTAAACGCATGGCACATTGGCAACCGAAACACCCAATTCAAGCCTTATTATCAATTATTTAAATAGAAAGAACCTTTTATGAAAATTTGGAAAAAAAACTATACTTTAGCCCAGCTCAACGACTTTGCTGCCAATTGTGCTGTAGCACATTTAGGTATCGAATTCAGTGCTCAAGGCGATGATTGGCTGGAAGCAACAATGCCTATCGATCACAGAACAACTCAACCTATGGGATATTTGCATGGCGGTATCTCTTGTGCACTAGCCGAAACCGTTGGTTCCGCTGCGGGTTTTTGCTGTGTAGATGAAGATCAAGCAGTTCTTGGCGCAGAAATTAATGCAAGCCATTTACGACCAGTAACAAAAGGAAAAGTAACCGCAAGAGCCACGCCAATACGTTTAGGGAAAAATCTCCACGTTTGGCAAATAAACCTCTATGATGAAGAGCAGAAAATTTGTTGTAGTTCGAGATTAACATTAAGCGTTATCACCATTAACAACTAACATAATGAAAAAACTAGGTATTATTCTTGCCAATTTAGGCACACCAGATGAACCAACGGCTAAAGCATTATCTCGCTATTTGTGGCAATTTTTAACAGATCCTCGTGTAGTAGATTTACCCAAATGGCGTTGGTATCCCCTATTAAAAGGCATTATTTTGCCACGCCGTTCCGCTCGAGTTGCGCAAACCTATAAATCCGTTTGGACTGATGAGGGCTCTCCTCTATTAGTGATTTCCAATCAGCAAAAACAAGCTCTCCAAGCACATTTGGATAATCAACAAATTAATGCTTGTGTGGAAATCGCCATGACTTACGGCAATCCATCTATGGAAAGTGCGGTGGAAAAACTATTAGAAAAGCAAGTTGATGAAATTATCTTATTACCGCTTTTCCCACAATATAGTAGTACAACAACAGCAGCGGTGTTTGACGCTTTTGCCCAGGCCTTAAAAAAACAACGCAATATAGTGCCTTTCCAATTTATTCATTCATACCATTTACATGAAGATTATATTAATGCTTTAGTAGATAGTATTAAGGCTAAGCATAAACCCGATGAATATTTAATTTTTTCTTTTCATGGCATACCTTTGCGCTATGAAAATAATGGTGATTATTATCGCCAACATTGCCGAGAAACCGTTTTGGCGGTCGTAGATCGCTTAGGATTAAGTGAAAATCAATGGCAAATGACATTCCAATCAAGATTTGGCCGTGAAGAATGGCTACAACCTTATACAGATAAAGTGTTAGAAAATATTTGTCGTGAACAAGGGGTTCAAAAAGTTGCGGTAGTTTGTCCCGGATTTTCAGTGGATTGTTTAGAAACGATTGAGGAAATTGATGAAGAAAATCGAGAAATTTTCCTTTCTCATGGTGGAAAATCTTTTCAATATATCCCCGCACTTAATGCTGAGATACAACATATTGAAATGATGAGCAATTTAATCTTAAACAGATTATAAATCCTTCTTACAACATAGGGCCTTAACCGGCTCTATTTACATCTAAAAACATTGATCTTACAATGCCCCGTCCGTATCCATTCGGCATATCACTACCAGCCTAATTTGCTGGTCTATCTTTTTACCTCTCAACTCAAAGGAAATTGAGATGAAAAAATTAACTAAAATTGCTTTAGCTAATCTTGTGTTGCTTGCTGCTAGTCAAGCTGCAAATGCAAACGATACCACTGTATATCTCTATACATGGAGTGAATATGTCCCTGAAGGATTATTAGAAAACTTCACCAAAGAAACAGGCATCAAGGTCATATCATCAAGCCTAGAATCTAACGAAACCATGTACGCAAAGTTAAAAACATTAGGCTCGAATAGCGGATATGATGTTATTGCACCAACAAGTTATTTTGTATCTAAAATGGCAAGAGAAGGGATGCTAAAAGAGTTAGAGCATAGCAAACTCCCTGTCATAAAAGAACTTGATCCAGATATGATGGATAGACCTTTCGATAAAGGTAACAAATACTCTCTACCACAGCTCTTTGGCGCTACAGGTATCGGATACAATACAGACACGCAAGATCCGAATAAACTTCAATCTTGGGCGGATTTATGGAAACCAGAATTTGCTAACAAATTACAAGTTTTTGATGATCCTAGAGAATTATTTAGTATCGCACTGCTAAAAATGGGTCAAGATCCAAATACCCAAGAGCCAAAAGTTTTAGAACAAGCCTACCAAGAGCTATTAAAATTACGCCCAAATATTTTAGCTTTCAACTCCGATAATCCAGCTGGTGCCTTTGTCACAGGTGAAATAGACGTTGGATTACTTTGGAATGGTTCTGTTCGTGTAGCCAAAAATGAGGGAGTACCAGTCGATATTATTTATCCTAAAGAAGGGACAGTTTTCTGGATTGATAACTTAGCTATTCCAAAAACAGCAAAAAATGTTGAGGCAGCCTATAAGCTAATTAACTATTTGCTAAGTGCTGATGTTTCCGAAAAATTAACTCTAGCAATTGGATATCCTACATCGAACATCAAAGCTCGTGAGCGGTTACCAAAAGAGTTAACTGAAGATCCTGCTATTTTTATACCCAAAGAAGTGTTAGAGAAAGGACAATGGCAAGTTGATGTTGGCGATGCAGTAGAGCTTTACGAGGCTTATTATCAAAAATTGAAGAATATGCAGTAAGCCGTAAAATGCTGATTAATCATATTGATATGATTTTTTCTTAAATGATAAATAAAAAAGAGCGGTCTTTTTTTCAGCATTTTTCAAAAATCCATAAAAAATCTGCACTTAAATTTCTTCTTTAAGTGCAGATTAATTTTATTAAATGTACAAGATATTAGATATGTTGCTCAGTTTAGAACTGATAGCTAATCCCAGCTTGAACAGCATATTCTCTGTATTTATCAGTACCAAAACGTCCTAGCACTTGTCCCCATAAATACGCATTTTTAGCTAATCCTAAACGTTCAAAACCAACTTTAACTTCTTTCAGATGACGATTACCTTCTAATTTGAATTTCTCATCTTCTAAATTAATCGCGGTGTCCTTCATGTTGTAAATCCAATTTAATTCAACAAAAGGTTTAAATTGATAAGCTGTTTCCAAATTCAAACGTACACCTAAGCGAGAAGTTAAATAATGACGATTTTCAGCTTTTAATCCATCAAATCCTGCTACATCAAAATTAGGAATATAAGTATAAATTAGCTGCCATTGTGGTTTAATCGCTAATTGCTGGCTACCTACAGGAATATTGTATTGATAGCCTAATTCAGCAGAGGCTTGTAAAGCCTTCATATCATATTTATTGATGCCTTCCTCAGTAAATAATTTGTTGCTAAATTTGTTATAACTCAACCAACCATCTAAATACCAATTGTCTTTCACATAGCTTGAATATAAGCCTAAGCCATAGCCTTTTAATTTACTACGGTTCTTTTCACTCTCACCAATAAACTGTGTTTTGGTGTTATCTGTACCGTAATTAACATAAGCACCATAGCTTAGCTGTCCATTTTTAAAAGCAAAACTGCCAATATCATAACCAATTTGTAAGTGGCTTAATGTGGAGTTACTTGTAATAGTTGAGTCAGAGCTACCGATTTGACTTTCTTTTCTTTGATGCCCTAAACGTACCCATACCCCTTGGTCATTTTTAGCAGCACCTGTTCGGTCATAATAAGTATGCGCAAAGAGTTGCTGACTGTTAGAAAGTGCGCTCACAATATTGCCAACGCCACCACCAATGAATCGTTGCTCTAACACCCATTTGATTTTGCCATTTTCATTGACCGTAGAAAGTAAATATCTATAAGGTCCAAATGAACTTTTTTCTAAGCTAAAGGCATTTTTATTCGATCCTTCTGCTTTTGCTTCAACTAAAGTCGCTTTCTCTCTAGTGCGTACTTTTAAGCCCACAGGGCCATTTGCCAATTCGATTTTAGTATTACCTGTAGCAGTTTCGGAAATTATCACTTTATCATTGGTAATCGGGGATTTCTCTACGTTAACACGCATTTTAATTGCACCATTACCGCTATAATTACCATTGATAGTTAAATTTTTCTTCGTATCATCTTCAGGCGAGTTTGGCTCTGATACAAAATGAATATTGCCTTCATTCGTAAAATTACCATTTAATGCATAATCTGTTTCAACTAAAATTAATGCATCTTTACCATTAGTGATAGTCCCTGAAGTGATGTTACCGACTTGACCATTTTTATTTAAATGGATACGACCATCTTCAAAAGTCACTGTTTTGCCAAATTTAAAATCTTTATCCGATAAAGTCCAATCTGCATTGCGAGCAACGAGCAACAAGATGACCAAATCCTACAAATTTACTATTTTCAATATTCGTAGAACCTTGAACAATAAGGGTGTCATCTGCCCCTTTTGTAGATACACTTCCATTAATTTTAGTCTCTTTATCGACAAAGACTTTAGTAATTGGTGCTTTTATGTCTTCTCTCTCAAACCACCTTGCATAAGGCACATCGAAATCAGATGAATATCCTCCCCGACGATCAATTAGTACGATGCCACTTTCTCCACTGCGTAAATCAACCTCAAATTCACCATATCTAGACATGATTTCCTTATGTTTTTCTTTAGCTAACTCATGTAGTCTGTCCGCTGCTTTATCTTCAGGGATACCTAAAAGCCTTGCTATAACTGCATTGCTATTAATATTTCGCAAATCAACAGTTTTAGCAGATTCTTTATCCGAGGTTTTCTCTAATATATCTTGCAGAACTTTTCGCATCAAATATGAAGGAACAATAGTATGGTTCTCTATACTATCTTTTTCACTGTAATTCATATATTCTGTCATATCAGAAATTTTCAGATAGTCAAGCATACCTTTATTAACAACTTTTCCAGATGCTACTCGCAATGATAACTCATTAATTCTTGCTCCCTCATTGTTATCAACATCCATATTAAATGAATAAAAGGTTGATGATTCTATTGTGCCATTGTTTATTAATTTCGAGCTTTCTTGTATGTTAGGTACGACATTATCAACACTTGATTGTTCTTCTTCATCAA
Source organism: Canicola haemoglobinophilus (assembly GCF_002015075.1). GTDB lineage: Bacteria > Pseudomonadota > Gammaproteobacteria > Enterobacterales > Pasteurellaceae > Canicola > Canicola haemoglobinophilus. The sequence goes on from NZ_MUXZ01000005.1 coordinate 77,390, forward strand.
ATCTCATCATATTGATGTTACCTTGGTTTTCAATTTCAATAAATTTGGCTGGTATAGTCTTGTCATGATTGACAAGAATATCTATCCTTCCTAAAGGACCATTTTTAATTTTCTATCAAAAGACTTAAAAGCTTCCATTGCATTATCACTGAAATATGAATATCCTGTTTCAAAAGTACCATGATTTTCTAATTCAAATTTAGCTGTTTTTTCTGGAAGATCGATTGAAGATATTCGAGCACTTTCCTCATTTCTTACATATATTTCTGTATAACCAAAGTTATCTCTTGGTTTTCTAGGATGATAGTTCAAATAAGGATTAATAGCACCAATATTCCCCTTATTAGTTAAATAAAGATTTTTTCCATTGCTAGTTTCTTCAAAGGGTATATCACTAGCTCCCCCGCATTTATAACTGTTACAACATTATTCCCACCATTTTGAGCTGCATTGATTTTATCTGAGATAGATGTGCCAATTTCAGCATAGAGATGAGATGAAAAAGCAGTACTAATAGCACCTGCAAGAAAGGTAAGTTTAAAAACTTTGTTTTTCATGTGATTTCCTTATTTTTGTTAATAAATAATGTAATTTTGCTCTATTATGCAACATTGAACAGGTATCTTTACATGACTTTAATTAACAAATTCCATGTTATAAGTATATTTACCAAGTCTAATACCTAGTTATATGAAGGCTTAGCCAGCCAAATTCCTTTTCTCTTCCAACTCCTCCCAACGTAAAAAAGCCGCCTCTAACTCTTGCTCTAAATCAGCTAATTCTTGCAATTTTGTGGAAGTATATTCATGAGGTTGCTGAAAGAAATTCACATCGCCAATTTCCCCTTGAAGTGCGGTAATTTTTTCTTCTAATTCTTCTAGCATCTGTGGTAATTGTTCTAATTCACGTTGCTCTTTATAAGATAACTTAACTTGGCGATTTTTATATTCAGCTTTGGAAACTGTCGAATTTACTACCGCACTTTTATCTTCTTCTTTTACTTTTTTCTGCTTAGCCTGTTCTTCTGCTTTAACAGCAAAGTAATTCGCTTGTTGCTGTTTTGCATCAAAGAAACCGCCGACATATTTATTTAAAACACCTTTGCCTTCAAACATGTAACATTCTGTTGCTGTATTATCAATAAACTGACGATCATGGCTGACAATTAAAAGCGTACCTTGATAATCCGCCAATAATTCTTCTAATAACTCCAAAGTTTCCACATCTAAATCATTGGTGGGTTCATCAAGAATGAGCAAATTGTTGGGTTTAAGTAATAATTTGGCTAATAACAAGCGATTACGCTCACCACCCGAAAGGGCTTTTACTGGTGTCATTGCTCGTTTAGGTGGAAATAGGAAATCTTGTAAATAGCCAAGGACATGGCGCTTAATTCCATTTACCTCAATATCCTGCTTCCCATCAGCTACGTTGTCCATCACCGTTTTTTCTGGGTCAAGATCGGCTCGGTATTGATCAAAATAAGCAATGTCTAACTTTGTGCCACAACGTACTGTTCCAGCAGTGGGCTTAATTTTCCCCAATAACAACTTAATAAAAGTGGTTTTACCGCAACCATTTGCTCCCACTAAAGCAATCTTATCGCCACGTAAAATCGTCGTGCTAAAATCTTTTAATAAGGTCTTCCCTGCCACTTCATAACTGACATTTTCCAATTCAAATACAATTTTTCCTGAACGGCTTGAATTATCGAGCTGTAATTTAGCGGTTCCCAATACCTCTCTGCGTTGACGACGCTCCTCACGCAAAGCTTTTAATGCTCTTACTCGCCCCTCATTTCTAGTTCGGCGCGCTTTAATGCCTTGTCTAATCCAAACTTCTTCTTGCGCTAACTTTTTATCAAAGAGTTCATTTTGTAATGCTTCAACACGCAAATTCTCTTCTTTAGTAGTTAAATAAAGATCGTAATCTCCCGGATAAGAAACTAACTTGCCACGATCTAAATCCACTATGCGTGTTGCCATTTTGCGAATAAAAGAGCGGTCATGAGAAATAAAAATAATGCTACCGCTAAAGGTAAGTAAAAACTCCTCAAGCCATTCGATTGCATCTACATCCAAATGGTTTGTTGGCTCATCAAGTAATAAAACATCAGGATTACAAACTAAAGCTCGAGCAAGAGCTGCTTTGCGCAACCAGCCACCAGACAACTCAACCAATAAAGTGTCTGGATTAAGATCTAATTTCGCTAGAGTTTCTTTGATTTTTGTTTCAAATTGCCACCCACCAGCATGTTCTAATTGAGCTTGAATATGTGCTAATTGATTAAGTAAAGTTTCGCTATATTCTTTTTCTAACAACAAAGAAATACGATGATAATCTTTTAATAAATCAGCTAAATGTCCAATGCCTTCCGCAACGTAATCAAAAACATTACCTTCCGCATGTCTTGGTGGGTCTTGCTCTAATCGAGAAACCACTAAATCTCGTTCAAATTGTAAACGACCATCGTCCATAATGACTTCTTGCGCCAAAATTTTCATTAAGGTAGATTTACCTGCCCCATTGCGCCCCACCAAGCAAACTCGTTCGCCTGCTTCAATATGTAATTCTGCATGATCCAATAAAGGATGATCACTAAAAGAAAGATAACCATTGGTTAAACTAATTAATGCCACGATAATTCCTTAATATTTTCGTTAAATATGTATTATTCTGCTTTTTCATTGCGATATAAATCTTTGCTATATATCACTCCAGTATCATTATTTTTTTCAATGCCTAAAATATTCTTTTGCCAAATAGGCATTAGCGGCTGAAAAATAGGTAAAACAACTTTATCTTGTTGCAAGATTTTTATCACTTCAACATACAAGCTATTACGTTCTTTTTCATCAATAGATTGCAATGCTTTTTCCAATAATTGATCTACCTGAGGATTTTGGTAGCCCATTTTATTATCCAGGCTTATAGAATGAAAATTGAGTAAAAAACTGGACGGTTCTTTATAATCCGCGCACCAACCAGAACGAATAATGTCAAAGTCGCCCATCACTCGTTTTTTCAATAACTCCTCTTTTGAAACAGGATTTGCCCTGACACGAATTAAATCAGATTGTCCCCAATTTTGTATAAGTTTTTTGGCAATTTTTTCTTGGACATCACTTTGATCATAAGTCAGCGTAAATTTCAGCGGTGCCTTTTCTGTAATTCGGCTTTCGGCTAATAATTTTTCCACAATTGTTGGCTCACAAACATCTTCTTGTTCTAATTGCAATGAGTGAGGTAAAAAAGAATGGCTTGGCTGTATTTGTTCAGGAAAAAGATTTTGCGGAATTGTAGCCATGGAAATTAACGCTTTTCGCACCGCACTTTTCTTCAAATGAGGATGGGAAAAATTAAATTCATAGAAATAAACACATAATTTAGGTAAATAAGTCAAATTTTCGGCTCTTGATTTGGTATTCAGAACCAAATCTAAAGGTTCTTCGGTTTGAGTTTGGCGAATGTCTTTATACATAACCTGATCAAAATAAACCTTTTCCCATTCACGATAATAAGGATTTTTTTCTAACAAAATTTGTTTTTCTTGACGCTCAGTCACTTTATAAGCACCATTCATAATGAGCTCATTGCCTGATGCTAGATTCTTAGGCAATAAAATGGCATGTGCCAACATAGCTGGTAATTGCGGCGTTGGTTTATCCAGTTGAATATGTAATAGACGTTCATTCAAGGCAAAAATAGCCAATTTATCTACAGGGAGCGTTTTATTTAATACAGACTCAGCGTTACTAATATTCATAAAACGAAGATAAATCTTTGCGGGATTATCAGACAAAGCTAAATTCTGCCAACTTTGTACAAAGTCTTGCGCTGTCACATTCGCACCATTAGACCATTTTGCATCTTCACGCAAAACAAACGTCCAATTTTTGTTATCTTCCGTCTGCCAGCTCTCCGCAACCGCAGGAATAACGTTACCTTGTGTATCATAGCTTGTTAATCCCTCAAAAATATCACGCAAAAACTCGGCTTGCCCCTCATTGACCAACAAGATTGGATCTTGTACAAAATTGGTATAAACGCCTCGATTTAATTGCTGCTTAGCGATTTCTTGTGACTGAACTTGCTCTGATTGCTCTCGAGTATTTTCTATTTTCAATTTATCTTGTTGTTCATTACAAGCAAATAGCAAAAAAATACTAAAAAGCACCGCACTTTTTAGCAATGAGAAATAAGAAAAACGAAAGGAAAGACTAAATGGCATTTGGGTAAGAGTGTTAATTTATTTTGCCACATTATACAGAATTTCTACCATGGCCAATAGGTAAATCATTAGTATAAAGATGAGATTATGACTCAAATTTGCTATCTAATTAGACTTACAATAAAAAAGGTCAACCCCCTTTAAAATCAGTAGTTTTGACCCTTTATGATACTTCATGAATATTGTTTTTGGTGGAGCTGGGGGGAGTTGATCTTAATAATTTAATTATTAATTTTCAATTAGTTAATAAAAAATCAAACAAAAATCCCACATAATAACCCACAAAAAAAATATTTCAGCTCCCTGAATATCATCTGAATTCACCTTAACTACTTCACACTTTTATTTTTACCACAAAAATGTTACAGGGCTAACCGCCCTTCAATTCAATCTAAAGAGCGGTTGGTTTTTAGTCTAAACCATATCCAGTTGGATAAGGAGAAAAGTAATCTTTATTTTCTTTTGGTTTAGGTCTAGGCACCTCCATTACTGTTTGTGCAGCTTGTGGGGTTTCTGTTTTAGGCGGTGTCGCAAAAACTCCCACTTTCATGGCATGAGTAGCTCTAAGTTGTTCCCCATAATCCCCATTTTTTACTTTCCCCCATATTTTTTTTCGTTATTCGCTATGCGTGTTCGCTGATCAATTAATCCTTGTCTTTGTTGCGTAAGTGCTATTTTCTGTTCCTTAGATAAGTTGCCATTAGCTAATTTTTCATCGAGTTCAGCAATACCTTGATTTAAGCCTTCTATTGCACCAAAAGCATCTTTAAATATATCCATCTCTTTCATCTTAGAATTGTTATTGGCTGCATTGGCAACAGCTTGGGAAATTGCTGTTTTTTTGCGTAATAAATCCACATCATATTGATGTTTTTTATCCATTTTCGTTAGCTCAAATTCCCAATCTAATGCTTTTTGATCTGCGTAAAATTGGTACTTGCGATCTTCCGCTTCTTTTTTCCAGCCTTCATCAGCCACTTTGATCATACCGCCACCTAAGCCATTAGCGATTGATGCTAAAATTCCTCCAAATCCCATTACATACCTCCCATTTGTGCTTGTTCAGGTGCGGTTGGATTTCCGCCTTTTTGTGTTTGGCGTTGTTGTTCAGCCTGGGATATTTTGTTGATCATATCAACATATTGCTGTTCTTCTTCAGGTGATAACATGCCCTCACTTGACTGACCAAACTGATCTAAAGCTTTAAATAAAACATCAATCAATACATCATCAAATTGATCTTCTGGTACGCCCATTTGTTGTAGCAATTGCATTGCAATATCTTTCGCTACCTGTAACATCACTTGTGGCGGTATAGACTTGCCATTTTGTTGTGCCGCTTGAAAATTGGCGATCATGGCGGTTGCAATCAGATCTGCCGTTCCTTCTACTGGACCTTTTTCTTGAATACGTTGCTCTGCCGTTTCTGAAATCGCTTGCATAGCATTTTGCATTAAGAATTGATACATTTGAGCCATATTACCGCCCTGTTCTGCTTGTGGCTGGGCTGAGGTTGGTTGTTGCATTTGTGGTTGTGAATTAGCTTGTTGTGCCATGCTGTTTAAAATACCCATGTGAGTTCTCCTGTTTATTTGATGATAACGTTGTTCCAAAGATTAGTTAATGCGGGAATTGCGTAGTAAGGTAAGGTTGGCTGTTGCGGTTCTTTTGCTGGTTTTAGACGTTTAGACATGCTGTTGAGAATGCCTTTATCTTCTCTTCCAGAACCATCTAATTTTCGTCTTTCAGCATCTTCTGCTACTGCCTTGGCTATTTTTTCTTCTTTTTCTTTAAGGTAATTACCATACTCAGGTATATTCTGATGACGACTAAAATATTCTTTTAGATTTAAATCATCCCTCAAAACATTTATTCCAGCATCAATCCCTGTAGCTATAAAAGGGCTTTGTGAGCCAACAGCTGCGGCAGTCACAGCTGCATTATGAGCAAAATTACCTAATGAACTACGACGCTCATCTAAATTCCGTCGAAGATCTTCATATCCGTGCCTGAATGATGCCTTATCCAAAGCAGATACATCAGCAGAAGGATTATTTCCTAAGTGAGATAACTTTTCTGTAGCAGAAGAAATACCGGCTTGAACTCCTGCTCCCGCAAGCATTCCGCCTAAAATCCCTGTGCTTCCACCGCCAACTGCATTAAAAACCGCCATGGATATTTTATTAGCCATAGGGCTTGCCACAGCATTTGAAAACCCATTAAGAAGAGTTTCTTTTCCAAGATTATTAGCTCTAGTAAGTTCTCCTTTTATAAAACCTGTTCTATAGTCATCTACAGAAAAATTTCCAATTCTTTTGCTATCTACTTTTTCGTCAATATTATCCAAATAGGAAGTTACATGACGATCTTGTTCGTTTTTACCTCTATCAGCGAAAGAATGTCCTGTACCTAGAAAAGATTTATTAACATCAACATCAATAGTTGTTCTGGTATTTTTATCCCAACCTGCAACAGCTCTATTTGAGTAACTATCTTTCTTAAAGCCTTCTAATTCAGACGGTTCTGTAAATCCATATTTATTTTGAAACTCTCGAGCAGCTTGAGAATGATGATCATTAAATACTCTTGGATCGGGTCTGTTTTTACTTGTATATGATGCTAACAAGTTACCATCAACATTTTCTCCAGTAAGAGTTGTAGCCTTGGGATTTGATTGTGTCGGAGCGCCAGATAAACTTCGATGATTTTGTATTGCTCCTCTGATAGTCTGTTTTGTATTAAACCTAGAACCAAAAGAGGCATAATTATCTCCATAACTACCGCCTCCACTTTTACCACCAAAGGAACTATATCCATCACTTCCCTTAGACCATCTTGAGTCATTTTTTCCACGATAAGAACCATTATGAATAGCCATAGCTAAGTTATTAAGGCTATTTGTATCCTTTTCACCAGATGAGTCATATCCATTCGAAGATGATGAAGATGTCCAATCATTACCATCAAACTCCCACGCCATAATCTCCCCCCTCCTTTCTCTCTGAACGTTTTTTTAACTCAGTTAAAATACCGCCATTCGCCAAGTTAGGAGCTTCATCTACCACAAGGCCGCCATAACCTGAATCAACCTCTGGCACGGCAGAATATTTAGACTGCATTTCGTCTTTCAGATTAAGAAGTTCTCTTTGTTGACGCATTAAGTCCTTATTAGCTTCTTTCTGCATAAAATAACCGCCTACGCCTTGTAATACACCGCCTATTAAATTTGTCGCTGCTTGATTTTGCTCCATCCAACTAGCAGCTTTACCAATCCAACCTGCATTTTTACCTTGCGAAAAAGCTCCCGTGATCGTATCCCATGCATTGCTTAAAAAAGACATACATTTACTCCTCTGTTATTGCATTGCTATTGTAGGCACACCCAATGATGGAAATGCTGCCCAATCTTTTTGTGTAGTCGGAATTTTCTGCATGAATTTACTCATGAAACTTAATTCCGAATCTCGACTTGCTTTCAGTTGTTCTATGGCTTTTTTCTTATCCTCCTCTTTCATTTGAGTATTGTTTAATACACCTGCAATTTGTGCATCAAAGTTGTTGGTAATTTGCATCGCATAATCAATAGATTTACCAATAGTGTTAGCTGATACTTGAGCACCTAACTCTTTCATTGCATTATTATGAGCAAGTTCTGCATTCAGTCTTGTCATATCTGCTTGTGTTTTATATTGATGCTCTCGATCTAACTGAGCTTGATTTGCCGCAAACTGATTTTGCGTATCTTGTTGAGCAATCGGTATTGCTGCATCAAGCATAGCTCGCTGAGCTGATTCAACGCCTATACTGGAATTTTGCAATCCCCTTTGTGCTGCTATTCTCTGCCCTTTTTGCTCCGCACTTTTCATCAACAATGAATTACTGTTAAGGTTATTCGCCACGTTTTGTGCCATTGAAGGTATTGGCTGGTTAATAGTTGAAGGTTGCCCAGTATTTGTATTTGGTGTGAGCTGTGTTTTTGGTTTAGTTGTCTCTAAACTTTCACTCATCGAATTTAAAATACCCATTGTTTATCCTCTTTTTGTGGAAATAAAAAAGCCATACTGAAAAAATCAGTATGGCCTATAAAGCAAAACCGCCCGTACATTGAGGTACTAGGCGGCTTTTGTTATACTACTTAGTGGCTGGTCAGGTGTTGTCATTACCTGACTGGCGGGTCAGGTAGTGGCACATCTCGATCAGTTGGTTTTAACTTCTGATTGGAGATCAGACTTATGAAGATCATACTAATGATCATTATAATGTTAATAGTGCTATTCTTCAGCTCGCCAGCTTGGTAGCACTTTAACCAACCCAAAGGGGCGGACTTCGGTTCGTCCCTTTCTTGTATTGTATGCCCTTACTCTTTCTTTTTCAACCCTCAACCTTAGAAAACTCAGGCGGATATTGTCGTCTTTTTACTTCGCTTTCATAGGCTGTTTCACAATGTTTTTTATCAAAAAACAAACCATTGACAAGATGAAACCAAAATCGCCAACGCTTTTTAGGCTGTTTGGCTAAAACTGCACCACGATAGCAACGGCTTGAAAAAGTTTCATCTGCGGCACCGCCCGTAATGGCATTAAGCAACTGGTCAATAGCAACTAAAACATGGTAAAGCCAATACTTAAACTTATCCATTATTTACCCTCCTCATAAATTTCCGCCCAACCGCTTGAATAATCATATTCCAGCGGATTTTCTACGCTCATCATCGCCATTCTGTGCTTTTCTGCGTTGATATGGTCGGCATTTTCGGTGACAACCATTTGCAAAAAGATTTCATCAAGCAAAGTGCGGTTCATTTTGATGAAAGAATTATCCGCACATTTCCAATCAATATCGCCTGACCTCGTCCCAAATTCTG
>NZ_MUXZ01000006.1 GCF_002015075.1 Canicola haemoglobinophilus
AGTAGGTCACCGCCAGGTTTTAATTATTTTGTTAGTTTATTCAAATGAGTGAATTAACAAAATAAATTTTTTGGCAGCAATAGTGCAGTGGAACCACCTAATCCCTTGCCGAACTTAGAAGTGAAACGCTGTGACGCCGATGGTAGTGTGGGGTTTCCCCATGTGAGAGTAGGCCACTGCCAAATATCAAATTTAGCGGAGTGGTAGTTCAGCTGGTTAGAATACCTGCCTGTCACGCAGGGGGTCGCGGGTTCGAGTCCCGTCCATTCCGCCAATTCCTATCTATCTAGGGGCGTAGTTCAATTGGTAGAGCACCGGTCTCCAAAACCGGGTGTTGGGAGTTCGAGCCTCTCCGCCCCTGCCATAAATTCATCATCACTATATTTATTAGTATCTTTTTTCTAGATTTTTACTTCATTATTTACATTTTATAAGCGTCTAATTTACTTCATTTCATTTTAAATTTTCTATATAAATTAATTGCACAAATCCTAAAAATAAGTATGATAGCGACTGTTTTTAACTAACTCTTTTTAGGGATGTATTATGCTTTATTTAGAATTTTTATTTTTACTTTTAATGCTTTATATTGGGAGTCGCTATGGCGGTATTGGATTAGGTGTGGTATCTGGTATTGGCTTGGCGATTGAGGTCTTTATCTTCCGCATGCCTGTAGGTAAAGCTCCAATTGACGTTATGTTAATCATTCTTGCTGTCGTTACTTGTGCATCGGTGCTTGAAGCTGCAGGAGGTCTGAAATTTATGTTGCAGATTGCTGAGCGTGTATTACGTAGTAATCCTAAGCGTGTCACTATTCTTGGACCTTTAGTTACCTATTTTATGACATTTATGTTGGGTACAGGGCATTCTGTTTACTCTATCATGCCAATTATTGGCGATGTAGCGTTGAAAAATAAAATACGCCCAGAGCGTCCTATGGCAGCAGCATCTGTTGCTTCTCAGCTTGCAATTACCTCTAGCCCATTATCAGCTGCGGTGGTATTTTATTTAGGAAAAATTACCGCACTTCCTGGTTTTGAACATATTACTTTACTGGATATTATTTGCGTGACAGTGCCTGCAACATTAGCAGGAACTATTGCCATGTCCCTTTATAGTTTACGTCGTGGTAAAGAGCTTGAGGATGACAAAGAATATCAACGTCGTTTACAAGATCCTATTTGGCGTGAGCGTATTTTGAATACCACTAGTACAACATTAAATGAAGAATTGCCTCCAGCCTCTAAGCAGTCAGTATATTTATTCTTACTATCTTTGGTAACTATTGTAATTATCGCAATGTTCCCAGAAATTCGTACTATTGGAAATGCACCTAAACCAATCTCAATGTCATTGATCATTCAAATGATGATGTTATGTTTTGGCGGTATTACTCTATTAGTGACAAAAACAAATCCACAAATTGTACCTAATGGTGTTGTTTTTAAATCAGGCATGGTCGCTGCTATTGCTATTTTTGGAATTGCTTGGATGAGTGATACTTATTTCCAATATGCAATGCCACAATTTAAGGCTGGTATTATTGATATGGTAAAAGCTTATCCTTGGACCTTTGCTTTAGCATTATTTGCTGTTTCAGTGGTAATTAATAGCCAAGCCGCAACTGCAGTAATGATGTTGCCAGTGGGAATTGAGTTAGGTTTATCGCCAGCATTATTGGTTGGACTAATGGCGGCCACTTATGCTTATTTCTTTATTCCTAACTATCCGTCTGATATTGCCACAGTAAACTTTGATGTCACAGGCACGACAAAAATCGGTAAATATTATTTCAACCATAGCTTTATGGCGCCAGGTCTTATCGGTGTTGTAACCGCTTGTATCGTTGGTTATCTTGTTGCACAAGTTGTTATTCGTTAATCGGACAAAAGTGCGGTCTATTAAGAGCGGTATTTGATATTGAATACCGCTTTCAAATTTCTCCCCAAATCTTCCTAATTAAAGTAGCTGATTCTGATCTACAACCCAAAACTTTAATTTTGTGAACTATTTTATTTGTCTATGCAACCATAGAAAATGGTAAATAAAATATTAAATAGGCGGTTTTTTGTCGAAAAAAATCAGGAAAATAAATGCTATTTGTCAAGAAAGTGTAAATTAATGGAAAATGAAGTTAAAGCCTCTTGATTTTTTTTTTTTTTTTTATAATGCCTAATCTTTATGCTTTTTTTTACGTATAAATATTATAGGAGAAATCAATGAAAAAACTTACCGCACTTGCTCTAATGGGGGCATTATCATCTTTGACTCACTACTCTTTTGCAGCTACGGCAACGCCTCATGATGGGACGATTAATTTCAATGGCAAAATTGTTGACCAGACTTGTGAAGTTCAAAGTGGAGATAAAAATTTAACTGTAACCTTACCAACCGTTAGTAAAACTAATTTAAAGAATAAAGGAAATACCGCAGGTGAGACCCCTTTTACTATCCATTTAGAAAAATGCAAAGGAGTCAATGAAAAACAAGGTAATACTGTTCGTTTATATTTCCTACCTGATAGTGCAAAAATGGATTTAGCCAACAAAGTCTTAAAAAATACTGCTAGAAACCCTGCACAGAATGTCGGTATTCAACTTACTACTTCTACTTTAGATGACATTCCGTTAGGAGAAGCTATTAATAAATATATTCAAAGTACAGATAAAGTCGCATTATCTGCAAATGTTGCCCTGAATTACAAAGCAAGATATTACGCAACAGGGGTAGCAGGAGCTGGTCCTGTTCAGGCTAGCGTTCAATACAATATCGTTTACGATTAATTCATTTCTTAAACAAGATAAATGAGAGTTTAACTCTCGTTTATTTTGAGGTTTATATGAAAAATTGGTTATGGTTTATCCTTTTTTTAGCATCAAGTACCTCGGCAAATATTATTATTACAGGAACTCGAGTGGTTTATCCCGCAGAACAAAAATTAGTCAATGTTCAACTTAGTAATGAAACCGACCGCCCTGCCTTGATGCAAGCTTGGATTGATGATGGTGATGAGTTTAGCTCTCCGTCTACTCTTTCAGGCGAGCGAGTGCCTTTTATTATTGTTCCTCCAGTGGCAAGAATGGAAGCGAATGAGGGGCAAGCTTTGCGAATTGCTTATACAGGTGCGAAATCTCTTCCTGTCGATAGAGAAAGTTTGTTTTATTTGAATGTGTTAGACATTCCGCCTAAGCCAAAACAAAATGAACAGGGAAGTAATAATTATTTGCAAATTTCATTACGTTCTCGCATTAAATTGTTTTATCGTCCGAAACTTGCAATGCCAATTGATGAGGCTTACGGTAAAGTGCAATGGTCTTTGCAGAAAAATGGTTTGCTTATTGAAAATCCAACCCCTTATTACATTACGTTTACGGGAGCATTGGTTAATAATAAACCGATTGGCTACATAGGTATGGTGGCACCTTTTGCTAATCTTGAAGTGAAAACAAAAGCAAAACTGCATAAAGGTCAGAAACTTACCTATAGCATTATTAACGATTACGGTGGCGATTATCAACAAGACACAATAATAAACTAATATGAAGAAATTAAGACTAACTCCCCTCGCACTTTTATTGCCTTGTTGCTTAGTGAACAATTTGTTCGCAAGTAATGATGTGGCAAATGATAATGTTGAGTTTGATCCTGCTTTTTTGCGTGGTAATGAAAATAATACGATTGATATTACACGCTTTCAAGGCAAAAACTCAATTGCCCCAGGGAGTTATCTCGAAATTGATGTCTATGTAAATAATGAGAAAAAAGGCACATCAGATCTGATTTTTAGACAAGATGAAAATGATGAAGTACATCTTTGTTTAACCGAGCAACTGATGGATATTTTTGATTTAAAAAATAGCAGTTATCAATTTGATCATGCCAAGCTCGCAGATGTTGCTCAATGTATTAATACAGAGAAAGCAATTAAAGATAGTCATGTCCATTTTGATTTAGCAAAATTTCGTCTTGATTTGACTTTGCCACAAGCATTAACGAATCGCCGTCCAGTTGGTTATACCTCGCCTAAATTATGGCAAAACGGTATTCCAGCATTATTTGTAAATTATAATCTAAATTACTACCGCTCTTTTTTGTCAAATGCTTCGCCTATCTCAAGCCTTTATTTAGGTGTGCGAGGAGGGCTGAATTATGCAGGCTTTTCTTTAGTACATACAGGATCGAAAGCTTGGCAAAGAACAAAAAGTTTCACAGATGTGGATAAAAAATATCAAAGCGTTGAGACCTATTTACGCAAAGCTGTTCCAACCTTGAAATCAGAAATATTGATTGGCGATATTGGAACGTCTGGTCATTTATTAGACGGTTTTAGCTTGAGAGGTATTCGTTTAGGCTCTGATGATCGAGTTCTACCGACCAGCCAACAAGGCTATGCACCCGTAGTACAAGGCATTGCGAAAAGTAATGCACTGGTAACCATAAAACAAGGGGGATATGTTATTTCCCAAGTCAACGTACCAGCAGGACCGTTTTTAATTGATGATTTATATCCTAGTGCGAGCGAGGGGGATTTAGAAGTAGAAATCACGGAAAGTAACGGCGAAAAACGCCAGTTTGTCGTGCCTTTTGCTAGCCTTGTACAGCTCGTTCGTCCAAATCAATTCAAATATCAATTGGCTTATGGCGATTTTCGTTACGGCTCAAAAGTGTATCACGACAGAGTTTTCCAAGGGCAGTTGCAATACGGCTTGATGAACAATCTTACGCTAAACAGCGGTCTAAGTTTAAACAAAAACTATAAAGCCTATTTGTTGGGATTTGGTTTGAATACCAAGCTCGGTGCTTTTGTCCTTGATGGAACTTATTCCGATGCAAAGCTAAATCAAGATCGTTTTAAAGGTTATAGTGTGCGTGCAAGCTATAGTGTTAAAGTCGCACCGACAGATACTTTTGTAACGCTGGCGACTTATCGTTATTCTTCCCGTAACTTTTATACACTGACTGAAACTGTAGTAACTAATAATAGAACGGTCAATAATACGGGAAGCATTAGTTTATATAATCAAATAACCTATCGCCCAAAAAACCAATTTCAAATTACCCTTAGTCAAGGATTTGGCGATAAATTGGGTAGGCTCTATTTTCAGACGTCAACCAAGACCTTTTGGCGTTCAAAAAACAAACAACGCCAGCTCAGTTTGTCTTATTCTAATAACATAGGTAACTTTAACTATCATCTAGGCACAAGTTATAGCAAAGAGCTTTTTGGTAGGAAATATGCAGAATTTTATTTGAACATCTCAGTTCCATTTGCAACCAATCACGACTTAAGTGCAAGTTATTATTCCGCACAAAATAATCGATCATTGCAGGCTGATATTTCAGGTAGATTGGGACAAGATACGAGTTATAGCCTTGGTGTATCAAGCAACCAAGATAAATATCGCAATATTAACTTCAATGTGGGATATGGTGCACGCTATGCAGACATCAATATTAATGCAAGTGCGGATAATCAAAGAAATCGTCAGTTTTCAACTAATTTATCGGGGCAGCTATTTTACACCCATATGGACTAACCTTAAGTCAAACACTAGGCGATACGTTTGCAATCGTTCGAGCTAAAGGGGCGACAGGGGCTACAATCAATGGGTTGACAAATCAACAAATTGATATTTTTGGTAATGGTGTCATGCCTTATTTATCCCCTTACACTCGTAATTATATTTCCCTTGACCCAGAGAAATTGCCACTAAACGTAGAATTTAAATCTACGGCAAAAGAGGTTATTCCTAAGGCTTATGGTGTGATGTTCGTTAATTTTGATACACAACTAAATTCGCTGGTGTTATTTGATATAAAAACAAAGAGCGGTCAGCCTATACCGCTAGGCACAGAAGCTTTTGATCAAAATGGAAATTTAGTGGGTTATATTGTACAAGGGGGACAACTTTTCGCTTCCTATCTCAAACAAACCACAGGCAAAATAACCTTAGCGTGGGGAGAAGAGAAACAATCTTGTACATTTGATTATAAATTAGATAACTCAACGGATTTAAACAACAATAACGTTCAAAGCAAACAGGTTCAGTGTCAATAGGCAGGCGTTATTGATGAACAACGGAGATTTCAAAGTGAAAAAATATTTTTTTGTGTTGGGTTGTTTATTTTTCGCCCTGTTTCAGCGGGAGGTGTGGGCTAATAGAGCATTTCCTCAGAATATGACAATTCCTATTAAGAACGTAGATGTGAGTTATACGGGACGGCAAATTCAAGAGAGAGGAAATATAGTTAGTAACGGTTTCACAGTAATAAACAATAGAGCTGTAGAACTTGATGCTGATACAGAATTTAGATATGCCATTGATTATAAACATACGGGAGTTATCAAAAAGTGTGGAACTTATGATGACTACACTCTTTTTTGTTTTAAGAACTATCCAAATGTCGGAATAGTATTAGAGGGTGGCTCCGATGGTGAATATGACAATAAAGTCAATGAAAATGCGGGGAATAATAGATTTCGTATGTACGCAGAAAACTATTTAGGCGGTATTGCACTTTATCCAACACATGAATCACAGGCTGGAGGTGCAGGAGCAAACCAAAGAATATACGATTTAGGTATATCTGCTAAAATTGTTTTGTTGAAGGAATTAACACAAGATATTACTATTCCTCAAATGTTTATTGGAACCGTGAATGTTTCATTTTGTGATTATAGTAGTGATCCTAATAATTCTAGTTTATGTTATTACAACTATGAATATGAAGGAACAACACCAGTAGGATATGTTTCTATCAGTGGCTTTAAGCTAAAACACATACCGAAAACCTGTTCAATTACAGGCAATAAAGATATTACCGTTAATTTAAAACCTGTTTTTAAACGTGAGTTTAAAAATAACGGTGATGAAATTTTAGGCGGAGCAACAAAGATAGGTTTAAAATGTTCAAATGTGGTGGAGAAACTTTATGTTACCTTTGAAGACGCCAATAATCCAAATAATACGACAAATGTATTAACAACAAAAGGTGGTGCTCAAAAAGTTGGGATTGTGTTAAAACGTACGGGGCCTTCAGGGAAAACCACTGTAACTTATGGAAAACACCCAACGGATCTCAACCCTAGACATGTAAAGGATATCAAAAATAAATTGCTGGTTGCTCAGAAACAGACCGCACCATCTTTAAATCTAGAGGCTTACTATAAACGTTTGGGCGATATAAAACCCGGAAATGTAGAAGCACGAGCAACAATAAAATTCACGTATGAATAATATTAAAGAGCGGTGATTTTTTTGAAAAATTCTGTACTGGTATAAATTGCTAATTTAATAATATGACTAGAAAAAAATGCGAGCAAGGGGTATCATTTCTGATAATTTTACTCAAGTATTATCAGGAATATTGATTTATGCAGATTACTATCTCAGACGTTGCACAAGCCCATTTTCGCCGTCTTTTAGCCCAGCAAGAAGAGGGTACAAATATCCGAATTTTCGTAGTCAAGCCGGGAACGCCCCATGCTGAATGTGGCGTCTCTTATTGCCCTAAAAGTGCGGTCGAGTTGACCGATACACCATGATAGCGCCAGTGTCCTCACTGGTTTTTTTATAACTTTCATCGCTGTCGCCCCTGTTCTCTCTTCGCTGTCGCCCGTGTCCTCACGGGTGACCAAGATCAAAAATGCTGGCGCTCGTGTCTCACAAGTGTCCAAAACTTTCCAAATTACCACCGCACTTTAGGCAAAAAAAGCACCAGTGAGGACACTGGCGTTATCAGGATGTGCAGCTAGCGCACTTTAACCCGTAGGGTGCGCTTTAGCGCACCATTATCAAACACATTAATTTAATCGGTGCGCTGAAGCGCATCCTACTAAAAAGGAAATCTTATGAGCTATCCATTTATCAATCTTGAAAAATCCACGAAAGCAGAACTTATCGAACACTTAAAGTATGGATACGAGCGCCATCAGAGGATTTTAGTTTTAAGGACGTTTCATTACTTCAAAGAATTCTTCATTCGTTTTTGCCATCATTAGCTTATCAATTAAGAATTCCATGGCTTCAACTTCACCCATTGGATTAAGAATTTTACGTAAAATCCACATTTTCTGTAATTCATCTGGTGTCGTTAATAGATCTTCTTTACGAGTACCAGAACGATTGAAGTCAATCGCTGGGAATACACGTTTTTCTGCAATTTTGCGAGAAAGATGTAATTCCATATTACCTGTACCTTTGAACTCTTCAAAAATCACTTCGTCCATTTTTGACCCCGTATCCACAAGTGCGGTGGCAATAATGGTTAAACTTCCACCTTCTTCCACATTACGAGCAGCACCAAAGAAACGTTTTGGACGATGCAAGGCGTTAGCATCCACACCACCAGACAAGATTTTTCCTGAGGCTGGGGTTACCGTATTATAAGCTCGAGCTAAACGAGTAATACTATCTAATAAAATCACTACGTCTTTTTTGTGTTCCACTGAACGCTTGGCTTTTTCAATAACCATCTCAGCGACTTGAACATGGCGAGCTGCTGGTTCATCAAAGGTTGAAGCAATCACTTCGCCTTTTACTGAGCGTTGCATTTCTGTGACTTCTTCAGGGCGCTCATCTATGAGTAACACGATAAGCTCACATTCAGGATAGTTGTGAGTAATACTTTGTGCGATGTTTTGTAGCAACATGGTTTTACCCGCTTTTGGAGGTGCTACAATCAGACCACGTTGCCCTTTTCCGATTGGTGATGCTAAATCCAAAATACGTGCGGTTAAATCTTCTGTTGAGCCATTACCCCTCTCCATTCTTAAACGTGAATTGGCGTGTAATGGGGTTAAGTTTTCAAAGAGGATTTTACTACGAGAAACTTCTGGTCTATCGTCATTGACTTGGTCCACTTTTAACAAAGCAAAATAACGCTCGCCTTCTTTTGGCGGACGAATTTTTCCTTCGATTTTGTCACCAGTTTGTAAGTTGAAACGACGAATTTGACTTGGGGAAACATAGATGTCATCAGGACCAGCAAGGTAGGAGCTATCGGCAGAACGTAAGAAACCAAAACCATCAGGTAAAATTTCTAGTACGCCACCACCGAAAATATCTTCTCCGCCTTTAGCATGTTGTTTTAAGATTGCAAAAATAATGTCTTGTTTACGTAAACGAGCTAGAATTTCTAAGCCCATTTGCTTCTCACCTAGTTCCACAAGCTCAGAAACAGGTTTATTTTTAAGTTCTGTTAAATGCATAATAAATATTTGAGAATGTTATAAGTTGAATTGATAATTGAATTGAGTATAAACATGAGAATGGGCGAGAATTTATCATTAAATCCTTATGCTGTCTAGTTATCAGCCGAAAAAAATCAATAAAAGTGCGGTCATTTTTTGGGGATTTTTGCTGTTCATGTTATTCTTGCTCAAATTTTTTTACAGGCATCTTTTTATGCAAAATAATCATCTTCACAACAACGTTTTTCTGACTTTCCTTTACACTATCAAGTGCAACAAGCATTACAAGAAAAAGGCTTTGAGTTTTGTACGCCGATTCAGGCATTATCCTTACCTATTACCCTAAATGGTCAAGATATTGCTGGGCAAGCGCAAACTGGTACAGGGAAAACCATGGCTTTTTTAACGGCTACATTTCATCATTTGTTACAGCAAAATAGACCGCACTTTTCTGGGCAACCTCGTGCTTTGATTTTAGCGCCAACCAGAGAATTAGTAGTACAAATTGCCAATGATGCACATTTTCTGGAACAAGCAACTGGTTTAAAAACAGGATTAGCTTATGGTGGCGATGGTTATGAGAAGCAGCTAAAAGCGATTGAGCAAGGCGTGGATATTTTAATTGGAACCACAGGGCGCGTGATTGATTATGTGAAGCAAGGAATTATTCGCTTGGATCATATTCAAGTTGTGGTGTTAGATGAAGCGGATCGTATGTTTGATTTAGGTTTCATTCGAGATATTCGTTATTTATTGCGTAAATGCCCTGTGCCACAACAGCGTTTGACCATGCTTTTTTCAGCAACACTTTCCTACAAAGTGCGTGAATTGGCTTTTGAAGATATGAACGATCCGCAATATGTAGAAATTGAGCCTTTGCAGAAAACGGGGCATAGAATTAAAGAAGAGCTTTTTTATCCTTCCAATCAGGACAAAATGGCATTGTTGATGACCTTGTTAGAGGAAGAATGGCCAGAGCGTTGTATTATTTTTTCCAATACCAAACATCGTTGTGAAGAAATTTGGGGTTATTTAAGTGCGGACGGTCATCGAGTCGGATTATTGACAGGCGATGTAGCGCAGAAAAAACGTTTATCTTTGCTTAAACAATTTACCGAAGGCGCATTAGATATTTTAGTAGCAACAGATGTTGCTGCTCGAGGGTTGCATATTCCAGATGTGACTCATGTGTTTAACTACGATTTGCCAGATGATCGTGAGGACTATGTGCATCGCATTGGGCGCACAGGGCGAGCGGGCGAAAGTGGTGTTTCTATTAGTTTTGCTTGCGAAGAATATGCGATGAATTTACCAGCGATTGAGGAGTATATTGGACACAGTATTCCCGTTAGCCAATATGATCCACAATCTTTGATTGAGGATTTACCCAAACCTCATCGTATAAAGAAAGGCATATCTCATACTCGTCCTAATTTGCAGCGTACTGTAAAAGGAATGAAAAAACGCTATTAATTTTGACCGCACTTTGAGGGGATATTTGTTAACATGAGCAAATATCCCCTTAATTATTGAAGGATAAAGTAGTACACTAATGCGGATTTTTCGACTGAGAAAAGAGGAATAAACATGAAACCTTATTTAATTGCTCCATCTATACTTTCTGCTGATTTGGCTCGTCTTGGTGAAGATGTGGAAAATGTGCTAAAGAGCGGTGCTGATATTATTCATTTTGATGTAATGGATAATCATTATGTACCAAATTTAACTTTTGGGCCTGCGATTTGTAAGGCGTTGCGTGATTATGGTATTAAAGCACCGATTGATGTGCATTTAATGGTAAAACCAGTGGATCGCATTATTCCTGATTTTGCTAAAGCTGGTGCCGACTATATTACTTTTCATCCAGAAGCGAGCGAGCATATAGATCGTTCTTTGCAACTTATTCGTGATTGTGGCTGTAAATCTGGTCTTGTTTTTAATCCAGCAACGCCATTGAGTTATTTAGATTATGTATTGGATAAAGTTGATGTGATTTTACTCATGTCGGTTAATCCCGGTTTTGGCGGACAATCCTTTATTCCAAGTACATTGGAAAAATTAAAACAAGCACGCAAAATTATTGATGAAAGTGGTTTGGATATTCGCTTAGAAGTGGACGGTGGTGTAAAAGTCAATAATATCGCTGAAATTGCTCAAGCTGGTGCAGATATGTTTGTGGCTGGCTCGGCTATTTTTGATCAACCAGATTATAAAAAAGTGATTGATGAAATGCGCCAACAGCTTGCTACGGTAACAAGATAGAAGGAAATAAAAATGACACAATTTAAATTAATCGGCTTTGATTTAGACGGAACTTTAGTTAACAGCTTGCCTGATTTGGCGTTGTCAGTGAATTCAGCATTAAAAGATGTAAATTTGCCACAAGCACCAGAAGAATTAGTGCTGACTTGGATTGGTAATGGTGCTGATATTTTAAGTCAAAGAGCGGTGGATTGGGCTTGTCAACAAAGTGGCAAAACATTAACGGAAGATGAATTTAAATATTTTAAACGCCAATTCGGTTTTTATTATGGTGAAAATCTGTGTAATATCAGCCGTTTATATCCAAATGTAAAAGAAACCTTAGAGGCATTAAAAGCGCAAGGTTACATTTTGGCGGTAGTCACTAATAAACCCACTAAGCATGTACAACCTGTGTTGAATGCTTTTGGTATTGATCATTTGTTTAGCGAAATGTTAGGTGGACAATCTTTACCAGAAATTAAACCGCACCCTGCACCTTTCTATTATTTATGTGGTAAGTTCGGTTTATATCCAAAACAAATTCTTTTTGTTGGGGATTCACAAAATGATATTTTAGCGGCTCATTCTGCTGGTTGTGCCGTAGTTGGATTAACTTATGGCTATAACTACAATATTCCAATTGCACAATCCAAACCTGATTGGGTCTTTGATGATTTTGCGGATATTTTAAAAATTACACAATAAGGATAAAAAATGACAAAACCAGTTGTATTAAGTGGTGTTCAGCCCTCAGGTGAATTAACTATTGGGAACTATTTAGGTGCGCTGCGCCAATGGGTAAAAATGCAAGACGATTATGAGTGCTTGTATTGTATCGTGGATTTACATGCGATTACCGTTCGCCAAGATCCAGAAGCCTTGCGCAAAGCGACTTTAGATGTGTTAGCGCTCTATTTGGCTTGTGGTATTGATCCAGAAAAAAGCACGATTTTTATTCAATCTCATGTGCCAGAGCATACGCAATTAGCTTGGGTGCTAAATTGCTATACTTATTTTGGCGAAATGAGCCGTATGACACAATTCAAAGATAAGTCAGCTCGTCATGCCGAAAATATCAATGTGGGATTATTTACTTATCCAGTGCTAATGGCGGCGGATATTTTGCTTTATCAAGCAAATCAAGTGCCTGTTGGCGAAGATCAACGTCAGCATTTAGAGATTACCAGAGATATTGCACAGCGTTTTAATGCTATTTATGGCGATCATTTTATTGTTCCAGAGGCATTTATTCCAAAAGCAGGCGCTCGAGTTATGTCTTTGTTAGAACCTGAGAAAAAAATGTCTAAATCTGATGAAAACCGCAACAATGTGATTGGCTTGTTAGAAGATCCAAAAGCGGTAGCGAAAAAAATTAAGCGTGCAGTAACAGATTCAGATGAGCCGCCAGTAGTGCGTTATGATGTACAAAATAAAGCTGGTGTGTCTAATTTATTGGATATTTTATCTGGGGTGACAGGCAAATCTATTGCGGAATTAGAAACTGAATTTGAAGGGAAAATGTATGGACACTTGAAAAGTGCGGTGGCAGATGAAGTCTCTGCGATGCTCACTACATTACAAGAACGCTTCTATCATTTCCGTAACAATGAAGAGCTGTTAAACAAAATTGCTGCAGAAGGCGCTGAAAAAGCACGCAAGCGTGCAAAAGAAACTTTAGATAAAGTTTATCGAGCAGTGGGTTTTGTGACGCCATAATCACTATTTTGTTCCCCTAAATTTTAGGGGAACTTCTTTTTTAACATGAGATCTAAGCGAACGCCTTTCCTTTCATTCTTTACAGGACACAACATGAAATTTCTTAAAGCACTTTTAATTAGCTTATTTGCTCTGCCAACAGCTTGGGCAAATGTAGATGCGAATATTAAATATAGTTCAAATTATTTAATGCCAGCCTATGTGCATTTTAAGGCTGATGGTTCTCTCTATTCAGTGAAGGCGCAGATTAACGTGCCTTTGTACAACATTAAATTTCAAGCGAGTGGCAAACAAGGCATAAAACAATTTGAAATGCAGTCTTATCAAGATGTGCGCAATGACAAAGTCTATGCCAAAGCCAATATTCAGGCGGGGAATATCGAGTATGGCAAA
Organism: Canicola haemoglobinophilus; assembly: GCF_002015075.1. Classification (GTDB taxonomy): domain Bacteria; phylum Pseudomonadota; class Gammaproteobacteria; order Enterobacterales; family Pasteurellaceae; genus Canicola; species Canicola haemoglobinophilus. The sequence continues at coordinate 13,547 of NZ_MUXZ01000006.1, forward strand.
GTAAAGAGCGGTCTAAAAACAGAAACTTTAGCTTTACCAACCTTTGATTTATTTACTGTCGCATTGCAATTGAGTTATTACGAGAAGTTGCCGATAAATTTCCAGATTACCAATGGTAAGAAACTTTACCCAATGGAAAACGTCTTTGTGCGTTCTAGTGAGCGAAAAATAAAAGTGGGTAAAGAAGCGGTTGTGGAAATTACTTACCAATTTAAAACAGGCGAAAAATCTTTTGTGGTAAAAAAATATCAAGGCGAAAAATTCCCTCGTTATATTTCTTATGATAAAGATGGCGATCATTATGAATTAACTTTTAGTGGGTTTGTAAAATAATCACGGATTACATTAAGAAAATAAGGGCGCTTATGCGTCCTTATTTATTGGTTAAAATCCAAGGTTGAGCTAAGGAAAGAGAATAAATATTTGCAATAAAATGAGATTGTTCTGCTTCGGGAATGGGGAAAGGGATAAAATCCAGTAGTTCCTGATGTAGCGCTAAAACTTTTGTAAAACAGACCGCTCTTTCTATTTCTGCAAAAAAATCTGCATTCAATGCTTGTGCTACATAGCCTCTCTTAATTCTACCTAGCGCCATGGCTAAATGAATAAGCAACATTTCCACTTGTTTTGTTTCTAAATTAACTTGCCATTTTTTCCCAAGCTGGTTTCGGATATTAAGAGTGATTGTCATAATATCTTCATCAATTAAATGACGTTGAACTAAAAACATAAGTCGTTGTTGTACTGACACTAATTTCACTCCGCAATTCCACTATATCCGTTCTAGAAAGGCAATTTACTTTACCCGAATTAAAACTAATTAAACAGTGCAGAGATCACAAATTTGTAGGACAATAAGCGAAATTTTTATAAGTTAGGAATGAAGATGTTAGACAAAAATATTATTGCGCAATATGAAGGCTTAATTTTTGATATGGACGGTACAGTAATTGATACTATGCCTTGCCATAAACAAGCTTGGGATCGGGTTGGTATTGAAATGGGCTATTCTTTAGACGGCAATGTGATGTATGAGTTAGGCGGCGCTCCCGTGCGCACTATTGCGAAAGCAATGATGGAAAAAGCACAAATGCCATTATCTTTAATTGAAGACGTGATTAGCTTAAAACGTAAATATGGCATAGAACTAATTATGCAAAATGCGACTTTATTGCCAGCTGCGGATATTGTGAAACAATATGTCGGACAAAAGCCTTTAGCCCTTGGTACTGGCTCTCATCGCCGAATAACAGAAATGTTGTTAGAGAAATTTCAATTGCAATCTCATTTTGGTGCTGTTGTCACTGCGGAGGATGTTGTTAATCATAAACCTGAACCAGACACTTTTTTACGCTGCGCAGAATTATTAAATGTAAACCCGTTGAAATGCCTTGTTTTTGAAGATGCCGATCTTGGTGTACAAGCTGGATTAGCGGCTGGCATGGATGTTTTTGATGTGCGGATTAATCAATTAATCACAAAATAAGTGATTAATATGCTAGCTTTACATCATCTTCAAAATGGAAATATTTAGCTGGTCACTCTTTCTAGCTCATCCAAAATTATTAATGTTTGCAAGTGCTTTTCTGAGCGCAACGGTTTTACCGGGAAATTCGGAAGTGATTTTTGTGGCATTAAGTAAGTCTTTATTATTCGCACATGGCTTTTTTTCCACAGAGCTTTGGAGCATTATCTTTATTGCTACTTTAGGAAATAGCTTAGGCAGCATGACGACTTACTGGATTGGTTGTTGGTTTCCGAAATTTTCGCAAAATCGACCGCACTTTTGGGCATTAGATAAAATAAAACGCTATGGAATATGGGTTTTACTGCTAAGTTGGTTACCTATTGTGGGCGATATGTTTTGTGCATTGGCTGGTTGGTTAAGGCTCAACTGGCTTTATTCTGCGATTTTGATCTGTATCGGTAAATTCTTGCGTTATGTTCTTTTGCTAGGCGTTAGTTGGGGACTATTTAATGGATAAAAAAGCGAGAGTATTTTCTCTCGCTTTCTTCATGGTTAACGTTTTGGTAAATAGCCCATTGGATCCACTGATTGACCTTTATAGCGGATTTCAAAATGAAGTTTGACCCCATTAGTGCCTGAACTACCCATTTTAGCAATTTGTTGTCCAGCTTTAACTTCTTGCTGATCTTTGACTAAAATACTTTCATTATGTGCATAGGCACTTAAATAGTTGTCATTATGCTTAATAATAATTAAGTTGCCATATCCACGCAGCGCATCTCCCGCATAAACAACTCGCCCAGCAGCTGCCGCATTAACGGCTTGTCCACGAGAACCGCTAATATCAATACCTTTGTTTCCGCCATCGGAACTTGAAAAACCTTGGATTACTTTGCCGTTTGTTGGCCAAATCCAAGCAATATTGGAGGCTGGCGCAACTGGATTTGTCTTATTAACAGTTGGCATTGGTGGTGTTGGTGTAACAACAGTTTTCACTGGCTCAACAGTGGGTTTATTTGTATTCCATGCTTCATTTACTGGATTTTGAGTAACAATGGGTTGTTGGCTCATTGGCTGAGTTGGCATGGTTGATGCGATGTTGTTATCTGGCATGTTATTGGCAATTTTAAGGGTTTGTCCAACACTAAGGCTATAAGGCTCAGACATGTTATTTAGTGCGGCTAATTCTTTGACATCCATACCTGAAATATAGGCAATCAGGAACATGGTATCGCCTTTGCGTACTTTATAGGTATTGCCTTTGTAGAAACCCTTGTCGATTTTGCTATAAATAGGCGCATTGGTTTTTGGATCTCTTGGGATTTCAAAATTTTGTGAAACCTGTTTTTTAGCTGTTGAAATTACTTGCTGAGTATTTTGTTGGATTTTTTCAGGTTGATAAGCTGGCATTGTTACCTGTGGCATGCTCATACTATCAGGCATATTCTGTTGAATGACTTGAGGTTCCCAAGCCATTGAACCAGCGCCATTAACGGGCTGCATGACACTTGGTGCAAGTTCTCCAGCATTTTCTACAGGTGCAGGATTATTTGAGCTACAAGCTGCTAGTACAGCCATACTAATAGGTAAAAGTAAAAATTTTTTCATGTAAATACTCCGTTACTTCATATTTGTCGGCATAGTTTGTTGTTGGATTTGAGGGAATAGAACTGCATCTTTAGCTGCATTATTAGCAGGCTCCATTATTCCCAGTGGTAATTCATTTTCATCAACCACTTTTGTTGTACTACAAGCGCTGATGATAAAAAGGCTTGATAATATTAGAACAAATTTATTCATTTTTAATCCTAGATTATTTCAATAATGAGATATGAAATTATGGCAAGAATAACAACAGACCATCCTATAATTTCAATGGATTGACGTAATTTAGTAGCAAATTTCTCACCGCCCCAAGCAGCTAGTTTTGCAACAAGTAAAAATCTCGCAGCACGAGAAACAAACGCAGTCAGTAGGAAAGGCAAAAATGCCATTTGCATAACACCTGCGCAAATTGTAAAAATTTTATAAGGGATAGGCGAAAAACCTGCCACAAAAACGACTAAAATGCCCCATTCCTTGAACCAAGAAAGTGCGGTATCCCAATGTTGTTGATAACCCCATTGTTGAATATATCCTTCTACAAAATCAAAGGCATAGTAGCCTAGTCCATAACCAATTGCACCACCAACTACGGAGGCAAGTGCAGTATAAAATGCAAATCTAATGGCATATTTTGGCTTATTCATTGACATTGGAATAAGCATGACGTCAGGTGGTATCGGGAAGAAAATTGCTTCAATAAAACTAACAAAGGCTAGCCAAAATGTAGCAAAACGATGGTTTGACCATTGCATAGTTTTATCATATAAGGCACCGAAAATTTTCATACCTGATTCCTTTGATTAAAAAATATTCACTATTCCTTGTTCAGCCATTGTTGTAAAGCTGCCATAGAATGATAAGCGGTCATATCCGTTTGAATTGGTGTAATGGAAACATAACCATTTTTAACTGCATGGAAATCAGTCCCTTCAGCCTCATTTTCGGCTAACCCTATTGGTCCAATCCAATAAATATCTTCGCCTCTAGGGTCTTGCTGCTTAATAATATCTGCAGCAGCAGAACGATAACCAAGATGGCAAACTTTAATTCCTTTTATTTGATCATAGGGAAGATCTGGCACATTAATATTAATAATTTCACGGCTTTTTAATAATTGTCCATGTAATTTAGGAATAAGTTCTCCCACAATTCTTGCCGCACTTTCATAATGTTGTCTGCCATCTAAGGAAACTGCAATAGCAGGCAAGCCTAAATGACGACCTTCTAAGGCCGCAGCAACCGTGCCAGAATAAATCACATCATCGCCTAAATTGACCCCCGCATTGATCCCTGAAACCACCAGATCAATTTGACCAGATAAAAATCCATTCAAGGCTAAATGTACACAATCTGCTGGCGTTCCATTAATACTGTAATCGCCATTATCTAATTTCATTGGGCGCAAAGGCTCAATGAGAGTTAATGAACTTGAGGCAGCACTGCGATTGCGATCTGGAGCAACAACAGTTACCTGTGCAAACTTGCGTAATTCTTTGGCAAGGGTTTTGATCCCTTCTGCTTGTATGCCATCATCATTAGAAAGCAGAATATGCATATTATTTCCTATATTTAAAATTCTTCATTGATCTTGACGAGTTCTCTGACTAGCGCGGTCGCATAGCTTCCTGCTGGCAAATAAAACTTCAGTTTTAATCCTTCAGGTTCAAATGACCAAGTTAACTCCTGCGCTTGTATCAATATTGGGCGGCGAGCTGGTTTCATTCGTTCCTGTTTCATTAAATGCAATAAATCTTGATGTTCTACCACAATTGCATTTTCTAAATCACAAGCTAATTGCATATGTTCGCCAATAAGTGCGGCGGTAATTTGGAGATCTTGTTGTGCTAAACGTTGTTGCAATAGCGCTAAGTCTTCATTTTGATCTGCGCTGAACCAACTATGTGAGCCAGCTAGCTGCAAAATATCATTTGCTAAGATCTGATTATGCAAGCCTTGCTGAATACGAGCAGACACAATCAAGTTAAATACTTCGCTACGAGCAGCGGAGAGATAAAAACTACGTTTTTTGCGATCTTTGACGTTAATTTCGCCTTTTGCCCAGCGTAGCGCTTGGGTTAAATTATGTCCATCTCGACCAAAGCGTTGCTCTGTAAAATAATTAGGAAAACCATGTTTTTTTATATTTTCTAACCGCACTTTGAGATCATCGTCTTCTTGTGCACCACGCAGTAAAATCTCGAAATAATTTCCCTCTAAACTGCCGGTACGAATTTTCCGATTGTGGCGTGTCACTTCAAGAATCTCTACGCCATCAAGTTGAAATTGGCTGAAATCAGGTGTTGCTTTTCCCGGCATTTGTAAACAAAACCACTGTTCAGTGATCGCTTTACGATCTTTCAGTCCTGCATACCCCATATTCTTCGCAGAAATTCCAGCAAATTGAGCCAGTTTTTCACCAACAAATAAGGTATTGCAGTCTGTTTTGCGCACTTTTACTGCAACGAATTCGCCATCGCCCGACATGTCATAGCCAAGATGTTCTTTAACGATAAAATCGGCCCATTGTGCCTTTAAAAGTGCGGTCTGTTTTGGCACTGTTTGTAAGTAAGCTAATTCATTCATGGCTATGCTTTTTTCACTAATAATGCAACAGCTTCGCAAGCAATCCCTTCGCCACGCCCTGTAAAACCTAATTTTTCTGTGGTTGTTGCTTTCACATTCACTTGTTCCATATCGCAATTGAGATCTTCAGCAATTGCCGCACGCATTGCGTCAATATGTGGACGCATTTTAGGTGCTTGGGCAATGATAGTGACATCCACATTGCCTACTTGATAACCTTTAGCTAAAACTGCTTGGTAAGCTGTTCTTAACAAGCCACGACTATCTGCACCTTTGTATTGCATATCCGTATCTGGAAATAATTTGCCTATATCGCCTAACGCCATAGCACCAAGCAAGGCATCGGTTAATGCGTGCAATGCTACATCGCCGTCACTATGTGCAACTAAACCTTTTTCATAAGGGATTGCCACCCCACCAATAATAATGGGACCTTCACCACCAAAGGCGTGCACATCAAAGCCGTGACCAATTCTTATCATATTTTTTCCTAATTAACGTTCTTTACTCATAATTTGTTGCACTTCAGCCATCATTTCTTGGTCGACATCTAAAGCGATTTGAATTAATTCTTTATTTTCAAAGCGAGAAATTTTTGGATCATAAACCTCAGCCATCAATTTCACACTGTGACGATCTTTTCTAAAATATGCCTCGCCAATTTCTGTCACTATATCTTCATCCATGCCCAAGGATAACAAGGCTTTTTTACCCGTTCTTAAGGCTGAATCAAAGGTTTCACGAATTTGGATATTGGCACCTGCATCATACAGATCGTAAACATGAATACGATCGTAGGCACGGGCGATAATTTTTGCTTGAGGGTTCATTTTACGAGCCAATTCAACCACATGTAGCGCTTGTTCTCGATTATCGATGGCTACAATCAATAATTCGGCATTTTCGACACCAGCAGCATGTAAGAGTTCAGGACGAGTTGCATCACCGTAATAACATTTAATACCAAGCTTTTTCATTCCTGCGATTAAGCCAGCATCTTTGTCAATAATCGTTGGATGATGTCCTGTCATGACTAACATGCGATGGACAATCTGACCAAAGCGCCCTAGACCAATCAATACAATCGGATGTTGCTCATCAATATGATCCGCACTTCTTTCTGGTTGAGTTGGTTTTAAACGAGGGATAATGTATTTCTTCTGTGCAATGATAAAGAGCGGTGTTAAAACCATAGAAAGTACAACAATGGCGGTCATGTTAGCTTGCACTTCTTCTGAAATGACATTTTGGCTCGCTGCAGCAGAGAATAATACAAAGGCAAATTCGCCACCTTGCGCCATGATAATTGCGCGGTCGATAGAATTGGCATTGCCTGTTTTGGTCACTAAAGCCACTAAGTAAATTGCTAAGCCTTTGACCAACATAAAAATCAGTACGCCAAAAATAATTAAGAATAAATTTTCAGCTACAACAGAAAGGTTTAGTGACATACCTACGCCAAGGAAGAATAAGCCTAATAACAAACCTCTAAATGGCTCAATATCCGCTTCAAGTTGGTGGCGGAAACTGGATTCAGAAAGTAGCACCCCAGCAACAAAAGCGCCCATTGCCATAGATAATCCACCTTCTTCCATAAGTAGTGCAGAACCTAGCACAACTAAAAGTGCGGCTGCTGTCATTACTTCACGAATTTTCGTTTTGGCTAAAATTTTAAATAATGGATTTAATAACCAAAGTCCAGCTGCCACTAAAACGGCAACGGCACCACCAGAAATAGCGATTTTTTGCCAAAGTGGTTCGGTTGAAGCGACTTTATCCGGCGATAAGAAGGTTACAAAAGCAAGTAATGGAACGATGAGTAAATCTTCAAAGAGCAAAATGGAAACAATACGTTGTCCTCTTGGTGAGGTCATATCATTACGATCACTGAGTTCTTGCATCACGATTGCTGTTGAGGTTAAAACGAAACCAGAGGCGGCAACAAAAGCAACTTTCCAATCAAAACCATATAAAATTGCAATGTAGGTTAATGCTCCTGTACAAAGGGTAATTTGGAATGCACCTAAGCAAAATATATGGTTACGCAATCCCCAAATATGTGAAGGTTTCATCTCCAACCCAATGATGAACAAGAACATGACCACGCCTAATTCAGCAATATGGATTATTCCTTCTGGATCGGTAAAAAGCCCTAAGCCAAATGGCCCAATAACTAAACCTGCGGCTAAATAACCCAATACTGAGCCAAGTCCTAAGCGTTTGAATAGCGGAACCGCAACCACTGCAGCGGCAAGAAGCGTAACAACGCTAACAAGTTGGTTTGCACCTTCAGCTGCCATAATAAGTACCTTTATTTTCTGGTTAAATAAAATTCCGCTAATGCTAAGTCTTCTGGGTGAGTGACTTTAATATTATCGCTACGCCCTGACACTAAGTGCGGTCGAAATCCTGCGAGTTCCATTGCTGAGGCCTCATCTGTTACGATAAAGCCCTGTTTTTCAGCTTGCTCTAAGGCATTTTGTAAGCGTTCAACAGGAAAAAATTGTGGTGTTTGCGCCAACCATAATTGGCTACGATCTTCCGTATGTTGAATTTGTAAATCTGCATTTGAACGTTTAATGGTATCTACTGCTGGAATTGCTAGAATAGCGCCATTTTCATCTTGAATTTGCACTAATTTATCCAAATCCTCGTGGCGCAAACAAGGGCGAGCAGCATCATGTACCAACACCCAAGATGTTTTATTTTCAATAGAACGTAAACCATTTAATACAGAGTCTGCACGATTTGCTCCACCAGTGACTATTTTTATCCGTGGATCTTGTAGTAAATCAATGCTCGATAAATAAGGATCATTTTCAGCTACAGGCAAAATAATTTGATTAATTTTTTCGTAGCTCAAAAAAATATTTAATGTATGTTCTAAAATAGTTTTACCCAAGATTTTTAAATATTGCTTGGGGCGATCCGCTTGCATACGACTACCAATGCCCGCTGCAGGTATAATGGCAATAATTTCTCTATTCATTTATCTATTCTTATCTTTAACAATACGATAAAACACTTCGTTTTGCTTAATCATTTCATATTCCATTCTTGCTCTTTCTTCAATTGCTTCAAGTCCATTTTTTAGATCTTTAATTTCTGAAAAAATGATTTGATTGCGTTGCGATAATTTCTCATTTTCTTGTTTACGTTGAGCGATTTCTGCTTTGACATTTTGGTAATCAAAATACCCATTTTTGCCAAACCAAAGATCATATTGAAAAGTGACCAGTAAAGTTAACAGAATTAAAATAAATAAACGCATTTTTTATCTCTTATTTTTCATACCAAATGTTATTGATGTATAGGGATTGTATCCCAGAAGGTGTTGAAACTTTAACCTCTTCATCGACTTCTTTACCAATTAAAGCTCTGGCAACGGGACTATCAATAGAGATCCAATTTTTAGCAGGATCAAATTCATCACAACCGACAATTCGATATTGCTTTTCCTCACCTTGTTCATCTTCTAATGCAACCCATGCGCCAAAAAAGACTTTGCCTTCTTGTTTTGGGTTATAGTCCACAATTTGTAAAACTTCTAAACGTTTCATTAGAAAACGGACTCGACGATCAATTTCTCTTAAACGGCGTTTGCCATAAATATATTCTGCATTTTCGCTACGATCACCTAAAGCAGCGGCATCAGATACAGCTTGAGTGACTTTAGGGCGCTCGTCTTTCCATAAATACTTTAGTTCTTGATCTAGAGCATTCCAGCCGTAACGAGTGATGTAATTAGATTTGGACATTATATTGACTTCCTTCAAAAGAGGGCGAAATTGTAGCATAAGATCAATCATAAATATGTGAAGAATGGCTAAAATTACAGTTAATTTAGCAATTTCTCCAATAATTGTTTGAACTATTGCTTTAAACCCAGTATTCTACGGCGAATTTTTTTCTTTCAACAGAACATAGAAATAGAAACAAGATGTTAAACCAGCGAATTGCAAGTATTATTGCGCAAGAATTAACCGTTCTTCCACATCAAATTTTGTCAGCTATTCAATTATTAGATGATGGCAATACTATTCCTTTTATTGCTCGTTATCGTAAAGAAGTAACTGGTGGATTAGATGATACCCAATTACGTCATTTTGAAACCCGTTTAATTTATTTGCGTGAGTTAGAAGATCGCCGCCAAACCATTCTCAAATCTATTGAAGAGCAAGGTAAATTGACCGATGAATTACGCAATCAAATTGAACAAACGCAAAGTAAAACGGAATTAGAAGATCTCTATTTACCTTATAAGCCAAAACGCCGTACCAAAGGACAGATTGCCATTGAGGCTGGAATTGAGCCTTTAGCTGATTTACTTTGGAATGATCCTAGCCAAGAACCAGAACAGGCGGCTGCAAATTATATTAATAACGAACAAGGGTTTGCCGACACAAAATCAGTGCTTGATGGTGCTCGTTATATTTTAATGGAACGTTTTGCCGAAGATGCACAATTGTTGGCAAAAGTACGCCAATATTTACAGCAAAGTGCGGTGTTAATTTCCAAAGTTTTAGAAGGTAAAGAGGAAGAAGGCGAAAAATTCAGAGATTATTTTGATCATCAGGAATTATTGCGCAATGTGCCTTCTCATCGTGCCTTAGCTATGTTCCGTGGGCGTAATGAAGGTTTCTTGCAATTAAGCTTGAATGCTGATCCTGAACAAGAAGAAGGGGTTCGCCACAGTTATTGTGAAGAGATTATTCGTGAACATTTAGGTGTTCATTTGGCTCAACAGCCTGCAGATAAATGGCGTGAACAAGTGATTTCTTGGACTTGGCGCATTAAAGTCTCTTTGCATCTGGAAACGGAACTGATGAGCGCTTTGCGTGAGAAAGCAGAAGATGAAGCTATAGATGTTTTTGCGCAAAATTTAACTTCACTGTTAATGGCTGCGCCAGCTGGGGCGAAAAATACCATGGGGCTGGATCCGGGATTAAGAACGGGTGTTAAAGTTGCGGTGGTGGATAATACAGGTAAATTATTGGCAACTGATACAGTTTATCCACACACGGGACAAATGACTTCAGCTATGACTGCTATTTATCAATTAATTAAGCAACATAATGTGGAATTAATTGCTATTGGTAATGGAACAGCATCAAGAGAAACAGAAAGATTTGCAAAAGAAGTCATTAAGCAAATTGAGAACAATAAACCACAAACTGTAGTCGTAAGTGAGGCAGGGGCATCGGTATATTCTGCTTCAGAGCTTGCGGCACAAGAATTTCCAGCATTAGATGTTTCTTTGCGTGGTGCAGTTTCTATTGCTCGCCGTTTGCAAGATCCATTGGCAGAATTAGTTAAAATTGAACCAAAAGCAATTGGCGTAGGGCAATATCAGCATGATGTAAACCAAAGCCAACTTGCCCGTAAATTAGATGCTGTGGTGGAAGATTGTGTAAATGCGGTAGGGGTTGATTTGAATACTGCTTCTGCGCCTTTATTGGCTCGAGTGGCTGGTATGACAAAAACGCTAGCGCAAAATATTGTGGCATATCGTGATGAAAATGGGCGATTTGAAAACCGTAACCAATTGAAAAAGGTGGCTCGTTTGGGACCTAAAGCTTTCGAGCAATGTGCTGGTTTTATGCGTATTGCACAGGGCAAAAATCCCCTTGATGCGTCAGGTGTTCACCCTGAGGCTTATCCTGTAGTTGAAAAAATATTACAAGCAACAGAACAGTCCATTCACGATTTAATGGGGAATGCAAGTGCGGTGCGGCAGTTAGATGCAAAACAATTTACCGATGAGCAATTTGGTTTACCAACGGTTTTGGATATTTTCAAAGAATTAGAAAAACCGGGACGAGATCCTCGTGGAGAATTTAAAACTGCAGTCTTTATGGACGGTGTTGAAGAAATTACCGACTTAAAAGCAGGTATGATTTTAGAGGGAACAGTTACAAATGTAACTAATTTTGGTGCATTTGTTGATATTGGTGTACATCAAGATGGTTTAGTTCATATTTCATCACTTTCTGACAAATTTGTGGAAAACCCTCATGATGTAGTGAAAACTGGTGATATTGTGAAAGTCAAAGTGCTAGAAGTGGATGTGGCTCGTAAACGTATTGGGTTAACCATGCGTTTAGATGAAAATCCGCTTAAAAATGACCGCACTTCAGGCAAAACAAGCCCAGCAAATTCAAAAGGAATGAATAGAGAACAGAAAAATTCTCGTGCTGCTGGTAATAATGTAATGGGCAATGCTTTTGCCGATGCGTTAAAAAATTGGAAGAAATAAGGTTGATATGAGGTTCTTCCGCCTTGTGTCATAAAAGTTTTATTTAATTTATTTTTTATAACAAAGGAAATTTTCTATATGAATAAAAACACACTTATTGTTGGTTTTATGCTGTTCGCTGTTTTTTTTGGCGCAGGAAACCTGATTTTCCCACCAAAACTAGGCTTTGATAGCGGAATTGATTTTTGGACATCCATTAGCGGTTTCGTTCTGACTGGTGTTGGTTTACCACTTATTGCAACGATAGTGGCTGCTCGCTATGAAGGTGGATATAAAAAAGCCTTAGAAAATATTCACCCACTCATTTCCTTATTATTGTTAAGTGCAATTTACTTAACGATTGGGCCATTCTTTGCGATTCCTCGTACAGGAGCCACTGCTTATGATATGGCAGTAATTCCATTTATTGGTGAGGCGAGCTCGTTATCTCTCTTTATTTTTACAATGATCTATTTCGCTATTACTTTATGGGTGAGTTTAAACCCGACCAAAATGGTGGATCGTATTGGCTCAATATTAACCCCTGTATTATTGATTTCAATTATTGCTTTAGTCATTCGTTCAGTAACTCTCTTTGCTGGTGTAGAAAGCATTGAAAGTAAAACCATGGAAACGCCATTCTTTAGTGGTTTTATTGAAGGCTATCAAACAATGGATGCTCTTGCTGCGTTTGCTTTCTCTGTGTTAGTGATTAATGGTATTCGAGCTAAATCAAAAGGCGAGATTTCTATTGTTAAACAAACTACAGCAGCAGCATTTATTGCGGCGCTTTCATTAGCAATTATCTATATTGCGATTGGTTGGATTGGCTATAAAATGCCACTTTCAGCAGAAACTGTTGCTGATGTTGCGGCGAAAGGTCAAAACTTAGGTACATTTATTTTAAATAATGCGGCGTTACAATCTTTTGGAGAATTAGGGCGTAGTTTATTAGGATTAATTGTTACTCTAGCTTGTTTGACTACTGCTATCGGCTTAGTTGTGGCAACATCATCATACTTTAACAGCGTTTTCCCACGTATTCCGTATAAAGCTTATGCAGTGCTTTTCACTTTAATTGGCTTTGGTTTAGCAAATCAGGGATTAAATGCGGTAATTAGTAAATCTGTACCTGTATTACTAGTTTTATACCCAATTTCAATGACCGCTTTATCAGTGCTTTTAGTAAATTGTTTCTTCCCAATTCCACGCCTAGCTCAAGGCTTACCAATTATTTTGGTAACAGTAGTATCAATTGCTTCTGTGGCTGGTGTTGAATTAATTAACCAATTACCGCTAAAAGCCTACTCAATGGAATGGTTGCCATTTGCTTTAGCTGGATTTGTTTTAGGCTATGTTTTACAAATGTTTTCTAGTAAAGAAAAATAGTATTGAAAAGATGAAGTAGAAAAAATCGGGGCATTTAAAGCCCCGAATTTTTTAGTAGTAAGAGTGTTCGCCACGTTGGTGCTCAGTAACATCTTTCACACCTTTTAATTCATCCGCAAACATCGCAAGGAGTTGCTTTTCAATGCCGTCTTTTAGCGTGACATCTACCATTGAGCAGCCGTTGCAACCACCGCCAAATTGTAAAATCGCATTGCCATCTTGGGTAATTTCAATCAAAGTAATATGACCACCATGTCCTGCTAATTGAGGGTTAATTTGGGTTTGGATAACATATTCTACACGCTCAATTAATGGTGCATCATCTGCTACTTTACGCATTTTTGCATTAGGTGCTTTTAAAGTTAACTGAGAGCCAAGTTCTTCCGTAACATAATCAATTTCTGCATCTTCTAAAAAAGGTAAACTGATCTCATCAACAAAAGCAGAAAATTCGTTGTATTTGATTTCTGTATCGGTAGCTTCAACTGCATTTTTAGGGCAATAAGATACGCCACATTCTGCATTCGGGGTTCCGGGGTTAACCACAAAAATTCGGATATTTGTGCCTTCTTCTTGTTGATCTAAAAGGCGGCGAAAATGTGCTTGCGCAGCATCTGAAATGGTAATTTGCATAAATCAATATTCCTGATAATACTTGAGTAAAATAATCAAGAATGATACTCCTAGAACCGCGTTTTTTCCAGTAATATCGCTAAGTTTTTCATTTAGGTTTTTGCTAGTCCCCAAACATGAATATTCTCTATGCCTGCTTGTTTTAATAACTTAGCAATTTCATTTAAGGTTGATCCTGTCGTAATGACATCATCAATTAAGGCAACAGAACCATATTGTTTGGCTCGTTTAATATCAATATTAAAGGCATTACGTAAATTTACGCGCCGAGCTTTTTCCGTTAATCCGCGTTGTGTTTGCGTATATTTGTGGCGGATCACAAGTTTATTATCTACAGGAATAGAAAGCTGGCGTGAAAGTTGTTTAGCGATTAACTGGGCTTGATTATAGCCCCTATGCCATTGGCGAAAATGATGTAGTGGTACGGGAATAATGACTTCAGGCAGGCTAAATAAAAACTCTCGCCTTGCTTCATAAATCGCCAGCAACATTAATTGCGCTAAAGTGCGGTCCAAATAATAGCTATTTTGAAATTTGAATTGATGAATAAGTGTCGATAATGGTGGAAGATAGCGCCCGATAATCACCATTTGCTGCCAACTTGGAGGACTTTTAGCACAATTACCACAAAACATCTGTCCCCGAAAAATCCGATTGTTTGATAAAACTGTGCCACAACGCCCACAATAATTAGTACGTACAATTTGCTTATCACATTGCTGACATAAATGACGTTGTGCAATTTTTAACGGTTTTTGACAATGAGAACAGCTAAAATTAAACCAATTCATTTGCGTTTCTCGAATAAAAAATAAAGCAGAAATATTCTACCTAGAAAAATAAAGCGCAAAGAACAAGAGATAATTTATCGATCTTGATCGCAAAAATGCTAAAATTCCCAGCATTAAATAAACTATTTTGTGAAGGAAGATTTATGTCGATAAACCATTCTCTTGAGAAAATTAAAATTGTATTTTTTGATATTGACGAAACGCTTTTTGTCAAAGAAAAAGATTATTTGCCAGAAAGCACTTACTTGGCATTAAAAACTTTGCGTGAAAAAGGTGTGTTAGTTGGTATTGCAACTGGCCGTGCACGTTGTACTTTTCCTGCAAAGGTTAATCAAATGATTGATGAATTAGGGGTTGATGTTTTTGTGACGGCGAATGGACAAAATGTGGAGTTTCAAGGTCAGACATTAGCACGCTATGCTATCGCCAAAGATAAACTTTACAAACTTGTTGAGTTTTTTGACCTACATGGCATTGATTATGCACAAGTTGCTAATACTGAAATAAAAATTTCTAACCCAAGCAAAATCCTTACAGAATCCTTTAACCCGATTAGTAAGAACTACCAAATTGATCCTCGTTATTTTGAACAAAATGATGTATTACAAATTTTGCCCTTCTATGATGAAAGTCGAGATGAATTAATTGCTCAAGCGAATATTTTAGATGGACTCAAAGCAGTACGCTGGCATCCAAATTCAGTGGATATTTTTGATAAAGAAGGCTCAAAAGCACGTGGAATTCAAATTATTGCGGAGCATTTAGGATTGGATATGGGAAATGTGATGGCATTTGGTGATGGATTGAATGATATAGAAATGCTAAGTGCGGTTGGAATTGGCGTTGCTATGGGCAATGGCCATGAATTATTGAAACAACAAGCAGATTACATTACTGATCATATCGAAGAAAACGGTATCTACAATTTCTTGCATAAAGCTGGTTTAGTTTAGTTTTCATCTCGGGCAGAGCAACTTGCTTTGCCCGAAATCTTGCTTTGAATTTACCAATCCACAATCTTATTAATAAGCGCTTTTTGTTCCTCATTTGTTCTTCGCAAATAAATTCGAGTAGTTTGGATATTTTCATGCCCCAACAAGTCTGCGAGTAAACTAATGTCATTTAGACGAGTCAAAAAACTTTTTGCAAAACGATGGCGAAAAGAATGTGGATAAACTGAAGTAGAAGGAATTTTGTAGCGTTTAGCCTGAGCTTTTAATTGAGCTGAAATGCCTCTCGTACTAATGGGCTTGCCAAAACGATTTAAAAATAAAAAATCATGTTTTTCTTGGCGTGTGTTGAGCCAGTTTAAACATTCTTGTTGTAGCGAGGTTGGGATATAAATACGCCGAATTTTATTTCGTTTACTACAAAGATCCGCATAACCTTGCTCAATATGTTGATGGCGAATTTGGATTAACTCACTTATTCGCATCCCTGTTGATGCAAGGAAATGAATAACAAAATAATCTCGTTGTTTGCCATCCTTTTTAAGTTTTTGTTTGAAGTAAGTATAGTTTTCTTCACTAATGACATTGTCTAGAAAATAACTTTGTTGTACTTTGAGTAAACTTAATTGCCATTTTGCCTTACCAATAAATTCTAAATAAAAATTGACCGCTCTTAATCTCAAATTAATGGTTTGAGGTTTATAACGATCTAACATAAAGCACTTATATTGACTAAGGGTTTTGGGGGAAATCGTTGAATAATGCTGATGAAATTGCTGTATAGCAAAAACATAGGCTTTAATCGTATTGGGCGCAAAATTGCGTTCAGTTAGATAGTTTTGAAAAGTGTTTATCATAAAATTTCCTCTGTTTGTTGGAGATATTTATGATAAAAAAGACCCGCACTTTTGTACGGGTCAGAGAAGACATTAGTTTCAAGCGATTAGAACATTACACGTGCACCAACTAACACACGGTGATTTTTCTTCAACTCTGTTCCACCTTGTTTCACTTTACCTGTACCACCTTCTAAGTAAACAGAAACATACTTGTTAAATTTATGGTCAGCACCAATCATCCAACCACGCATTTTAACCTTATCAGCATCTGGGTTAGCTTTTTTCGCTGTACCGAAGTAGTATTGTGAGTAAAGTGCGTTTTGTGGCGTTACATTCACTTTCAAACCAACTAAGAAACGGTTGTTTTGGTTAAATGGACCGCCTGCATTCGCAATTTTTTGGAATCCAATATGATCAGTTTCTTGATCTTTGCTTGCTTTACCATAAGCCCAGTCTAAACCAAGGGTTACAATGTTATATTTCACATCGAAACCCACACCAGCACGTTTTAATTTAAATTCATTTGCTTTAGTTCCGTCATTTGACTGAGTAACTTCTGTATAACCTGAACCAAAGCGAACTGCTACATCACCAAATTGACCGTCATAGAATAAACCTAAGCCATAACCTTGACCTTCATTCCATGCAGTACCATTAGTTGGATTTCCAGTAGCATTAGTTACTGAGCCTGCACTTGATGATTTGTTTTTGTCTGAATTACCAAAGTAGTAGTCTGCTGCAAAACGTACACCAGCGAATTTAGCTGACATAAAGTGCGCTGCTTTTTTGTGACTATCAAAGAATACGTTACCACCCCAATCGTAAGTGTAGTTAGCTTTAGGAATGTGGTCACCTAAATGTAATTGGCTACCAAAAGTTAAAGTACCAATATCTTTATGAATTAAACCTGCATATAAACGATGAGTACGGAAATCTGAGCCAATAGAGTTTGCATTTCCATTATCTTTAGAGAAACGTAGTTCAACACCACCGTATGCACTAAAGCCAGCACCAATTTCTTGATATGCGCGTACACGTAAACGAGAACCTACATCACGTAAATCCGTACGGTTATCCTTGTCATTTCTTAACTCAAAGTGTAAACGACCATCGATGTCAATTTTAGCGCCATCTTTTTGGTAAACTACAGCTGCGTTTGCTGAAGTGGCTGCTACTGCCGCTACTGCCAATGCGATAAGTGTCTTTTTCATAATGTACTTCCTTTGTTGGAGTTTTTATTTGAAAGAATAAAGATTTATTCATTTCGACCTATAAAAAATATTATGAGAAATATTCTTTTATTTTTAAGGAAAGTATTTATTTGATTTCTTTACAAAAAATAGATCTAAATTACATACATCTTTTTTGTAAAAATTAATTATAAATGTGATCAATCTCACAAAATTAAGTAAAAAATGGCAATATTAAATAAATAATGAAGTAAAGTTTAAAAACTCCAAATGAAGACGAATAAATATCTTTTAAATCAATTAGTTAAAATTTTATTTGGTTTAAATAAAAGTACAAATATGTGATCTATGTAACATTTTTATGTTGCTTGATAATAACCTTAAGTTATTGTTATATAAGGATATTGGTGTATTTTCAAAAAGTTCCCTGTTTTTGACAAAAAATTTTTGCTTGATTATCATTGGCTCCGAAAAGAAGTTATAGAGTTGTATCAAAACTTCTTATAATATTTTTTATAGGTCGAAATGAATAAATCTTTATTCTTTCAAATAAAAACTCCAACAAAGGAAGTACATTATGAAAAAGACACTTATCGCATTGGCAGTAGCGGCAGTAGCAGCAACTTCAGCAAACGCAGCTGTAGTTTATCAACAAGATGGCACTAAAGTAGAAGTGGGCGGCTCTATTCGTTTACATTTAAACAAAAAAACTGACAAACGTGCAGACCTATCAGACAATGGTTCTCGTATCATTGTTAAAGGTTCTCATGATTTAGGTGAAGGCCTTTCTGTATTAGGTTACACTGAATTAGGTTTTGCGGGCGAATTAGGTAGCGGTGGCGTAACAACTCGTCGTTTATATGCAGGTGTAGCGCATAAAGATATTGGTACTTTAACTTTTGGTAAACAATTAACCACTGCAGATAACTTCGGTGTTGCAGATCCAACATATCCATTTGGTGGTGTTTGGGCGAGCTTCCAGAAAGGTAGTGCATATAATGCACTTGTAGCAGAATTTACAAAAGTTATGGAAGCTAATAAAGCTCAAGATAATAAAACCAAAAAGGATAATTATGCAGAAGCAAAACATGGCTTAGAGCTTGTCAACGCATTAACTAGTAACCATTTTGTTACTGAGAGCAACAAAGTTATCAAATTCCAATCTAAGAGCTTTAACGGTTTCTCTGTAGGTGCTGACTATGTATTTGGTGACTCAGATAAAACTAAAGTAAACAACAATGCTTACATCCTTGGCTTATTCTACGACAATACTTTCGATGGCGTAAATGTGAAAGCGGAAGTAGGTTATACATACAGAAAACTTGCTGAAGATGTGAAAGCGAAATCTTTCAAAACAGGTTTGGGTGTGGGTGCTAACGGTTTATTCGTTGGTGTTGACTACGCAAGAACAAAAATTACAGATGTGAAAGCAGTTCATGCATTCCAAGTGGGCGCAAATTATCAATTTACAGAAATGGCGAAAGTATATTCAGCATATCGCTATACAAAATTTGATGAGATTAAAGAAAAAGGCTTTGCATTCGGTGTGGGATACAAACCACATAAATTGGTTGAAACTTTCGTAGAGTACAATACTTTCAAAGTGTCAAACGTAAAAGCAAAACGTGACAATGCATTATACTTAGGTGCACGTGTTCACTTCTAATAGTCAGAAACTAATGTCTTTAACAATTGACCCGTACAAAAGTGCGGGTCTTTTTTTCTATTTTTTGAGTTGATAATTATCAATAAGAATTCACCGCACTTTTCCCTTAGCTATGATAAACTTATTTCTCTTCTTTTAAGCCCGTTATTTGTTATGAAAAAATTTTTATTTATTTTATTGTTGCTTGCTTGTTGTGTTTCTGGCGGTATGTTTTGGGCATATTGGCAAATCAATGAATTTGTAAAGCAACCTGTTAATGTTAAAGAAGAACAACTTTTAACTGTTTCTCGAGGAACGACTGGTAATAAACTCGCTACATTATTAGAAAATGAAGGTTTACTTGAAAATGGTAAATGGCTACCTTGGTTACTTAAATTAAAACCTGAATTAAATAAAATTAAAGCTGGCACTTATTCCTTAGCGAATGTAAAAAATATTCAAGATTTACTTGATGTGCTTAATCAAGGTAAAGAGGCACAATTTAACGTTCAGTTTATTGAAGGACAACGTTTTCAAAACTGGCGTAAAAGTTTAGAAAAAGCACCGCATTTACAGCAAACGTTACAAGGAAAATCTGAGCAAGAGATTTTTGCTTTGTTAGATTTGCCTGATTATTCAAAAGCTATTCATGAATGGAAAAATCTTGATGGCTGGTTATATCCAGATACTTATAGTTATACCCCAAACTCCACGGATTTAGCCTTATTAAAACGTGCGGCAGATCGTACTATAAAAGCATTAGATCAGGCTTGGCAGCAAAGAGAGGCTAATTTACCACTGAAAGATCCTTACGAAATGTTAATTCTAGCTTCTATTGTGGAAAAAGAAACCGCACTCAGTTCGGAACGAGCGAAAGTCGCTGGTGTTTTTGTTAATCGCTTAAATAAACAAATGAAATTGCAAACGGATCCCACGGTAATTTACGGTATGGGTGAGGAGTACAAAGGTAATATCCGCAAAAAAGATTTATCAACGCCAACACCTTATAATACTTATGTTATTGACGGCTTACCGCCAACACCGATTGCTATGGTAAGTGAAGAAAGTTTGTTGGCAGTGGCTAAGCCAGAACAGCATGACTATTTATATTTTGTCGCTGATGGAAATGGTGGGCATAAGTTTAGTAAAACCTTGGCAGAACATAATCGTGCCGTGCAAGAATATTTGCGTTGGTATCGTTCTCAATCAAAATAGTGAAATCGCATGAAAACAGGAAAATTTATTGTTATCGAAGGCTTAGAAGGTGCGGGGAAAAGCACCGCACTTGAAGTTGTTGTGGATACGTTGCAGCAATTTGGCATTAAGGACGTTGTTTTTACCCGTGAGCCTGGCGGTACGCCTTTAGCGGAGAAATTGCGTCATTTGATTAAACATGAAGTAGAGGAGCCTGTAACAGATAAAGCCGAATTGTTGATGTTATATGCGGCTCGTATTCAGTTGGTGGAAAATGTGATCAAGCCAGCCTTGGCACAAGGTAAGTGGGTCGTGGGGGATCGTCATGATTTATCTTCGCAGGCTTATCAAGGTGGTGGTCGAGGATTAGATCAGAATTTAATGGCGACACTGAAAAGTGCGGTGCTAGGCGAGTTTAAACCTGATTTCACCTTATATCTTGATGTTGATGCTGAAATTGGTTTAGCGAGAGCAAGAGGGCGTGGTGCTTTGGATCGTATTGAGCAACAAAATTTAGATTTTTTCCACCGCACCCGAGCAAGATATTTACAATTAGTGCAACAAGATCCTCAAGCGGTTTTAATTAATGCGGAGCAATCTATTGAGCTAGTGAGCGAAGATATTCGTCAAGCTGTACAAAAATTTATCGAAGAAAATGCATAATTTATATCCTTGGTTACAACCTTATTATCAACAAATTCTGCAACCTTTTTTACTAGGAAAAGGGCATCATGCGTTGCTGTTTAAAGCGGAGCAAGGTATTGGTGCAGAGCAATTAATTGAGAATATTGCTGCTTGGTTAATGTGCCAACAAACTGAGGACTCTCAACCTTGCGGGCATTGCCATAGTTGTGCTTTGTTTCAAGCTGGCAATCATCCTGATTTTTATCGTCTTGAACCTATCGAAAACAAGGATATTGGCGTTGAGCAAGTACGAGAAATTAATGAAAAAGTCAGTCAATTTGCACAACAAGGCGGAAATAAAGTGGTGCTTATTCGTCAAGCAGATCGTTTAACCGAAAGTGCCGCCAATGCGTTGCTCAAAACCTTGGAAGAACCAAGAGCACAAACTTATTTTTTATTACAAGTGGATTTTTCCGCAAGGTTGTTAGCGACCATTTATAGTCGTTGTCAGGCATGGATTATTAATACTCCAAAAGTGGAGCTAGGACTTGCTTGGTTGCAACAGTATCGGCAGGAAAATATAGCAGATTTACAAACCGCACTTCGTATTAATTATAATCGTCCATTGCTCGCTTTAGCTTGTTTAGAGCAAGGCTTATTAGAAAAACGCACAGCATTTTTACGTCAATTTTGGGTGTTTTATATTCGCCGTTCTCCTTTGGAATTATTACCGCACTTTACAAAAGAAGACGTCTTTTTACAGTTAGATTGGATTAGTGCATTTTTACATGATGTGCTTAAAGAAAAGTTAGGCATCCAACAAGGTTGGATAAGCCAAGATTTAGCTCGAGGCATTTTGCAATTTAATGAACAGCAAAGTGTGGAAGGCTTACTAAAAGCCAATCAAATTATGCAAAAAGTGCGGTTGGATTTAACCCAAATAAATGGGGTTAATCAGGAATTAATTTTATTAGATGGACTAACCCGTTTAGTCACAGATGTATTTGAAAGAAAAGAATAGGAAAAAAGATGTTTATTGTTGATAGCCATTGTCATCTTGACGCTTTAGATTATGAAAATTTACACAAAGATATTGCTGATGTTGTGAATAAGGCAAAACAGCGAGATGTTAAACATCTATTGGCTATAGGTGTAACATTGAGCCGTTTTGAACAGGCTTATGCGCAATTAGCGCCATTTCAAGAAGTTTCCCTTGCTTGTGGTGTGCATCCTTTAGATTTAGATGATGAGCCTTTTGATTACCAACGCTTATTGCGTTTGGCGCAAGATGAAAAAGTCATTGCCATAGGTGAAATGGGATTGGATTATTATTACAGCCTTGAAAACAAGGCATTGCAACAATCCGTTTTCGCTCAGCAAATAGAAATTGCTAATCAACTGGCGAAACCTGTAATTGTGCATACACGTTCAGCTCGGGAAGATACTATTGCTATTTTGCGAGAAAATAATGCACAAAAGTGCGGTGGTGTTTTGCATTGTTTTACAGAAAATTGGGATATGGCAAAGCAAGCCTTGGATTTAGGTTTCTATATTTCCATTTCAGGCATTATTACTTTTAAGAATGCGGAAGAATTGCGTGATGTGGTACGTCAGGTACCATTAGATCGTTTGTTGGTGGAAACTGATAGCCCTTACTTAGCACCTGTGCCTTATCGTGGTAAACAAAATCAACCAGCTTATACTCGTGAGGTTTGTGAATATGTTGCAACATTGAAAGGTTTATCTGCTGAAGATTTTGCGCAAATTACTACACAAAACTTCGAGCGTTTATTCAAGATTAATGTACAATAAAGCGTCTATTTATTGAGGGATTTACTGATGAGAAAAGTGTTTAAGAAAATATTTTTAACTTTGTTATTGTTATTCCACGGCTTTTTATTTGCTGTGGTGAATTATGTTACGCCTCATTATGAAGTGACGAGAGTGACGGGGGTAGAGGTTAAGCGTGTTGATAAAGATGGACCTATTACCAAAGCAAACCCAGCAGATGGTCCAACTCGTGATGTGTATTATATTTACACGCAAAAACCGAATGAGGAAAAAGTCATGGTGTATCGTAATGAAGATACACGCTGGAGTTTTCCATTTTATTTTAAATTTGGCTCTGCAGATTTACAGGCAAAAGCGCAAAGTTTTTCCGTTGATCATAAGTTAGTCGAAGTTAAATATTATGGCTGGCGTTTAGTGATGTTTGACGAATTTCGCAACGCAGTATCAGTTAAAGAAGTAACGGCTGATGAAGGCGTTTCACATTCTATTTTGGCTTATATTTTGTATGCCTTTTTATTGATTAGCTTATTTTTCTCTGTGCAATTTGTGCGTGGTTGGTTTGATAGTGAGAAATAATTCCCAATTTGGACAATAAGCCTCTATGTTAATTAGAGGCTATTTTGATTTTAGGCATTGA
The DNA here is from genome assembly GCF_002015075.1 of Canicola haemoglobinophilus. Lineage (GTDB taxonomy): Bacteria > Pseudomonadota > Gammaproteobacteria > Enterobacterales > Pasteurellaceae > Canicola > Canicola haemoglobinophilus. The sequence continues at coordinate 37,121 of NZ_MUXZ01000006.1, forward strand.
AGGTTATGAGTATATTACAAGCAATATTGATTATTATTGGTTTAATTATTATAAGTGCGGTGGTTTCTGCGGCAGAAATTTCTTTAGCTGGCGCACGTAAATTAAAATTGCAAACCTTGGCGAATGAAGGTGATAAGCGAGCAATGCAAGTTTTAAAATTGCAAGAACATCCGGGGCGCTTTATTACTGTGGTACAAATCGGTTTAAATATGGTGGCAATTTTTGGCGGTATTGTGGGCGAAAGCGCTATTCGCCCATTCTTACAAGACATATTGAGCCATTATACTCAAGCCACTTGGTTGGAAAGTGCGGCATCTTGGTTGGCTTTTATTTTAGTAACTATTTCTTTTGTTCTTTTTGCTGATTTAATGCCAAAACGTTTAGCGATGATCAGTCCAGAAAAAGTGGCATTATCAACAGTCAGCATCATGTCTTTTTGTATTTTTATCTTTAAACCTTTAGTTTTGATCTTTGACACTATTGCGAATGGTATTTTTCGTTTATTGGGGATTTCTACTGTGCGAGAGGACAGCATGACTTCGGAGGATATTGTCGCCATTGTTGATGCGGGCGCTGAGGCTGGCGTGTTAAAAGCGCAGGAACATTATTTGATTGAAAATATCTTTGAAATGCAAGAGCGTACAGTGACATCCACCATGACAACTCGTGAAAATATTGTATTTTTAGACCGCACTTTTGATCGTGAGCAAGTGATTACCACCATTAAAAATACGCCACATTCCAAATTGCTTATTTGTGATCATGGGTTAGATAAAATCTTAGGTTACGTGGAAAGTCATAATTTATTGACCTTGTATTTGCAAGAACAGCAAGTTTCTTTAACTGAACCTAGAATTTTACGTAAGGCATTGTTTATTCCTGATACTCTTTCTCTATATGAAGTATTGGAGTTGTTTAAATCTTCTGGTGAGGATTTTGCAGTAATCGTCAATGAATATGCGCTTGTAGTGGGTATTGTTACGTTAAATGATGTGATGAGTATCGTAATGGGGGAACTTGTTTCTAATGAAGAAGAGCAAATTATTCGCCGAGATGAGACCTCTTGGTTAATTGATGGGGCAACCCCATTGGAGGATGTAGCTCGTGCGCTAGAAATTGCAGAATTCCCTAGGGAAGAAAATTACGAAACAATCGGCGGATTTATGATGTATATGTTGCGTAAAATTCCGAAAAAGACTGATTTTGTTTTATATGACAGATATAAATTTGAAATTATTGATACTGAGAACTTTAAGATTGATCAGTTAATGGTATCTCTAAGACAGGATATTTAATCTGAGAAAAAGTAGGGCGAAATAAAAATTTCGCCCTTTTGGTATCTTCTATACAGAATTATTTTTTAGGTTCGCCAATAGGCAATACAGTTCTGCCAAAACTTTCATTAATAATATCCGCAGCAGCTAAATAGAATGCTAAAAGTGCGGTCAATAAACCAAAGTTTCCACCAATTTGGCTAAGGCTGTGATTGCCTGTGAAATCGCCAGCTGCAAGCAAATAGAATGTGATTGTTAATGCGAGGAAAATCGCTTGTAATGCACGTGCTTTTGCTAACGTACCGATAAACATCATTAATGTGAATGTTCCCCACGCAGTTAAATACCAACCAACGAAAGGTAAAGTTACGCCTTGTGTGAAAAACACTTTAAATAAAGCAAAAGTCCACCAGAATGCACCGTAGCTAGTGAAGGCAGTGAAACCAAAAGTGTTACCTTTTTTGTATTCAAACATACCTGCGATCATTTGAGTTGTTCCACCGAAAGCAAAGCCCATTGCGAGTACTAAGCCTAAGTTTTCTGCACCGAATGTACCATTATTAATTAAGCTTAATAACCAAGTTGTTAATGCAAATCCACATAAGCCCAATGGCGCAGGATTAGCTAAATTGTCTTTTGTTGCTGACATTGTTTGTCCTTTAATTGAGTAAATAAAAAAAAGGCGCTATTATCTATGATTTTATTGTATAAATAAAGGGCTTGTTACATTAAAAAACATCAAGTTAAAATCCTTTTAAGTATTTGTAAAATAAACGTTTTAATCCTATTTTTATGCTTGATCTAGATCATGTCTTATACTGAATTTTTAACTTGCATAACTCCAAGTGATTATAATTTACTCCAGTTAAATTATTAAATTTTTTTAAACTTTTAGGAGAAAACATGATGAATAATGCGGTTGAAAATACGCTAAGTCCAGCTCAAATCGAGGTTAATAGCTTAGTTGAAAAAGGCTTGATTGCTTTAGAAGAATTCCGCCAATTGAACCAACAACAAGTGGATTATATTGTTGCTAAGGCATCTGTAGCAGCGCTAGATAAACATGGTGTGTTAGCTATGCACGCCTATGAAGAAACTGGGCGTGGAGTTTTTGAAGATAAAGCGACAAAAAATCTTTTCGCTTGTGAGTATGTCGTAAATAATATGCGCAATTTAAAAACTGTTGGCGTTATCAGTGAGGATGACGTTACTGGTATTACAGAAATTGCGGATCCTGTTGGTGTTGTGTGTGGGATTACGCCAACGACTAACCCTACATCGACAGCGATTTTTAAATCCCTTATCGCATTGAAAACACGTAATCCAATTGTTTTCGCATTTCACCCTTCAGCACAACAATCTTCTGCTCATGCAGCACGTGTTGTTTATGAAGCTGCGGTTGCGGCTGGCGCACCTAAAAACTGTATTCAATGGATTGAAAAGCCATCAATGGAAGGAACTGCGGCATTGATGAAACACCCAGGAATTGCCACTATTTTGGCGACTGGTGGTAATGCGATGGTTGAGGCTGCTTATTCTTGTGGTAAACCCGCACTTGGGGTTGGAGCTGGAAACGTGCCTGCTTATGTAGAAAAAACCGCAGATATTAAACAAGCGACCCATGATATTGTAATGTCGAAATCCTTTGATAACGGGATGATTTGTGCTTCCGAGCAAGCTGCTATTGTTGATGCTGAAGTTTATGATGAATTTGTTGCTGAAATGAAATCTTATGGCGTGTATTTCGTGAATAAAAAAGAAAAAGCCATGTTAGAAGAATTTATTTTTGGCGTGAAAGCAAATAGTGCAAATTGCGGTGGTGCAAAATTAAATGCTAATGTTGTGGGTAAACCTGCTACTTGGATTGCGGAGCAAGCTGGATTTACTGTTCCGGAAAAAACCAATATTTTGGCGGCAGAATGTAAAGAAGTTGGCGAAAAAGAGCCTTTGACACGTGAAAAACTTTCTCCTGTATTAGCTATTTTAAAATCAAACTCTACGGAGCAAGGATTTGCTTTATCTGAAGCGATGGTAAATTTTCATGGCTTAGGTCATTCTGCTGCTATCCATACAAAAGATGCTGATTTAGCAAAACAATATGGCGAAAGAGTGAAGGCAATTCGTGTTATTTGGAATTCACCTTCAACCTTTGGTGGTATTGGCGATGTGTATAACTCTTTCCTTCCTTCATTGACTTTAGGTTGTGGTTCCTATGGTAAGAACTCTGTGGGTAACAACGTAAGTGCGGTCAATTTATTAAATATTAAACGAGTAGGAAGACGGAGAAATAATATGCAATGGTTTAAAGTGCCTTCAAAAATCTACTTTGAACGTGATTCAATTCAATATTTACAATCCATGAAGGGTATGGAACGTGTTGTGATTGTAACGGATCGCACTATGGTTGATTTGGGCTTTGTAGAAAAAATCGCAAATCAAATTACTGCTCGTGGCAATCATGTGACATATCAATTATTTGCTGATGTCGAGCCAGATCCAAGTATCGAAACAGTGCGCCGTGGTGTTGAGCTTATTCGTAGTTATAAACCCGATACCATTATTGCGTTAGGCGGTGGTTCATCAATGGATGCGGCTAAAGTAATGTGGTTATTCTATGAGCAACCTGAAGTAGATTTCCGTGATTTAGTACAAAAATTTATGGATATTCGTAAACGTGCGTTTAAATTCCCACAATTAGGGCGTAAAGCTCGTTTTGTAGGAATTCCGACAACATCAGGTACAGGTTCGGAAGTGACGCCATTTGCAGTAATTACTGAGGGAGATAAAAAATATCCAATTGCAGATTATTCATTAACTCCAACAGTTGCCATTGTTGATCCAGCTTTAGTTATGACCGTGCCTTCACATGTTGCAGCAGATACGGGTTTAGATGTGTTAACCCATGCAACAGAGGCTTATGTTTCTGTTTTAGCTAATGACTTTACTGATGGTTTAGCGTTACAAGCAATTAAATTAGTATTTGAAAACTTAGAAAAATCAGTGAAAGAAAAAGATGAGTATGCTCGTGAGAAAATGCACAATGCCTCAACCATGGCGGGTATGGCATTTGCGAATGCGTTCTTAGGCATGAACCATTCTTTAGCACACAAAATTGGTGGTCGTTTCCATACGCCACACGGACGTACTAATGCGATTTTGATGCCACACGTTATTCGTTATAACGGTACTCGTCCACAAAAAACAGCAACTTGGCCAAAATATAATTACTATAAAGCTGATGTGAAATACCAAGAAATTGCTCGTATGCTTGGTTTACCTTGTGCAACAGCAGAAGAAGGAGTGAAATCATTTGCACAGGCTTGTCATGATTTGGCGGCTCGTGTTGGTATTAAAATGTCTTTCAAAGAGCAAGGAATTGATGAACAAACATGGATGAACGCTCGTCGTGAAATCGCTTTACTTGCCTTTGAAGATCAATGCTCGCCAGCAAATCCTCGTTTGCCAGTAGTATCTGATATGGAAGTCATTTTAACCAATGCTTATGAGGGTTATGATCCAACTAAATACTAAGTTTTATATTTATTAAGGTTTGTTAGTTATAGGGGCATTTGCCCCTATTTTTTTGTGGGCGTGGATTTAATCTTGTACTCTTTTAGATCTTCATTTGAAGATAGGGTAGAATAGCAAGCTCGATTAAGGAGTTAGAATGAGATTAGATAAGTTTTTAGCGGAAAATACAGGCTTAACCCGTTCCCAAGCCACCAAAGCCTTGAGACAAAGTGCGGTAACAATTAACGGCAAAATTGAGAAAAGTGGTGCTACTAAAGTAACTGCACAAGATGAAATTTGTTTTGAAGGCGAAGTGTTGCCATGGGTTGAGGCTGGTCAATATATTATGTTTTACAAACCGCAAGGCTATGTTTGCTCCAATGATGATGGCGATTATCCAACCATTTATCAATTTTTTGATTATCCCCTAAATAACAAGTTACACAGTGCAGGTCGTCTTGATGTGGATACTACTGGCTTGGTTTTATTGACTGATGATGGGCAATGGTCACATCGTATTACCTCGCCAAAACATCAGTGTGAGAAAACTTATTTGGTTACTCTAGCGGATCCCGTGGAAGATCATTATCAGCAAGCTTGTGCAGAGGGAATTTTATTGCGTGGTGAAAAAATGCTAACTAAGCCAGCAAAATTAGAAATTTTAGATGATTATAATGTGAATTTAACCATTAGCGAGGGGCGTTATCATCAAGTAAAACGTATGTTTGCTGCACTTGGTAATAAAGTTGTGGGATTGCATCGTTGGAAGATTGGTCATATTGAATTAGATGAACAATTGCAAGAAGGCGAATTTCGCTCCTTAACAGAAGACGAAATTAATTATTTTTAGAAGGATATTTTTTGAATACAAAATCTCAAGTCAAAGCGAGTTTTATTTTTATTCTAACCTTGGGCATTTTATCCATGCTTCCTCCGCTTGGGGTGGATATGTATTTGCCGGCGTTCTTAAATATTGCTCAAGATATGAAAGTAAGTCCCGAGCAAGTGCAGCACACTCTAACTTTTTTTGCTTATGGTATGGCTGCTGGTCAATTATTTTGGGGGCCCGTTGGCGATAGCTATGGTCGTAAGCCTGTTATTTTATTAGGTGTAATTGTTGCCTCTATTACCGCACTTATTTTAACGGGCATTAATAATATTCAAAATTTCACCGCACTTCGTTTTATTCAAGGTTTTTTTGGTGCAGCGCCTGTGGTTTTATCAGGCGCTTTGCTGAGAGATTTGTTTAGTAAAAATGAGCTCTCTCGCATGATGTCCACTATTACCTTGGTGTTTATGGTTGCACCACTATTAGCGCCAATTATTGGTGGAAACCTTATGCGTTTCTTTCATTGGCATTCAATTTTTTATGTCATCTCAGCCATGGGATTCTTAAGTGCGGTATTGGTTTTATGTGTTATCCCAGAAACCCATAAAAAAGAAAACCGTATTCCACTTAGATTGAATGTAATTGCTCGTAACTTTTTTACGCTGTGGAAACAAAAAGAAGTGTTGGGTTATATGTTCATGTCAGCTTTTGGGTTTGGTGGATTATTTGCTTTTGTAACGGCCGGTTCCATTGTTTATATTGGGCTTTATGGTATTGCAGTTGAGAATTTTGGTTATTTCTTTATGTTGAACATAGGAATAATGATAATTACCTCTTTTATCAATGGACGCTTAGTCCTAAAAGTCGGTGCTGAACGCATGTTACAGTTAGGCTTAATTGTGCAATTTATTGCAGGGATTTGGTTAGCATTAGTGGCTTTTTTAGATTTAGGTTTTTGGCCAATGGCAATTGGCATAGCTTTTTTTGTGGGACAAAATCCGCTCATCAGTTCTAATGCGATGGCGTCTATTTTAGAGAAATTTCCGAAAATGGCAGGTACATCAAATTCGATGGTTGGAAGTGTACGTTTTTGTATGGGGGCTGTGGTTGGCTCAATTGTTGCATTATTTGAAATGAAAACCGCAGCACCTATGATTTTAACCATGACTGTGTGTTCTCTATTGGCAGTAAGTTGCTATTATTTGCTGACTTATCGTCATTTAAACAAATAAAGGAATATTATGGCATTAACATCTTGCCCTGAATGTCGGCGTAAAATCAGTGAAAGTGCGGTTGCTTGTCCGCATTGTGGTTTTTCTTTTGATGAGGAAAATTTGGCGTTATATCGTGAAAAATTGGAACAGCGACGCTTGCATAATCAGGAAATTAATCGAAGAAGTAATAAAGTTCACTTATTCTGGTTGCTGGTGTTTTCCTTAGTGATTGGTGTTGCGAGTTGGTTGAATAATTAATTTCAGGTAAAAAAATGCCACTTGAAATCAGTGGCATAGATGTTAAAAGAGATGAGTTTTACACATTCAACCAAAAAGTCACAGGTCCATCATTCGTCAAACTCACTTGCATATCTGCCGCAAACTGTCCATTTTCGACCCGCACTTTTTCTGCACATTTCTGACTAAAATATTGGTAGAGTTCATTTGCAAGTTCAGGATTAGCACCTTTTGAAAAACTTGGTCTTAATCCTTTTTGTGTATCTGCAGCAAGGGTAAATTGCGACACAACTAACACTTCCCCACCAATTTGCTGTACGTTCAAATTCATTTTGTCATTTTCATCGGAGAAAATACGATAATTCAACACTTTTTCTGCTAATTTATCGGCTTTAGTTACATCATCATCTTTTTCTACACCAAGTAAAACTAACAATCCTTGCCCTATTTGCCCAACGATTTGTTGCTCAACTTCTACTTTGGCTTGGCTAACACGTTGAATTAAAGCTATCATTTTTTCTCCTTAATTTGTTCTATTTGAATATCTCCGCAATGAAGTGAACGCATATCTGCTAGCACAGCAGAAAGTTGTGCGCCTAATAAAATAGCTGTCCAACTGAGTTGGATCCAAAGCAACATAATGGGTAGGGTCGCCATTGCACCATAAATCAACTGATAAGAAGGGAAATTGGTGATGTACCAAGTAAAAGCTTGCTTACCTAAAGTGAAAAACACCGCGGCAATTAATGCTCCAGCTGCAGAATGTACAACACTCACTTTTTTGTTTGGTACAACCATATATAAAATAGTGAAAATAAACCAAGTTAAGAAAAATGGCAGTAACCCCAACAGCTTGATACCAATAGGCAAGCCTAAATCTTGTTCAAAAGTGCGGGTGGCAAATGTCGTGACATAAGTACTAATCCCTATACTTGTGGCAATAATAATTGGACCAAGGGTTAAGATTAGCCAATAAATTGCAAAGGAAAATACGGCTGGTCGTACGCTTGTATCATGCCAAATTGAGTTTAAGGTGCGATCGATAGAATTGATCAACATTAAGGCGACAACAATTAAACTAATAATACCAACCGCACTCATTTGTTTAGAGTTATTCACAAATTGATCGATATATTCCCCTACAACATCGCTAGCGGAGGGCGCAAAATTAGTAAAAATAAATTGTTTTAGCTCGCCAGTAACTTCATTAAAAACAGGAAATGCAGCAAAAATAGAAAAGAACACCATGATTGAAGGGACAAAGGCAAGCATGGTGCTATAAGTTAAATAGCCAGCGGCTTGGTTTAGCTTATTTTGTTTAAAGCGATACAAAAAGACCTTAAAAAAAGCAACTAGATTTCTGAGTAAAATTGACACAGCATTTCTCCACAACAATGTTTAAATTTCTTGCCAGAACCACAAATACAGCTTTGTTTCATGGTGGGTAACTTTACCGTTGGATCGGCAAAATACCAACGATGATCAATGAATACAAATAAAGATTTTTCATGGTGAACTTGATGCTCTCCATTATTAAAAAATGCCTTAAATTCTACCGCACTATGTGTTTTATCTAAATTTGCTTGATGTTCAATAATTTCCAAACCACACCATTGGGTTTATTCTGCCCATTGTAGTAAAGCATTTTTATCTAATAATGCCTGTTGGCTTGGCACAGTGGTTTGCACAATATAGTCGATTTTTTTCAATACATAAGCACTATAACGGGAACGCATCAATTGTTCTGCATTTTGTGCAAATGCAGATTGTCTATGTAAAGGTTCGCAACATTCAGCATAAGTTTGTCCCGATTGGCAAGGACAAGTTTGTTCCGAAAGTGCGGTTGAATTTTGTTGCATTTTCTTTATCTCAATCATAGTTAAGAGCGGTGCATTATAAATTCTAAATTTTTTGACCGCACTTATTTTTTTTCTTATCATTTCCGAGTTTTGAATACCGACAACCAAAAGGACAAATGATGCAATATTCTTTAGCGCAAAATGAACAAGGGCAAGTTTTAGGCATAACCGCCAAAATGGCAAACCGTCATGGTTTGATTGCTGGTGCAACTGGAACAGGAAAAACAGTGACGTTAAGAAAAATGGCTGAAGCATTTAGTGATGATGGCGTGCCAGTTTTTTTAGTTGATGTAAAAGGGGATTTATCGGGATTAGTGAAAGCTGGTGAATTTCAAGGAAAAGTCGCAGAACGCATTGAACAATTCCAATTAGGAAATGAAGGCTATTTAGCTGGCTATCCTGTTTCCTTTTGGGATGTATTTGGTGAAACTGGCATTCCGTTACGCACAACTATTTCTGAAATGGGACCGCTCTTGCTTGCGCATTTATTAAACTTAAATTCAACACAAGAAGGATTGCTAAATTTAGTTTTCAGAGTTGCTGATGATAAAGGATTATTGCTGATTGACCTTAAGGATTTACGTGCCATGCTCAAATTTGTGGGTGAAAATGCGAAAACTTTCCAATTAGAATATGGCAATATTTCTGTGGCAAGTGTCGGCGCTATTCAGCGTACTTTATTAGCCTTAGAAAATGAAGGTGCAAGTAAATTATTTGGTGAGCCTGCGCTTAATTTAGAAGATTGGTTACAAACTCGTGATGGACGTGGCGTGATTAATGTCTTAAATTCAGAAAAGCTAATTAATTCGCCAAAAATGTATAGTGCATTTTTACTTTGGTTAATGGCGGAGTTATTTGAAAACCTACCAGAAGTTGGCGATCCTGATAAGCCTAAATTTGTGATGTTTTTCGATGAAGCTCATTTGTTATTTGACGGAGCACCAGCAGTATTAGTGGAAAAAGTGGAGCAAGTTGTGCGCCTAATTCGTTCTAAAGGCGTTGGGATCTATTTTGTGACACAAAATCCATTAGATTTACCTGATACTGTATTAGGACAATTGGGTAACAGAGTTCAACATGCTTTACGAGCATTTACACCTCGTGATCAAAAAGCAGTTAAAGCCGCGGCAGAGACTTTCCGCTCTAATCCGAATGTCAATGTCGTTGACACTATTTCTACTTTAGGTGTTGGGCAAGCCTTAGTTTCTTTCCTTGATGAAAAAGGCATGCCAAGTCCTGTGGAAGTAGCTTATATTTATCCACCAAAAAGCCAATTAAAACCTTTAGCGCAAGAGGACCGTCATGCTTGGGTTAAAGATGATGATCTTTATCCTTATTATAATGACTATGTTGACAATATTTCAGCCTTTGAAATGTTGCAAGAACAAGCGGATCTTGCCGCTGTTGCGCAAAAGCAAGCGGAGCAAGCTCAAGAACAAGAAGAAAGTGGACTGATGGGGAGTTTAAGCCGAATGCTATTTGGTACTAAAAAGCGTGGCGAGAAACTTACCATAACAGAGCAAGTTGTAAGTAGTGTCGCAAAATCTGTTGGACGTAATATTCGAAATCAAGTTACTAAACAAATTATGCGTGGTATTTTAGGTGCTTTGAAAAAATAAATTAAGTCGAGTTAAAGGGGCATTAAATATGCTCCTTTTTTTGTTGGTACAAGCAAGTTAAATACGCATTTATTTCATCGCTAATCGGCATATAATGTATGTAATTTCTTATGGACTTTTCTATTTATCTACAATTTTTTATTGGCCTAATTGCATTGGTGAACCCAATTGGTGTGGTACCAATCTTCTATACTATGACGGCAGGCCAAAATCGTGCTCAACAAAATCATACCGCAATGATAACTTGTTTCTCTATTGTGGTGATTTTATTAGTGAGCTTTTATTTTGGTAATTTCATTTTAAGCTCCTTCAATATTTCCATTAATTCATTCCGAATTGCTGGCGGTATTGTTGTTGTGATGATCGCTTTAACCATGATCAACGGAAAAATTGGTGATCATAAAATTAATAAAGAGGAACAAAAAGAAGATTTCAGCGAAAAAGACAATATTGCTGTTGTGCCCTTAGCCATGCCAATTTTAGCTGGCCCGGGATCTATTAGTGCGACAATCGTATTTGGGTCTGGTCAACATTCATGGAGCGAATATTTATATTCATCGATTACCATCGCACTTTTTGGTTTAACCTGTTACATCTTATTCCGTTATTCAGAACCCGTTATCGAAAAACTCGGCAAGACTGGTTCAAATGTAATAACAAGGATTATGGGGTTATTACTGATGTCTTTAGGTGTTGAAATTATTACGACTGGATTGAAAAATTTAGGCGTGTTTTAGAATAATTTTGCAAAAAATACACCGCACTTTTTTAAGCCGATTTATGCTAAATCCAGATTTTTTCAGTATAATAGAGTACATTTTTGCATAACAATATGAGTTCAAGAGTTATTATGAGTACAAAATTTAACGTAAAAACCTTTCAAGGTATGATTCTCGCCCTACAAGATTACTGGGCAAGCCAAGGGGCAACTGTTGTTCAACCTTTTGATATGGAAGTCGGTGCTGGTACCTCTCACCCGATGACCTGTTTGCGTGCCCTAGGCCCTGAGCCAATGGCATTTGCTTATGTTCAGCCTTCACGCCGCCCAACAGACGGTCGTTACGGTGAAAACCCAAACCGCCTACAACATTACTACCAATTCCAAGTGGTGATTAAACCTTCGCCAGACAATATTCAAGAACTCTATTTAGACAGCTTAAAAATGCTCGGTTTCGACCCAACGCAAAATGACATTCGTTTTGTGGAAGATAACTGGGAAAACCCAACTTTAGGTGCTTGGGGCTTAGGCTGGGAAGTGTGGCTAAACGGTATGGAAGTGACACAATTCACCTACTTCCAACAAGTTGGCGGCTTAGAATGTAAACCCGTAACTGGCGAAATCACTTACGGTTTAGAGCGTTTAGCAATGTACATTCAAGGCGTGGACAGCGTTTACGATCTCGTTTGGTCTGATGGTCCACTCGGCAAAACGACCTATGGCGACGTATTCCACCAAAACGAAGTAGAGCAATCCACCTACAACTTTGAATATGCTAATACTGATTTCTTATTCTACTGCTTCGAACAGTACGAAAAAGAAGCTCAAGAGCTACTTGCCCTTGAAAAACCATTACCATTACCGGCTTACGAACGCATCTTAAAAGCAGCACACAGCTTTAACTTATTAGACGCTCGCAAAGCCATTTCCGTAACAGAACGCCAACGCTACATTTTACGCATTCGTGCCCTAACTAAAGGTGTTGCTGAAGCCTATTATGCAAGTCGTGAAGCCTTAGGGTTCCCAGGGTGTAAGAAATAAGATGGAAAAGCCAATTCTCTTTTTCGCCAATCTCTGCTCTGACACACCACCGTTCGTGGCAGAATTAGAATGTTTAAAGGTAGATTATGAAGCGGTGGAAATTATGTCTTCAATGGCAAATTTCAAACGTTTCTTAAAATTGCGAGATAATCACCCAGCCTTTGAGAAAGTTAAACAAAATGGTTATATCGGTATTCCAGCTTTAGTGTTGGGCGATGAGGTTTATCTAAATTTAAACGAGCTTGAACCGTTATTTAAGTAAGGAAATAAAATGAAACTCTGGCACTCAACTACAAGCCCTTATGTTCGTAAAGTGATGGCGGTGATTAAATATCACAAGCTAGAGGATCAAATTGAATTGATGACTATTCAATCTTCTTTTGATCCCAATTCGCCACACAATCAAGATAATCCGCTCGGTCGAGTGCCTGCGTTACAAATGGATAACGGCGAATGGCTATATAACAGCCATGTGATTTGTGAATATTTGGATCACTTAGGGGCAAACAGTCAGCCAGAGCATCTTTTATTACCACGCAATAGCCATCGTTGGAAAGTGCTACAACTGCACGCACTGACTGACGGCATTATGGAGAACACGCTACCGATTATTTCTGAACGCCTACTTCGCCCTGAACATGAATGGTGGACAGCTCGTCATCAACAACTTACCGAACGAAATGTCCGTAGTTTCAAAGAGTTAGAAAAGCATCTCACTCAATTTGGCGATGAATTAAATCTTGGCTCCATTTCCGCCGTTTGCTTGATTGACTGGTATCTCTTACGTAGCGAAAAATTAGGTATAAATCTCAACGAAATCACACCGCACTTAGTGGAATGGGCAGTTAAGATGAATGAGAAATATCGGGCGTTGGGAGAAACAAAGCCGAATTAATTTTCAGCTTATTGGGGAATACGTATGTCTGCGACTAAAATGCTAACAGAGCAATCTGGCGAATTTATCCAAGAAATTGCCACACTAATCCAATCGTCCAAACAACGAATGGCAACGGCGGTGAATGCTGAACTAACGCTGCTTTATTGGCATATCGGACAACGAATTAACCAATATGTCTTGCAAGGTGAACGAGCGAAATATGGGCAAGAGATAATTGCCCAATTATCAACAAGTTTAACCAAACAGTTTGGGCGTGGTTGGAGTAAAAGAAACCTTTCCCAAATGGTAAAATTTGCAACTGCTTTTGCAGATATTGAAATTTTGCAGACACTGTCTGCAAAATTGAGTTGGAGCCATTTTGTTCAACTATCCTATATTGAAGAGCCAATCAAGCGAGATTTTTACTCGGCAATGGCTGCCCAAGAGCGTTGGTCTGTAAGAACGTTGGAAGATCGCATCGGTTCTTTACTCTTTGAACGTACTGTTATTTCCAAAAAGCCCGATGAAGTAATTGTGCAAGAGCTAACAGATCTTCGTGAAAAAGGCGAATATAATCAATCGTTGGTATTAAAAGATCCTTATATTTTAGATTTTCTCAATCTTAACGATCGCTATATGGAAAAGGATCTGGAAGATGCAATCTTGCGAGAAATAGAACAATTTCTATTAGAACTTGGTGCAGGTTTCACATTTATTGCTCGCCAAAAACGTATTCAAATAGATAATGATGATTTTTACATTGATTTGCTGTTTTATAATCGTAAATTAAAACGTCTGGTAGCGATTGAGCTCAAAACCGAAGCTTTTAAACATTCGCACAAAAGCCAAATGGAGTTGTATCTTGCTTGGTTAGCAAAATATGAGCAAGAAGAAGACGAAAATCCACCGCTAGGCATTATTCTCTGCACATCGAAAAAAGCGGAACAGGTTGAATTGTTGGATTTAAAAAATAGCGATATCCATATTGCGGAATATCAAACAGTGTTACCTTCAAAACAAGAAATGGAACAACGTTTGCATCAAGCGGTAGAGCGAGCTAAACAGCGGTTTTTGGTGGAAAAATAATAAATGGGGAGGCTTCAATGAAATATGCTTTCATAGATTATGAAAATATCAATTCTTTAGATGGTTTATCATTACAAGAATATGATCGTATATTTTTATTTATTGGTGCCTCACAAAATCAAACGGATATCAGATTAAGTGAGAAATTTAATGATGAAATTCATTTAACTCTTATTACCGTTAAAGATATTGCTAAAAATAATGTTGATTTCCATCTGACTTATTATTTAGGAAAATTAGATGTTACCACAGATAAAAATATTGAATTTCATATTTTATCGCAAGATAAAGGTTACGATGGAATTTGTTATTTTATGCAACATCAAAAAGAACCTAGAATTTGTTTTCGTAAATCGCTTACTTCAGAAACACTGCCTAAAATACCATCTGTAAATAATGCTGAAAAAGAGAAAATAAATCAGGTGGTTAGTGAATATAAAGCCTTTATCACAAAAACGAAAAAACAGCATTTACCTGCTAAATTAGCCAGTTTAAAAAATAGTATTCATAATCAAAGTTGTCTTAGACCTATGAGTAAAACTGAAGCTGAAAGTATTTTGCTTAAAGTCATTAATCAATTACAGCAAGAAAAAGCATTAAAAATAACGGATAATAAAGTAAGTTATCCTTAAAAGTTAATTTAACAAGCAGCTAAATTTTAGAGAAATTTTGCAAATGAACGACTTACAGCCCACGCAAAATCAGCTTATTGGCAATATTGTCAAAATAATCCAACAAGCCCGTAGCCAAGTTCGCCAGACAGTGAATAGTGCGATGGTGCAAAGCTATTGGGAAATCGGTCGTTTATTGGTGGAAGATGAACAACAGGGCAAAGAGCGGGCTGAATATGGCAAATATGTGTTAAAAACAGTTTCTGAGCGTCTAACCACAATGTTTGGCAAAGGATTTGATGAGCGTAATTTACGCAAAATGCGGCAGTTTTATCTCACATTTCCAATTCGGGACTCAGTGAGACCCGAATTAAGTTGGACCCATTATCGACGTTTAATTAGAGTGGAAAATCCAATTGCACGACAATGGTATCTTAATGAAACGATTGAAAATAATTGGTCAGTAAAAGCTCTTGATCGCCAAATTTCCGTCCTTTATTACGAACGCTTATTAGCAAGCCAAAATGATAGTGCGGTTGTTGCCGAAGCTCAAACAAAAATCGAGCCGTTAAAAGAGAATATTCAAGATTATTTGCGAGATCCTTATATTTTGGATTTTCTCAATTTACAAGACAAAAGTTACCAAGAAAGCAATGTTGAGCAAGCGATTATCAGCAATTTACAGCAGTTTTTACTAGAGCTAGGTAAGGGCTTCGCTTTTGTAGAACGCCAAAAACGCATACGCTTTGATGATGAAGATTTCTACATCGACTTAGTGTTTTACAACTTCAAGCTCAAATGCTTTTTGTTGATTGATCTTAAAATAGGCAAACTCAGACACCAAGATATTGGGCAAATGGATACTTACGTCCGACTGTTTGACGAGCAAATCAAAGATCAAAGTGATAACCCAACCATCGGGCTAGTCCTTTGTAGTGAACAGAGCGAAGCTGTGGCAAAATACTCGGTGCTTACTGATAGAAAACAGATTTTCAGTGCCAAGTATTTGCCTTATTTGCCGACTGAGTCGGAGTTGAAGGAACAGATTGAACGAGCCAGGGCGTTGGTGGAATGATACGAGCGGTTAGATTTAGTGGGAGTTTTGCAAATGAAACCTTATACAAAATCATTAAAGCCAAATGCAAAAAAGTCACGTTCAACTCAAACGGATGCAGAAAAGAAATTATGGGCACGATTGAGTAATGATCAACTCGGTTTCAGATTTAATCGCCAAAAATCGCTTTTAACTTATATTGTTGATTTTTATTGTGTGAAAGCGAAATTAGTGATTGAGCTTGATGGCAGACAAGGATTGCGAAGTGAGAGAATAAATAAGTAGACAAATTTAGAGAATTTTGCAAAACAATCTTAGAGCTACTACTTAAACAATTGAGTGGCATTGAGGCTATTCATTATTTTTCATAGGTTCATTATCTTAAGGAGATTTTATGGAAAAAGAAAATATTAATGCTGAAGAAACTAAACTATAGAGACTTTATTAAATAAACAGATAGAAAGAAATGAAAAACTAGCTAAATTATCATTAGGACTATCTGGTACAACTTTACTTTTAACAGGGGTTGTTGTTTTTACCTTAGTTAATGATTTATCTTATATTAAAGATAGTATTTGGAATACTCAATATAAAATATCTCAAATAATAGCTAGTAATGAAAATGATAAAGACGTTTCTTTAGTGTCACTACAAAATAAAGCTGTAGAAATAGAAAGAGAAATATCAAGATTGGAGAGAAATTTATCAGAAATAAATCAGAATTTAATCTCATTTAGAGATGTCTTTAATGATGAATTCCAGCTAAATAAACCAATAGAGAATAAAAATTCGAGTTATTATGGCTATTTAGATAAAAAAGAAGATAAAAAAACAACTCTAAAAGAAGATCTTGCTTTTATTAAACACCAAATATCAGAGAAAAGAGGCTCTTATAGTGAAGAGCCAACTTTAAAAGATGATATTCTAAAAATTAAGGATGATACTAACTGGATTAGATAGTTTAAACGATGATTTAATATACCTTTTGAAATATAACGAGAAAAAAATGACAACACAAAACTTCCTCGCCGAGATCGGCACTGAAGAGTTGCCACCGAAGGCACTCAAAAAATTAGCGACCGCATTTGCGGAGAATGTAGAGCAAGAGTTAAACCAAGCGGGGTTGGCTTTTGACAAAGTAGAATGGTTTGCAGCCCCTCGCCGTTTGGCGGTGAAAGTGTTAGGTTTGGCGGAGAGTCAGCCGAGCAAAGAAGTTGAAAAGCGTGGACCGGCGGTGTCGGCGGCGTTTGATGCAGAAGGCAAGCCAACCAAAGCGGCAGAAGGCTGGGCGAAAGGCTGTGGCATTGCCGTTGAGCAGGCAGAGCGTATCGCCACCGACAAAGGCGAATGGCTTGTGCATCGTGCGGTGATTGAAGGTCAGCCGACCAAAAACTTGCTGGCAGGCATTATCAGCAATGCTTTGGCGAAGTTGCCTATCCCGAAAACAATGCGTTGGGGCGATAAAACCGAACAGTTCGTTCGCCCTGTGCATACGGTGACTTTACTGTTCGGGGCAGAGTTAATTGAAGGCGAAATTTTAGGCGTGGCAAGCGGTCGTACTATTCGTGGTCACCGCTTCCTTGGCGAGCCTGAATTTCAAATCGACAACGCCGATCAGTATCCACAGCTACTCAAAGAAAAAGGCTCAGTGATTGCTGATTTCAACGAGCGTCGTGCGGAAATTTTTGCAAAATCTCAACAAAAAGCGACCGCTCTTGGCGGCGTTGCGGACATTGAAGACGACTTATTAGATGAAGTGACTTCCTTGGTGGAATATCCAAATGTATTGGCAGCGAAGTTTGAAGAACGTTTCCTTGCTGTGCCAGCGGAAGCCTTGGTTTACACCATGAAAGGTGACCAAAAATACTTCCCGATTTATGACAAAGAGGGCAAATTATTACCGCACTTTATCTTTGTATCGAATATCAATCCTGAAGATCCAAGCAAGATTATTGAAGGAAACGAAAAAGTGGTTCGCCCACGTTTAACCGATGCAGAGTTCTTCTTCAAAACTGACTTAAAACAGCGTTTAGAAGACCAACTTCCACGATTGGAAACCGTTTTATTCCAACAACAGCTTGGCACATTGCGTGACAAAACCGCTCGCATTGAACAGCTTGCAGGGGAAATTGCGAAACAAATCGGTGCAGACGAAGCCAAAGCGAAACGTGCTGGCTTGCTCTCTAAATGCGACTTGATGACCAATATGGTGTTTGAATTTACCGATACCCAAGGCGTAATGGGGATGCACTATGCTCGTCACGATGACGAAGATGAAGAAGTGGCGGTGGCATTGAACGAACAATATATGCCACGTTTTGCGGGCGATGAATTGCCAAAATCATTAGTAGCAAGTGCGGTAGCTTTAGCGGACAAATTCGACACGCTTACAGGAATTTTCGGCATCGGTCAGCAACCAAAAGGCAGTGCCGACCCATTCGCATTACGTCGTACAGCATTGGGGGCGTTACGCATCATCGTTGAGAAAAACTTACCACTCGATCTTGCAGATTTAGTCAAAAAATCGACCGCTCTTTTCGGCGATAAACTGACGAATGCTAACGTGGTTGATGAAGTGGTGGACTTTATGCTTGGTCGTTTCAGAGCTTGGTATCAAGACGAAGGCTTTAGTGTTGATGTTATCCAAGCAGTCCTTGATCGCCGCCCAACTCGCCCTGCGGATTTTGACGCGCGTGTGCGTGCGGTATCGCATTTCCGTAGTTTAGAAGCTGCCGCAGCATTAGCCGCAGCCAATAAACGTGTGAGCAACATTTTGGCGAAAGCAGAAACCGCTATTGGCGAAGTCAATGTGAATGCTTGCGTAGAACCTGCAGAAAAAGCCTTAGCGGAAGAGGTATTGAGCTTAAAAGCAGAAGTGGAACCGTTAATTGCTCAAGGCGATTACACTGCGGTATTGGATAAGCTCGCAAGTTTACGTCAGCCTGTGGATAGCTTCTTCGATAACGTAATGGTTAATGCGGAAGATCCTGCTCTTCGCCAAAACCGTTTAGCGATTTTAAACACCCTACAAAATCTGTTCTTACAAGTAGCAGATATTTCGGTGTTGCAATAGTTAAAATTTCACTTATGTAGACATTCAAAGACTAAACCGAGCTGTTTTGCTCGGTTTAGTATCTCGTATGCTTGTATTTAAATAAGTGAATTCCCTAATTATTTTATTGCTTTTTTTATAAGCGAGAGATAAAATTCGGGCTCCTTGTCATCGCTGAGTTAGAGATCGGCGAATGATGTATCATTAACCCTTTTATTATAAGGAATTTATCATGTCTCTAAGTACAGAAAAAAAAGCTGCTATCGTGGCTGAATTTGGTCGTGATGCAAAAGATACTGGTTCATCAGAAGTTCAAATTGCATTATTAACTGCACAAATCAACCACTTACAAGCTCACTTTGCTGCACATAAAAAAGATCACCATGGTCGTCGTGGTTTATTACGTATGGTTTCTCGTCGTCGTAAACTTTTAGATTACTTAAAACGTACAGATCTTGCTAAATATTCAGAAACAATTGCACGTTTAGGTTTACGTCGCTAATTTATCTAATATTTCTCATGTTAAAAGCCCTCAAAAAAATGAATTTTGAGGGCTTTTTTATAACTAAAATAATGCGTAAAGTTTTACGCTCTTTCCGTTTCTAAACGCTCAAAGACAAGGACTTTACTTTCTAACTTGCGTAACAATAAAGTCGCGATACCTGTAATAATGAGATAGATGACGCCTGTGATACCATAAATTGTGAGTGCATCATATTCTGTACCATAAAGTTGTCTTGCGTATCCCATAATATCCAAAATAGTGATAATTGAAGCAAGTGAAGTTCCTTTAAAGACAAGGATTATTTCATTGCTATATGAAGGCAAGGCTCTTTTTAGTGCATAAGGAATAAGGATTTTAAGCGTTTGCCAACGGCTTAAGCCCAAGGCTGCACAACTTTCCCATTGACCTTTAGAAATCGCTTTTACTGCTCCATGAAAGAGTTGAGTAGAATAGGCCGCACTATTTAAAGCCAATGTGAGCATTGCGCAGAACCATGCACTTGATAATAAAGGCCATAGAAAGCTATTCACGATCCAAGGGAATTGTCCCGGACCTGCATAAATTAAGAAAAACTGTACTAGCAATGGTGTACCAGTAAAAATTGTGAGGAAAAGATTAACTGGAATGCTCAGCCATTTATTATTCATAGCTAGAATAAAGGTAAGTGCTAGGGCAAGAAAAAAAGCCACAATCAATGCAACGACAGTAAGGATTAAACTAGTTGGAATTCCTTGTGCAATTGTTAAAAAATAATCTTTAATCATTTCTCATCCCTTAATTTGTCGCACGTTCAAAGCGAGTTACTCGTAGTTCAAGTTTACGAATAATGAATTGGCTAAATAATGTAATTAATAAGTAAATCAATGCAGCAAAGCCATACCAAGTAAAAGGCTGATGAGTGTTGGTATTAATTAAATCTGCTTGTCGCATTAAATCATGAACACCAATTAATGACACAAGTGCGGTATCTTTTAGCAATACTAACCATTGATTACTTAAGCCCGGTAAAGCATGGCGCCAAACTTGCGGCATGATCAGGCGGATAAAGGTGTAACTACGGCTTAATCCTAAAGCAGCCCCAGACTCCCATTGCCCTAATGGAATTGCTTGAATTGCACCACGTAAAGATTGTGAGGCATAAGAAGCAAAAATAATCGACAGCGCAACCACACCACAACCAAAAGCACCAAATTCTACATATTCGCCAGTGACAAGCTCTAATATTTCAGGTACGCCAAAATAAATCAGGAAAACCACGAGAATTTCAGGTAAGCCACGTAGCAATGTGACAATAATTGCCGTTGGTTTACGTATGCATGGCCATTTGTGTGTTTCTAATACGACGAAGAGGATAGATAATGCCAATCCGAGTAATAAAGAACAAACCGCTAACCCTAAGGTCATTAGGGTTGCGGTGTACATTAAAGGTAAATAATCAACAAACATAAAATTATTTAGTCATCCATTTATCATAAATTTTTTGGTATTCGCCGTTTGCTTTGATCGCCGAAATACCTTTATTTAATTGCTCAACAAGTGCGGTATTCTTTTTATTTACTGCGATACCTAGACCATTATTGAAGTAACGCTTGTCGGTAACTTTTTCACCAACAAATGTCGCTTCTGGTGTTTTGCCTAACATATCTCTTAATACATCAGTATCACCAAAAATAATATCAATACGGCCATTTTTTAAGTCTAAGATAGCATCTTGTAAACTTGCATAAGATTTGGATGCATATTGTTTAGCTTCAGCATTAATGTACTGTTGGTAAGTTGTACCATTTTGTACACCAACATTTTTAGCTGTTGCTAAATCAGCTTTATCTTTAAGAGCAATAAAACTTGCTGAGCTTTCATAATAAGCGTCAGAGAACGCCACTTGTTTTGCACGAGCTTCAGTAATATCAATTGCAGAGATTGCAGCATCAAAACCGCCACGACCTTTAATTAAGCTTGGAATTAAAGCGTCAAATGCTTGTGCTTTGAAACTACAATTTGCTTGGATTTCTTTACAAATCGCATTTGCAACATCTACATCAAAACCAATAATTTCACCTTTTTCATTTGTTGATTCAAAAGGCGGATAGCTTGGCTCCATAGCAAAAGTAATGTTTTGTGCATTTGCGCTGATAGCTGCGCTAGCTAACATAGTTGCTAAAAGTAATTTTTTCATAATAAAGTCCTTAAATATTAATGTGAGTGTGATAGATATTGTTTAAATTGCTCTGTTGCGGGTTGATTAAAACAGCTAGCATCTCCCATTTCAACGATGCGACCTTGTTCCATATAAACGACTTTGGTTGCAACCTTTTTTGCTACCGCAACTTCATGAGTTACGATAACTTGTGTAATTCCCATTCCTTGTAATTCCTGAATAATTGATACAATTTGTGCTGTAATTTCAGGATCTAAAGCAGCTGTAGGCTCATCAAATAATAAAACTTGTGGTTTCATCATTAATGCACGAGCAATAGCAACACGTTGTTGTTGTCCGCCTGACAAATGCAGTGGAAATCTTTCAGCAAATTGTTCTAAGCGTAATCTTTTTAATAATTCGATTGCTTGTTCTTTCGCTTTTTCTTTCTCTATACCTAAAACCTTAGTTGGTGCTTCGATAAGATTTTCCATTACAGTTAAGTGCGGCCATAAATTGTATTGTTGAAATACCATGCCGACATCTTGGCGTAATTGGCGCATTTGTTTCGGGTTTGCAGTTGCTTGCGAAAGATCGAATTTATTATTGGCGATACTTAACTCCCCAGATGTTGGGACCTCAAGTAAGTTTAAGGTTCTAATCAAGGTACTTTTTCCTGCACCACTTGGACCTAATAGAACAACCGTATCTCCATCTTCAGCAGTAAGGTTAATGTCAAATAATGCTTGCGATGTACCATAAAAGAAATTTAAATTTTTAACGCTAATTGTCATGTGAATGAAATATCTCGCTTTAATGATTAATGGTTTTGAGTAGATACTATATTGTTTTGCATAACTATGCAATTTTTTTGCAGAAAAATTCTTTTGAAAGCGAGTTTTTAGTGAAAACGGTGAGATCATAACTCACCGTAATTTATGAGCTAAGGTGAGTTTGAAGAAGATGATGTGCAAAATCCAGCAGGAAATAATTCCGCTTTACCATTACAGTTTGCTGTCCAAGTTACACCTGTTGAAGCATCTCCTGAAGCAGTGAGCGTGTAGCTAACGTCTTTAAGGTTTCCATTTCCTATGATAGTAATGACACCATTTTGTACGGCAATAGATTTTACTTTTCCTTTTGCGGTTGTGACTGGCGCTTGAATTCCATTTGTCCCAGCATTACAATTCGTCACTCCATCATTGTTATACACACAAAGTTCAACTTCTGAGCGGTAAGGTGCAGAGGCTTGCAATAATTCTGTAATTGCTGCTTTTTTTGTATGATTTTGATATGACGGAATTGCGATAGTAGCGAGAATTGCCACAATTGCAATCACGATCATTAGCTCTATTAAGGTAAACCCTTTTTTAGCTGATGAGAAGATACTCGTTGTTTTCATAATTTTTCCTTTGTTATTAAAACTGAAATGCAAAAATGCCGAATGGCTGACAAAGTTTGTTCAAGTTGAAAACAACTGACAAATAGACCGCACTTTTTCTGCGAGCAGGCTCGCAAAAACAATAATTTATGCGCATGAAACAAAAAAATATCTTCCAAGGTTGGCTTTTAGATGCCAAAAAGGTGCACTCTCCACATTTTGATCAGCGTCCAGATAAGAGTGATATTTCACTTTTAGTTATTCATTACATAAGTCTTCCTCCAGAGCAATTTGGCGGTTCCTATATTGATGATTTCTTCCAAGGAAAACTTGACCCTTATGCACATCCTTATTTTTCAACTATTGCCGATGTTCGAGTATCCGCACATTGTCTGATTACTCGTGAAGGCGTTATTACTCAATATGTTAATTTTAATGATAGAGCTTGGCATGCTGGATTATCTTCATTTGAAGGGCGAGAGAAATGCAATGATTTTTCTATCGGTATTGAATTAGAAGGAAGTAATGAGCAACCTTTTACTGATGAACAATATGTTGCATTAAAACAACTTACTCAACAAATTATGTTAGCTTATCCGATGATTACGAAGGAGCGTATCGTTGGGCATTGTCATATTTCACCAGGACGAAAAATAGATCCAGGTCAGTATTTTGATTGGCAAAGGTATTTGAGTGATTTGGATTAAACGGAAATTTTTCTTTTTAGAAAGAGTTGTTTAAAAAATAACCTTGTCGCTATTAGGCTTTTTATACACAACAGAAATATCGTTTTATGAAACTTGTATCTTATTGATAATAAAATAAAAAATTAATAAATTTATGTGGTTTTCAAAATATTGATTTCTTTTATTCTCCTCATTTCTGTCCATTAATCACAAATTTATCCACAAAGAAAGTGAATAACCCACAGACTCTACTTTTTTAATATATTCTTTGCGCAAGAAAAGTAATATTGAATTTTTTCTATACGAGATTTGAGCTAGAAAAGAGCGGTGGTTTTTAAAGGTGTTTTATTTTTATAAAATGTGAGAGGAATATGAAAATGTGAATTGAGTACAAGATCTTATTAGGATCTTTACAAAATATTTCAGCTGAATTCTTGCATTATCCTTATCTTATTCACCGGCTTATCCACAGTGTAAAAAGAGCTGTATAGTTGATACTAAAATTTATCCCAAAATAGATTAAAAATCTTATTATCCAAGCTTATTTTCACTTGAGCTTTTTTTTAATCTCTGTATAATCGCCAGCCTTACAGCCATAGTTAATTTTCGTTCCTTGCTTCCGCAAGATTGGTGGCTGGTCTTACAGTCGGAGGCTGATTAACCCGTAAGGAGCAGTAATGCGTCACTACGAAATCGTGTTTATGGTTCACCCGGACCAAAGCGAACAAGTACCAGGCATGATTGAACGTTACACAGGTTCTGTAAAAGAAGCTGGCGGTCAAATTCATCGCTTAGAAGATTGGGGTCGCCGTCAATTAGCATACCCAATTAATAAATTACACAAAGCACATTATGTGTTAATGAATGTAGAAGCGCCTCAAGAAGTCATCGACGAGCTAGAAACAACTTTCCGTTACAACGACGCAGTTCTTCGTAACGTAATTATTCGTACTAAGCACGCCGTAACAGAAGCGTCCCCAATGGTTAAAGCACGCGAAGAGCGTAAACCTTTAGCTGAAGTTGAAAACAACGATTTTGAGGATGCTGAAGAGTAATTTAGAGGTTGATAATCGTTTAGCGTTAATTGGCAAAGTTGCTGATTTTCCAAAACGAAATAAGAGCCCAAATGGGATTGAACATTGTCGTTTTTATTTAGAACATCGTTCAAATAAACAAGAGGCAGGTTTTACTCGTCAAGCATGGTGTAAAATAGCAATCCAAATTAGTGGCAATCAATTAATAGAGAAAACTCAAAGCATTACGGTCGGTCAGCAATTATTAGTTGTCGGTTTTATCACTTCACATCGAAGTCAAAATGGTTTAACTCAATTAGTATTGCATGCCGAGCAAATCGAATTTATAGATTAGGAGACTAGCCAAATGGCACGTTATTTCCGTCGTCGTAAGTTCTGCCGTTTCACAGCGGAGAATGTAGTAGAAATTGATTATAAAGATATCGCTACTTTAAAGAACTATATCACAGAGAGCGGCAAAATTGTTCCAAGCCGTATTACCGGTACTCGTGCGAAGTATCAACGTCAATTAGCTCGTGCAATCAAACGCGCACGCTATTTAGCGTTACTTCCATACACTGACAATCATCAGTAATTTAAGGAGAATACGGTAATGCAAGTAATTCTTTTAGATAAAATTGCTCACCTAGGTAATGTAGGTGAGCAAGTTGACGTTAAAGCAGGTTTTGCTCGTAACTTCTTAATCCCACAAGGTAAAGCAGTTATGGCAACTAAAGCTAACGTTGAATATTTTGAAAGTCGTCGTGCTGAATTAGAAGCTAAAGCAGCAGAAGTTTTAGCTGTAGCACAAGCTCGTGCAGCTAAATTAGCAGAATTAGCAACAGTTACTATCACATCTAAAGCTGGTGATGAAGGTCGTTTATTCGGTTCTATCACTGCTCGTGATGTTGCTGAAGCTGTAACAGCAGCAGGTGTTGAAATTGCTAAAAGTGAAGTTCGCCTTTCAACAGGTCCACTTCGCACAACTGGCGAACACGATGTTCGTTTCCAATTACACGGCGAAGTATTTGTAACATTAAACGTTGTTATTGTTGCAGAATAATAAGTAGTTATTATAAAAACCCAGCAATTATGTTGGGTTTTTTTATATCTATCATCTCTGAAGGTTATTAGATTTATCCCAAAATTTTTTCTTATTCCATTTTATTTTTGCCTCATGCTTTATCATGCGGAACATGAAAATAATGTTAATTTCCCGTTAAAAATAAATTATAAAATAATCACTTTATCCTTGAAATTTAGATCTATTTCACAAATCCTTAAATTTTATAAAATATCTATTTGAAATTTTTATTTCATAAGCATATTATTCGCCACGCTATCAGAATGGTAGATAATTATCACATTGAATTAAAAATAAAAATTATATTATTGGGGAAATTTTTATGTCCACAAAACAATCATCTAAAAAATGGAACAAATTTGATTTGATTTGGTCCTTAAATTTATTTGGTACAGCAGTAGGTGCTGGAGTTCTATTTTTGCCAATTAATGCAGGGAAAGGTGGTTTCTGGCCACTAATCGCTATGGCTATTTTAGTTGGCCCTATGACTTATTTAGCGCATAGAGCGTTATCTCGTTTTGTCTTGTCTTCATCTAAACCTGGCAGTGATATTACTGAAGTAGTAGAAGAGCATTTTGGTAAAACAGCTGGTAAGTTAATTACATTGTTATATTTCTTTGCTATTTTCCCTATTTTATTAATTTATGGAAATGGTATTACTAATACTGTTGATTCTTTTATTGTTAACCAATTAGGTTTAGTTTCTCCTCCAAGAGCGGTACTTTCTTTTGTACTTATTGCAGCATTAATTTCTGTGATGTTAATGAGTGAAAGAATTATGCTAAAACTAACGGAATATTTGGTTTACCCATTAGTTGCAATTCTTTTTGCTTTATCTATTTATTTAATTCCTGAATGGAACATGTCAATGTTAAGTGAAACCCCAACAGTTGAAGGTTTCTTAAGCACATTATGGATTACTATTCCTGTATTAGTTTTCTCATTTAACCATTCTCCAGCGATTTCTGCATTCTCACTTTCACAACAACGTGAATATAAAGATCCAGAATTAGCTGAATTACATGCAAGCAAAACATTAAAAGGCACATCAACAATCCTTTTATTCTTTGTTATGTTCTTTGTATTTAGCTGTGTTTTAACACTAAGCCCAGAAGAGTTAGTGCAAGCTAAACAACAAAATATTAGTATTCTTTCTTTCCTTGCAAACAAATTTGATAACCCGTATATCTCTTATTTAGGTCCATTGGTTGCTTTCTTAGCAATTACGAGCTCATTCTTCGGTCACTATTTAGGTGCAAGAGAAGGTTTGGAAGGATTGTTCACAAAAATGACTGATAGTGGTAAACAAATTAATCGTAAAAAATTAAATTATGGCACCGCACTTTTCTTCTTATTAACACTTTGGGGGGTTGCAATCATTAACCCAAGTATTTTAGGTTTGATTGAATCTTTCGGTGGACCAATTATTGCTACTATCTTATTTATTATGCCGATGTATGCAATTCGTAAAATTCCTGCAATGAAACGTTACCAAGGACAAGTAAGTAATATTTTTGTCACAATTATGGGACTTATTGCAATCTCAGCAGTTGTTTACGGGCTATTTTAAAATCTAAAAAATCCTGTACAATACGCGGCTCTTTTTAGTTATAACCTATCAATCCCCTTTGAATAAAAGGGGATTGTCTATGAGAAAATAATATGATTAGCGTTTTTGATATGTTTAAAGTGGGTGTTGGTCCTTCTAGTTCCCATACAGTTGGTCCAATGAAAGCAGGTAAAGAATTTATTGATGATTTATTTGCTAAAAATTTATTTGATAAAGTTGATAAAATTCATGTTGATGTCTATGGATCACTATCTATGACTGGACGTGGACATAATACTGATATTGCGATCATTATGGGACTAGCTGGTTATCTACCTCATAATGTGGATATTGACTTAATTCCTCACTTTATTGAGCAAGTAAAAGCGACCGCACTTTTACCTATCGCAGAAGGAAAGAAAACAGTTACTTTTGATTTTGATCAGAATATGGCCTTTCATAATGATTTCTTATCTTTACATGAAAATGGTATGCGAATTACTGCTTTAGCTGGTTCTGAGGTGCTTTATCAACAAACTTATTATTCCATTGGTGGTGGATTTATTGTTGATGAGGCTCATTTGGGTCAAGCAGAAAATACGGACATAAATGTGCCTTATCCATATAAAACGGCGTCTGATATTTTACGTCATTGTAATGACAATGGTTTAGCATTTTCGAGTGTTATGCTAAGAAATGAATTAGCTTTACGTAGCCAAAAAGAACTTAGCGATCACTTGCAGCTAGTTTGGCAAACGATGAAAGATTGTATTGAACATGGTATTCACACAGAAGGCGTGCTACCTGGTCCATTGAAAGTAAATCGTCGAGCGGCAACATTATATCGTTCACTCCAAGCAAATAATAATTTATCTAATGATCCAATGCGTGTCATTGATTGGGTGAATATGTATGCACTTGCAGTGAATGAAGAAAATGCTGCAGGAGGACGAGTAGTTACTGCTCCAACTAATGGTGCTTGTGGTATTGTGCCAGCTGTTTTAGCTTACTACGAAAAATTTATTTCGCCTTTAGCGCCAGAAATTATTGAACGTTATTTACTGGCTTGTGGCATGATTGGCTCACTTTATAAAATGAACGCCTCGATTTCAGGTGCAGAAGTGGGTTGCCAAGGTGAAGTTGGGGTTGCTTGCTCAATGGCAGCTGCTGGACTTGCTGAAATTCTTGGGGGGAGCCCAGAGCAAGTTTGTATGGCTGCAGAAATTGCTATGGAACATAACTTAGGTTTGACTTGTGATCCAGTAGGAGGTCAAGTTCAAGTGCCTTGTATTGAACGTAATGCGATTGCCTCGGTGAAAGCAATTAATGCTAGCCGTATGGCGCTACGTAGAACTACAACTCCACGAGTGAGCTTGGATAAAGTGATTGAAACAATGTATGAGACAGGTAAGGATATGAATGCAAAATATCGTGAAACCTCACAAGGTGGCTTAGCTGTTAAGATTGTTTGTCAATAAGTTCAGAAGGGCGAATATTATTCGCCCTTGATTTTTTAGGAACTGCACCCTGCTATTATCAGCTCTATTTCATTTTACTGATAGCTTAGTCATCTACTTTACCCCTTATATTATTTTTCATAAATCTTCAGAAAAATTGACCGCACTTTTTTCAGGTGTGATAATAAGCAGCGAATTTTATCCATAAAAATAGAGAACAAAAGGACATTACTATGGCACTTTGGGGTGGGCGTTTTACACAAGCAGCAGATAAGCGTTTTAAAGATTTTAATGATTCATTACGTTTTGATTATCGTTTAGCTGAGCAAGATATTGAGGGATCAATTGGTTGGTCTAAGGCGTTAGTGACAGTGGGTGTTTTAACAGCACAGGAGCAAAAAAAACTAGAAAAAGCACTCGAGGAACTGCTCATTGAAGTGCGGTCAAATCTACAAGGAATTTTGCAAGATGATGCAGAAGATATTCATAGTTGGGTTGAAAGCAAATTAATTGATAAAGTGGGGAATTTAGGTAAAAAGTTACACACAGGGCGTAGTCGTAATGATCAAGTTGCAGTCGATATAAAGATGTGGTGTAAGCAACGAGTTATTGAGTTGCAATATTCTTTACGTGAATTACAGCGTAAATTAGTGAACACTGCAGAAAATAATCAACATGCGGTCATGCCTGGATATACTCATTTACAGAGAGCTCAACCGATTACCTTCGCCCATTGGTGTATGGCTTATGTCGAGATGCTAGATCGTGATTACAGTCGCTTACAAGATGCTTATCAACGAATGAATACATGCCCTTTAGGAAGTGGTGCTTTAGCTGGAACGGCTTATGCTATTGATCGAGATGTACTCGCACAAGACTTGGGTTTTGCGATGGCAACGAGAAATAGCTTAGACAGTGTTTCTGATCGTGATCATATTATTGAGCTTCTTTCTACCGCCTCTTTAAGTATGGTGCACCTTTCTCGTTTTGCCGAAGATATGATTATTTTTAATAGCGGTGAAGCGGATTTCGTAGAGTTATCGGATAGAGTGACATCCGGTTCATCATTAATGCCACAAAAGAAAAATCCAGATGCTTGTGAATTAATTCGTGGTAAAGCTGGACGTGTGGTGGGGGCTTTGACTGGAATGCTAATGACCGTTAAGGGTTTGCCTCTTGCTTACAATAAGGATATGCAAGAAGATAAAGAGGGTATTTTCGATGCTTTAGATACTTGGCAAGATTGTTTAGACATGGCAACTTTCGTCTTAGATGATATTAAAGTGAATGTTGAAAGAACCAAAGAAGCTGCATTAAAAGGTTATTCTAATGCGACTGAATTAGCAGATTATCTAGTTGATAAAGGTGTGCCTTTCCGTGACTCTCATCATATTGTGGGGGAAACTGTTGTATATGCAATTAAAGTACACAAAGGTCTGGAAGATTTAAGTATTCAAGAGTTTCGTCAATTTAGCGATGTTGTAGAAGAGGATGTTTATGAGATTTTATCCTTACAATCTTGCTTAGATAAACGTTGTGCAAAAGGTGGGGTTTCACCATTACGAATCGCAGAGGCGATAGCTGAGGCGAAGAAGAGATTAAAATAACTTGTCATTTCTATAGGAATAAAGGCGGTGTATACCCGCCTTTATTTATTCTGGAGTAATATAAAAACTGCATAATATTTTCTTTACTAATTTTTGTCGTATATCAAAGTGCGATATAAAAAAGATTGTTTTTTGTTATTAGAATTTGATCTCGTGACAAAATTTGTTAAAATTCCCCCTCCTCAATTGAAAGTAATTCTCAATAACTTATTTATAATCTTTATCAACAAGGAAATTTTATCCAATGTCACAATTATTTAATTTCTTACATCACTACATTGATTACATCATTTTAGGCTTACTTGGTGTAATGAGTTTTATTATGCTGTGGTTCTCTATTGAACGTTTTATTTATTTAAGCAAAATGAAAGTAGATAGTTATACCAATATTCATGAATTAGATATTGATCTAAAACGTAATTTAACGATTATCTCAACAATTGGTTCTAATGCACCTTATGTTGGATTATTAGGAACAGTAATTGGGATTTTGTTAACTTTCTATGAGTTAGGTAATTCAGGCGGAGATATTGATGCAGCTGCGATCATGCTTAACTTATCCCTTGCATTAAAAGCAACTGCAGTTGGTATTCTTGTTGCAATCCCATCTATGGTGTTTTACAACGGTTTAGGTCGTAAAGTTGAAGTTAACCGTTTGAAATGGAAAGCATTAAACAGTCAACAAAATATTGGTGAATAATGTGAAAAAATTCGATGAAATTAATATTATTCCCTTTATTGATATTATGCTGGTGCTTCTTGCCATTGTATTAATTACAGCCTCTTTTATTTCTCAAGGGAAAATTCAAGTCAACGTGCCAAAAGCAAGTAGTACAGTTGCTTTTAAATCTGATGATTTAGCAAAATTATTAACTGTTACTGAACAAGGTGAAATTTTCTTTAATGATAAGCCAATTACCGTTGAGGCATTGGAACAAGAAATTGCAACCTGGGATAAAGCTCAAAAAGTAACATTAAAAGTTGATGCTAAATCTACTTTCCAAGATTTCGTGACACTAACCGATATTATGGCAAAAAATGAAATCAAAAATGTTGCTATTGTAACGATGAAAGAGAAAGGCAAGTAATAATGAAGAAACATCATTCTTGGTTTGGCTTTTTCTTCTCGCTTTTGTTTCATAGTGCATTGATTGGCGGGATTTTTTGGCTGGCTAAACCAGATGACAGCGCAAATGGATATAGCGCTGATGTGATCGGTACTAATATTTCTATGGAAATGATAATGGGTATGGTGATGGAAGAAGCGGAACCTGAACCCGTAGCAGAGCCAGAGCCTGTAAAAGAGCCAGAGCTTGTAGCTACAGAAGAAGTCGCAGATCCAACGATTAAGCCTGAGCCAGAGAAAAAACTGAAAGAGCCAGAAAAACCAAAAGAGAAACCGAAAGAAAAGCCAAAAGAAAAACCGAAAAAGAAATCGAAAGAGCGTACCATACCAAAACCAGCAAAAGATTTACCTAAAGGCGATAGAAACATTGATTCTGATGCGAAAGTAAATTCTCAAGCTATGGGACTAGGTGGAGTGACAACTTCTAATCCTAATTTGATAGGTTCAGGCAATAGTACGGACGAAACCTCTGCTTATAAAAGTGCATTACGCCGTGAAATTGAGCGTCATAAACGTTACCCACAACGAGCGAAAATGATGCGTAAACAAGGAATTGTTACGGTTAGTTTCACCATCGGTGCTGACGGAAGCATAAGTCAAATAAGCGTAGCAAAATCTTCTGGCTCTGAAGATTTAGATAAAGCCGCATTAAGTGCAGTACAAAGTGCACGCAATATTGGACGAAGACCGGCTGGTTTGCCGAGTTCCATTTCGGTACCAATTAGCTTCAAATTGCAATAGATTTGGGCTAAAAGTGCGGTAAGTATTTAATATAAAAAATTGCCAATAATATGTGATGTATTATTGGCAATTTTTATTTGGAAACGAAAAATTAATCTCTAAAATTATTAAATTGGAATGGCTGACCTAATTCAGCATTTTTGACTAACTGAATTGCTGCCTGTAGGTCATCTCTTGATTTTCCAGTTACACGAACTTGTTCACCTTGAATTTGTGTTTGAACTTTTAACTTGGCATCTTTAATTAATTTGGTGATTTTCTTCGCCATATCCGTTTCAATTCCCTGTTTTAACTTAATCTCCTTGCTGTACAATTTCCCACTGTGTTCGCTATCAGTTGGAATATCTAGGGAATTATGTTGAATATCACGTTTAACGCAAGCACCAATTAGAATTTCAATTAATTGTTCTAATTGGAAGTCAGATTCTGTTGTGACTTTAATAGTTTCCGCTTTTTCGTTTAACTCAATTGTTGCTTCAACACCACGGAAATCGTAACGTGTACTTAATATACGATTAGCATTTTCTACTGCATTGCGAACTTCATGTAAGGTAATTTCTGAAACAATATCAAATGAAGGCATAAATAAGCTCCCTAAGGTTTAGTTTTGTTTAATTCGATCATTTGCACTCAAAATACATAAAAGTGCGGTTAAGTCGGCAAAGTTTACCACAACTTGCGCTTGTTGTTGAACTTTTGGCTTGGCATGAAAAGCCCCACCAAGATTTGCCATTTTCATCATGGCTAAATCATTTGCACCATCGCCAATTGCCACCGTATTTTTTAAATCAATATGCCATTTTTGTGCTAAAGATTTTAAGGTTTCAGCTTTGTAAACTGCATCAATAATATCCCCTTGTACTTCTCCAGTAAGATAGCCATTTTCAATTGCTAGCTGATTAGAAACCGCAAAGTCTAGTTTTAATGTCTCTTTTAAATAATCAGCAAAATAAGTAAATCCGCCTGAAGCAATCGCTGTTTTCCAGCCGTATTTTTGTAGTTCTGTTAGCATCTTTTTTAGACCAGGCATTAAAGGTAAGTTATTGCGAACTTGCTGTAAAATCTGCTCAGGCGCACCTTTTAATGTTCCAACTCTGCGGCGCAAACTTTGCTCAAAATCAAGTTCTCCGCGCATAGCTTGTGCCGTAATTGAAGAGACTAGCTCTCCTGTTCCAGCCAATTTAGCAATTTCATCAATACATTCCATTTGAATAATAGTAGAGTCCATATCCATTACCAATAATCCAGCTTGGCTTAAACTTGCATCAAAATTTAATGGTGCAATATCCAGTTCAAGCCCATGTGCAAATGTTAAATATTGTGTTTGCCAAGTTGCTTTGAACAATGCAATGGTGTAATCCCATTGGTTCCAGCAATCTAAAATAAGGAAATTCTCACCGCACTTTTGTTGAAAAGCGAGTAAGCTGTCCAAGCTTAAATTTTTACCATAAAGAATGAAATGATCTTCGCCAAGTGCGGTCGGTTTTTCTGCTAAAAGTGGTGTGGGAAATAAAGTATAATGTTGCACGATCATGGCTAGATTTTGAGTTTGCATAAAAGATCCTGTAAATTATTGTAGTTCATCTTTATTCTAGCTTATTTAATAACCTTTAGGAAAAATAACTTGAACATAATCAAAGAGAAAATGCAAAAAAGTGGCATGTTACTCGGCATTGTTTTGCTTTGTGCAACTATTATGACTGTGATTTTATTTGGCGTGCAGCAATTTAAATTAGGCTCACAATTAGCGAGTCTTAATCAAGTGAGTCATTTATCTCATTTGTTAGTTCGCCAACAAGCGAATTTGTTTTCTATGCTTCTTGTCAATAAAGGTAGCTCAGATGTTCTGAGTGAAAAATTAAATGAATTTGCCAAGGAAGAATTTGTGATTGATGCCTCTATTTATAGCACCAATGGAGAATTATTGGCACAAAGCACCAATTTTCCTGGTGTACGCCATAGACTAAAATTAGAGGAAAAGGAACAGAATGATAAGGGGCATAACGTTCAGCAAATTGTTGAACCAATTTATTCATCTAATGGTGTTGAAGGTTTTTTACGTATTACCTTTGATATGAAATATGGGCAAACAACCCAAAGTAAAATTAACCAGATTTTTAATCAGTTATATGGTGAATTGATTATTGTATTTTTAGCTGGTGCTTTATTGGCTAGCTCAGTTCATTATTTTTTGAGCCATTATCGCCGTACAAGACAAAAAATGCTGGATACCACATCTATTGTTAATGTATTAAAAAATCCTGCTACGACAAATTTTCATCGCCGCCGCAAGCGTTTTAAACGTTAGCTCTTAGGTTGATTAGCCAGTTAAAATATCTGCCAAAGGAATATCCCAGTTTTCAACGGGAAGTTCCTCGACTTCTTGACATCGATGAGCCAACCCTATGGGAATAAAGGTTTTTTGTTGCCAATCTTGTAGGGTTCTATCATAAAAACCACCACCCATTCCTAGCCGATTTCCTTTTTTATCAAAGGCAACCAAAGGGGTAAAAATCAAATCCAATTGATAAAGGGGAAGTACATTCCGCACATCTAACTTAGGTTCAAAAATCCCGAATTTATTTTGTTGCATTGGCGTATCTTTGTTAAAAGCTAAGAACAATAAATTGCCATCAGAAAAAGGATGTAAAACGGGTAAATAAACTTTTTTTCCTTGTTGCCAAAGTTTTTCAATCAGTAATTTAGTCGAGATTTCCCCGTCAAAAGAGCGGTATAAGGCAATATGTTCCGCTTGAAACTGTTCGATAACAGCTAATGCTTTTTGCGTAATATTTTGTTCTGCTTGAGCTTGTTCAAGTGCGGTAAGTTTTTGTCTTTTTTTGCGGATAAGTTGCCGAATTTGTTGGCGTTGAGAGGAAATATTCATGGACAATATATTGAATAGATGTTTAGAAAGAGCCCCGAGATGCCGCTGCGAATGCTCGGTCCTTGAACCCTACGGTTCAAGGGAATCGGTTAACATCGTTTTCAGGTTTCTTGCATCAGGGTTAAAAACCAAGGCAAGCATACACACCAACAACAGGACACCAATTCATTAAGTTTTTAGTATCGGCTCAGGGACGTAATCCGCAGGCAAACACCTCAGGTAATCTTTGAACGCAATACTAACGCAATTTATTTTTGTTGACTAGAATAATTTTCAAATTATCACGGTCAGATCACAATTTTAGGTTTAAACGTTCGCTTTTTGAGCCAAAATATTTTCTAAAGAGCCCTCAAGCTGCGCAATCTTTTGATTAATAACATTTTCAATTGTTTGCGTTTTATTCTGCTCTTGCATAAGTTCAAAACTTAAATTTAGGGCAACGATTGATAGGATTTTTTCCATTTGCAAAATGCCTGTGCGTTCTTTCATTTCCATTACGCGACTATCTAAATTGCGTGCGGCTTGGCGTAAAGCATCGTGCTGTTCCGGAGGACAGTTTAGACGTAGCACTTGCCCTAAAACTGATAATTCAATGAGCTTTGACATGTTTTTTCCTATTTATAATGATGGCTAAAATTGCGGTTATTATGCCATAGCAAAAATTTTTCGTCATAAAAATCCCTTTGTTTCTTGGTTGCTTAATTTAAACAATGGTAAACTAAGACTCCATTTTTCAAGGAAACAACACATGTCAGAACAATTTCTTACTTATTCAGAACTTAATCAACAATTTAAACAAGCCAATCTAGCCTCAACGGTTGCTGAATTACATGGCTTTATTACAGGTTTAGTTTGCGGAGGAATCAGAGATCAAAGCTGGTTGCCTATTGTTTATCAATTTACTAATGATGATCATGCTTACCCAAGCGCTATCTTAAAAGAAGTCGAAAAAATCTATCAAGAAATCAACCGCACTTTATCTGATGTTGATGGATTTAACTTTGAACTTTGGTTACCAGAAGAAGACGATGTTTTTGCTCGGGTAGAAGCAATGTCAGAATGGTGTAACCACTTTTTATTGGGATTGGGATTAAATCAGCCTAACTTAGGCAAAGAAACAGGCGAAATTGGTGAAGCCTTAGATGATTTACAAAATATCTCTCAGCTTGGTTATGAAGAAGACGATGATCAGGAAGAATTATCTGAGGCATTAGAAGAGGTTATTGAATATGTGAGAACAATTGCTTGTTTATTCTTTAATCATTTCACGCCAGCATCTGAAACCAAAGAACCTGTATTACATTAGTTCGCACAGAGATAAAACTCGCTTATTGAAAAATGGCGAGTTTTTCTTTTGGAGTTTATGACTTCTTTTATAACTTTCCTTTGTTTTGTATCAATCGAAGGATGTACTTTTTTATGCTAAAATTCTGCGCACTTTTCTACGCATTAATCTAAGCATTAAGGATAATTTATGGATCTCGCTTATATGGCAAAAATGCCTAATGAGGAGTTTGTTTCTCGCCGTGAGAAACTATTATCACAATTAGAAGATAATTCAATTACCGTCATTTTTTCCTCTCAAGAACAAATTCGCAATAAGGATTGCCATTATCCTTTCCGACAAGACAGTTATTTCTGGTATTTAACGGGGTTTAATGAGCCAGATAGCATTTTGCTATTAGTGAAAAAACAAGGGCAAGGACAAAGTATTTTATTTTTACGAGCAAAAGATCCGTTAATGGAAACTTGGAATGGCAGACGTTTAGGCGTTGAAAATGCACCTAAAACACTCTCTGTCGATCTTGCTTATGACATAACAGAATTTGAGCAGCATTTTTTAAAATTGAGCGAAAACACCACCGCACTTTATTTCCACAATAAACAACAATCTTGGGGAACAGATTTACTACAAAATATTTTGGCGAAAAATACAGAGAGCAATGCAAAAAGTGCGGTGCAATTTGCGCAAGTTTTAGATTGGACTCCACTTGTCGATGAAATGCGTTTATTCAAATCCACAAATGAAATTGCATTGATGCAACAAGCTGGGCAAATTTCAGCGTTAGCACATATTCATGCGATGCAACAAACCCGCCCAAATCGCCTTGAGTACGAAATTGAAAGTGAGATATTACATCAATTCAATCGTTTTGGTGCCAGATATGCTGCTTATAACAGCATTGTCGCAGGTGGCGAAAATGCTTGTATTTTGCATTACAACGAAAATGATCAAGTGTTAAAAGACGGCGATTTGTTATTGATTGATGCGGGTTGTGAGTTTGCGATGTATGCGGGGGATATTACCCGAACTTTTCCAATCAATGGCAAGTTTAGCCAAGCGCAACGAGAAATCTATGAAATTGTTTTACAAGCACAAAAACGAGCCATTGAGTTATTAGTGGCTGGTAATACCATTCAACAAGCAAATGATGAAGTGGTACGAATTAAAGTGGAAGGCTTGGTGCGCTTAGGGATCTTGACTGGCGATGTACAAGAGTTAATTGATAAGCAAAGCTATCGCCAATTTTATATGCATGGATTAGGGCATTGGCTGGGGCTTGATGTGCATGATGTAGGAAGTTACAGCAATGATGCACAAAATCCTGATCGAAATAGCAAAAAAAGAGACCGCACTTTAGAGGTTGGCATGGTGCTGACTGTGGAGCCAGGCTTATATATTTCTGCTGATGCCGATGTGCCAGAACAATACAAAGGGATCGGCGTTCGTATCGAAGACAATATTTTAATTACGGAATATGGTAATAAAATTTTGACTTCGGCGGTACCGAAAGAAATTGAGGATATTGAAAGTTTGATGCAGGGCTAATTTAAAGGGCAAAAGCACAAGAGGAAGACTATGCACTACGACATCATTATTGTTGGTGGAGCCATGACGGGAGCCAGTTTAGCGCTAGCGCTCAGCTCACAGACGCAAGGTAAAATAAAAATAGCCGTATTGGAAAAACAAGTCCCACAACAACATCAGCAAAGTGGTTTTGATGCTCGTTGTATTGCTTTATCTGCAGGAAGTTGCCAGCGTTTTAATCAGATTTTACTTGCCAATAAGCAATCACTTTGGCAATTATTAGCGCCACTTTGCGAGCCTATTACACATATTCACGTTTCCGACCGTGGACATTCTGGATTAGCCGAGTTTTCAGCGCAAGAGTTTCATCTTACGCAACTTGGCGCGGTGATTGAGTTAAATCAGGCTGGCGTTGTGCTTACGCAAGCGATGCAGGATTACGACAATATAGATTATTTTGCGCCTGTTTCTATTGCTCATATTGAACGCAATGCGGATCAAGTCAAAATTAAGTTAAAAGATCACCGCACTTTAAGCACCAATTTATTAGTCGGGGCGGACGGCACTCAATCCAAAGTAGCAAGTGCGGTGGGAATTTCGCAAGAAATTGTGCGTGAATATCAACAAACGGCGATTATCAGTAATATTTTAGTGCAACAGCCACACCAAAATCGTGCTTTTGAACGTTTTACCGCAGAAGGTCCAATCGCTTTATTGCCAATGCAAGATAATTTGATGTCGCTTGTTTGGTGTGTAAAAAATGCCGATGAAATCATGAGCCTTGATGATCAACAATTTTTAACTCGCCTACAACAGCGCTTTGGTTGGCGTTTAGGAAAATTGCTTGAATGTGGCAAACGTTTTGCTTATCCACTGAATTTATATAAGGCAAATCAACATATTGAAGAGCGAGTAGCGTTGGTGGGTAATGCTTGTCAAACTTTACACCCAGTGGCTGGACAAGGTTTTAATTTGGGTATTCGTGATGTGATGAGTTTAGCAAATGTGGTTGCACAGGCTTATTTACAACAACAGGATTGGGGCGAATATCAGGTTCTACAAAAATATGCACAACAACGCCAGCCCGATCAAAGTCACATCATGGGCTTAACTGATGGCTTGCTTTCTATTTTTGCTAACAATGTACTACCGCTACAAATTGGGCGTAATCTAGGCTTAATGGCGTTTTCTCAATCTTCTTTATTACGACAATATTTTGCCAAAGCCACATTAGGCTGGTGCTAAATTTATCTTTATTTGGAGTTATAACAATGAAAGTATTTGATATTGCAATTATTGGCGGAGGCATGGTGGGCTTGGCTTTAGCGGCAAGTTTACGCAATAGCCCAGTAAAAATTGCGGTAATTGAGGGATTTCCAGAAAAAGAGCCGATTGAACAACTCAGTAATCGTGTGAGTGCTATAAATTTAGCCAGTGAAAAAATGTTGCAAGAGTTAGGCATTTGGCAATCCTTGTTAGACTTGAGAGCCACGGCATACAACAAAATGGACGTGTGGGAAAAAGACAGTTTTGCCCAAATTCAATTTGACACACAAAGTTTGGGCTTATCCCATTTGGGCCACATCATTGAAAATCATTTGATCCAACATCAACTTTGGCAAAAAGTTCAAGCACAAAAAAATGTAGAAATTATTACCGCACTTCCACAACATTTAGGGCTAACTGAAAGCAATGGGATTTTATCAACCAAAGATGGTCAGATGTTATCGGCGAAATTGATTGTTGGGGCAGATGGGGCTAATTCTTGGCTACGTAAACAAGCGGATATTCCGCTGATTTTTCGTGATTATGGACACCATGCTTTAGTTTGTAATGTGAAAACTACTGAGCCACATGAGAATTGTGCCAGACAAATTTTTGCCAAAGACAGTATTTTAGCGTTCTTGCCTTTACATCAACAAAACCTTTGTTCAATTGTTTGGTCTTTATCGCCACAACAAGCAACCGCACTTTTAAACGCGGAGCAAGATGAATTTAACAAAGTTTTATCTGTGGCTTTTGATAATCGCCTAGGCTTGTGTAAAGTACAGGGCGAGCGCAAAACAGTCCCATTAACTGCACGTTATGCCCGTAGTTTCGCCAAAAATCGTATTGCCTTAGTGGGGGATGCAGCCCATACCATTCATCCTTTAGCTGGACTTGGGGTGAATTTAGGTTTTCAAGATGCCATTGCTTTGGCGCAAGAAATTAACAAAAATCTTGAGTTAGGCGTCGATATTGGCGAATACCGCTATTTACGTCATTATGAACGCTGGCGTAAAACGGAAGCGGTTAAAATGCTGGTGGCAATGCAGGGATTAAAAGATCTCTTTAATGGCGATAATCCATTGAAAAAATTAGTGCGTGGCATTGGTTTAAGTACAACAAACCATTTAGGTTTTGTTAAGGAACAACTAATCAAACAAGCACTAGGAATATAGTTTTAAATTTACTTGGAGCTTTTATGCAAACTTTACCTTTTCGAGCCGTCGTTTCAGATTTAGATGGCACATTATTAAATGCTAATCATGTGATTGGCGAGTTTACGATTGAAACGTTGGAAAAATTAGCGAAAAAAAATGTGGATATTATTTTAGCCACAGGACGTAATCATACGGATGTTGCTTCCATTTTAACTAAAGTCAATATTGAAAAAGCTGTGATGATTACCTCAAATGGTGCAAGGGCGCATGATGCACAAGGTAACTTGTTATATAGCAATAGTTTGCCAGAAGAGATCGCTTTTGAAATTATGAATATGCCATTTGATACGCAAAATATTTGTTTAAACAGTTATCAAGATGATGGCTGGTTTATTAATGTTGATGTACCACAATTAGCCAAATATCACAAAGACTCAGGCTATACCTATCAAGTCATTAATTTTGCTCAGCATCATGGTCGAGGAACTGAAAAAGTCTTTTTTATTGGCAAATCTTTGCAACATTTGCAACCTTTAGAAAAAGAGTTACGCGCAAAATTTGGCGATGTAACTAGCATTACTTATTCAACCCCAATGTGTCTTGAAGTCATGAATAAAAATGTGTCAAAAGCCACCGCACTTGCGCAAGTGGTTTCTTCTCGTGATTACGGTTTAGCACAATGTATTGCTTTTGGCGACGGAATGAATGATGTAGAAATGCTGTCGGAAGTAGGAAAAGGCTGTGTAATGGGAAATGCGGATCCTCGTTTAGTGGCAAGTTGTCCGCAATTAGAGCAAATTGGCTTAAATGCCCATGAGTCTGTGGCAAGCTATTTGCGTGCAACTTTCGGATTAATTTAATGAATTGGCAATCCTTATTGTTAGTCTGTAGTGGCGCCGCTTTGGGCGCTTCTTCTCGTTGGGGATTAGGTTTATTGCTTAATCCTCTTTTTGCTAGCTTTTCTTTTGGTACATTAATCGCCAACTATTTAGGTTGTTTTATCGCTGGTGTGCTGTTGGCTGTTATGTGGCAAGACCCTCAATTATCCTCTCTATCTTCCGCTTTTTCTTCTCAATGGCGTTTATTTCTCATTACAGGCTTTCTTGGTAGTTTCACCACATTTTCTGCCTTTTCTAGCGAAGTCATCGCCAATTTTGTGCAAGATAACTGGTTAAATGGATTAAAGATTTTATTTTTACATCTTGTCGGTTGTTTAATGTTTACAGGATTAGGGGTTTATTTATATAAAAGTTTCAATTAACACCCCACCGATAGCGCTCGTGTCCTCACCACACCTG
>NZ_MUXZ01000007.1:0-5536 GCF_002015075.1 Canicola haemoglobinophilus
TGTGTTTGCCTATAAAATTAATTAGCTAGAAATAATAAATTGGGTAATTATGTCAGTTTAAATGCATAATGACGAGCATTTTTATTCGAATGAGGTTAAATAATTTAACTCCTTAGATTTTCGTGATTTGTTTAAATTAATTCGCTTTTTTTGGCGGAAAATGAGTTAGAATAGCCGACCTAATAATCCAACATAAATTCACAGGAGAATAATAATGGCAACTCGTAGAGAATTGGCAAATGCAATCCGTTTTTTAAGTATGGATGCAGTACAAAAAGCAAAATCTGGGCATCCAGGTGCGCCTATGGGCATGGCGGATATTGCTGAGGTGTTATGGCGTGATTTTTTAAATCATAATCCAACAAATCCTCAGTGGGCAAACCGTGACCGTTTTGTGTTATCTAATGGTCATGGCTCAATGCTAATTTATAGCTTACTTCATCTCACAGGTTACGACCTTTCTATCGAAGATTTAAAACAATTCCGTCAACTTCATTCTAAAACTCCAGGACACCCAGAATATGGTTATGCACCTGGTGTTGAAACCACTACAGGTCCATTAGGTCAAGGTATTACTAACGCTGTTGGTATGGCGATTGCAGAAAAAACCTTAGCCGCTCAATTTAACCGTGAAGGTCATGATATTGTTGATCATCATACTTATGTTTTCTTAGGTGATGGCTGTTTAATGGAAGGGATTTCACATGAGGCTTGCTCGTTAGCGGGAACTTTGGGATTAGGTAAATTAATTGCTTTCTATGATGACAATAATATTTCTATTGATGGTCATGTGGACGGTTGGTTTACAGATGATACACAAAAACGTTTTGAAGCTTACGGTTGGCATGTTATTCCTGCTATTGATGGACATAATGCAGAGCAAATTGTTGAAGCTGTAAAACAAGCTCAGGCAGAAAAAAATAAACCAACTTTAATTATTTGCAAAACGATTATTGGTTATGGTTCTCCAAATAAACAAAATACTCATGATAGCCATGGTGCGCCATTAGGCGATGAAGAAATTGCTTTAACTCGCCAAGCATTAAATTGGAACCATGCGCCTTTTGAAATTCCAGCAGATATTTATGCACAATGGAATGCACAAGAAAAAGGTCAGGAAGCAGAAAATGCATGGAATGAAAAATTTGCCGCTTATGAGAAAGCTTACCCAGAATTAGCGGCTGAATTTAAACGTCGTTTAGCAGGTGAATTACCAGCAAATTGGGCGGCAGAAAGTCAAGCTTTCGTAGAAAAATTACAAGCAAATCCAGCGACTATTGCAAGCCGTAAAGCATCACAAAATGCGATTGAAGCCTATGCAAAATTATTACCAGAGTTTTTAGGCGGTTCAGCAGATTTAGCAGGCTCAAACTTAACTTTATGGTCTGGTTCTAAACCAATTCGTGCCACTGAAAATGTGGACGGCAACTATATTAACTATGGTGTACGTGAATTTGGTATGTCAGCGATTATGAATGGTATTGCTTTACATGGTGGTTTCATTCCTTATGGCGCAACATTCTTAATGTTTATGGAATATGCACATAACGCTATACGTATGGCAGCCTTGATGAAACAACGTTCATTATTTGTTTATACTCACGACTCTATTGGTTTAGGGGAAGATGGTCCAACACACCAACCAGTTGAACAAACGACCGCACTTCGTTTAATTCCAAATTTAGAAACATGGCGTCCATGTGACCAAGTTGAATCAGCAATTGCATGGAAAGCAGCTGTTGAGCGTCAAGATGGCCCAAGTGCATTAATCTTTACTCGTCAAAATCTTGCACAAATGAACCGCACTTCAGAGCAATTAGCTAATGTTGCACGCGGTGCTTATGTGCTACAAGATTGTGCTTGCGGTAATCCAGAGTTAATTCTTATTGCCACAGGTTCCGAAGTAGAGCTTGCAATGAAAGCGGCAGAAGTATTAACTGCTGAAGGTAAGAAAGTGCGTGTTGTATCTATGCCAAGCACTAATGTATTTGATAAACAAGATGCAGCATATCGTGAAGCGGTATTACCAAGTGCGGTAACAAAACGTGTTGCAATTGAAGCAGGCATTTCAGATTTCTGGTATAAATATGTCGGCTTCAATGGACGTATTGTTGGTATGAATAGCTTTGGTGAATCAGCACCCGCAGATCAACTATTTGAACTCTTTGGTTTTACTGTTGACAATGTTGTAGCAAAAGCAAAAGAGATTTTATAATCACAAAATTTTCGGTATTACGTAGCAGTTGCACAATTATTAAATAGCATAGTATTTGTTGTAGGGACGCCACGCTGGCGTCCGTTTCAAATATCAGCATAATTGTTTGATTTTACGAAGAATTTGAAAAATCTTGATTCGGACGCCAGCGTGGCGTCCCTACTTTTCTTACTGCTTTAAGGTTTGGGGAATTTGCTACACAATGCTGAAAATTTTAATTCTATGAGCGGGTAAATAAGAAAAAAATTTACCCGCTCTTTTTTGCTTTTTCATTCAGCTAAGAATAAAAACTCAAGCAGAATAATCCCGATTTTGCTCTCTCATAGCATTGAGTTAGTGCCCCCTTTAATGTAAACTACTGTCCCGTCTTTATGAGAAGTTGTTTGTACTTAAAACAGGTTCTCCAACACTTATTTTCATATCAAAAAACATAGGTTTAATATGGCTACCAATTATATTTTTGTCACTGGCGGCGTTGTATCTTCTTTAGGAAAAGGGATTGCAGCTGCATCTTTAGCCGCGATTTTAGAAGCTCGTGGTTTGAATGTTACTATCATGAAACTTGATCCTTACATTAATGTGGATCCAGGTACAATGAGCCCGACCCAACATGGTGAAGTTTTTGTTACGCAAGACGGAGCTGAAACAGATTTAGACTTAGGACATTATGAGCGTTTTATCCGCACTAAAATGACTAAGCGCAATAACTTTACAACAGGAAAAATCTACTCTGAAGTTTTACGCAAAGAACGCCGTGGCGATTATTTAGGTGCGACTATTCAAGTTATTCCACATATTACCAATGAAATTAAATCTCGTGTTATTGATGGTGCAGCAGGCTATGATGTTGCTATTGTTGAAGTGGGTGGAACCGTTGGCGATATTGAATCTTTACCATTTTTAGAGGCATTGCGTCAGTTAGCG
This sequence comes from Canicola haemoglobinophilus, assembly GCF_002015075.1. GTDB lineage: Bacteria > Pseudomonadota > Gammaproteobacteria > Enterobacterales > Pasteurellaceae > Canicola > Canicola haemoglobinophilus. The sequence goes on from NZ_MUXZ01000007.1 coordinate 3,140, forward strand.
GTTCAAGTTGGACGTGAACATACTATTTTTATGCATTTGACTTTAGTGCCTTATATTCCAACTGCTGGTGAAGTAAAAACTAAGCCAACACAACATTCAGTGAAAGAATTACTCTCAATTGGTATCCAACCTGATGTACTAATTTGTCGTTCAGATCGCATGATCCCACCAAATGAGCGTGCGAAAATTGCTCTTTTCTGTAATGTGCCAGAAAGAGCGGTCATTTCTTTAAAAGATGTATCATCTATTTACCAAATCCCAGCTTTATTGAAATCACAAGGATTAGATGATTTTATTTGCCAACGTTTTCGTTTTGATTGTAGAGAGGCTGATTTATCTGAGTGGGAAAAAGTACTTTATCAAGAAGCTAATCCAACAGGTGAGGTAACTATTGGCATGGTAGGTAAATACACTGAATTACCCGATGCTTACAAATCTGTTAATGAAGCGTTAAAACACGCAGGTCTAACCAATCGCCTAACCGTTAATATTAAATACATTGACTCGCAAGATGTAGAAACCAAAGGCGTAAGTATTTTAAAAGATTTAGATGGTATTTTAGTACCTGGCGGTTTTGGTTATCGTGGCGTAGAAGGAAAAGTTTTAACCGCACAATATGCTCGTGAAAACAAAATTCCATATTTAGGTATCTGCCTAGGAATGCAAGTGGCATTTATTGAATATGCTCGTAACGTAGCAGGATTAAAAGGTGCAAACTCTTCCGAATTCGACCGCACTTGTGAATATCCAGTGATCGCTTTAATCACGGAATGGCAAAATGCAGAAGGAAACTTAGAAGTACGTTCTGATGAAAGCGATTTAGGTGGCACCATGCGCTTAGGTGCACAACAATGTCATTTAATAGAGGGAAGCTTAGCTCGTCAATTGTATGGTTCAGATATTATCGAAGAACGTCATCGTCATCGTTATGAAGTAAACAACGTTATTCGCCCACAAATTGAAAAAGCAGGTTTAAAAGTAACTGGTTTAAGTGCGGATAAAAAATTGGTAGAAATTATCGAAATACCAAATCATCCTTGGTTTGTTGCCTGTCAATTCCACCCAGAATTTACATCAACTCCACGTGATGGACACCCATTATTTGCAGGTTTTGTAAAAGCTGCAAAAGAAAATCAGAAAAAATAAAAAGTAAAATAGCTTGGAAAAACTAACAAAATCCAAGCTATTTTTACTTATTTGTATAATTCTGATACTAATTGAGGAGAAAGTAACCGCTCTTTTTCATGAAACAACGTTCCCATATAATAAGAGCCGAATGAGGTAAAATGATCCTGATCACCATAAATCGTTTTCTTTCCAACATACACTGTATCGCCCAAATATTTTACCGCATCAACCCACGTAACATTCGGAATATCTTTAACTAACTGTAAAATTTCATTATTGCTTACTTTATTATCTGTCAATTTTTGAATAGGGCTTAAATACTTGTCTAATTTATATTCCGCTAAAAATGCATTTCTCAGTGCGGAACGATTTAATGAAATATTATTAGCAAAAACATAAACTTTTTTTGTTTTTGCTAAATATTTCACCAGGGCTTGAAATTCCTCATCAAAATTTTTCACTATATAAGAAGTAGGATTAAATCTTGGAACAGGTGAACCACCTCTTTTTAATTCATAAAACATAGAAATAAAAATAACAGGATAAGACTCAATTTTTTTCCAATATTCAGCACAATCTTTCTTTTGATTTTTCTTTAAATTTCCCATTTTATCTACAAATAAAATACATTCATGAACATTTAAAATATCTGAACGCCACCCTTCTTTTGATCCCACATAATTTAAAAAATTCTCCAAATGCCCTGCATGAGAATCGCCTATAGTTAAAATCTTACTTGGAATATTCAAAGGTATTACATTTTGTTCAATACTCTTATCTTTCAAATATTTTGTTTTATTTTTTATATGAGAACGAACACTCAAATTAAAACCAATCACAACCAATGATGGAATTAAATATAATAATAAAAAGGATTGCTTAAAAGTTAATTTAGATTTTCTAATAGGTTGCTCTAATAAATAGTAACTTAGTATTGAAAAAATAAAAGTCAGAAAAATAATTGGTAACACCGCACTTTGGGGTAATTCTTTTTCACCAGAAATATAATAAGTGAATGCGATAAAAATCCAGTGAAATAAATAAAGTGAATAAGATAATTTACCTATCCATACAACCAGTTTGAATGATAAAAAAGATTTTATCCATGATTCTTTAGCTGAAAAATGAATAAGAAGTGCGGTTAAAATACAAGGTAAAAGCAAAGCAACGCCTGGCATTAATGGCGTAGATTTATTATAGAAAAAAAGAGTCAAAAGAATTGCAAAGAATATTCCTAAACCAATAAAATTATTTGTTTGTTTGTTTGTT
>NZ_MUXZ01000007.1:5619-72169 GCF_002015075.1 Canicola haemoglobinophilus
TTTGTTTGTTTGTTTGTTTAGTGCGAGATATGATCCTATTAATAATTCAGGAAAACGCATAAAAGAAACATAATATAAATTATGTAAGCCAATTATACTATAAGTAGATTGTGGAATAAATGAAGTTAAAATAAATAAAAATATTAAAATTAAAATCAATGGTTTAAATATAGTATTTGTTTTAAATTTTTTATAAGCAATGACTAATAAAAGAGGAAAAAATAAATAATATTGTTCTTCAACTGCTAATGACCAAATATGTAAAATAGGATTCTCATTAGCAGCTAAATCAAAATAGCCTTGACGATGAGATAAATAAAGATTAGATAAAAATAATGTTGCTGATTTAATCGTTTTTCGTAACTCTTCGTATTCATGATGAACAAAAAATAATGAAGCAATAATAGAAACAATTGCTAACATTAAAATAAAGACGGGATAAATTCTTTTAATTCGGCGATTATAAAAATTTTTATAGGAAAAAGTATTATTTTGAATTTCTTGACTAATAATTGAAGTAATTAAATATCCAGAAATAACAAAAAAAATATCAACACCTAAAAAGCCACCTGGTAACCAGTTTGAATTAAGATGAAATAACATGACGGATAAAACCGCAATCGCACGTAATCCATCAATTTCTGGGCGATAGTAAAATTTCGACATAAGACACTATTCGAATAAGCTACAAAAGCGGAAATTCTACAATAATTTCTTTTAAAGTCTAGTAAAAACTCACAGGATTAAAAGCAAATTCTTGCCCACAGACGAATTAAGAGCGGTGAATTTTTAAAAGTTTTATAAAGATTAGAAATAAATCAATTTATGTGCATTTTTAACAAGACAAAACATCTCAATTCCATTAAGATACACTCGTTTTTTTAATTTAATCTTTCATCAATAGAGGAAAAAAAAATGGCAAAAATTGTTAAAGTGATTGGTCGCGAAATCATTGACTCACGTGGTAACCCAACAGTTGAAGCTGAAGTTCATTTAGAAGGTGGCTTCGTTGGTTTAGCAGCAGCTCCATCAGGTGCATCAACAGGTTCTCGTGAAGCATTAGAATTACGTGATGGCGACAAAGCACGTTTCTTAGGTAAAGGTGTATTAAAAGCTGTTTCTGCAGTAAACAACGAAATTGCTCAAGCAATCGTAGGTAAAGATGCATCTAACCAAGCTGAAATCGACCAAATCATGATCGACTTAGATGGTACAGATAACAAATCTAAATTCGGTGCGAACGCAATCTTAGCGGTATCTTTAGCGAATGCAAAAGCAGCAGCAGCCTCTAAAGGTATGCCTCTTTATGCTTGGATTGCAGAATTAAACGGTACTCCAGGTCAATATTCTATGCCATTACCAATGATGAACATCATCAACGGTGGTGAGCACGCAGACAACAACGTTGATATTCAAGAATTTATGATTCAACCAGTGGGTGCAAAAACTTTACGTGAAGCATTACGTATCGGTGCTGAAGTGTTCCACAACCTTGCAAAAGTATTAAAAGGCAAAGGTTTAAGCACAGCAGTGGGTGATGAAGGTGGTTTTGCACCTAATCTTGAATCAAACGCAGCAGCACTTGCTTGTATCAAAGAAGCAGTTGAGAAAGCAGGTTATGTATTAGGTAAAGACGTAACTTTAGCAATGGACTGTGCATCATCTGAGTTTTACAACAAAGAAAACGGTATGTACGAAATGAAAGGTGAAGGTAAATCATTCACTTCTCAAGAGTTCACTCACTACTTAGAAGGTTTATGCAAAGAGTACCCAATCGTATCTATCGAAGATGGTCAAGATGAATCAGACTGGGAAGGTTTCGCATACCAAACTAAAGTATTAGGCGACAAAGTTCAATTAGTGGGCGACGATTTATTCGTAACTAATACTAAGATCTTAAAAGAAGGTATCGAAAAAGGTATCGCAAACTCTATCTTAATCAAGTTCAACCAAATCGGTTCATTAACTGAAACTTTAGCAGCTATCAAAATGGCTAAAGATGCTGGTTACACAGCAGTTATTTCACACCGTTCTGGTGAAACTGAAGATGCAACTATCGCTGACTTAGCAGTTGGTACAGCAGCAGGTCAAATCAAAACAGGTTCTATGAGCCGTTCTGACCGTATTGCGAAATACAACCAATTAATCCGTATCGAAGAAGCATTAGGTGATAAAGCACCATTCTTAGGTTTAAAAGCGGTTAAAGGTCAAGCATAATTTATTTTTTGCTTAAATTAAGAAACGCCACAGAGAAGTCTGTGGCGTTTTTGTAAATTTTGCAGAAGAAAAAAGAGAATAAATAAGATGTTATATTCAGTTTTAGATGATCAATTTCTCATTGGCGAGGCTTTTCGTTCGGGGGCTCATTCTACTCAACATGAACATCTCGTCGTCATTTTTGAAGACGATGGTGAAACAGGCTATTTTTATGCAATGGACCTACATCAAAAAGTGCAGCCTGTAGTTGATAGCTTGTTTGTTTATGCAGTAAAAGATATTGATGAAAAATCATTAAATGAGCCACGCAAATTACAAATTGCTTGGTCAGAAGATGGTTATAAAGCCTTCCTCTTGATTAATGGCTATCCTCATGCAGTTTTTGATTTCCAACAATTTATTGGTTACAACCACACGAAATTCCCAGAACCAGAGTTTGGTAGCATGTGGGTACATAAAGAAACAACCCAAGAACTTGTGGATAAATGGCTCGTAAGCTAAACAAAATAAGTAAAAACAGACCGCACTTTTTTGGCATTTAGGCTATAATGCCAGCCGCAAATTGATTTAATTGAAAAGGAATAAATAATGCAAAATCCAAAAGATGATGTTCTTTATGTTCCTGTTGAATGGCAGGATTTCAGCGCAGGTTATACAGATATTTTGTATCATAAATCCACAGATGGCATTGCAAAGATTACCATTAATCGTCCAGAAGTTCGCAATGCTTTCCGTCCACAAACAGTAAAAGAAATGATCCAAGCTTTTTCCGATGCTCGTTTTGATGAAAAAATTGGTGTGATCGTATTAACTGGTCAAGGGGAAAAAGCCTTCTGTTCAGGTGGTGACCAAAAAGTGCGTGGTGACTACGGCGGTTACAAAGATGAAAGTGGCGTACATCATTTGAATGTCTTGGATTTCCAACGTGATATTCGTAGTTGTCCAAAACCAGTGGTTGCTATGGTGGCAGGCTATGCGATTGGTGGTGGTCATGTGTTACATATGTTATGTGACCTCACTATTGCTGCAGAAAATGCCATCTTTGGCCAAACTGGTCCAAAAGTGGGATCCTTTGATGGTGGCTGGGGAGCAAGTTATATGGCTCGCATCGTTGGTCAGAAAAAAGCCCGTGAAATTTGGTTCTTATGCCGTCAATATGATGCTAAAGAAGCCTTAGACATGGGCTTAGTGAACACGGTTGTACCTTATGCGGACTTAGAAAAAGAAACTGTGCGTTGGTGTCGTGAAATGTTACGCAACAGCCCGATTGCATTGCGTTGCTTAAAAGCCGCATTAAACGCAGACTGTGACGGTCAAGCTGGTTTACAAGAGCTTGCAGGTAACGCAACCATGTTGTTCTATATGACAGAAGAAGGACAAGAAGGTCGCAACGCATTCAATGAAAAACGTGCACCTGATTTCAGTAAATTCAAGCGTAACCCTTAATTAAAAATAGATAAAGTGCGGTGAAAAATTTCTGAGTTTTTGACCGCACTTTTTCCTATTACAAGAGAAAAATTATGTTAAGAAAATGCTTATTTGTATCCGCTTGGTTTACTGGCATTAGGCATTTTAGCTATATCCATTTTTACTTTCCTTATTTTTGATGATAAAGATCGCTGCTTGGATTATGGCGGTCGTTATAATGACAAAACACAGCAATGTGAACAAAAGTGAGCAACAATGACAAATCGAACTTTTCATTTATATCAATATGCTATCCCTGTGGATAGCCAACTTATTTTGCGTAACCGTTTCTTGAAAAAACGTGAAGGCTTGTTAGTGCAAATAAAATGTGGCGAGCATGAAGGCTGGGGAGAAATTGCACCTTTACCTGAATTTAGCCAAGAAACCCTAGAGCAAGCAAAAGAGCAAACTATTCAATGGCTAAAAGATTGGGATAAGGCAAGAGCGGAAAATCGCAAGCTTTCATTGCAAGGCTTATATCCTTCCGTGGCTTTTGGTTTAAGTTGTGCTTTGGCAGAAATGAAAGGTGAATTAGAGCAAGAGGGAAATTATCAAGTAGCTCCTCTATGCTATGGCGATCCTGATGAGCTTTATGATTTATTAAATCAAATGCAAGGGGAAAAGGTTGCTAAAATTAAGGTTGGTATGTATGAGGCAAATCGTGATGGGATGATTGCAGATATGCTGTTAGAGGCCATTCCCGATCTTTATTTACGCCTTGATGCTAATCGTAGCTGGACTTTAGCAAAAGCGCAGATGTTTGCTAAATATGTAAAACCTGAACATCGTAAGCGTATTCAGTTCTTGGAAGAGCCTTGTAAAACGCAAGAAGATAGTCGTCAATTTGCACAGGATACAGGTATAGCACTCGCTTGGGATGAAAGCCTTCGGGAGCCAAGATTTCAGCTAGAAAAAGAACCGCACTTAGCAGCAATCGTAATTAAACCCACATTGATTGGATCATTACAAGACTGTATTCAACTCATAGAAAAAGCGCATCAATTAGGCCTAAAAGCAGTGATTAGCTCATCGATTGAAAGTAGTTTAGGCTTAACCCAATTAGCACGCATTGCCCAACAATACACCCCAAATGTCACGCCGGGTTTAGATACATTAAGTTTAATGGATTACCAAGTTTTGCGCGCTTGGCAAGGTTCTGACTTACCTTTATTGGATTTAAGTTCGGAATTTATTGAAGAAATTGAAATTCATTAAAAAAGGCCGCCATTTGGCGACCTTATTTTTTTCAGTTCGGGGAGATTAACCCATACCGTATTTTTTTAATTTTTTGCGTAAAGTGCCACGGTTAATGCCTAGCATTGTTGCTGCACGAGTTTGGTTACCACGTGTATATTGCATGATCATATCTAACATAGGGTGTTCAACTTCCGCTAAAACTAATTCATAAAGATCGTTCACATCTTGACCGTCTAATTGTGATAAATAGTTTCTTAATGCTTGTTTAACTGAATCACGAAGTGGTTTATTTGTTACTTGAGATTGTGAATTTAAAACTGAAACCGTTAATGCTTCAGCCGGATTACGTTGTTGTTCTAACATTTTTCTTTATCCAATAAAATCAAATTAAAAAAATCTTCTAGTGCAATTAACTGTGCCTTGGCATTAGTAATTGCATTAAAAGTCTGTCTAAAATCGGAATTAGGTTGAATTCCCTCTAAATACCAAGATACGTGCTTACGAGCTATGCGATATCCTTTTTCTTCACCATAAAATAGGTGCAGATCACGAATATGTTGCAAAATCACACCGCACTTTTCATCTAGACTTGGCTCTGGTGTAATAGATCCTGTTTGAATTAAACTCACCATTGACTGAAATAGCCAAGGTTTGCCTAAAGCCCCACGCCCGATCATTACCCCATCAGCTCCCGTATAATCGAGAACTTCTTGCGCTTGTTGTGCTGTTGTTATATCACCATTGGCAATAACAGGAATTGCAATTTGTTGTTTAACTTTCTTAATGCTGTTATATTCAGCATTTCCGTTAAATAAACATTCACGTGTGCGTCCATGTATGCTTAACGCCTGTATTCCTGCTTGTTCAGCAATTTTTGCAATTTCAATACAGTTACGATGTTCTTGATTCCAGCCTGTTCTAATTTTTAATGTCACAGGTACATTAACGGCATTGACCACTGAATGTAGAATTTTCTCAACTAAATCTGGGTATTGTAAAAGTGCAGATCCTGCTAATTTACGATTTACTTTTTTAGCTGGGCAGCCCATATTTATATCAATAATTTGTGCGCCATATTCTACATTTACTTGTGCAGCCTGAGCCATTTCGACTGGATCGGAGCCTGCAATTTGCACAGTGTTAATTCCTGCATCTTGATGATGAGCAAGACGCAATTTTGATTTTTCTGTATGCCAAACTTGCGGATTAGTGGACATCATTTCTGAGCAAGTTAAACCTGCACCATAATGAGAACAAAGCCTTCTAAAAGGTTGATCTGTTATGCCTGCCATTGGGGCGAGAAGTACATTACTTGTTAGTTTATAAGAACCAATTTGCACTTCCATTTCTCCAATTTGTTACCGCTCATTGCCATATCAGATTTATTACTTTCGCCGGTCAGGGCGACAAGGTGCGCTATAATACGCACTTTTAATTCATTTGCAAAGAATATTTTTTATACAAATTGCATTTTTTTGACATTGTTTAGGTTTTATTCTATTTGTGCTTATTTTTACGCTGAAATCAGCGGAATTTACTTGACAAATTATTTTAATTTCCCCGTAATTCGGCACCATTCTTTGCGCTCTTGCACAGGATCTAAGGCAAAACTTTGAGCATAAGCATCACAAACCGATTGTGCTTGCGTTTCTAAAATGCCTGATAAGCCTAAATCGCCATTTGGTTTAACTAATTGGCTGATAATTGGGTAAAGCTCTTTGAGTGGGCCTGCTAAAATATTGGCAACAACGACATCTGCTTTGAGATCCGCTGGTTTGTCTTCAGATAAAAAGAGCTGTAAACGATCTGCTACGCCATTTTGCTCTGCATTATTACGGCTGGCGAGAATTGCTTGTGGATCTATATCAATTCCCACCGCACTTTTTGCGCCTAATTTGAGGGCGGCGATAGCTAAAATGCCCGAACCACAACCAAAATCAATCACGGTTTTTCCAGTGAGATCAAGGCTGTCTAGCCATTCTAAACAAAGTGCGGTGGTTGGATGCGTTCCTGTACCAAAAGCTAAACCCGGATCAAGCATAACGTTTACTGCATTTTCATCTGGTATTTCACGCCAACTTGGGCAAATCCATAAACGTTTGCCGAATTGCATTGGGTGGAAATTATCCATCCATTCTCTTTCCCAGTCTTTATCTTCAATTTGTTCAATCTTATAAGCCGTATTTTCATCAAGATGATTTTCTTGTTGTAAGAGGCGAACAATTTGCTGCATATCTGTTTCAGCATCAAATAATGCCATTACATCAGTATTTCCCCATAATCTTGTTTCGCCCGGAAGTGGCTCGAAAATAGGCGTGTCTTGACTATCCATAAAAGTCACAGACACAGCACCGATGCTTTCTAAATAATCACTGATTTTTTCCGCTTTTTGATTTGTACTGTTTAAACGAATTTGTACCCAAGCCATTTATTTTTCCTCGTTTTTAATCATTTTATTTCCTACTTGATTTCCCAGTAAGAAGGCGACTAGACCAAGTAATAAAGCAGGAACAATTGCATGGAAGTTAAATAATTTAATACCAAGTGCGGTCAATAATACATAACTTATTAAACCGACTAACATTGAGCTTATTGCTCCATAAGCATTCGCTTTTTTCCAATATAAGCCGAATAGCATTACCCATAAAAATGTGGTTTCTAAGCCACCTAAGGCAAATAGATTTAGCCAGATCAACATATCTGGCGGATTTAAAGTTGCAATAGTGACTAGTAAAGTTAAGGCTAAAGTTGCAAGAATTGATAAACGTTTGACTTTGGCTTCATTATGGATTTGTTCAGGATAGAAACGTAAATATAAGTCCTTGATTAAAGTAGAGGACATTTGAATTAAGGTTGAATCAATTGATGACATTATTGCAGCCATTGGCGCAGCCAGAAAAATACCAGCAACTACAGGTGGAAATACTTGTATCATCAATGTTGGAATAATTTTGTCACTGACATCTAATGTTGGCACGACCGCACGTCCTAATGCACCAGCGAGATGCATTCCTAGCATTAATGCCGCAATGACAATTGTTCCAATGACAATACCATTATGTAGTGCTTTGCTATTTTTATAGGACATCGCACGCACAACGGTGTGAGGTAAACCAAGTAAACCAAAGCAGACTAATACCCAAAAGGATGCCATAAAAGTAAAGTCAAGAGGTCTAGCATCAATACCATAAGGGGTAATTAAATTTGGATCAATTTTTGCCAAGTTATCAATAATTTGGCTAACGCCACCGCCAGCATAAATAACACCACCAAGTAATAAAAAGGTTCCTATAACCATGATTAATCCTTGAATAGTATCGGTCAGTACCACAGCTCTGAAACCACCTATAAATGTGTAGATACCGACTGTCGCAGCAAAAATTAGGATAGAAACACGATAGTCAATATGTAATGTGGTTTCTAATAATCTCCCCACTCCGATAAATTGTACCGCCATCATGATAAAAAATGAAAATAGCAATGAAAGGCTGGCTAACAAGACGATATAAGGATTTTTATAGCGAGCAAATAAAATGTCATTAACTGTTAAGCTTTGATTTTTTCGGGCTCGTATCGCTAATTTTTTACCAAGTACACCTAGAGTAAATAGAACTACAGGGACTTGGATCATGGCAAGTAATACCCAGCCTAAACCGAACTTATAAGCAGCACCAGGACCACCTATAAAGGAGCTAGCGCCAACATAAGTTGCTGCTGTGGTCATGGCTAAAACAAAGCCTGACATGGAGCGGTTGCCAACATAGTATTCACTTAAAAAATTACCTTGGCTTCTTTTACTGTAAGAATAATAGGCGATACCAAATACAAAAATTAAATAGAAAATTAAGGGTGAAACAATATTAAAGTTCATTCGTTATCCCCTAAAGGTAAATCTTTAAAAAAGAATTTGATGCATAAATAGACAATGAGGGTAAAAATTAAAGGGAAGTATATACAAGATAGCTCAAACCAAAGAGGAAACCCAATTGGGCCTCTTGCATCATCAGGTAAATAGGCGCAAATGCACCAACCGACAAGATATAAAATTGTTAATAACAATGCATAGCGAGCTTCCTTAGCTGCTTGTTTATAATGTACTTTCATTTTTTATCCCTAAAAAAGTGGATATGATTATCCACTTTGCTTTTATTGCTATAGTTAAATGAGAGTGATGTTAGTCTCTCATGCCCAATTTTTTCTCAAGGTAGTGAATATTGGTTCCACCTTTTTGGAAATTTTCATCGGAAAGAATTGAATTATGTAAAGGTATATTGGTTTTTATACCATTGATAATGGTTTCTGATAGCGCATTTTGCATACGGCGAATAGCCACTTCACGAGTATCACCATAAGTAATTAATTTGGCAATCATTGAGTCATAATGTGGCGGAACAGTATATCCACCATAAACATGAGAATCCCAGCGGATACCAAAGCCACCAGGGGAATGTAAGTGTGTTACTTTTCCTGGCGAAGGTAAAAATGTATTAGGATCCTCCGCATTGATACGACATTCAATGGCATGGCCTTTAACTTTGATATCTTCTTGCTTAATGGAAAGTGGAAGACCTGCTGCGATACGAAGTTGTTCTTTAACGAGATCAACGCCTGTAATCATTTCTGTCACTGGGTGTTCTACCTGAATACGAGTATTCATTTCGATGAAGTAAAACTCACCATTTTCATATAAGAACTCAAATGTACCTGCACCTCGATAACCAATTTCAACACAAGCGTTAGCACAACGTGTACCAATATCACGTCTTGTTTCTTCTGAAATGCCTGGTGCTGGTGCTTCTTCCACCACTTTTTGATGACGGCGTTGCATAGAGCAATCACGTTCTGCTAAGTAAATTGCATTACCATGGGTATCAGCTAAAACTTGGATTTCAATATGGCGTGGATTTTCAAGATATTTTTCCATATACACCATGTCGTTATTGAACGCTGCTTTTGCTTCCGCTTTTGTCATCGCTATGGATTCTTCTAATGCTTTTTCATCACGAACAACACGCATACCACGACCGCCACCGCCGCCTGAAGCCTTAATAATAATTGGATAACCAATGCGTTTGGCAATTTCTTTGTTTTTATTAATATCCGAACTTAAAGGACCATCCGAACCCGGAACACAAGGAACACCCGCTTTTTTCATGGCATTAATAGCAGAAACCTTATCACCCATTAAACGAATAACATCCGCAGTTGGACCAATAAAAGTAAAACCAGAACGCTCAACTTGCTCCGCAAAATCAGCATTTTCAGATAAGAAACCATAACCCGGGTGAATTGCATCTGCGCCTGTCACCTCTGCTGCAGCAATAATAGCTGGAATATTCAAATAGCTTTTAGCCGAAGGTGCAGGACCAATACAGACAGTTTCATCTGCTAATAACACATGTTTTAATTCACGATCAGCTGTTGAATGAACTGCAACAGTTTTTATACCAAGCTCTTTACAAGCACGCAAAATACGCAATGCAATTTCACCACGATTGGCAATAACAACTTTTTCTAACATAAGAATTTATCTCTTGGAATAATATTGTAGGGCGATAAACGCCCTACAAAAAGAATGGATCAATTATTCGATTACAATTAGAGGCTCGTCAAATTCAACAGGTTCACCATCATTAATTAAGATAGCTTTGATAACACCTGCTTTATCAGCTTCAATTTTATTCATCATTTTCATTGCTTCAACAATGCAAAGTGTATCGCCAACTTTTACAGTTTGTCCCACTTCAACGAAAGCACTTGCTTCTGGGCTTGGACTACGATAGAAAGTACCAACCATCGGTGAACGAACAACATGGCCAGATAAATCTTCATTTGCCTGTGGAGCAACCGCACTTTGAGGTGCTGGTACTGGAGCTGGCGCAACAGGTGCCACTGCTGGCGCTGCTGGAATGTTATATTGAACTGGAGCTGCAACTGGCGTTCCACGATTAATGCGGATTGTTTCTTCTCCTTCAGAGATTTCAAGCTCCATAATGCCTGATTCTTCAACTAATTCGATAAGTTTTTTAATTTTACGAACGTCCATAATGATTTCCTAAAATGATTAAAATTAATTTACTGTTCATTAATAAACCGCTATCACAAACCGCAAGTTAGACAAAATTGAGGATAAAAAGTGCGGTCAATTTCAAACAAATTATTCGGCCGAGAGATTACCTGAAAAAATGCTTTTTGGCGATAAAATTCTGTTAATTTCGCTGAAATTTATACAAATTATGCCTTTTTCGCTAAATACTGCAAAGCATATTGTAAAGCAAATTCATAACCTTGAGTCCCCAATCCACAGATAACCCCTTCAGCAATATCACTAAAATAAGAATGGTGTCGGAAAGTCTCACGTTTATGAATATTGGATAGATGAATTTCTACAAATGGAATGGATACAGAGAGCAAAGCATCACGCAATGCCACGCTGGTATGGGTATAAGCAGCAGGGTTGATAATAATAAAATCAATTAACTGAAAACTTTGATGAATTTTGTCGATTAATTTTTCTTCGCTATTCGCTTGGAAACAAGTTAGCTCTACTTGATGCTCTTGAGCTAATTTTTGCATTTGTTGTTCAATATCACCTAAAGAGAGGTTGCCATAATGTGCTGGCTCACGTTTTCCCAACATGTTTAAATTTGGGCCATTTAACAACAAGATTTTTGCATTTTTATACATAATACTTACCTTTTTGTCACAGTTCGCACATTATAGCGCTTTTTTATTTAAACGCATTGATTATTCTGGTCAAACCAATAAATCGTCGTAAAATAACACCGTACTTTTCTTTATCTAGAAAATAAAGCCTTGTCTATTTTTTGCTTTTGGAAAATCCTTTGTTTCAAGTAAAATATTTTTCGTCGCTTTCGAACAGATGACAAACAACTATTGTGTGATAGGGAAGGCTTATGAATATGCAACCAAATCAAAATCCTGAGCAACAAGCTCGAGATTTAATAGATAAACAACTTATAGAGGCTGGCTGGGTCATTCAAAATCTGAAAAATTACAATCCAGCTGCAGGCTTAGGGATTGCTGTTCGAGAATATCCAACAGAAAGTGGGTCGGTTGATTATTTATTATTTGTTGATAGAACTCCCGTTGCTGTCATTGAAGCAAAAGAAGAGAGTTTTGGGCATAAGCTCAATATTGTGGAAGAGCAAAGTTCACGCTATGCTACAAGTAAACTCAAATATATATCCAAGGCAGATATTGCTTTTCTTTATGAAAGCACGGGTGTCATTACTCACTTTACCAATAGAAATGACCCTACACCTCGTGCCCGTGAGGTTTTTAGTTTTCATCGTCCTGAAACGCTGCAACGTTGGGCAAATGAAGGTAAGCAAACCCTGCGAAACAAATTAAAAAACATACCGCACTTAAACCCTAATAATCTGCCTGCACAAGCCTTAGGACTGCGTGACTGTCAACTTATTGCCATTGAAAATATGCAGCAATCTCTTGCTCAAGATAGACCTAGAGCACTTATTCAAATGGCGACAGGTGCAGGGAAAACCTATACTGCAATTAGTATTATGTATCGCTTGCTAAAATACACCGGGAAACGTCGTATCCTGTTTCTTGTGGATACGGTGAATTTAGGAGAGCAAGCGGAACAAGAAATGAGAAACTTTAGTCCCTCTGATGATAATCGCAAATTTACCGAATTACACCCTTCACAGATTATCAAATCTTCCGATGTGCCACATGGCATAGAAGTGCATATTTGTACAATCCAGCGCATGTATTCTTTGCTCAAAGGTGAGGAACAAGAGATCCCAGAAAATGAGATTGAGCTTGAAGCATGGGAAAAACAATTACAAGCGCCACTGCCTGTCACCTATCAAACCAAGTTGCCGCCAGAATATTTTGATTTTATCTTTATCGATGAATGTCACCGCTCTATTTATAACCTATGGCGCCAAGTGCTAGATTATTTTGATGCTTATCTTATCGGCTTAACAGCGACGCCAGATGACCGCACTTTTAGCTTCTTTAATCAAAATATTGTCAGTGAATATACCCATGAACAAGCGGTTGCTGACGGCGTAAACGTGGGCAATGAAGTTTTCATTATTGATACTAAAATTAGTCAAAAGGGCGGTACATTTAAAGCAGAAGAACTGATTGAACATCGTGAGCGAACAACAAGGCGCAAACGCTGGCAACAGCAAGATCAAGATGAGGTTTACAGTGCAAAACAATTGGATCGAGACATTGTCAATCCAAGCCAAATTCGTACTATTATTCGCACCTTTAAAGCGCAATTACCGAGAATTTTTCCATTGCGCAATGAAGTGCCAAAAACCTTAATTTTCGCTAAAAATGACAGCCATGCAGACGACATCATTCGCATTGTGCGAGAGGAGTTTGGGCAAGGTAATGAATTTTGCAAAAAAATTACTTATCGTGCTGCAGAAGATACCCTTGATGAGCATGGTGCAATTCAAGAAAAAGGCGAGCCCCCTAAAACTGTGTTAGCCAATTTCCGTAACAGTTATTATCCACGCATTGCTGTTACAGTGGATATGATTGCAACGGGAACTGACATTCGTCCATTGGAATGTCTTATTTTTATGCGTGATGTGAAAAGCCGTAATTATTTTGAACAAATGAAAGGGCGTGGCACTCGCACATTAGACAAAGACAGTTTACAAGCCGTAAGCCCAAGCGCTAAAACGGCGAAAACCCATTATGTGATTGTCGATGCCATTGGCGTGACAAAATCCCTCAAAACTGCAAGCACACAACTTGATACCAAAAGAGCGGTCAGTTTTAAAGATTTAGGAAGAGCGGTGGTATTTGGCGCTTATGATACAGATAGTATCAGCTCTTTAGCCGCAAGACTGGCTCGCCTAAATAAGCAACTTAGCGAAGAGGAACAGGCACAAATAGCACAAATCACGCAAGGCACGCCTTTAATTGATATTGTTCGTTCACTGTTTGATGCCATTAATGCAGATAAAGTCCATGAATTAGCTTGTGAATTGGAAAATATTGACATCAATTCTGAGCCAAGCGAAGAGAGTTTGGATCTTGCGCAAAGACAACGAGTTTCGCAGGCGACAAAATCTATATCAATGGAGCTTATTACGGCTTTAGAAGAAATTCGTAAGCAAAATGAACAGAAAATTGACGCTACCATTGATGAACTTGTTCATGCGGGTTGGGCAGAGGAACAAATTGATGAAATGGAAAGTGCGGTAAAAAATTTTTCCGAATATTTGCATGCCAACAAAGACAAAATAACCGCATTGCAGATTTTTTATAACCAACCTTATCGCCGTCAAATCCTTACATTAAATATGGTGAAAGCCTTATTGAACGAGATTAAACGAGCCAAGCCTAATCTCGCTTTTAGCCATATTTGGCAAGCCTATGCAACTTTGGATAAGGTAAAT
Organism: Canicola haemoglobinophilus; assembly: GCF_002015075.1. Lineage (GTDB taxonomy): Bacteria > Pseudomonadota > Gammaproteobacteria > Enterobacterales > Pasteurellaceae > Canicola > Canicola haemoglobinophilus. The sequence continues at coordinate 19,911 of NZ_MUXZ01000007.1, forward strand.
CACAAACCAGAGCAAGAACTTGTCGCTTTGGTGAGTTTAATTCGTCGAGTAGTTGGGATTGATGATAAAATCACGCCTTTTGAAAAAACTGTGCGTAAGAATTTTCAACGATGGATTTTTGAACATAACGCAAGAGCGGAAAAACCTTTTACAGAAATGCAAATGCAATGGTTACAAATGATCCGAGATCATATTATGCAATCTTTCTCTATTCAGGCGGATGACTTTGAGCTTACGCCATTTAATCAATACGGCGGATTGGGACGGGCTTATGATGTCCTTTGCGCCAACGGCGAAGATTTTGAAGCGTTATTGGAAGAAATCAATTTAGCGCTTATTGCATAAAATTAAGGAAAATCGCACCGCACTTTAAACAAAGTAGGGTGCGCTTTAGCGCACCAAAACAATCTATCGCTCGTGTCTCACGAGTGACCAAAGAAAAAGCACCCGTGAGGACACGGGCGCTATCTAAGTATTTGTCGGGTGCACTCGTGAGGACGGAGCTCTATCGGAGTATTTGTAGGGACGCCACGCTGGCGTCCGTTTCAAATATCAGTAGAATTAGCACCAAAACAATTATTTACGGATAACTTATGATGCAAATGGATAATCAGGAATTACCAAAGGGTTGGGAAATAAAAAAATTAGGCGCAGTTGCAATTAGCGAGAAAGGTAAAAAGCCGAAGAAACAATCCGACACAAAAAATGATATTTTTACTATACCGTATATTGATATAGAAGCATTTGAAAAAGGGATAATCAAAAGTTATACGGACGGAGAAAAATGTGTTTTTTGTGATGAAAATGATTTTTTAATGGTGTGGGACGGTGCTCGTTCAGGTCTAGTTGGTAAAGGCGTAAAAGGAGCTGTTGGAAGCACTTTAGTTCGTATTTCACTACCAAATATGGATAATCATTTTGCCTATTATTTTTTACAATCAAAATATGCTGAACTTAATACAAGAGCAAAAGGTTCAGGAACGCCACATGTTAATCCTGATTTATTGTGGAATTATGATTTACCAATCCCCCCACTCCCCCAACAAACCGCCATTGTCAACAAAATAGAAAGCCTATTTAGTGAAATTGACGCTGGGATTGAGAGTTTAAAAGTGGCACAAAATAAACTCGCCCAATATCGCCAATCGCTACTCAAAAATGCTTTTAATGGCGAATTGACAAAGCAGTGGCGTGAAGAAAATGCCGACAAATTGCCTTCAGCGGAAGAATTATTGCAACAAATTCAACAGGCTAGAGAAACTCATTATCAGGCTAAGGTCGATGAATGGAAAAGTGCGGTGCAAATTTGGGAAGAAAATAGCAAAGAGGGGAAAAAGCCGAGTAAGCCTGTGAGGTTGAAGGATTTTACTTTTGTTAAGACAAGACTACTTCCTGCTGAATATTACCCTCAGGTTTATTTAATGGATATTTCGGACATTTCAGGGGGACTAACTAAAAACTCCAAGCGCAATACATTTGAAGAGAACGTGCCTTATTTGAGAGTTGCTAATGTATATGCCAATGAGTTGAATTTGGATGATATTAAAACAATTGGAATATTAGAGAGTGAGAAACGTAGGACTCTCTTACAAAAAAATGACTTATTGATTGTTGAGGGGAATGGAAGCATAGATCAAATTGGTAGAGTAGCTATTTGGAATGATGAAATCTCACCTTGTTATCACCAAAATCATCTGATAAAAGCAAGATGTTATGCGAACATAAATCCTTATTTTGTTTTGTATTTTCTTATGTCTCCTGTTGGAAGAAAAATAATTGTTGATGTAGCAAGTTCAACGACAGGATTACATACATTAAGTTTAAGCAAAGTTGGGAATTTGATAATCCCTATTTGCTCACTCGAAGAACAAAACCAAATCGTCACAATTTTAGAAAAACAACTGACGCAAGCAGATCACTTTGCGCAAGAAATCAGTAAACAACTTAAATTAGCGGAGTTACTTAAACAATCTATATTAAAAGCCGCATTTTCGGGAAAATTGCTACAAGGTAACCATGAATAATGCCCAAAAGTGCGGTGTTAAAAAAGCTCAAATTTATCAATGAATTTCAACAAGGATTATAAAATGACAACAACCCAATCTTCTTCCGCTATCGTCCAAAAGGTCTGGAGCTTTTGCAATATGTTGCGTGATGATGGCGTAAGTTATGGCGATTATTTGGAACAAATTACCTATCTTATTTTCTTAAAAATGGCGTATGAATATAGCCAACCACCTTATAAGCGCAATGTGGGTATTCCCGAACATTACCAATGGAGCAGTTTAACTTCTCGTACAGGCGTTGATTTAGAAAGCCATTATCTCGCTTTGCTGCGTGATTTAAGTAAGCATAAAGGCTTGCTCGGACAGATTTTTTCCAAATCACAAAACAAAATTCAAGATCCTGCGAAGCTCGCTCGTTTGATTAATATGATTGATGAAACAAAATGGAGCCGTTTGGGAACTGATGTTAAAGGGGATATTTACGAAGGGATTTTGGAGAAAAATGCGGAAGATACAAAATCAGGTGCAGGGCAATATTTTACACCAAGAGCATTAATTGATGCGATTGTCGCTTGTGTTCAACCGCAACCAGATACCACGATTGCCGATCCAGCGGCTGGGACAGGGGGATTTTTACTTTCCGCCTATAATTATTTGGAAAAACATACCGCACTTAATGTTGAGCAAAAAGCCAAACTGAAAAATCAAACTTTTTTTGGTAACGAAATTGTCGCCAATACACGTCGTCTTTGTTTGATGAACCTTTTTTTACATGGCATCGGCGAAATGGACGGAGAAAGCCCGATTAGTAGCGATGATTCCTTAATTGCCCCTAGCCAACGCAAAGCCGATTTGGTGTTAGCCAATCCTCCTTTTGGCAAAAAAAGTAGCATGACCATTACCAATGCTGATGGCGAAGCGGAAAAAGAAGATTTTGTTTATAACCGTCAAGATTTTTGGGCAACAACCTCAAATAAACAAGTGAATTTTTTGCAGCATATTTATACGATGCTGAAAAATAATGGTCGAGCCGCTGTGGTGGTGCCTGATAATGTGCTATTCGAGGGTGGCGCTGGAGAAATTGTGCGCAAGAAATTATTGGAAGTTACAGATTTGCATACGATTTTACGCCTGCCAACAGGGATTTTCTATGCCAATGGTGTAAAAGCGAATGTGTTATTTTTTGATAATAAGCCTGCACAGCCAGAGGCGATTACGAAAGAAATCTGGTTTTATGACTACCGCACAAATGTACATCATACGCTTAAGAAAAAGCCGATGACGTTGGCGGATTTACAAGATTTTATTGCTTGCTATCACCCTGAAAATCGTTTTGCCAGAACGGAAACTTACCATGTGGAGCAAAATCCCGATGGACGTTGGCGTAGATTTAGCATTGATGAAATTAATCAGCGTGATAAAACTAGTTTAGATATTTTTTGGTTAAAAGATAACTCACTTACAGATTTAGATAATTTGCCTGAGCCTGCGCTTTTAGCCAGTGAGATCCTTGAAAATATTGAGGCTGGATTAGAAAGTTTTAGAGCAGTATTGTCTGAGTTGGAATAAAGCCAACTTTTGTTTTAGGAAATATTTCTATAAATGGTTTTGTTTGGTGTAATGGACAAATGTAGGATTTTGTTCATTACATTCACTTGTTAGTGCGGTAAATTTTAGGCGTAAAAAAAAGCCGCTTACTGCGACTATATTTTGATTTTTTATCTTTTAAATGGTGCCCGAGGCCAGACTTGAACTGGCACGCCTCGAAAGGCGAGGGATTTTAAATCCCTTGTGTCTACCGATTTCACCACTCGGGCAAGAATACTTGCTTTACTGACTAACGGCTACATTATGGAGGCGTGTCCCGGAGTCGAACCGAGCTACATGGATTTGCAATCCAGTGCATAACCGCTTTGCTAACACGCCGTAGCGTAAATTGGAGCGGGAAACGAGGCTCGAACTCGCGACCCCAACCTTGGCAAGGTTGTGCTCTACCAACTGAGCTATTCCCGCTTTCGCTGCAACACATTCGCTGTCAGTGGTGCGCATTTTACTGAGTTATGAAAAACTGTCAACGGTTCTTTTGAAAAAAATATATTGATTGATGAAAAAAAACTCAGAAAAGCCTTTTAAGAATAAAAATAATACAAAAGTTGTTTATCTATAACACATTGTTATATTGTATTTTCTTTATCTATTTTAAGAATGTAGAAAATATTCTTTAATCACTAGACACTTTATGCAACAATGCAATCCTTTCATATTCATATCGCACAACAATAAAACAATTTATTCCTAGCAAAAGTGCGGTACTTTTTTCGTTAAATTTATTAGGTGAACTTATGACACAACAATATGCTTTAGATACGTTACTTGCTCAGGCTGGTAACCGAACAGATGAAAGAACTGGCGCTGTTTCTACGCCAATTTTTCTTTCTACCGCTTATGGTCATCATGGTATTGGCGAAAGTACTGGATTTGACTATACAAGAACTAAAAATCCAACTAGAACAGTATTAGAGGAAACGATTGCAAAATTAGAAGGTGGTGATCGTGGATTTGCTTGTTCTTCTGGAATGGCAGCGATCCAATTATTGATGTCCTTATTTGCTTCGCCTGATGAATGGCTTGTATCCAGTGATGTCTATGGCGGAACCTATCGTTTATTAGATTTTGCTTATAAAAATACCCATGGCGTTAAACCTGTTTATGTTAATACTGCGTCAAGCGAAGAAATAGAGAAAGCCATTACAGAGAATACCAAAGCAATTTTTGTTGAAACGCCTTCTAATCCGCTAATGGAAGAATGTGATGTCGCTGCAATAGCAAAAATTGCTAAAAAACATAACTTATTATTGATTGTTGATAATACATTTTTAACGCCTGTTTTATTCAGACCAATGGAACATGGTGCTGACGTTGTTATTCATAGCGGTACAAAATATATAGCAGGTCATAATGATACCTTGGTGGGATTAATTGTTGCTAAAGGTCAAGAGTTATGTGATCGCTTGTTCTATATTCAAAATGGCGCAGGGCCAGTGTTATCGCCCTTTGATTCTTGGTTGACCATTCGTGGTATGAAGACTCTTGCATTACGTATGGATCGCCACCAGAAAAACGCTCAAGAATTGGCGAAATTTTTAAGTGAACAACCACAAGTAAAAGATGTGCTATATCCAAATAAAGGGGGTATGTTGTCCTTCCGTCTGCAAGATGAAAATTGGGTTAATCCATTCTTGAAAGCGATAAAATTAATCACTTTTGCCGAGAGTTTAGGGGGAACAGAAAGTTTTATTACTTATCCAGCTACACAAACTCACATGGATATTCCAGAGGCAGAGCGTATTGTGCGTGGGGTATGTAATCGTTTATTGCGTTTCTCCGTTGGATTGGAAAATGTAGAAGATATTAAAGCTGATTTATTACAAGCATTTTCACAATTAAAATAACTAATTTTTAGGAAAGCAAAAATGGAGGATATTTAATGAAAGTAGCAGTTTATAGTACAAAAAATTATGATCGTAAGTATTTTGAGCTAGTAAATGTCAAATACGGTTTTGATCTAGAATTTTTTGATTTTATGTTGAATGTCAACACTGCAAAAATGGCTGAGCATTGTGATGTGGTATGCATTTTTGTCAATGATGATGGTAGTCGAAAAGTCCTAGAAAAACTTGCGTCATTTGGTGTCAAAATGGTTGCACTTCGTTGTGCTGGTTTTAACAATGTTGATTTGAAGGCAGCGAAAGAGCTAGGTATTCAAGTTGTGAGGGTGCCGGCATATTCTCCAGAAGCAGTGGCAGAACATACTGTTGGCTTAATGATGGCCTTAAACCGCCGAATTCATCGAGCTTACCAGCGTACAAGAGAAGCAAATTTCTCTCTTGAAGGGTTAATTGGCTTTAATATGTATGGGCGCACTGTTGGGGTTATTGGCACGGGAAAAATTGGTCTTGCGACAATCCGAATTTTAAAAGGCTTCGGCATGAATATTCTTGCTTATGATCCTTTTAAAAATCCCATTGCGGAAGAGCTTGGTGCTAAATATGTGGAACTGGATGAACTTTATGCTAAATCTCATGTTATTACCTTACATTGTCCTGCGACACCTGAAAATTATCATTTATTAAATCGAGAGTCTTTTGCCAAAATGCGTGATGGTGTGATGATAATTAATACTAGCCGTGGCACATTAATTGATACCCAAGCTGCAATTGACGCATTAAAACAACGTAAAATTGGTGCCTTAGGTATGGACGTATATGAAAATGAAAGAGAGTTGTTCTTTGAGGATAAGTCCAACGAGGTTATCCAAGATGATGTTTTCCGTCGTTTGTCTTCTTGTCATAATGTTTTATTAACTGGGCATCAAGCATTTTTAACGGAAGAAGCATTGATGAGTATTTCTGATGTAACACTAAATAATATTTATCATTTAAAGATGAATAAAGTGAGTGAAAATCAGGTTCTACCATCTTAGTTTCAGCTAATTAAAGCAATTAGTCGTTTTTATTGTGACTTATGTTATGATTTGACACTTGAAATGACAAAATTTACCCTCATATTGCAAAATTGGAAACAAATACCAACAGAGAAAAAGGAAAATAAAAATGAGTGAAGTATTACATACAACAGACGCAACTTTTGATGCAGATGTATTAAAATCAGATGTTCCAGTATTATTAGATTTCTGGGCACCTTGGTGTGGACCTTGCCGTATGGTTGGACCGATTTTAGATGAACTTGCTGCTGAATTAGGCGATAAAGTAAAAATCGTTAAAATTAATATTGATGAAAACCAAATGACACCAGCTCAATTTGGTGTGCGTAGTATCCCAACATTAATGTTCTTTAAAGAAGGTAAAGCAGTTGCAACTCAAGTTGGTGCATTACCAAAAAATCAATTAGCTAATTTCATTAATCAAAATAGCTAATTTGCAATTATAACGAATGCATAAATAGCTTAAATTCTGAGAAAGGATTTAAGCTATTTTTTTGGCTATATTAAAAGTTTAACGTAAAAAATCAGCCTCTATTTAGAGGCTGATTAAATTTTAAATTAAGAATTATTTTTTCTTCGCATATTTCAGTGAGTCAATCGCAACAGCCAGAACAATAATGCTACCTTTGATGATATATTGCCAGTAAGGGTTTACGCCAATGTAGGTTAAGCCATAGTTAATAACGGTGAAGATAAGTACCCCTGTTACTACGCCAATAACCGTTCCTACACCACCTGCGAAGGAAACTCCGCCCACCACACAAGCAGCAATCGCGTCCATTTCGTACATAAAGCCAAGGTTGTTGGTTGCAGAACCGATACGTCCAGCCTCTAACATTCCACCGAATGCGTAGAAGATACCTGCAATCATATAGATAACCACAAGGTTACGAGCTACGTTTACCCCAGAGACTTTTGCAGCTTCAGGGTTACCACCGATAGCAAAGATGTTTTTACCAAAGCGAGTTTTATTCCACATTACCCAAACTAAAATAGAGGCTAGGGTAGCGTAAATGGTGATATAAGAGAGTTTAAAACCACCAATACGGAAGAAGCCTTGGGCAAATTCAGAGAAACTTTCATTAAAACCTGCGATTGGAGATGAACCTACTGCATCATAGTAGAGCGAGTTGATACCATAGACAATAATCATCGTTCCCATCGTAGCAATAAATGGTGTTACATTGAGATAGGCGATAACTAACCCGTTTATCAAGCCGATTACAGCACCGATAGCACATACAGTTAAGATTACCACAGGAATCGGAATTTCACCCAAATCAGGGAAAACGCGGTTCATATTGTCCATCGCTTGTAGCATGGTTGCTGCAACAACGGCGGCTAAACCGACTTGGCGTCCTGCGGATAGGTCAGTACCCTGGGTAACAAGCAATCCCGCAACGCCTAGAGCAATAATTAAACGAACTGAAGATTGCGTGAGAATGTTACTGAAGTTGCGTAAACTCAAGAAACTAGGATCTTGAACAATAATCACAACTAAAAGAATTAACAAAACAAAATAAATGGCATTTTGTTTAAGAAAATCTAACGATTTTGTTTGAGTTAAGCTAGACATAGTGACTTCCTTCTTTGCTTATAAATATTTCGCCGCAAGCTGTAGAATTTCTTCTTGGGAGGTTTTGGCGGTTTCTACAATGCCTGCAACTTTTCCATTGCTCATAACTAAAATACGGTCTGTAACACCCAATAACTCAGGCATTTCCGATGAGATCATAATAATCCCTTTATCTTTTTGTGCCAGTTGCATAATGAGCTGATAGATTTCGTATTTTGCCCCAATATCAATACCTCGAGTTGGTTCATCAAGCATTAAAATTTCAGGTTGAGTGAGTAGCCAACGCCCTATAACCACTTTTTGTTGGTTACCGCCTGAAAGTGAGCCGATATGGGTACGATGAGATGGCGTTTTAACATTCATCGAATCAATTACCCATTGCGTATCACTTTTCATTTTCTTATTACTGAGTAAACCAAAGGAGCTGATATAGGATTTCATGTTAGAAATTAAAGAGTTAAATTCTATGCTTAGATTTGCATATATCCCTGTTGAGCGGCGTTCTTCTGTAACAAGCGCAAAGCCATTATTAATCGCCTCAAGTGCGGTGCGATTTTTTATTTCTTTGTTATGTAATTTGACCGTTCCACTTTTACGTTCACGAACACCAAAAATTGTTTCGACAATATCTGTGCGTTTTGCACCCACTAGCCCAGCAATACCAAGGATTTCACCTTTACGTAATTCAAAAGAAACATCTTGAATTGAAGGCTGATTTAATGCAGTGAGATTTTCTACCTCAAGAATAACTTCTTTTGGTTCATTAGTTTTAGGCGGGAAACGTTGGGTTAGTTCTCGTCCCACCATCATGGCAACTATTTCATCCATGGTCGTTTTTTTAACTTCAACGGTATTAATCCATTTTCCGTCACGCAAAATAGTGATTTCATCACAAATTTTGAAAATTTCATCCATTTTGTGTGAAATATAAACAATTCCACAACCACGTTCTTTTAGTTTTGCAATAATTTTGAATAAATGCTCAACTTCTTTTTCTGATAATGATGAGGTTGGCTCATCCATAATCACAATTTTAGCGTTGTAAGAAAATGCTTTTGCAATTTCAATCATTTGCATTTGTGATACAGATAAATTAGCCACTTTTTCTTTTGGATCAATATCAATATCTAATTCATCAAAAATAGCTTTTGTATCTCGATACATTTTGCCGTGATCAACAAAAATGCCTTTTAGTGGATAACGTCCTAACCATAAGTTGTCCATTACATTACGCTGGCGCACCAAATTCAATTCTTGGTGTACCATGGATATCCCATTTTCTAATGCCTCTTTTGAGGTTTTGAAATTAATCGGCTTGTCTAAAAAAAGAATGTCGCCTTCGTCTTTAGCATAAATACCAAATAAGCATTTCAACAACGTTGATTTACCAGCACCATTTTCCCCCATTAACGCATGAACTGAGTGAGATCGAATGGTTAAATTCGCTTTATCAAGTGCTTTTACGCCGGGAAAGGATTTGCTGACATTTGTCATCGTAAGCAGTATTTCGCCACTTTGATTTAGAGTTTGTACTGTCATATCCAACCTCATAGAAAAGGGGAGATAGATCTCCCCTAATGATTACAACAATTATTTTAAGAATTCACTTAAGTTGTCTTTATCAATACCAACGTAAGGAATACGAACAACACGTTTTTCTAATTTCCAGTTTGTTCCTTCTGTTGCTGGTTTGTCTTGCGCTAAATTTTTCGCAAGTTGAACCACTGCTTTACCTTGGTTAACACCATCGTTTAACACAGTACCAGCCATTTCGCCTTTCTTAATTAACTGTAATACTTCTGGTAGTGCATCAACACCGAAGATTGGTAATTTTTTACCATGTGCTTTAGTTGCTTCTAATGCACCCATCGCCATACCATCATTGTTAGAAATGATCACTTCGATGTCATTTGCTTTAGAGCTAGATAACCAAGCATCAACTTTATCTTTTGCCATCGCAGCATCCCACATACCAGTATCAATGAACAATTGTTCTGATTGAATACCTTGAGCGTTTAATGCTTCAATTACATATTTGGTACGCGCTTCAGCATCTGGGTGACCAGGTTCACCTTTTAATAATACATATTGAATTTTGCCATCTTTATTTAAATCATAAGCAGAATTCGCTTTCCAGTGTTTAGCAATTAAATCTCCTTGGATAAGGCCTGATTCTTTTGGATCTGTACCTACATAATAAGCATGATCATAGCTTTCAATTGCTTTCGCACCTGGATCTTTATTGAAGAAAATAACTGGAATATCTTCTGCTTTAGCTTTTTTAATCACAGTTGGTGCAGCAGCTGGGTCCACTAAGTTAATTGCTAAAGTTTTAACACCTTTAGAAATTAATACATCAACTTGGTCATTTTGAATAGATTGTGCATTTTGTGAGTCATTCATTAAAAGGTCTAAGCCGCCTACAGCTTTTGCTTCTTTATCAATTTCTTGGCGCATTAATGCCATAAAGTTATCGTCATATTTGTAAATGGTTACACCAATACGATCAGCTGCTTGTGCTGCAATTGCACTAAAACCTACTGCTAAAGCTACCGCACTTAATACTGTTTTTTTCATAAAATGCTCCTTGAATGGATTGAGAAATAGATATTCTTACCAGTACTTAACCTCATAATTGGTAAGTTGTGGTAAGAATAGCGGAAAATGAGTAATAAGACTGTGATCCGTTTCACATTTATAGAAATTCATGAAAACGATTTCATGAAATGCTAAAAATTAAGGATTTTCTACAGAAAAACGGCGTACTAAAGTTGGGTTAAATTGAATATGAGCAGGCTCAGCGATTTGATTATCGACTAAACTTAATGCCAGCTTGGCGGCATAAGTTGCCATTAAATCAATAGGATAGCGTACAGTGGTCAATTTGGGAATTAAATAGCGTGCGATAGGCATATCATCAAATCCAATAATAGAAAATTGTTTCGGAACTTGGATATTATTTTCATTTAACACTGAAATTGCACCAGCCGCCATACTGTCGTTATACGCCACAACAGCAGTTAGGTTTGAGTTATAACTTAATAAATTAATCATGGCTTCTTCGCCACCTTCAAAATCAGGGGTGCTGTGTGCAATTGCATGTTCAAATATAGGTAGTTTATGATGTTCTAAGGCATTTAAATAGCCATTAAAGCGATCCTTCTCATCAGAAATCTGATGATTTGAGCCAATGTAGCCAATATGTTTATGCCCGAATTTAATTAGCATTTCAGTGGCAAGAAATGTACCTTTGCTATTGTCTAAACTAACACAACGACTTTCATAACCTTCAATCACTCGATTGATAATTACCATACCAGAAATCCGTTGTAAATATTGGCTAAGCTCTTGATCACTCAAGGCTTTTGAATGAACAACTAAGCAACTACAACGCTTGCGTAATAAAGTATCTATGGCATTTCTTTCTTTTTCTGCGTTGTGATAACCGATGCCAATTAAGATACTTTTTTCGTGTTCTTCTGCAACTTTATCTACGGCTTTAACCAAAATAGCAAAGAAAGGATCTGTCACATCAGTTACCACAACACCGATAGTATCTGTATTCTGTAAGGCTAGAGCTTGTGCATTAGCGTTTGGATGATAATTTAATTTTTCTACCGCACTTTGTACTGCTAGACGGGCTTTTTCACTGGCTGAGGGATGATTATTCAGCACTCGAGAAACCGTTGCAACAGAAACGCCAGCATGTTTAGCCACATCATGAATAGTGATCATTTGTTCCCCCAGACAGTTTAAAATTTATATAAATTCCACTGTATCATAACCAAATAAATTATTTTTGGAAACGGTTACTAAAGTAAAATAAAACCTAGCTCACAAAATTCTTATTAGACCTATCAGCCATAATTAATAATTGTGATATAGATCACAGTTAAATAAAAGGGCGATGTGATAGCATAGCAGCCAATTTATTTGTAATCGTTTACATTATTTGTAATAAAGATTAATTTTTGAGGGTATAAAAATGAGTGAAATGACCGAGTTTGTTGCAACAGAACATCCACATCGACGCTACAATCCTTTGACTGAACAATGGGTTTTGGTTTCGCCTCATCGTGCCAAAAGACCTTGGCAAGGTCAGCAAGAAAAAACAACAGATGAAAATAAACCTTGCTATGATCCTGCTTGTTATCTTTGTCCGGGCAATAAACGTATTACAGGGGAGCAAAATCCAAGTTATACCAAACCTTTCGTATTTAAAAATGATTTTTCTGCGTTGTTAGAAGATACGCCAGCGCCAGAAAAAACGGATGATCCGTTGTTTCAATCTAGCCAAGCTTGCGGCGAAAGCCGAGTCATTTGTTTTTCACCAGATCACAGTAAAACCTTGCCATTACTAACAGTAGAAGAAATTTTTGAGGTAGTAAAAGTTTGGCAAGAACAATTAGAAGAACTTGGTAAAAAATACCAATGGGTGCAAATTTTTGAAAATAAAGGTGCTGCCATGGGGTGTTCTAATCCGCATCCACATGGACAAATTTGGGCAAATAGTTTTTTACCAAATGAAGTTGCTCGAACAGATAATGCACAACGCAATTATTTGAATAAACATGGTTCTGTTTTACTCATGGATTACCAAAAACGTGAAAGAGAGCTACAAGAAAGAGTCGTAGTTGAAACGGAATATTGGGTTGCCGTAGTGCCTTATTGGGCGGTTTGGCCATTTGAAATATTGCTTTTACCAAAAATTCACGTCAAACGTTTAACAGACTTAACTGAGGAACAAGCAAAAGATCTCGCTTTGGCGTTAAAAATGGTAACGACTAAATACGATAATTTATTTGAAACCTCTTTCCCTTACTCTATGGGTTTCCATTTTGCGCCTTTCAATAATGAAGATAATGAACATTGGCAACTCCATGCGCATTTCTATCCGCCTTTGTTACGTTCAGCAACAGTGCGTAAATTTATGGTGGGTTATGAAATGCTAGGAGAAAGTCAGAGAGATTTAACTGCTGAACAAGCAGCTGCCAGATTGCGTGAATTAAGCGATGTTCATTATAAAAATAAATAAATTTAATGGAGTGATAACATGACTCAACAAAATCCACAACAACAAGCAAAGCAATTATTTAGTGAAAAATTTAACCGCACTTCTGAACTTAATGTTTATGCACCGGGACGAGTAAATATCATAGGCGAGCATACCGATTATAACGATGGGTTTGTTATGCCTTGTGCGATTAATTATGGCACAGCAATCAGTGGCGCAAAACGAGATGATCATCTGTTTTGTGTCTATGCGGCAGATTTAAAGGAATATGACGAATTTGATTTAAGCCAACCTATTGAACCAAAAGCAAAGGCAAAATGGACTGGCTATGTTCGCGGTGTGGTGAAGTTTATTCAACAACGTTGCACAGAGTTTCAGCAAGGTGCAGATTTAGTGATTTGTGGCAATGTGCCACTTTCAGCAGGTTTAAGTTCTTCCGCTTCTTTAGAAGTGGCAGTGGGAAAATTTTGTCAGCAATTGGGGGATTTAGCCTTAACAAATACGGAAATTGCTTTGATTGGTCAACAAGCAGAGAATAAATTTGTAGGCGCAAATTGTGGCAATATGGATCAACTCATTTCTGCATTAGGTCAAAAAGATCATCTTCTTATGATTGACTGCCGCTCTTTAGATACCGTGGCAACACCAGTGCCTGAAGATGTTGCTGTTATGATCGTGAATTCTCATGTGAAACATGATTTAGTTAATGGCGAATATAATACACGCCGTCAGCAATGTGAAATGGCTGCAGAGTTTTTTGGTGTGAAAGCATTGCGTGATGTTTCTGTTGAGCAGTTTAAGCAAAAAGAAGCAGAATTGACCGCACTTGATCCCGAAATGGCAAAACGGGCTAGACATGTTGTGACGGAGAATGAGCGTGTGTTACAGGCGGTTCAAGCCTTGCAGCAAGGCGATCTGCAACGACTAGGGGAGTTAATGTATCAATCTCATGACTCAATGCGTGATGACTTTGAAATTACCGTACCTGAAATTGATTATTTAGTGGAGCTTGCACAAGTCGTGATTGGTAAAAATGGCGGAGTTCGTATGACCGGTGGTGGTTTTGGCGGCTGTATTGTTGCTATTGCACCACAAGACAAAGTTGAGGCCGTTCGCCAAATTATTGCCGACAATTATGAAAAACAAACAGGCTTGAAAGAAGATTTCTATGTTTGTACCGCTTCGCAAGGGGTTGCAATATGTTAAGCGATTGTTTAGCTAAAGAACATCAAGAGGGCATTGCCCCTGATGGTCAACCTTTCCGCATTTTTACCTTAACCAATGCGAAAGGGATGAAGGTGCAATTTATGGATTGGGGCGCAACTTGGATTTCGTGCCAAGTGCCTGTTGGCAGCGAAATGCGTGAAGTTTTGCTCGGCTGCCAAGTGAATGACTATCCTAAGCAGCAGGCTTATTTAGGGGCAAGTATTGGGCGTTATGCTAACCGTATTGCCAATAGTCAATTTGAGTTAAATGGTAAAGGATATTTGCTGGCAGCCAATCAAAATCAGCATCAACTTCATGGTGGCCAAGGTTTTGATCGTCAGCGTTGGTATTTGGAAAAGTGCGGTGGAAATTCCATTACTTTTTCTCATTTTAGTCATGATGGCGATCAAGGCTTTCCTGGTAATATGCATGTTTTTGTTACTTATTCTTTGAGTGAAAATAATAAAGTTAAGATTGAATACGAGGCAATTTGCGATCAGGATTGTCCGATTAATTTAACCAACCATGCTTATTTTAATTTGAATAATGCTGTTGAAGGTTGCGATATTCGGGGACATTCATTACAACTTAATGCGGACTATTTTTTACCTGTGGACAGCGCAGGAATTCCAAATGCAGAGTTAAAATCGGTTGAAGGAACAAGTTTTGATTTTCGTGAGGAAAAGCCAATTGGTTTGGATTTTTTACAAGAAGAGCAACAGTTGGTAAAAGGCTATGATCATTCTTTCTTACTTAATCAAAATGATGAAAAAACTTGTGCAATTTTGACCGCACTTGATCGTTCATTGACTATGAAAGTGACGACTTCTCAACCTGCATTACAAGTTTATACAGGGAATTTTTTATCCGCTACGCCAAACCGCCAAAATGGGCAATATGCTGATTATGCGGGGATTGCATTAGAAACCCAGTGTTTACCTGATACGCCAAACCATCCTGAGTGGTGGAAATATGGTGGTATAACCAAAGTGGGTGAAAAATATTATCATTGGACGAAATATCAATTTATAAGTTAGCGTTTTGAGCAATATTTTTATTGCATTAAAGGGAGATATATTATCCAGATAACTCCCTTCTTTTTTATTTCTTTCCTATCATATTTTTACGCTAGATGTTTTTCCTTTCCTTATTTTTCCTAGTTATTCCTAGCAAAATGTGGTAATTTTCATCGGTCAATAAGACGGACACAATATTAGAGTTTATGAGTAACGACGAACAGATTAATACAATCACTGAAAATGAAACAAAGAAAAGTTTCTTTCAATCTTTATTTGGGCGCTTTTTTCAAGGGGAATTGAAAAATCGTCAAGAATTAGTAGATGTCATTCGAGATTCTGAACAAAATGAGCTAATTGATCAGAATACAAGGGAGATGATCGAAGGGGTTATTGAAATCTCTGAGTTGAGAGTACGTGACATTATGATTCCTCGCTCACAAATTATTTTTATTGAAGGCGATCAAGATCTTGATGCTTGCCTTGATGTCATTATTGAAAGTGCACATTCTCGTTTTCCTGTGATCAGTGATGAACGAGATAATATCGCAGGGATTTTGCACGCTAAAGATTTGCTCAAGTTTTCTCGTTCCAATGCAGAACAATTTGAATTGCAAAGTCTATTGCGCCCAGCGGTCATTGTGCCTGAGAGTAAACGCGTGGATCGTATGTTAAAAGATTTTCGTGCTGAACGTTTTCACATGGCGTTAGTGGTTGATGAATTTGGTGCAATCTCAGGTTTAGTGACCATTGAAGATATTTTAGAACAAATTGTTGGCGATATTGAAGATGAGTTTGATGAAGAAGATGTTGCCGATATTCGCCAGCTTTCTCGCCATACTTATGCGGTACGAGCGTTGACAGATATTGATGATTTCAATGAGCAATTTCATACCCATTTTGCTGATGAAGAAGTGGATACGATTGGGGGCTTGATTATGCAAGCATTCGGTTATTTGCCAAAACGTGGCGAAGAAGTCGTGCTAGATAATTTAAGTTTTAAAGTTACTTCTGCGGACAGTCGCCGTATTATTCAAGTACGAGTGACTGTGCCAGATGAACAACTTGTAGAAAGTGAAAAAACAGAATAACCAACAATGAAAAATTATCTCGTATATTTTATTGCTATGTTAACAGGGGGATTAGGCGTTTTAGCCTTTTCCCCTTTTGATCTCTGGCCTATTGCCTATCTGTCATTAGCTGGTCTAATTTGGGTAGCCAAAAATCCACAAAAAAAGACCGCACTTCGTGCTAGTTTTTTATGGGGATTGAGCTTTTTTAGTATTGGTGTGAATTGGCTCAATGTCAGTATTCATCAATTTGGTGGAGCACCATTATTTGTTAGCTATTTACTCGTGATTTTACTTGCCGGATATTTAGCACTTTATCCTTTGTTGTTCACTTATTTAGTTCAGCGTTTTAAAGTACAAAGTTTGGCGATTTTTCCAGCCATTTGGACATTGACCGAATTTTTGCGTGGCTGGGTATTTACGGGCTTTCCTTGGTTACAATTTGGCTATACTCAACTTGACACACCATTTGCTGCGTTAGCCACATTATTTGGTGTCGAAGGGCTTACCTTCTTTGTCATGTGGGTAAGTGCGGTGATTTTTAGCCTAGTTTCGCAGTTAATGCAAAGTAAGAAACAATGGCTGATTATTGTTACTCATAGTCTATTACTGGCAGTGATGTTAGGTTTGAGTGCGGTAACCTCTTCACTTAAATTTGTGCAAGAAAATCCACAAAAATCCTTAAATATCACCTTAGTACAAGGAAATATCGAGCAACAACTAAAATGGGATCCTAACTATTTTTATCAAACTCTTGATATTTATCAGCGTTTAATTAGCCAAAGCTTAGATCATTCTGATTTGATTATCTTACCTGAGGCGGCATTGCCTGCATTAGAAAATCATATCCAGCCTTATTTGCAAAATTTACAACAAGTGGCGCAAGACAAAGGCGTGGAAGTGATGATTGGTACGGTTTATCAAGATGAAACTAAAGGTAAATTGCTCAATTCTATTGTGAATATTGGTAATGCGGAGATGCCTTATCATATCAATACGGAAAACCGTTATGCGAAACATCATCTTGTGCCTTTTGGCGAATATGTGCCACTGGAAAAGTTATTACGCCCACTAGGTTCTGTTTTTAACTTACCAATGTCAGCATTCGAGTCAGGCGATGTTATTCAACCGCCCTTTTTAGCCAAAAATAGCCGTTTTACACCAGCAATTTGCTATGAAATTATTTTTGGCTCTCAGTTACAACAAAATTTGCGTAAGCAAAGTGACTTTATTTTAACTATTTCAAATGATGCTTGGTTTGGCGATAGCATTGGACCTTGGCAACATTTGCAAATGGCAAGAATGCGAGCACTTGAGCTGGGAAGACCTGTTATTCGTGCGACTAATACTGGTATTACGGCTTTTATTGATGCGCAAGGTAAAATTGTTGCACAGGCGCCACAATTTGTAGAAACAACCTTAACTCACAAAATAGCTGCAACAGAAGGTATGACGCCTTATGCGATGCTAGGAAGTAAACCATTGTACTTATTGATTTGTTTATTAGTGTTATTTAGAAGTTTAGGTGCATTAGTACGCAAAAAATTGAAGCAAGGATAACAAATAAAGATGAGAAATGTTGGGCATAGCTGGTATAGCTGCCCGATATTTATTTGGCGAATAGATTACAGCTATTTTCCCAGATTGTTTCTGCGATGAGTTCGGCTGGTTCTTTTCTTAATTGACATAACTCATGGAAGACATGAACAATTCGTTCTGAGCGATTAGGTTGACCTTGAAAACCAAAAACGGGCATATCAGGGCTATCAGTTTCAAGTAATAAACTGTCCAAAGGTAATTTGGCAATAGTGTTTCTAGTTTTATTTGCGCGTTCGTAAGTGATTGTACCGCCAACACCAATTTTATAGCCTAAATCGACAAAACGTTTTGCTTGCTCATAGCTTCCAGCAAAGCCATGAACGACACCCACTTTATTTAATTTTGCGCGCTTGAGAAAGGTGAATAATTGATCATGAGATTGACGACTATGTAAGTTCACAGGCAAATCAAATTTTTGTGCAAAACTAAGTTGTACTTCAAGAAACTCACATTGTTTTTTCCATAATTCCTCGCTAATCAACTCAGCCTTCCCTCGCTCTAAACCTATTTCAGCGATTGCAGTACAAGCAGAAGATCGTTGTTCTAATGCTTGCTGCAAAAGCGCTAAGTCATTTTGACTATGTTGTTCAATATATAAAGGATGTAAACCGAGTCCATAATAAAGCTGGTTTGGAAAAAGTGCGGTCATATTTACAATATTTTTAAAATCTTGTTGTAATACTGCCGCGATGAGCATTTTCTCCACGCCCGCTTGCTCCGCATTTTGTACCAGTTGCGCTAAACTTTCTTGCGTAACCTGTTGTACATAATAGAGGTGTGTATGTGTATCGAAAAAACGCATAATTATTTGATGCTTACTTTTTGGATAATAATTTCTTATTTTGGTACATCACGATGAAAGCCTTGGCGGCCCGTCTGGACTTTAGCAATTTTATTCACAATATCCATGCCTTCTACTACTTTGCCAAAGACCGCATAACCCCAGCCTTGCTCTGTTTCAGCGGTATGATTGAGGAAGGTATTATCTACAAGGTTAATAAAAAATTGCGATGTAGCTGAATGTGGATCAGCAGTTCTTGCCATAGCAACAGAACCTGCAATATTTTTCAAACCAT
Organism: Canicola haemoglobinophilus; assembly: GCF_002015075.1. Lineage (GTDB taxonomy): Bacteria > Pseudomonadota > Gammaproteobacteria > Enterobacterales > Pasteurellaceae > Canicola > Canicola haemoglobinophilus. The sequence goes on from NZ_MUXZ01000007.1 coordinate 38,978, forward strand.
TATTGGCTTCATTTTTGATTGGATCATGAGTTGTTTTCTTTTGCATACCGCTACTGAAACCACCACCTTGGATCATAAATCCATCAATGACTCTGTGGAAAATTGTGCCGTTATAAAAACCACTTTGGCTGTATTGTAGAAAATTTTGGCTAGAGATTGGCGCATTTTTCTCATCTAACTCAATCACAATATCGCCTTGATTTGTATGTAAAATAACATTGGTTGCGTGGCTGAATAGGCTAAAAATAAGAGCGAAAAGTGCGGTCAAAAAAATGTGTTTTTTCATAGTTTGCCTTTGCTTCCTGAATAAACATTAGGGGTAAAAATCAGGACGCTATGCAGCGTCCTTAAAATTATTCAACCGTAACAGAGGTAATAACGACATCTTCAACAGGAACATCTTGGTGGAAACCTTTATTGCCCGTTTTCACGCCTTTGATTTTATCGACAATATCCATTCCTTCAACTACTTCGCCAAAAACTGCATAACCCCATTCTTGTACGACTGTTTTGCCGAACATTTCTTTTGCACGGTAATCAAGGAAGGTATTATCTGCTACATTAATGAAGAATTGTGCTGTTGCAGAATGTGGATCTGATGTTCTTGCCATAGCAATGGTACCACGCTTATTACTTAAACCATTGCTTGCTTCGTTTTTGATTGGCGCCTTGGTATTTTTTTCACGCAAACCACTTTCCATACCACCACCTTGGATCATAAATCCGTCAATAACACGGTGGAAAATTGTGTTATTATAGAAACCCTCTTTACAATATGCTAAAAAGTTTTCTGCGGTTGCTGGCGCTTTTTCAAAATTTAATGCTAATTTAATATCACCAAAATTGGTGTGTAATGTAATCATTTTAGATCCTTTGATTTTGTATTGTTGTAAAGGCGTTTATTATTTCATAAAGTCACAATAAGTGCTATAAAATCATCACTGCACTGGCTTTGCATCCCGATAAATTAACGATTTCATTCAATTATAGAGAACAAGCAAATGTTAAAAATTTTTAATACCTTAACGCGAGAAAAAGAAGTTTTTAAACCTATTTCAGAAAATAAAGTGGGAATGTATGTCTGTGGTGTAACTGTATATGATTTATGTCATATCGGGCATGGGCGAACTTTTGTTTGTTTCGATGTAATTGCCCGTTATTTGCGTTACTTAGGCTATGATTTGACTTATGTGCGCAATATTACAGATGTTGACGACAAAATTATTCGCCGCTCTTTAGAAAATAAAGAAATGTGCGAGCAATTAGTGGATCGTATGGTTGCAGAAATGTACAAGGATTTTGATGCTTTAAATGTTTTACGACCAGATTTTGAGCCTAGAGCAACGCATCATATTGCAGAAATTATTGCATTGGTGGAAAAATTGATTGCTCGTGGTCATGCTTATGTGGCGGATAATGGCGATGTTATGTTTGATGTGGAAAGTTTCAAAGAATATGGCAAATTATCTCGCCAAGATTTAACCCAATTACAAGCTGGAGCAAGGGTTGAAATTTCTGAAATTAAGAAAAATCCAATGGATTTCGTGTTATGGAAAATGTCGAAAGAAAACGAGCCAAGTTGGAGTTCACCATGGGGAGCTGGTCGCCCAGGTTGGCATATTGAATGTTCTGCAATGAATTGCAAACAGTTAGGTGAACATTTTGATATTCATGGTGGTGGTTCTGACTTAATGTTCCCACATCATGAAAATGAAATTGCGCAATCTTGCTGTGCTCATGGTAATCAGTATGTTAATTACTGGATTCATTCAGGCATGATCATGGTTGATAAAGAAAAAATGTCTAAATCCTTGGGTAACTTTTTTACCATTCGTGATGTGTTAAATCATTATGATGCGGAAAGTGTGCGTTATTTCTTGTTGACAGCTCATTACCGTAGCCAGTTGAATTATAGCGAAGAAAATCTAAATTTAGCGCATGGTGCATTGGAACGTTTATATACCGCCCTGCGTGGCACAGATAAAAGTGCGGTTGCTTTTGGCGGAGAAAATTTTGTTGCGCAATTCACGGAAGCGATGAATGATGATTTTAATACGCCAAATGCAATTTCTGTTTTATTTGAAATGGCTCGTGAGATTAATAAATTAAAAAATGAAGATAAACTTCTTGCTGATGGTTTAGCGGCTCGTTTGCGTGAATTAGCAGGTGTTTTAGGTCTGTTAGAGCAAGATCCAGAAGATTTTTTACAAGCAGGATCAGATGATGCGGAAGTTGCTAAAATTGAAGCATTGATTAAGCAACGTAATGAAGCACGTCAAGCAAAAGATTGGGCAAGTGCCGATGCGGTAAGAAATGAATTGACTGCAATGGGAATTGTGTTGGAAGACGGTCCAAGTGGAACAACATGGCGTAAAATTTAGTGATGTATTTAGAGATTAAATGGGCGATGTATTCGCCCATTTTTATATACTAGAAACAGTTAATTTTTATTCATCAGCTGAATAATATAATTTTCCAATTTCAATTTTCTGACGGCCATTTGCCTCACGCCATTTGTTTGTATCTCGTAAAGAATAAACGCAGCCGCAGTATTCCTGTTGATAGAAACGTTCACGTTTACTAATTTCAATCATGCGCTGTGAACCACCGCCCTTACGCCAGTTATAATCCCAATAAACCACATCATCATATTTTTCTGCGGCACGATGTCCACAACCATTAATTTGGTTCATATCTTTCCAGCGAGAAATCCCTAAACAGCTAGTAAAAACAGGAAAACCATTTTCATGAGCATATTGAGCAGCTTTTTCAAAACGCATATCAAAGCACATGGTGCAGCGAATTCCACGCTCAGGCTCATCTTCCATGCCTTTAGCACGATCAAACCAATTTTGACGGTCATAATCGGCATCAATAAATGGAATTCCCCATTTTTCAGCAAAGCGGATATTTTCTTCTTTGCGAATTAAATATTCTTTTAATGGATGAATATTTGGGTTGTAAAAATAAATAGTGAAATCGATCCCTGAGGCATGAATAGCTTCCATTACCTCGCCAGAACAAGGGGCACAACAAGAATGTAATAATAATTTATTATGCCCATCTGGCAATTCTAATTTAGGACGCACAAAAGGTGCATTGGGATCTTTTCGTTCTTTTTTACGGCGATTTTGCACATCAAAGTGCGGTTGTTTTTGTTCTGGTTTTGAAGTGTTCATATCTTTGTTCATAAAGCTTGTTTAACTAAACTAATAATATATTCAAGATTTTTGTCATCTGACATTGTAATTTCATAATCTCCAGTTCCCCAATGCCCTACACTAGATACATCTCGAGCAAGCTTTTTAGGATCATCAAGAGCGCCTTTTTTCATATTCAAGTATATTTTTAGAGACTTCCTGTTAATACATATACCCAAAATATTTCGTTTATCATTTTTAAAGGCTACATAGAGTTTTTGTGCCACAATATTGAACTCAGGAAAGAGATTGAGTAGTGCTTGTTTAAAATCATCATATAATTCAATGATTTCTTCAGGTTGATCTTGTAAATGATCTTGTTCTAAATAGGTTTTAATTTCTTTGCTAATTTCAGATAATGCTAAATTTTTCTCTGAGCTAGATAATTTCACACTTGGCGCTGAGCTAGATTTGTCGATTCCATTGATTAGGATTATATCTTGTTCAAAGCGTTTTATTTCCCATAACTCAATATTGAGATCTTTAAAATCAACAGCTTGTTTTTGATGATTATTGAATTTAGGGGAAACAAAGACTACTTTACTTTGAGACCAGTCAACTTGATCTTTGCGTAATTTTTTATCTAAGCTTTCGTTATATTCCAACACAAAATCTGCTTGATATCTTAATAGAGTATTAAGATAGGATACCCCTTGATCGAAGACACTGTAATTATGTGAGCGCTTATATTCAATGATGACAAAAGACTTACTTTCTAAATCAAATGCTAAAGTGTCAATACGTTGATTTTGAATAGAAAATTCTGATTTGACGAGTTCTAGCCCTGTAAGTTGGTTTAGATTTTGTTCAAATAAATCTTGGATTTCCCGCTCAAGTTTGAAGGGTTTTTCATTGAGGTCTAATAACTGTTTTTTACTATATTGGAATAGTCTAGTCATTAATAGCTTCTCTCTACGGATAAATAAGCCAAGGAAATCAAGGCTTGTTTATATTGGCTATCTGGTAAGCAAGCAATTGAATCTACAGCTTTTTGTGCTTCTTCTCTTGCTTTATTCATTGCATAATCTAACGATTTTTGCTCAGCCATGATTGCAAGCACATCGTCTAAAATATCACGCTTACCGCCTTGTTCAATTGCTTCACGAATTAAGGCTGATTGTTCAGGTGTACCATTATGCATCGCATGTAATAATGGAAGTGTTGGTTTACCTTCTGCTAAATCATCACCAATATTTTTCCCTAAAGTTACCGCACTTGCACTGTAATCTAAAACATCATCAACTAACTGAAAAGCTGTGCCTAAGTAGCGTCCATAGTTCTGTAAGGCGATTTCTTGTTCCGTATTACTTTGTGCTGTAATAGCGGCACATTGCGTGGCGACTTCAAACAAGCGAGCTGTTTTACTGTAAATAACGTTCATGTAATTATCTTCGCTTGTTTCTGGATCATTAACGTTCATTAATTGCTGCACTTCACCTTCTGCAATAACGTTTGTAGCATCAGACATGATTTGTAAAATACGTAATGAATTGAGCTGTGTCATTAATTGGAATGCTCGTGTATAAATAAAATCGCCTACTAATACACTCGCAGCATTGCCAAATTCAGCGTTAGCTGTTGGATTTCCTCGGCGCATATCAGACTCATCAACAACGTCATCATGTAATAAAGTTGCGGTATGAATAAATTCAACGAAGGCTGCGCAAGTAATAGGTTCATCACCTTGATAATTTAAGGCTCTTGCCGCAAGCAACGCAATCATAGGACGGATGCGTTTGCCACCGCTTTGAATAATGTAATAACCAAGTTGGTTAATGAGAGCGACATCTGAATTAAGTTGTGCTAGAATTGTCGCATTCACTTTATCCATATCTGTTTTGATCAGAGATTGGATTGCATTGATATCCATTGGGTTCATTTTTTCTATCATGCTGAAATTATCATAATTAAGCTAAAAGTGCGGTTGATTGTACCTGATTTTCTGGGGTTTCTGAAAGTAAACTCAACAAAATAAGATTTTTTTTATTTTCTGATTAAGAAAGGCTTGCTATCAGTTCATTTTTTACGTAGAATTTGCGCCCTATTTATATGAATTTTGATGTGCTAAATGAAATGACATTTTAAGCACAATTATCTAGCGGAGTATTTATGTACGCAGTTTTCCAAAGTGGCGGTAAACAACACCGTGTAAGCGAAGGTCAAGTTGTTCGTTTAGAAAAACTTGAATTAGCAACAGGCGCAACTGTTGAATTCGATTCAGTGTTGATGGTCGTTAATGGTGAAGATGTTAAAATCGGTGCACCAGTAGTTGCTGGCGCAAAAGTCGTAGCTGAAGTTGTGGCGCAAGGACGTGGCGATAAAGTTAAAATCGTTAAATTCCGTCGTCGTAAACACAGTCGTAAACAACAAGGTCATCGTCAGTGGTTCACAGAAGTGAAAATCACTGGGATTCAAGCATAATTTCAGAGGAGTTATAGAAGATGGCAACTAAAAAAGCTGGTGGTTCAACTCGTAACGGTCGTGATTCTGAAGCTAAACGCCTTGGTGTTAAACGCTTCGGTGGTGAATCAGTATTAGCAGGTAGCATTATTGTTCGTCAACGTGGAACCAAATTCCACGCAGGTTCAAACGTAGGTATGGGTAAAGATCATACTTTATTCGCTACAGCTGACGGTAAAGTAAAATTTGAAGTTAAAGGCGAGAAAAGTCGTAAATACGTTTCTATCGTAACTGAATAATTTTATTGATATAGAGTTATGCCCCGCAAGAATATTGTGGGGCTTTTTATTTGTGTAGAAAATTAAATGCTTTATTGCCCTATACTTTTACGCTTATGGGGATAGTGCTATTATGCGTAAGTTTTGCACTTATATAGGAGGGAAAATATGAAACAGCAACCCTTACTTGGCTTTATATTTGCTTTAACTACAGCAATGGCCTGGGGGTCTTTACCTATTGCATTACAGCAAGTTTTGAATGCTATGAGTATGCAGACGATAGTTTGGTTTAGATTTGTTGTTGCTACGGCTGCATTAGCTATTTTCCTTGGATTAGCAAAAAAATTGCCTAAATTATCTGATCTCAATCGCTATTTTTTTGGTTTGGTTATATTGGGTATTATAGGGTTATCAGGAAACTTTAGTTTATTTAATACTTCACTAAAATTTATTGACCCCTCTGTTGCTCAAATTTTTATCCATTTTTCTTCTTTTGCAATGCTATTTTGTGGGATTGTGATTTTTAAAGAAAAGTTAGGATTACATCAAAAGATAGGTTTAGTTATTTTAATTATTGGGCTTATTTTATTTTTTAACGAGAGAGCGGAGCAGTTATTTGCGATTAATATCTATTCCATTGGTGTTTTTTTAAGTCTGTCTGCATCACTAATTTGGGTAACTTATGGACTTGCGCAGAAACTACTTTTACGCCGTTTTAATTCTCAACAGATTTTATTGATGATTTATACTGGTTGTGCCCTCGTGTTTACTCCTTTTGTTGAAGTTGAACAAGTACAAAATCTAAGTACTTTTACACTGGTTTGTTTTATTTATTGTTGTTTAAATACATTGATTGGTTATGGTTCCTATGCCGAAGCATTAAATCGTTGGGACGTTGCAAAAGTAAGTGTTGTTATAACTTTAGTGCCTTTGTTTACTATTTTATTTGCCCACTTACTACATTTTATATATCCACAGCATTTTACCGCCCCTGAGTTAAATACACTCAGTTATATTGGTGCTTTCATTGTTGTGCTGGGCGCAATGATATCGGCTATTGGGTATAAATTTATTAAGAATAAAAATTAGGAGAAAAGATGAAATTTATTGATGAAGCGCTTATTCGCATTGAAGCAGGAGATGGCGGTAATGGTTGTGTCAGTTTCCGTCGTGAAAAATTTATACCCAAAGGTGGACCAGATGGTGGCGATGGCGGAGATGGTGGCGATGTCTATTTGGTTGCAGATGAAAATTTAAATACATTGATCGACTACCGTTTTGAAAAACGTTTTGCTGCTGAGCGTGGCGAAAATGGACGTAGCTCAGATTGTACTGGTCGTAGAGGTAAAGACATTACATTAAGAGTGCCTGTTGGAACAAGAGCTATTGATAACGATACCAAAGAAGTGCTTGGGGATTTAACTAAGCATGGTGCAAAAATGCTAGTAGCTAAAGGTGGTTACCATGGGCTAGGTAATGCTCGCTTTAAATCTTCTGTCAATAGAGCTCCTAGACAAAAAACTAATGGTACGCCAGGTGAAAAACGTGACTTACAATTGGAGTTAATGTTGTTAGCTGATGTGGGTATGTTAGGATTACCTAATGCTGGAAAATCAACCTTTATTCGAGCTGTTTCTGCTGCTAAACCGAAAGTTGCTGATTATCCTTTCACTACTTTAGTACCAAGCTTAGGGGTAACTCGTGTTGATGCGAACCGTAGCTTTGTTGTTGCAGATATTCCGGGCCTGATTGAAGGTGCATCCGAAGGTGCAGGATTAGGAATTCGTTTTTTAAAGCATTTAGAACGTTGTCATGTTTTAATTCATCTTGTTGATATTGCTCCTATTGATGAAAGTGATCCAGCGGATAATATTGCGATCATAGAAAGTGAGCTATTTCAATATAGCGAAAAATTAGCTGATAAACCTCGTTGGTTGGTTTTCAATAAAATTGATACGCTTTCTGATGAAGAAGCAAAAGAGCGAGCTGAAGATATTGCTGAACGCTTGGGCTGGGAAGATGATTATTACTTAATTTCAGCCGTAACAGGTAAAAATGTAGATTCTTTATGCCGTGATATTATGGACTTTATTGAGGCAAATCCACGTCAAGAGCAAGAAGAAATCGAAACGCAAGAAGTGAAATTTAAATGGGATGACTATCACCAAGAGCAATTATCTGAGCATAGTATCGCTGAAGATGACTGGGAAGATGATGATTGGGACGATTGGTCAGAGGAAGACGAAGAAGGTGTAGAAATTATCTATAAACCTTAAAAATAACGAAAGTGCGGTTATCATTACCGCACTTTCTTACTTACAGATAACATTCTGAAGCATTTTGATGCTTTTCTTTATATTCTTTTCAGCTAATTCTTTACCTTTTTCTCTTTCCTGAGCTTGCACATTTTTTGCTAGATCTTGATCTTGTATATTAAAGATAGGTGCATATTGCATATTATTTATATCCATTTTGGAATATGCTGTTGCTCCAGTGATACTTGCGTAGTATTCATTTTTAGGTTTATCAATGTAATAAGTTCTAGAGTCAGTAATTTCCACACCATAATTGGATCCAAAACCGTTACAAACCCCAGCTCCAGATTCAAAAATTGTATGAGATATTTTACTTTCTGATGTTTGATAAACTTCAAATTCAATACTATTTCCAAGAAGTTTTGCATCATTATGAGAGCTATCTGGATTGAGAGAGCCGTTTTTATGGGTTAAATAAGATACTTTTTCATTTTCTGCTAATTCATCAAGCTCTGAGAACCTGAAGTGTTTACTATGAGTTAAGTTGCTTTTATTTACTGGCGAGGCAGTTTTTGCATGTGTACTCATTGCTAAAGGTATTAGTGCTAAGCTTGTCATAAACCATTTTATTTTTTTTAACTGATATATCTTCATAGCTCATAAAACTCTATTGGCAAATTGTCAGGATCTTTAAAGAAAGTAAATTTTTTTCCAGTTATTTCATCAATTCTGATAGGCTCACTGAAAATACCTTTTGATTTTAAATAACTGACAGCGTTATCTATATTGTTTACTTTAAAAGCTAAATGGCGTAAACCGCAGCTTTCGGGATAACTTAATCTTTCTGGTGGATTAGGGAAGGAAAACAATTCAATTTGGCTTCCATCAGAAAATGTCAGATCTAATTTATAACTATCTCGTTCTTCACGATAAGTTTCATTAATAATACTTGCGCCTAATATTTCCGTATAAAATTTTTTAGATTTTGCATAGTTGGAAACAATAATCGCAACATGATGAAATCCAATAATAGTAGGGGATAACATAAAATTAGTTCATAAAATAGACTTAGAGACGAGATTTTATCTGATAAAGATTTTTATGCCTAGCACTTTTTCTGCATGCTGAGATAATTTCTTGCTTGCTTGCTTGCTTGCTTGCTTGCTTGCTTGCTTGCTTGCTGTAAGTTATTGATATAAATGAATTTATGAGGTAAAGAAACTTTACCTCATTGTATATGGTGAGTTTTATTATTTGTTGTCTTCTTTAATGGCATCACGAGCGGCACGAATACTTTTTTCAATTAACGGTACTCGAGGATCGTTTTCAGGCATCAAACGCAACATCATTGCCCAAGTTACCGCTGCCATTTTATATTCTTCGGATTCAAAATATTGGAAAGCAAGAAGGCTCAAGGCTTGCATATTGGTATGATCAATACGCAATACTTCTTTTAGTAATTCCACGCCTTTTTGTTTATCTGATTGATCTTCTGAGAACATTAGAATACGAGCAAAAGAAAGTTTATATTCAATATTTTCTGGTGCTAATTTATTCGCTTGAGAGAAACTATCAAAAGCAAGTTGTCCTTTGTTGAGGTTCATTGCAATTTGACCCAAGGTCCACCAATCAGCCGCATTATTTGGCTCTTTTTGAAGTTTCAGGCGCAATGCTGTGGCAAATTGTTGTAGCTCATTTTCATCTAATGGCTTACTTTCTTCCTCTTTTACTCTTTCATAAAAGTGCGGTAGTTTTTCATAAGTTTTTTCTAATATGATTTCTTCTTGCCAAGAACCGACACTCATATAAGCTAAAGGGGCAATAATCGCTAAGGTTAAAAATCCAGAGAAAAACCAAATCTTTCCATAATGTTTATTGGTCTTTTCTGCGTTAGATTTTTTTGGAATATCCTCTAGCAAGGCTTGTTGTAGCTCGGTTTTAAGTTGTTGACTATTTTCTAATAGACCACGTTGTTCATCTTCTTCAATTTCTTTCAAACGGTTGAAATAAAAGGCTTTATTTAATTCATCACGTTTTAAGCTATCCGCTTTTTCCCGTCTATTGCTAAGGAGTGGATAAAAGCAAATAAACGCAACAAACAATGTCAATAAAAGGCTGATTAACCAAAAATTCATTTTTATTCCTGTTCTTTTAATAATTCTTCTAAGCGTTTTTGTTGCTCATGAGTTAAAATTGGTTGAGTTTCTACCGCACTTTTTGTAGTTCCTTGGTTAGATTTGCGGCGTAACACAACAAAAATTCCCAAAATAACTAAAGTTAAAGGCGCAACCCATAAAATAATTGTTGCGCTTGTTACAGGCGGATTATAAGTGACAAAATTCCCATATCTCTCAACCATATAGTTGATAATTTCCTGCTTGTTTTGACCTTCTTTTAATAGCTCATAAACTTTTGCACGCATATCCACTGCAATGGTTGCATTTGAGTCAGCAATATTATTATTTTGACATTGTGGACAACGTAGCTCTTGCGTTAGGGATTGATAGTCTTTTTCTTGCTGAGCAGAACTAAATTCGAGTACATCAATCGCCGCTTGTGCGGAAAAGCTGAGAAAAAGAGCGGTCAGAAAATAACGTAATTTTGTCATCATTTTTGCTCACTTAGTTTTTGATAAATTGGCTGTAATTTTTCTTTCCAAACTCGTTCATTGACATCGCCTGTATGACGGTAATGAATAATGCCATTGCCATCGACAATGAAGGTTTCCGGTGCGCCGTAAACGCCAAGATCGAGACCAAAAGATCCTTTTTCATCTTTAATCACAACTTGATAAGGATTGCCTAAATCCTTGAGCCACTTTATCGCTTTATCTGTTTTATCTTTATAATCAATGCCAATAATGTTAATGCCTTGTTTGTGCAACTCATTGAGAAATTGATGTTCTGCATAACAGGTCGGGCACCAAGTCGCCCAAACATTAACGAGCAAAGGTTTACCTTGCTTGAATAGACTATTGTCATATTGCTTGTCTGTAAATAAATCAGTGAGTGATTTATTAGGTACAGTTTTGCCAATCAAGACACTTTCTAAAGCCTTTGGATCATCGCCTTGTGCATTACGTTGCAATTGCACAAAAAAGGCAACTGCAAGTCCAAGGAATAAAATCAATGGTATATAGAGTTTTTTATTCATAGTTTATCCTTGTTTTTTGAGCAGTTTGGCAAAGCGATAACGTCGGTCAAACATACATAATAATCCACCTAGCGCCATGAATAGACCACCAAGCCAAATCCAACGAATAAAAGGTTTGTAGTATAAACGCAATGCCCAAGCGCCATCGCCTAGACTCTCGCCTAGTGCAACATATAAATCTCGACTAAATCCCCAATCAATAGCGGCTTCAGTCATGGACATTTTGCTTACTGTATAAAAGCGTTTTTCCGCAAATAATGTTGTAATAAATTGTTTGTTTTTACTAATATCAATTTGTGCTTTTCCGCCTAAATAGTTAGCGCCATTTGCATCAGATATGCCTTGGAAAGTAAAATCATAATCAGCAATTTGTACTGTATCGCCAACATTCATACGAACATCTCGTTCAATACTGTAATTTTGACTAAATGCGATGCCCCATACAGTCATTGCTACACCTAAATGGGCTAAAACCATGCCCCAGTGTGAGCGAGAGAGTTTTGTGATCCCAACCCAAAAATTATGTTTATGCGTGGCTCTTTGTTGTAATTCGTACAGTGCGAGAAGTACGATAAAAATTGCCATCATTACACCAAGAACCGCACTTACTGTAATACGATCTTGTAAAAAATAAGGTAAAGCAAATCCAGCAATCAGCATGATAACTAAGCTAATGATTACTGGAATGCGAATAGCTGAAACTTGATCTCGGCGCCATTTGACTAAGGGCCCAATTCCTAATAAAAGAGCAAATGGGATCATGATATATAGGAACATCTGATCGAAAAATGGTGCACCGATTGAAATTGTGCCTAAGCCTAATTGTTTATGTACTAAAGGGAGAAGAGTACCTAAGAAAACAACACTAAGTGCGGTCATTAATAAAATATTATTGATTAACAACATGCTTTCTCGAGAGTAACGTTCCGCATTGTTTCTTGCTCGAATAGCGTTGCCTTTATAAGCATATAAGGCGAGTGAGCCACCAATAACAACGATCAGATAGGCTAAAATATATAAGCCACGGGTTGGATCGGAAGCAAATGCGTGTACAGAAACTAAAATCCCTGAACGGACTAAAAAAGTACCAAGTAAGCAAAGAGAGAACGCTAATATGGCTAACAATACGGTCCAAGCTTTAAAGCTATTACGTTTTTCCGTTACTGCAAGAGAATGTAGCAAGGCTGTACCTGCTAACCAAGGCATTAAAGAGGCGTTTTCTACGGGATCCCAGAACCACCAGCCACCCCAGCCAAGTTCGTAATATGCCCACCAAGAACCTAATACAATACCAAGGGTTAAAAATACCCAAGCTGCCATTGTCCAAGGACGAGACCAACGTGCCCAAGCTGTATCCAGTTTGCCTGTCATTAATGAAGCAATAGCAAAAGCAAAGGCAACGGAAAAACCAACATAGCCCATGTAAAGTAGAGGTGGATGAAAAATCAAGCCAACATCTTGTAATAGCGGATTTAATTCTCTGCCGTCCACAGGAAAATCAGGGAAAGTGCGGTCAAAAGGATTAGAGGTGAATATGACAAACAGTAAGAAGCCAATTGTAATGATGCCCATAATTGCTAACACACGAGCCACAGCTTCTTGCGGTAATTGTTTACTGAAAAAGGCAACAGCAACACTCCAAAGAGATAATAACCAAATCCAAAGCAATAATGAACCTTCATGAGATCCCCAAACTGCTGACAAACGATATTGCAAAGGTAAGTTAGAATTTGAATTGTTAACAACATATTGCACAGAAAAATCATTTGTCATAAACAAATAGAAAAGTGCGGTAAAAGAAATAGTTAAGCTAACAAATAAACCATAGGTCATTGGGCGAGCCAAAGACATGAGTTGCACATTGCCTTTTTCAGCTCCCCACAATGGAAAAATGGATAATAAAATAGAAATAGCTAAACTCAAAGCTAGGGCATAATTGCCTAATTCAGCGATCATTGATTACCTTCTTTTAATTGTTTTTCTTGACGATCACGTTCACTCTCACCTTTTAGATCCGATACGCCCATAGGTTTATGTACTTTTTGCATTTGCGCATCTAATTCTGGTGGCACATAATTTTCATCATGTTTTGCTAAAACCTCGGTGGCATTGAGTACTGTTGGCTCTACTAATATACCCTGAGCAACAATGCCTTGCCCTTCACGGAATAAGTCCGGCAAAATGCCTTCATAAATTACAGTGACTGAAGGCCCAATATCATTTAAGTCAAATTTAACTTTTAGGCTTTTAGGATCACGTTCAACACTGCCTTCAACGACCATACCGCCAATTCTAATACGTTGCCCAACGCTTGGTTTAGCATGGCTCTCATCATTTTTTCCATACACCACTTCTGTTGGCGTATAAAATAAATCAATATTTTGGCGTAAAGCATATAGCACTAAAGCAGATGCAACGGATATACCGAGTAAAATAAAGAGCACTATTGATAATCTTGATTTACGTCTTGGGTTCATAGGGTTTCTCCATTATTTTTAGCTTGCATACTTTGTTGACGTGCGAGGCGTAATTGCTCACGTTGAATTTCTTTGAATAAGGCTTTACGGCTATAAATATTTTGTAAACCTAATCCTAAAATGACGATGAAAGAAATGCCATAAGATAGCCAAACATAAAACCCATAACCGTTCATATAAAAAAAATCACTCCAACTTTGAAAAAACATAATAAGCTCCTATTTTGCCAATGCTTTAACCCAAGGACGTTTGCTGTCGTCTTTTAATAATTGGGTTCGATAACTGACTAAAGTAAACCAAATGGTTAATGCCATAAAACCAAAAATACACAGAATAAGTGGAATTAGCATAGGGGTTGCGATAGAAGGTTTTTCAAATTTGGTGATGCTTGCCCCTTGATGCAACGTATTCCACCACAGTACAGAAAAATGAATAACGGGAATATTGAGCACGCCTACAATTGAAAGAATTGCCGCAGCTTTCATGCCCGTTAAACGATCTTGGAAAGCCGAATAAAGTGCGATAACGCCTAAGTATAAAAAGAATAAAATTAAAGAAGATGTTAAGCGAGCGTCCCAAACCCACCAAGTTCCCCAAGTTGGCTTGCCCCAAATTGCACCTGTGACTAATGCTAAGAAAGTAAATACTACACCAATAGGTGCCATTGCCAGAATAGACAAATAGGCTTGGCGGATTTGCCATACTAAGCCGATAATCCCAGCAATTGCCATAGAAACATAAAGTCCCATAGAAAAAATAGCGGCTGGAACATGGATATAAATAATCCGGAAACTGTTGCCTTGCTGATAATCAGCAGGTGCAAAAGCTAGCCCCCAAACCACGCCAGTTGCTAATAACAGTACAGATACAATTGCAAAAAAAGGAATGAATTTACCACATAAGTGATATTGTGTTTCTGATTTTGCATAAGGATGTAACCATTTCCACATCATTTAGTCCTTATTATGTTATTTAAAAAGTAAATCTTTGCTAAGCCTATTGGTCTAGGCTCACTCTTAGCGCCATTGAAATAGCAAAAGGCGCCAATGTTGCCACTGAAACGAAAATTGCCCCAAGAATAGCCAGTTGACCGTTATAGGATAGATTTAAGGTCGCGGCATCTAAAACAGAGGCGGAAAAAATTAATACGGGGATAAATAAAGGTAAGACTAATAAGCTGAGTAAAATCCCGCCTTTACGTAGTCCTACCGTAAGCGCCACACCAATTGCCCCTAAGCAACTTAATGTTGGCGTGCCTAATAATAATGTTAAAACCAATGCCCACCAAATATGTAATTCCAATGATAGTAATAGCCCAGCAATAGGCGAAAGTAAAATTAACGGCAAGCCAGTCAAAAGCCAATGCGCAATGACTTTGGCTAATGCTGTCATGGCTAAAGGCTGTGAAGTTAGTAACAACTGCTCTAAAGAACCATCGACAAAATCATCACGGAACAAACGTTCAAAGGAAAGTAAAGCGGATAATAATGCCGCCACCCAAGCTATTCCCGGTGCTATCTTGGCGAGTAATTTAGGATCAGGGCCAATAACTAAAGGAAACAAGGTCAGAATAATGAGGAAAAACCACAAGGGATTTAAAATTTCAGCTTGTTTACGAAAGGCAATTTTTAGTTCTCTTTTGATAATTTGAGTGAAAATCATGCCATCTCCCCTTGATCAAAAAACTTGTATTGATCCAACCGCACTTTTTGCAACTTATTGCTCGGAATTTCTTGATGGCTAGTTAAAATCACAATACCGCCATTTTCCGCATGCTGCTCAAATAGCTGAGTTAAGACTTGAACTCCTTTTTTATCAATAGCGGTAAAAGGCTCATCTAAAATCCAAAGAGGTGCTTTAGAAAGCCATAAACGAGCTAATGCAATACGCTTTTGTTGTCCAGCTGAAAGTTGGCTTGCCACAATATCTTCTTTACCAAATAACCCGACTTTTTCTAACACTTGCCATAAAATTTCATCACCTTGTTGGCTATTGGAAATTTGCTGATAAAACTTTAAATTTTCCCAAGGCGTTAACTCAGGTTTCACGCCTGAATGATGCCCTAAGTAGAGGATGTTATAGTGAAACTCTTCACGTTGTTTACAAATCTCTTGATTATTCCACCGCACTTTTCCGCTTAACGCCTGCGCTAACCCAACGATGATACGTAATAAACTGGTTTTACCAATCCCGTTATGCCCTTCAATTTGCACAAAATCGCCCGACTTAAAATCTAAACTTAAGTCAGTAAACAAAATCTTATCGCCACGCTGACAGGCAAGTTGTTCAAGTTGTAGATGATTATTTAGCATAAGGAATTGTTGAAATATTTTCGGAAGGCGCATTCTATCATAAGCCATGCTAATGGCGTAGAGAATGCAATATGAAAAAGCATAACTCTTTAGGTGTATATGATAGGGTTGTTTGATTTAGGACAAAATAAAGCTAAGAGAGATGTAGTTACTAAAAAATTTATTAAGAGCTAAGTTCCTTCAGTAAGGCAAGTAAAAGTTTTTGCTTAGAATGCGAAATATTACGAAAAGAATGTAACAGTTGAGTTTCATCATCAGAGAGTTGTGAATGATCTATTTGGCTAATGCCGTATCTAAGCCATTCAGGAGAAGTATTCAGTAACTTTGATAATGTATCAATTTTATCATCGGTAGGAATAGACGAACCAATCAACCAGTTATGAACTGTTTGTGGTGTTATTGGACGATTTGGGTGGCGTAAATTGAATTTAGTAGCAATCGATGAAAGAGAGAGCTCTGCAAAGCCCGTATTTTCTAGTGCTTGCTTTAGTCTTTTACTAAATTCAAGTTTTGAGTTTTCATTTTTCATTTGGTTATTCTGAACAGACAAATTTTCAATTGATCAATATTTTCTTGAAATCATCAAATTAAACTTTAAATCTTAAAAAATAAGTTTATAATGCGAATAAGTGGTGAGATTTTTTCTCACTTTTTATTAGCTATTTAAAAGAGGATACAAATATGGCGTTAATGCCCAAATTTGAAAATGGTAAAAAAATATATGAAGGTCCTTCAGGCACTAAATATCAATATGACTTAAGTAATCCAATGGACAAACTGGCTTACGAGCTTGATTTAGATGCACAAATGCGAGACAAGCTTTCTTTAAATTTACATAGAAAACTAGAAAATGGAGGTGGTATTTATGAATAATTGGTTTGACGATGAAGATAATACGGAGTTTGTTGAGGTTAAAAAATCATATTCAGATCAGGAACTAATTACTCTTTTAAGAAATGAGGGATATTCTCCCGTAAAACTTTTAAAAAAAGGAGGTATTGTTTTCCAAGCTGAGGGGACAAATTATTTAATCATCAATCAACAAGATACGCTACAAATAGTCGTAACATTTAATGATGCAGATCACATTGATTATGAACAGCTAAATGAATGGAATAGTGAGTATCGCTTTACTAGGGCTTATATAAATAAGGACATTGGACTGGTTCATTTGGATAATGATCTCGATCTTCGAGCTGGAGTTAGTGAACAACAAATTATCCGTTTCATCGCAAAATTCCGAATGATGCTACACGCTTTTAAGGAGAAACTTGGATAAATAGGGTTATGGGATAAGATAGATACTTTTTGTGGTTTAGCAAATAAAGCAGAAAGGGATCTTTTCTAAAGCGGCATAAAAAACTTTGCGATAGTAAGTAGCCAAAGATAAAATAAATGGTGTGCTAAAGCCCACTCTACTCTACAGCCTAAAATTTTCACCATTATAAAACCCTACAATCTAAAATTTTTCCTTTTGTTTTTAGCTAAAAGTGCGGTGGTAATTTGAGATGATTTTGGTCACCCGTGAGGACACGGGCGACAGCAGGGCGTAGGGCTAATTGGTTAAACGGCTTTTTGCTGTGTTGTAGGCTTCAGAGCGTTCTCGTTTGCCGATGGCAAGGACAATAACTTTAACTTCGTTATTTTCTACTTGGTAAATCAATCGGTAGCCCGCAGAGCGAAGTGTAATTTTGTAGCCGTTGGGTATTTCCCGCACTTTATTGGCTGGAACCTCTGGATTTTCTAATACTTTGGCGAGCTTTTTCTTGAATTGCTCTCCTATGCTGTGATCGAGTTTTTTCCACTCTTTCAGTGCTTGTGTTTCGAAGACGAGTTTATAAGTCATCTAACGTAACCTCAACAAAACCTTGTGGGTTAGCAATACGTTGGCGAGCAATGCGAATGAGTTCGTCTTCTTCCTCGGTAATCACTGCTTGTTTAATCGGTAGGCAGCGGTTATCGGTAATGTATTGGAAATAAAGGCGGATTGCTTCACTTGGGCTGATGTTTAAGTCAGCTAATACAGCATAAGCCTGTTGTTTGAGATTGTCGTCTAAGCGGACATTAAGTGTTGCCATAGGATATTCCTTATAGTTTGTTTTGATGTAATGCTAATTGTAATACAAAAGAAGAAAAATGCACAACATAATAAAAAATGAATTATTAGAAGTTGGTAGGGTGGGCTTCAGCCCACCAAAAGCCAAAGACAAAATAAATGGTGGGCTAAAGCTCACCCTACAATCTAAAATTTTTCACCACTATAAAACCCCAAAAGTGCGGTAGAAAAAGTTAATACTTTTAACTTGTTTGGATTTTAATTCTTTTTGTGTTGGTTCATTTAGTTTTATGTTTTAATTTTGCTCTTTGATTAACGTTTGCATTGGTATAAAACTCTAAAAAATTATTTGACACATTATTTTAAACTCGTAATATAAGGCCCATCTCAGTTTTATTTTTAGGATATGTTATGTTTTACATTATTTCTCTGTTACTCAACTTACGATTATCACATTCCTTGTGCGGATAAGTTGTGGAACAAAGAAAAGTAAAACCATCGATTAACCCGCACCAGTAAAATGCGGGTTTTTTTGTATCTAAAATCAATAAAAAAGCACCGCACTTTGAAGGTAGCAACACAGCAAAATTAAAGGAAGACTTATGCAAAACAACATTATTATTTTTGATACAACCTTGCGTGATGGCGAACAGGCGTTGAAAGCCAGCTTGACAGTAAAAGAAAAATTGCAAATTGCGTTGGCGTTGGAACGTTTGGGCGTTGATGTTATGGAAGTGGGTTTTCCTGTTTCTTCGGAAGGGGATTTTTTGTCTGTTCGCACCATTGCTGAAAATATTAAAAACAGCCGTGTTTGTGCTTTATCTCGTGCTGTGAATAAAGATATTGATGTGGCAGCGGAAGCATTAAAAGTGGCTGAGGCTTTTCGTATTCATACCTTTATTGCTACCTCTGCACTTCATGTGGAAGCAAAATTACGCCGCACTTTTGATGATGTGGTGGAAATGGCGATTAATGCTGTGAAACGTGCTCGTCAATATACTGATGATGTGGAGTTTTCTTGTGAAGATGCGGGGCGTACAGGCATTGATAATATTTGCCGCATTGTTGAAGCAGCGATTAAAGCAGGAGCAACCACAGTGAATATTCCAGATACAGTAGGTTATTGCTTGCCAACTCAATATGGCAGCATTATCGCTGATGTGGTTAATCGTGTGCCGAATATTGATAAAGCCGTGATTTCAGTGCATTGCCATAATGATTTGGGTATGGCAACGGCAAATTCATTAACTGCGGTGCTAAATGGAGCTCGCCAAATTGAATGTACAATCAACGGCATTGGCGAGCGAGCTGGAAATACCGCATTGGAAGAAGTGGTTATGGCGATTAAAACTCGTCAGGATATGTTTAATGGCTTAGATACTCGCATTAATACGCAAGAAATTCATCGTGTCAGCCAAATGGTCAGCCAACTTTGCAATATGCCAATTCAACCAAACAAAGCCATTGTTGGTTCCAATGCTTTTGCCCATTCTTCTGGTATTCATCAAGACGGTATGGTTAAAAATAAAAATACTTATGAAATTATGTCGCCAGAAACTATCGGCTTGAAAAAAGAGAAATTAAACCTAACCGCTCGTTCAGGGCGTGCTGCAGTGAAAAGCCATATGGATTTAATGGGTTACAAAGAAAGCGATTATGATTTGGATAAACTTTATGATGCCTTCTTGAAATTGGCGGATAAAAAAGGCCAGGTTTTTGATTATGATTTGGAAGCACTTGCCTTTATTGATATGCAACAAGGCGATGAAGATCGTTTAAGTCTTGATGTAATTACCTCTCAAACTATCAGCAAATTGCCAGCCTCTGCTTTTGTGCAAGTAGAGTTGGACGGTAAAAGAATTAGCCAAGTATCCAACGGGGGAAATGGCCCTGTCGATGCGGTGTATAACGCTATTTTGGCGATTACAGGTATGGAGCTCAATATGTTGCACTATAACCTTGCCGCAAAAGGCGAAGGTGCGGAGGCATTGGGGCAAGTGGATATTGTGGTGGAACATAATGGACGCCGTTTCCATGGTGTTGGCTTAGCGACAGATATTGTGGAAAGTTCCGCAAGAGCTTTAATTCATGCGATTAATGCTATTTATCGCTCACAGAAAGTGGCAGATTTAAAAAATAAAGTGGAAAGATTTTAATTCTAACTTTTGATAAGTTAACAACCGATTTTCGCCTATGGCGACCTACTTTTCTTTGCTTGTGCAAAGCAAAGTAAGCAAAAGAAACACACCCCGACTTCATCGCTATTCCGAACTTGGTTGTTATTTTTTTACGGCAAATTTGTAAACTCGCTTCGCTCAAACAGTACAAATTTGCCTAAAAATAACAAGTCGTTCGGGCGATTCAGACGGGGAAATATAAATAAGTGCGGTTAAATTTCTGAAAAATTAAAACAGTAAATTTAAGAGTTCCCCTTCTAAGCCGCCGAATGCAATTTATATTTTTAGGCAAATTTGTACTGTTTGAGCGAAGCGAGTTTACAAATTTTCCGTTAAAAAATATAAATGGAATGAGGAAAAAAGGCTTAGTGGGGTCGCCTTTCTTTTGGTTACTTTTCTTTGGCGAAGCAAAGAAAAGTAACAGATAAACGAAAAAAAACATAAGGAAAACAATATGCAAACTTACAACATCGCAATACTTCCCGGAGATGGAATTGGTCCTGAAGTGATGGCTGAGGCGACTAAGGTCTTAGATGTGGTTCAACAAAAATATAATTTCAAATTAAACTACCGCACTTTTGATGTGGGTGGTGCGGCGATTGATAAACATGGCATGCCATTACCAGCAGAAACCTTGGCTGGCTGTGAAAGTGCGGATGCAATTTTGTTTGGATCTGTCGGAGGACCAAAATGGACACATCTTCCGCCAGATCAACAACCTGAACGAGGGGCATTATTGCCATTGCGTAAACATTTCAAATTGTTTTGCAATTTACGTCCAGCCACGCTTTACCAAGGATTAGAAAAATTCTGTCCATTGCGAGCGGATATTGCGGCAAAAGGCTTTGATATGGTTGTTGTGCGTGAATTGACAGGCGGTATTTACTTTGGTCAACCGAAAGGACGTGATGGCGAAGGAGCAGAAACAAAAGCCTTTGACACTGAAGTTTATTACAAATATGAAATTGAACGCATTGCTCGAGCCGCTTTTGAGGCTGCAATGAAACGCCGTAAATTAGTGACTTCGGTGGATAAAGCCAACGTATTGCAAAGTTCAATTTTGTGGCGTGAAACAGTGGCAGAGGTGGCAAAAGACTATCCCGAAGTGAAAGTTGAAAATATGTATATTGACAACGCCACTATGCAATTAATTAAAGCACCAGAAAGTTTTGACGTGCTACTTTGCTCGAATATTTTTGGCGATATTATTTCTGATGAAGCAGCAATGATTACTGGCTCAATGGGAATGTTGCCTTCAGCGAGCTTAAATGAAAATGGCTTTGGTTTATATGAACCTGCTGGCGGAAGTGCACCAGATATTGCAGGCAAAGGCATCGCAAACCCAATCGCTCAGATTTTATCAGCAGCAATGATGTTGCGTTATAGCTTTAACTTAAATCAGGCAGCAGATGCCATTGAAAGTGCGGTGCAAAATGTCCTCAGTTCTGGCTACCGCACCGCCGACTTAGCAGATAACTCAACCCCAATTTCAACCGCAGAAATGGGCACTTTAATTGCACAGGCGATTTAATGAATGAATAGTTCCCCTTCTAAGCCGCCGAATGCAATTTATATTTTTAGGAAAATTTGTACTGTTTGAGCGAAGCGAGTTTACAAATTTTCCGTTTAAAAAATATAAATGGAATGAGGAAAAAAGGCTTAGCGGGGTGTGTTTACTCGTATACGCTCGCACTTCGTGTCGTTGCCATAGGCAACGTTCAAACGCAAGCGTTTGTCTTTGGTTACTTTCTTTGCACAAGCAAAGAAAGTGACAAGTAAAATAACCGCAATATATCAATAAAAATAATAATGAATTAAGAAATTAGGAAACCTTATGGCTAAAACTCTTTACCAAAAACTTTTTGACGCACATATCGTTCATAAAGAAGCAGGCGAAACGCCAATTTTATATATTAACCGTCACTTAATTCATGAAGTGACTTCACCACAAGCCTTTGACGGTTTGCGTGTAGCTGGACGTGAAGTGCGTCAAGTTAATAAAACCTTCGGCACAATGGATCACAGTATTTCAACTCAAGTGCGTGATGTAAATAAATTAGAAGGTCAGGCAAAAATTCAGGTGTTGGAGTTGGATAAAAACTGTAAAGCGACGGGAATTTCCTTATTCGATATGAACAGTAAACAACAAGGGATCGTTCATGTTATGGGGCCTGAGCAAGGCTTAACTTTACCCGGAATGACCATTGTTTGTGGTGATTCACATACAGCAACTCACGGTGCTTTTGGTGCTTTGGCGTTTGGTATTGGTACTTCTGAAGTAGAGCACGTTCTTGCTACCCAAACATTAAAGCAGGCTAGAGCAAAAAGCATGAAAATTGAAGTGCGAGGCAAAGTGGCAGAAGGCATTACTGCGAAAGATATTATTCTTGCGATTATCGGTAAAACCACCATGGCAGGCGGCACAGGGCATGTGGTCGAGTTTTGTGGCGAGGCTATTCGTGATCTTTCTATGGAAGGTCGCATGACAGTTTGTAATATGGCGATTGAAATGGGAGCAAAAGCGGGGCTTATTGCACCAGATGAAACGACTTTCGCTTATTTAAAAGATCGTCCTTATGCACCAAAAGGGCAAGATTGGGAAGATGCGGTAGCATATTGGAAAACTTTGCAAACCGATGAAGGTGCAGAGTTTGATACTGTGGTGGTATTAGAAGCAAAAGACATTGCACCGCAAGTGACTTGGGGAACTAACCCAGGGCAAGTGATCGGTATTGATCAAGTGGTACCTAATCCAGCAGAAATGCAAGATCCTGTGACCAAATCCTCAGCAGAAAAAGCCCTTGCTTATATTGGTTTAGAGCCAGAAACTTCCTTTAAAGATGTTAGCGTAGATCAGGTATTTATCGGTTCTTGTACCAATTCTCGTATTGAAGATTTGCGTGCGGCGGCGGCTGTGATGAAAGGCCGTAAGAAAGCAGAAAATGTTAAACGCGTGTTGGTGGTTCCCGGTTCTGGCTTAGTGAAAGAGCAAGCGGAAAAAGAAGGATTAGATAAAATCTTTATTGAAGCTGGTGCGGAATGGCGTAATCCGGGCTGTTCTATGTGCTTAGGTATGAATGATGACCGTTTGGGCGAATGGGAACGCTGTGCTTCAACCAGTAACCGCAACTTTGAGGGAAGACAAGGGCGTAATGGGCGTACCCATTTAGTTAGTCCAGCTATGGCAGCCGCAGCCGCTGTATTTGGTAAATTTGTTGATATTCGTCATGTGGAATTAAATTAAGGAGGAATTATGGCAGGTATTAAACAACATTCGGGTTTGGTGGTTCCTCTTGATGCAGCAAATGTGGATACAGATGCAATTATTCCAAAGCAATTTTTGCAGGCGATTACCAGAGTAGGATTTGGCAAACATTTATTTCATGAATGGCGTTATCTTGATGTAGAAGGCACTCAGCCTAATCCAGAGTTTGTGCTGAATTATCCACAATATCAAGGAGCAACGATTTTATTGGCTCGTAAAAACTTAGGTTGTGGCTCATCAAGAGAACACGCCCCTTGGGCATTAGCAGATTATGGTTTTAAAGTGATGATCGCCCCAAGTTTCGCTGATATTTTCTATAACAACAGTTTAA
This sequence comes from Canicola haemoglobinophilus, assembly GCF_002015075.1. Taxonomy (GTDB): domain Bacteria; phylum Pseudomonadota; class Gammaproteobacteria; order Enterobacterales; family Pasteurellaceae; genus Canicola; species Canicola haemoglobinophilus. The sequence continues at coordinate 62,882 of NZ_MUXZ01000007.1, forward strand.
ACAATCACATGTTGCCAATTCGCTTAACAGAAGAGGAAGTAGAAGAAATCTTCCAATGGGTTTGGGCAAATGAAGGAAAGCAAATTCATATTGATTTGGAAAAAATGACTGTTAATGTAGGCGAAAAAATCTATCATTTTGAATTAGACGAATTCCGTCGCCATTGCTTGTTGAATGGTTTGGATAATATCGGTTTGACCTTACAACATGAAGATAAAATTGCAGAATATGAAAGAAATATTCCTGCTTTTTTACGCTAATTAGAATTTAATTCTAATCTTCATTATTGTCACCTTATGAAAAACTGGTATAGTGCAGCCTATGTCAGTTTTTTTATCAACTCAATTTAAGGATAAAGTATGCAGGTTAAGATCGATGTAAACCCAGCAAGTGAACAATGGGGCAAAAAAGCGTTAATTAGTTTTAATAATGAACAAGTAAAGATTCATGCAAAAAGCACCGCACTTTCCTCAATTCAAAAAGCAGCTAGAAAATTACGCAATCAGGGGATAAAAGAGGTTGAACTTGTTGGTGCAGAATGGGAATTAGAAAATTGTTGGGCATTTTATCAAGGCTTTTATACAGCTAAACAAGATTATGTTATTGAGTTTCCCCATTTGGAAGATGAGCCACAGGCTGAACTTTTTGCTCGCATTCAATGTGGTGATTTTGTGCGTGAAATCATCAATCTCCCTTCTTCTGTTATTACACCTATTGAATTAGCAAGACGTGCAGCGCAATTTATTACTGAGCAAGCAAGCCTTTTTGCTGATGAAAGTGCGGTCTCTTTTCAGATTATTTCAGGGCAAGAGCTTGCCGAGAAGAATTATCAAGGGATCTGGCAAGTGGGCAAAGGCTCAGAAAATGTACCCACAATGCTACAACTTGATTTTAACCCTACTGGCGATGAAAATGCACCAGTGCTCGTTTGCTTAGTAGGTAAAGGAATTACATTTGATAGTGGTGGCTATAGTATTAAGCCTAGTGATGCGATGAGTTCAATGCGCACAGATATGGGTGGTGCAGCGCTTTTAACGGGTGCATTAGGCATGGCGATAGCTGGCGGACTTAACAAGCGAGTTAAGTTATTTTTATGCTGTGCGGAAAATATGGTTAGCCACAATGCCTTTAAATTGGGCGATATTATTCAATATCGAAATGGCGTAACGGCGGAAATTCTTAATACTGATGCGGAGGGGCGCTTAGTTCTTGCCGATGGTTTAATTGATGCTGATTTAGCCAAACCTGAATTTATGATTGATTGTGCAACCTTAACTGGTGCAGCAAAAATTGCTGTTGGCAATGATTATCATGCGGTACTTTCCATGGATAATAAATTGGCACAAGAATTTTTAGATTGTGCTCAGACTGTAGGGGAAGCATTTTGGCGCTTGCCTTTCGAGGAATTGCATCGTAGCCAAATTAGCTCATCTTTTGCGGATATTGCGAATATTGGAACTGTTCCTGTGGGTGCTGGTGCAAGTACAGCAACGGCATTTCTATCTTATTTTGTGGAAAACTATCAACAAAATTGGTTACATATTGATTGCTCTGCCACTTATCGTAAATCAGCAAGTGATTTATGGGCAACGGGGGCAACAGGCATTGGGGTACAAACCTTGGCGAATTTTTTATTAAATAAAGCAGATAAATAGCGGAGGAACTAATGGCATTAGAACAAACTTTAGCAATTATTAAACCCGATGCAGTTGAGCGGAATTTAATAGGTAAAATTATTGCTCGTTTAGAGGAAAAAGGCTTTCAAATTCTTGCTATGAAGATGTTGCATTTAAATCAAGAACAAGCAGAGGGATTTTATGCAGAACATCAAGGCAGAGAATTTTTTGCTCGTTTAATTGAGTATATGCTGTCTGCGCCAGTGGTCGTTTTGGTGTTACAGAAGGAAAATGCCATAAAAGACTACCGCACTTTTATGGGGGTAACCAATCCAGAATTGGCAGAAGAAGGCACACTACGTCATGAATTTGCCGTCAATCAAACCAAAAATTCTGTTCATGGTTCAGATAGCTTGGAAAATGCGCAACGTGAAATAGCTTATTTTTTTGCGGATTCTGAAATTTGTAAGAGATAAATGTTAGATAGAAATACCCCAACAAATATTTGTTGGGGTATTTCTATATTAGATTGATATTCAGTAAAGTCACTTACATCCAAGCATTATTACGAATAATCCCCACTGCAATACCTTCAATTTCAAAGTAAGGTTGTTGAGTAAGATCGACTACAATAGGTTCAAACTCTTCATTTTCTGCATGTAAGTAAATGATTGAGCCTTTACGTTTAAGGCGTTTTACCGTCACTTCATCTTCAATTCGAGCTACCACTATTTGTCCATTTCTCACATCTTTTGTGCTGTGAACTGCGAGTAAGTCGCCATCTAAAATACCAACATCTTTCATTGATTGCCCATAAACTTTCAACAAAAAGTCAGCTTGTGGTTTAAACATATTGGCATCAACGCGGTAAGTAGCTTCAATATGTTGCTCGGCTAAGATTGGTTCACCAGCGGCAACACGTCCAATAAGGGGTAATCCTTCTTGTTCAGGCTCTTCTTCTGTGTCGGTTAATAACCTAATTCCACGAGATACGCCTGATACAATTTCAATAACGCCTTTACGCGCTAAGGCTTTTAAATGTTCTTCTGCTGCATTTGGTGAGCGAAATCCTAGTTCTTTAGATATTTCGGCTCTTGTTGGTGGCATTCCTGTGCTTTCAATATGACGTTTTATTAGATCAAATACTTCTTGCTGACGGGCGGTTAATGCTTTCATAGATCCCATATTTTACTCCCTGTTTTTATATACAGAATATATGATATTATATACAGAAATCGAATTACATCAATCTTTACTTTCAATAAATTAGTTAATAAAAAAATATTTTTTTTGCTAAAATAGCCCTCATCGCAAATAAGCTTAGTGAGTTAATGGACGTTTTTATGTCAAGTATTCTTAATTTTTATCGTAACCTATTATCTTTACCCCTCTCTTTTTTAGTAAAAAATAATCCTATACCTCAAAAACCTATTGAAGAATTAGCATTAGATCTTAATCAACCCATTGTTTATTTATTGCCTTATACCTCACAAACGGATCTTGTTATTGTTCGCCGCAACTGTTTAAGCTTGGGTTTGCCAGATCCTTTAGAGATTAATGAATTAGCAGGTCAAAAATTACCTCGTTATGTTTTTTTAGATGAAGGACGTCGTTTCTTTAAATCGAAAGTCGCTAAACCAGAAACAATTCAAGTCTTTGAAAAATATCTTGAATTGCACCGCACTTTAGCGGATTTAAACGTACAGTTAGTGCCAGTTTCAGTGCTATGGGGACGTTCTCCGGGTCATGAAAAACAAGGCGGATTACCAAAGCTTCGCTTGTTAAACAGTGTTCAGAAAACAGCAGCGGCTATTTGGTTTGGGCGTGATACATTTGTCCGTTTTTCACAAGCTGTTTCTCTTCGTTATATGGTCGAGGAACATGGAACGGATGAGAGTATTGCATTGAAATTAGCTCGTGTTGCAAAAATCCATTTTTCTAAGCAAAGAATGTCTGCTACAGGTCCTCGTTTACCAAATCGCCAAGCGATGTTTAATAAATTACTGCAGTCGCCAGCAATTCTTAATGCAATCGCAGATGAAGCTAAAAGTAAGAAGATAAGTGAAGAAAAAGCACATAAAGAAGCTTATAAAATTTTGGATGAGATTGCTGCAAACGTAAATTATGAAGGATTGCGTGTTGCAGATCGTTTTTTAGGCTGGCTATGGAATAAATTGTATCAAGGTATCGATGTACAAAATGCGGATCGTGTACGTAAATTAGCTTTGGACGGACATGAAATTGTGTATGTGCCTTGTCATCGCAGCCATATTGATTATCTATTATTATCTTATGTGCTATATCATCAAGGCTTAGTACCACCACATATTGCCGCAGGTATTAATCTCAACTTCTGGCCAGTAGGCACCATGTTCCGCCGTGGAGGTGCCTTCTTTATTCGCCGCACTTTCAAAGGAAATCGTTTATATTCCACTATTTTCCGTGAGTATTTAGCTGAATTGTTCCATCGCGGCTACTCCGTTGAGTTTTTTATTGAGGGAGGTCGCTCTAGAACGGGGCGTCTATTAGCACCGAAAACGGGCATGATGTCGATGACATTGCAAGCATTACAACAAAGTCAAATTAGACCAATTTCTGTTGTGCCTGTTTATGTGGGTTATGAACATGTATTGGAAGTGGATACTTACGCAAAAGAGCTTCGTGGTGCAGCAAAAGAGAAAGAAAATGCAGGTTTAGTACTACGAGTTATTCGTAAATTGCGTAACTTAGGACAAGGGTATGTAAACTTTGGTGAACCTATTACATTAAGTAATTATTTAAATCAGCATTTCCCTGAATGGAAAGATGATTTACAAGAGGAGCGCCCTCAATGGTTTAGTACAGCGGTTGATGCAGTGTCAAATCAAGTGATGACTAATATCAATAAGGCAGCGGCAGTAAATGCGATGAACTTAACAGGCACCGCACTTTTATCTTCTCGCCAGCGTGCATTATCACGTGAACAGCTTTTAGAGCAATTAGAAAGTTATCAGCTCTTTTTACAAAAGGTCCCTTATGCTAAGGATGTTATTGTACCAAGTGAAAAACCGGAAGAAATGCTTGAGCATGTACTGGGGCTAGAACGAGTTGGATTAATTGTAGAAAAAGATAATTTTGGCGAAATGTTACGTTTAGAGCGCTCAGCTGCTGTACTGATGACCTATTATCGTAACAATATCCAACACCTTCTTGTTTTACCTTCTTTAGTGGCAAGCATTGTGTTTCATCATGGCGCAATCCAAAAGGATTTAGTGTTAGAGGCGGTCAGTAAAATTTACCCATTCTTAAAAGGAGAGTTATTTTTACATTTCGCTGCGGATGAATTAGATGAGCAAGTTGAAAAAATTATTGCTGAGTTTAACCGCCAACGACTAATTCAATGTGCAGAAAACTTTATTTCAATTAATAAAGAGAGAGTAAGAACCTTGCAATTGTGGATGGCTGGCGTACGTGAAATTTTACAACGTTACTACATTACAATCAGTATTTTGCAAGATGATCCAACTATTGCAAGAGCGACTTTAGAGAAAGAAAGTCAATCTATTGCGCAGCGTTTATCCGTATTGCATGGGATTAATGCGCCAGAGTTTTTCGATAAAGCTGTGTTCTCGGCGTTTATTGGTAGCTTAAAATCCAATGATTATTTTGATGAAAATGGCGTTGCTATCACAGATAAATTGAATGAGATAAGCGATATTCTCGACAGAATTATTTCTACTGAAATTCAATTAACCATAAAAAGTGCGGTAGGAAAAAATGAAGAAATACAAGAGAGTTAATGTGTAGAGAGCAAAGTTAAGATTTTGCACATTATATCTAGCTATTTCGTTTAAATTGATCTAGTGGCAATGCTCACTAGATCAATTTTTTTACTTCAACCAAAACTCCCTTTTCCACAAAGTTTTCAGCGTAATTATCAGCAAGAAAGCAAAACCCATATTGGCGAACACAAAAAGTGCGGTGCCAATAATTGGATAATTTCCTTTGTTGATAAAAACTATTGCATCATTTGCTATTGCAGCCAAACCGAATGAGAATGCCCAGAAAGAGAGGGTAAAGCCTTTTTCAGCAATCCAAGGCAAAAGGCGTAACATAAAAAAGAGCTGTAATAAGCCATATCCCCAAAGTAATTTTACCCAAAGATCTAATTCGCCGCCGTTGATTGACAAATAAGCAGAAGAGCCAACAAATGCAGGGGCTAATACAATGCCAAGGGTTGGGCGTAGTGGAGCATAGAATTCATTTAAGCGTAAGCGTTGTAGCATAATTGGCTCAAAAAAGATCCAAGAAAGAAAGCCTGTGCCTAAATAAACATAAGCTAAATCCACTAAGCCAATTAAAGCTAAACAAGCACCACTAGTAAAATTAACCGCAATGGTTGGTAGATAGAAGGTGGGCTGTATTGCTTCTTCATTGAAGCTTTTGCCTTTTAAAAAGCCCCCAATATAAATGACACTAAAAATTGTTTGTCCAGCAACGCTAAGCAAAATCAGGCTTTTCCCCACTAAAGCATAATTTTTATACAATATTGCTCCAATCACCATTGAACTAAGAGGAATAAGTGCCAGAATGCAAACACGAATAGGATCGCTAAGCTCTTGCTGTACTTGCTCATAGTATTTCAATATTTTGTAAAGGTATAGCAATATAAATAGAGCCCAACTTCCCACGGATAAAATGGTCAAATCTTGCTCAACCAAGCTAGCATAAGGAAATAACATTTCTGCTTGTCGCCAAGCCAATGTTAAGCCGCCTAATCCTAAAGACATAGAAAAATGCCCTGTTGGCATGAAAAATGGTTTAGTTTCAGATGTCATCATTTTTAATTAACAAAGAAAAAGAGCGAAAATCCTTCCGCTCTTTGTAGATTAATGTTCTCTGGTTTTAAAGAAGGTTACATCAGGGTAACGTTCTTGTGCCAAATTCAAATTCACCATTGTTGGTGCGATATAAGTGAGGTTGTCGCCACCGTCTAGGGCTAAATGCTGTTCGTTTTTACGCTTAAATTCCTCAAATTTTTTCGCATCAGCACATTCTACCCAACGAGCTGTTGCCACATTTACGGCTTCATAAATAGCTTCAACGTTATATTCCGATTTTAAGCGAGAAACCACCACATCAAACTGAAGTACACCCACCGCACCAACGATCAAGTCATTGTTTGTTAATGGGCGGAAAACTTGCACCGCACCTTCTTCAGAAAGTTGTACTAAGCCTTTAAGTAATTGTTTTTGTTTGAGTGGATCTTTTAAACGAATACGGCGGAATAATTCAGGGGCAAAGTTAGGAATACCTGTGAATTTTAAATCTTCCCCTTGTGTAAAGGTATCGCCAATTTGAATAGTGCCATGATTATGTAAGCCGATAATATCGCCAGCATAGGCTTCTTCAGCATGGGAGCGGTCGCCAGCCATAAAAGTAAGTGCATCCGAAATCACCACATCTTTGCCAATACGCACATGTTTCAGTTTCATGCCTTTTTCATATTTACCCGACACCACACGCATAAAGGCGACACGATCTCGGTGTTTTGGATCCATATTAGCTTGGATTTTAAACACAAAACCTGTTAATTTTTCTTCCGCACTTTCAACTAAACGGCTATCCGCTTGACGAGCTTGCGGTGCTGGTGCCCATTCAGTTAAACCATCAAGGAAATGATCTACCCCGAAGTTACCCAAAGCGGTACCAAAGAAAACTGGCGTTAATTCACCGCTAATAAATAAATCATGATCAAATTCATTAGACGCACCTTTCACTAATTCCAATTCATCACGTAGTTGTTGTGCCAGATCTTCGCCGACTGCTGCATCTAATTCAGGGCTGTTTAACCCTTTCACAATACGCACATCTTGAATGGTATGCCCTTGACCTGTTTGGTATAAATAGGTTTCATCTTTATATAAATGATAAACCCCTTTAAATAATTTACCGCAACCAATCGGCCAAGTAATAGGTGCACAATGGATATTCAGTACACTTTCTACTTCGTCTAATAATTCCATTGGATCACGAATATCACGGTCAAGTTTGTTCATAAAAGTCAAAATTGGCGTATCACGCAAACGGGTGACTTCCATGAGCTTAATTGTACGTTCTTCAACCCCTTTAGCCGAATCAATCACCATTAAACAGCTATCAACCGCCGTTAAAGTGCGGTAGGTATCTTCCGAGAAATCCTCATGTCCCAGTGTATCAAGCAAATTGACTAAACAATCGTTATAAGGGAATTGCATGACAGAAGTAGTAATAGAAATCCCACGTTGTTTTTCCATTTCCATCCAGTCAGATTTAGCATGAGCCTGTGAACCTTTGCCCTTTACTGAGCCTGCTTTTTGAATGGCATTTCCGTACAGTAATACTTTTTCTGTGATAGTGGTTTTACCCGCATCGGGGTGAGAAATAATCGCAAAAGTGCGGCGTTTGTTAACTTGTTGTGGATAATTATTTAAAGACATTTTTTAAGATGATTTATCAGTGAATTTAGAGCTGCATATTTTCCCCTAAAATAACACTCTTCTCAATCTTTTTATGTTTTATATCCTAGTATTAAAATTAACGTAATCGTTTGCGTAACTAAAGTGGGCTGAGGTAGAATAGCGCCTGATTTTATTAATAAGCCAAAAAGGTAAGCATATGACACAACTTAGTTTGAAAAAAATTTATTCGGGTAAGGTTCGTGATTTATACGAAATTGATGATCAACGTATGTTAATGGTTGCAACAGATCGTTTGTCGGCATTCGATGTGATTTTAGATGATCCTATTCCTCGTAAAGGAGAAATTCTGACTCAAATCTCTAATTTTTGGTTTAAAAAATTAGCTCATATAATGCCAAATCATTTTACGGGCGAAACCGTTTATGATGTATTGCCTAAAGAAGAAGCTGATTTAGTTAAAGATCGTGCAGTGGTTTGTAATCGCCTCACCCCAATCAAAATTGAAAGTATTGTGCGTGGTTATTTAACGGGATCAGGCCTGAAAGATTATAAAGCCACAGGCACAATTTGTGGCTTAGAATTGCCAGAAGGTTTAGTCGAAGCGAGCAAATTGCCAGAACCTATTTTCACACCATCAAGCAAAGCCGCAGTAGGCGACCACGATATCAATATCAGTTATGCAGAATGTGAAGAATTAATTGGTGCAGAACTTGCTAAACAAGTGAAAGAAAAAGCCATTGCATTATATAAAGAAGCTGCTGAATATGCCCTAACAAAAGGCATTATTATTTGTGATACCAAATTTGAATTTGGCTTAGATGAAAATGGCGTATTAACGTTAATGGACGAAGTGTTAACCCCAGACTCAAGCCGTTTTTGGTCAGTAGCAACCTATCAAGAAGGCACAAATCCTCCGTCTTTTGATAAACAGTTTGTACGTGATTGGTTAGAAAACAGTGGTTGGAACAAACAAGCCCCAGCGCCAAAAGTCCCAGCAGATGTTATTCAAAAAACCGTTGATAAATATCAAGAAGCCTTGGATTTATTAACAAAATAATTGGAAGTGCGGTGGAATTTGGAGGAGTTTTATATTCCTCTATTTCGTTTTGTAGTTTTGTAGAATTTGGCTATTAGCTAATATTTCAGGAGCAAAAGAACATATTCAATCTTGGAGCATCAAAGGCTAAAGACCCCATCCCAAATTCTGTGTAAACACCTATTTCAACTTAACG